>CAUCUN010000033.1:0-3884 GCA_958445985.1 uncultured Collinsella sp. | reverse complement strand
GCATCAGGGACGCGCTGCTGTCGCACATAGCGCCCGGTTCCGTCATCGTCCACGATGAGTAGTAACCTCTCGCGGTACCATCGATCACCTGGCTTGGTACCGGCGATCAGCAAAAGGCGGTACCGCGAGTAGGCTGTCTCGGTACCGCTAATCAGCGCGCCTCTTCTTGGCGAAGTACTCTCGCATGTTCGGCCCCTCGAGATCTATGTAGCGGGCACCGGTTGCGATGCGGTTGAGGATCGAGTCCGCCATCAGCTCGCCCTCGATGCGCAGGTACCACTCGTTCGGCTCGAGCTGCGAGGCGATGACGGTCGCGCGGCGGCCCTCGCGCGCCTCCATGATCTCGAACAGGTCGACCGAGTTCTGCGTCGATATCGGCGTCGTCATGAAGTCGTCGACCAACAGGAGCGCGACGGACTTGTAGGCGTCCATCTTCTCGAAGTAGCTGCCGTCCTTGGCGGCGCGGGCCCGGTTCAAATCGTCGCAGATGTCGGCGAGGCGCGTGTAGCGCACGGGTATCAGCCTGCGGCACGCCGCGTTGCCGAGAGCCTGAACGACGAAGCTCTTGCCGCAGCCGGTTTTCGAGATGACCACGACGACCTCGCTCTCGCCGATCCACTCGCATCGGGCGAGGCGGTTGATACGGTCCTTGGCGAGCGTCCGGTCGGGCAGATAGACGACGTCCTCGACGCATGCCGAGGGATCCTTGAAGCGCGCGTCCTTGACGAGCTTGGCCACCTTGCGCTCCCGCCTGGCGGCGGCCTCCGCGTCGATGAGCATCTCCATCTTCTCCTCGAAGGTGAACCGATCGTACGACTCGTCCTCCACCATCTCGCGCAGCTTGTCCCCCATGGCCTTTATCCTGAACTGTCTGAACAGCTCGAAGTGCTCTTCGGTAAGCATCCTACTCGCCGCCTCTCTTGTAGGCGTCCGCGCCGCGCAGGCGGCCCGCCGATTTGGCGCGGTCCACCAGCTCGCCGGAGCCTGCGGCCCCGACGGGGCGCCCCTTGGCTCGCTCCTCGGCGTCGGACGACTTGATGGCGAGGATCGCGTTCTTGAGGCCGGTGTAGCTGGGAAGCGCCGAGGCCGCGTTCAGCTTGGCACAAGCGCGCTCGAGCAGCGCCGGCGCGTACGTCTTCGACAGCCCGAGGATGTTGCGGCAGGAGACGAACGACTGCTCGACGATCGCGCGGCTGGCGAGGACGCGCTCGATCGCCGATGCGGTCTCGGGGCCGACGCGCCTCGCCCACGACGCGAACCGCTCCGGCGACCACGGGTCGTCCAGTGCGGCATGGTTCTCGGGCATGTGCTCGACGTTGGTCGAGTACTGCCCCTTGCGGCCGTGAAGCCTCGGGTGCACGGCGACCACCGCCCCGCCGTGCATCACCGCGACCGACGACGAGGTCAGCTTCACGTCGACCTGCTCGCCGATGAGCGAGTGGTCGACGGAGTAGTGCATGTAGTCGACGGTGACGTGGTAGTCCGGGGCCACCTTGGCGCTGCGCCACTCGCACATCTCGTAGCGCTCGGCGGGAAGGGGCATCAGGTGCATGCGCTCCTCCTCGAACACCGAGTCGCGCGAGCCGTCCTTGGCGGAGAACGGCCGGGAGTTGAGCCATGCCACCTTCTCCGCGCAGAACTCGTTGAACTCGTCGATGGTATAGAATGTCATCTCGCCGGACGGCCCGATGATCCAGCGCTCAACCAGGTCGACGCACGATTCGGCCACGCTCTTGTCGCGCGGCCGACGGACCCGGGCGGGCAGGACGGCCGCCCCGTAGTGCTCGGCGAAGCGCTCGTACTCCCTGTTCACGAGCGTGACCCGCGGGGCTGCGGCCCGATCGGTCGCCGTGGCGGCGTTGTCGGGCACCCACATGCGCGGAACGCCGCCGAACTCCTCGAACGCGTGGATCTGGCCCTCCTGCCAGGATTTCTGCCTCATGTCGCAGAAGCCCTCCGCCCAGAACTTGTCCGAGAAGGGCAACGTGACGACCAGGACGTAGACCTTGGTCCTGGTTCCCAGCAGCTTGTCGGTGAGGTGGGCGACGTCGCCGGCCCAATCGATGAAGCACTTGGCCCCCGGCTCGTGGGAGAAGTGCCTGGTCGCGCCCATCTTGCCTGCGGCGTCGGCGAACATCTCGCAGAACGTCTGGTAGGCGTAGGCGAGCTTCCCCTCCGCCGCGGCGCGCTCGCAGTACTCGAGCCAGAAGAGCTTCACCGGCAGCTTCCGACTCATTTTCTTGCGCTCGACCAGCGCCGCCATGTCGGGTCTCAGGTAGGCGTCGTTCGGACGGCGCTCCTCCTTGGCGAAGAACATGTCATCGACCGCGTCGGCGTCCATCGAGCTCACGGCGTCGAACGTCAGGCCGCATTCGCGCATCACCTTGGCGCCGGCGGAGACGTCGCGCTTGCTGACGTGAAGCGCGGCCGCGATGTCCGACTGGGTGGCCCCTCCCTTGGCCAGCATCAGGAGGATTTTCTTGTTCTTGGACATAGGCATCGTGCCCCTTTCCATGAAAGCGAGCCCCGGATTGGGCTCGCGACATGGAATTCTAGGCTCGATGGGCGGCGGTACCAATTTATCTTACCCAGGGTACCAAGCCCGCTGACTGGCGGTACCAGATTCTGCTGATTGTTGGTACCGGAGAGGGTTACTACTCAACCTGGCCTGCGGGGAGATCGCCGGCATGTGCCCCAAGGCGGCCGATCTGCTCGAGGACGCCGAGGCCGACGCCCTGGCCTACCTGGACTTCCCCTATGCCCACCATCGGCGCCTGCGCACGAACAACGTCCAGGAGCGCGCCAACCGCGATCTCGAGAGGCGGAGCCGCGCCGTGCAGGTATTCCCGTCGAGGAAGTCGCTGATACGGATGCTGGGCGCAGTGTTCTCCGAGATGGACGAGGACTGGTCGTCCAGGAGGTGGTTCACGGAGGCGTCCATCGCCATGGCGGCATCCCCGTCGAAACCGGCCGCGCCGGCGCCGTCCTGCGATGGGAGCGCCGCGGAGCATGCCAGGCGCATCATAGAAGTGGTGGTGGCCGACAACCCGGTCGGAAGGAGGGCCGCTTAGGCGATGGTGTAGAATAGGGACGACTCTAGGGATGGTTCGGCTTGCTCGGACGGCCTCCGGCCGCCCTCGCAAACCGAATCGTTACACCAACAATCGGCACGCTACCGCCTGGGCAAATTTTATCGAGTTGCAAGTATCTCCGCTATTCTCTCCGATGCATGGCCGTCTCCATAAGGATTCGAGGCCATCGCCATTCTCTCATAGGCACTAGGATCCTCGAGAAGCGTCTTGAAGCTCTGATAGATGCGCTCCTCACTTGTCCCCACCAACTTCAACGTTCCCGCTTCCACGCCCTCAGGCCGTTCCGTCGTATCCCTCATGACCAGCACGGGCTTTCCGAGACCGGGAGCCTCTTCCTGAATTCCACCACTATCGGTAAGAACCAGGTATGACCGGGCAAGTATATTGTGGAAGTCAAGCACGTCCATCGGCGGGACGAGCCGAACACGATCGAAGCCCCCCAACTCCTCGGAAGCAATCCCTTGGACAATTGGATTTAAGTGGACAGGGTACACCATCTTCACATCGGGATGCTCCTCAACAATGCGCCTGATAGCGCGAAACATTTGATGCATCGGCTCACCTAGATTTTCGCGGCGATGAGCCGTAACCAAGATAAGACGCGAGCCCTGTGCCCAGGAAATCACATCATGGGAGTACTCGCCCACTACCGTTGTCGAAAGAGCATCGATGCCCGTATTTCCCGTGACGTAAATACGAGACTCCTCTTTTCCCTCGAGAAGAAGGTTTCTCTTCGCCGTCTCCGTCGGAGCAAAATAGTAATGAGAGATCACGTCCACGGCCTGGCGATTA
>CAUCUN010000032.1:0-4215 GCA_958445985.1 uncultured Collinsella sp. | reverse complement strand
TCTTGAACACCTTTCGCTCTTAACTAGGTGTCCAATTCATCATACCCACTCCAATGGATACGCCTAGGCACGGCCCAAGAAATCGTCCGCATCCCCATCTGACACTATTTCACCGCAACTTAGAAGGTGTCGGCGTATAACGCTTCACCCCAAATTAAATTGATTCGTTGAATAGACACATTCCAAATCTTTAGACTTCGTTTAATCTACAAGTGGGTATTATCACACATTAAGCACACGTGAAAGGATATACCCATGTCGCTTACACAGTCAGCAGAGCGTGCAGCGCTTAACAAGCTCATCGATTATCTCGACGACAACCCGCAAGAAAACATCGACAAAATCATGGACCTCGTGAACAAGCTGGTCCCCAATCGCGTATTTCCTGTACAGCGAGAGGCATTCACCAATGTCATCAAGAGCCGCGGCAATTGGTATGACCTGATCATGCGTGTGTTCAGCCTTAATCCCCAGATGCGAACCAAACTGCTTAAGACCCTCATTGTCGACGCCAACCTGCTTGCTTGGCCAGAGCAGGAAAAGAACCGCGAAAAGTACCAGTGCAACGTTCCGTGGGCCATCCTGCTCGATCCCACGAGCGCCTGCAACCTGCATTGCACGGGCTGCTGGGCCGCCGAGTACGGCTACAAGCAGAATCTCTCGTTCGAAGACATCGACTCTATCGTTACGCAGGGCAAAGAGCTCGGTACGCATATCTACATCTATACCGGCGGCGAGCCGCTCGTCCGCAAGCACGACCTGATCAGAATTTGCGAAAAACATCAGGACTGCGTGTTTCTCTGCTTTACCAACTCCACGCTGATCGACGAGGCCTTCTGCGACGACATGATTCGCGTAGGTAATTTTGTCCCCGCCATCAGCGCCGAGGGCAATGAGCACACAACCGACGCCCGTCGCGGCGAAGGTACCTACGCAAAGATCGAGCGCGCCATGAAACTCCTGCGCGAGCGCGACTTGCCGTTTGGTATCTCCACCTGTTGGACCAGCGCCAATGCCGATACGGTTGCTACCGAGGAGAACATGGACTGGATGATCGGCGAGGGAGCACTCTTCTGCTGGTACTTCCACTTTATGCCGGTTGGCCGCAATGCAACCCCCGAGCTCATGCCCACGCCCGAGCAGCGCGAGCACATGTATCACTTTATCCGCGAAATGCGTGAGAAGAAGCCGCTGTTTACGCTCGACTTCCAAAACGACGGCGAGTTTGTAGGCGGATGTATCGCCGGCGGCCGCCGCTACCTGCACATCAACGCCGCCGGAGACGTGGAGCCGTGCGTGTTCATCCACTACTCAAACGCCAACATCCACGATGTGAGCTTACTCGACGCGCTGCGCTCTCCTCTCTTTATAAAGTACTACGAGAACATGCCGTTTAACGACAACTACCTCAAACCATGCCCCATGCTCGAGAATCCCGACGTGCTACCCAAACTGGTCGCCGAGAGTGGCGCAATGAGCACCGACCTAATCGAGAAGGAGTCACCCGAGCAGCTGCGCGAAAAGACCCAGGCTGCCGCCGAGGCATGGTCACCTGTCGCCGACCGCATCTGGAACGACTCCGACGATCCGTTATACGCCAAGCGTCACGAGGACAAGTCGCAGGGCATGGCCGATAGCGACATGCACAAGTTCGAAGAACAGGGCCGCATACTCAAAAACGGCGATTAATGCTGCCCTACATGACAAACGCTCAGAAATGAAGCGGAGCAGTCTCGAGGCTCATCTTCGAGGCTGCTCCGCCTTACCATCAAAACAGTTTTACTAAGTTGCGGTGAAATAGGGACCAGAACGGCCTTCCAATAACCAAAACAATCCCTATTCCACCGCAACTTCTATAAGTTGTTGAATTATCGATGCTATTCGAAGCGAGATTCCAGACTCGACAGGCCGTTGAGTGTGAGGTCGTTGGCGACCTCCGAGACGCGCTCGATAGGAACCGAGCCATCAGACAATGCCCACGTGCGATAGATACCGATAATACCCGACAGCAAAAACGCCAGATAGTAGTCGAACATCTCGTCCTTGAGACCTTGGGGCAGCAGATCGCGCTCGGCAATCTCGTGCTCGAGCGGTTCGCGCAGGCGAGCCATAAAGTCGTCGAGCGGAATGTTCTCGATCAGCTGACGATTGAGCACCAAGTTGTTACACAGTGCCTCGTTAACGGTTTTAAAGAAGGTCGCCGCCGCGCCCAGGGCGCGCTCGTTGGTGTCGCCGTCCATTGAAGCAAGGGTTTTCTCGACCGAGTCGACAATCATCTCCACCACATCGACGGCAATGGCATCGAGCAGGCCGTCAACCGTACCAAAGTGAACGTAAAAGGTCTTGCGGTCGACATTGGCCTCGCGCGCGATGGCACTCACCGTAATGTCTGCCAGCGGCTTTTCCATGAGCAGGCGCTCGAAAGCGGAAAGGATGGCATTACGGCTGCGAACAATGCGGCGGTCAAGACGCGGTTTGCTGGTTGCCATGGGCGTGTCCCTTCGATATGCGAGCATTCATCAACAGATGAGAGATAATCTACGTAAGAGGATTATCCCCCATACAGCACAAATATGCCCCGCATCATGAAGAACGCACGACTGCCCTACTGCGACTTAGGGTGCTTCTTCTTATTGAGTGCCGACGGAGATACGCGAATACCGTCGCCTGTCTGGCGCACATAGGCTTTATGAGCCGGCTTAGCGGTCCCAGAAGCCTTCTGAGCCTGCTTCTTGGGATCAACGGTAACAGCATTCGTGGGGTGGGGCTTTGTGGGCGCAGAGGGCGTTTGAGGCGTGCGACCGAGCTTGCGCATCACGCGATCCCAGCGCGCATGGATGCTCTCGTTGTGGGCACTCTTAAGGCCCAGCAGGGGCGCAGCCAAAATGGTCGGCGCAATAAACGTAATGAGGCGCCACAGCAGATAGCCGGCGGTCGAAGCCGACCCAAAGAAATGACCCAAGAACAATGCAAAGCCGCCCTCAGCGCCACCAGTTCCACCGGGCAGGGGGACCGCAGAGCTCAACAGCTGGACAAAGGCGCTCGCGGCCATGACCGAGAAAAAGTCGACCTCGTGGTGGCCAAAGGCAAGCATCAGGAAATACGGCACGAGGTAGAAAAACGCGAGCTGTAGCATGGTGATGACCACCGTGAGCAGCATGGACGAAAAGTGACCAGCCGAAAGCTTGAACTTCTCGGAGAACGAGTAGATCTCGCCATCGACAAACGTGCGCCATCCCTCGATCTTAGAGGACGAGACGCCTATGCGCTCGAGCCAATTGATTATGCAATGGGCGACGCGCGTGACGGTCTTAGGCATGAGCGCGACGGCGAAGATGCCAAGCAAGATGCAGCAGTGCCCACCAAAGCTAAAGACGCACAGCAGCGTCATGTCGCCATAGCGCTCGGCAAAAAACGGCATGCGAGCAAGCAGGAGGATAGCGCCCCAGGCAACGAGGCCAAACTGGTACACGATAAAGCGCGTGAACTGCGTGGCTCCGGCCTCGCCGACATTTTGGCCCGCTTTGGTCAGGCGGTAGATCTGGGCGGGAGTCGAGCCCATCATCATAGGCGTCAAGTTGCCAAAGAAGATGCCACTCGCCTCGACCGAAATGAGGTCGCGAATACCGACGGGCGAATATGGGTCGAGCCAGACGGCGATCGCATAGGCCACAATGCCAAAGAACAGATACATGAACATGCAAAGACACGCGACAACGAGCCATGGCGCCTGGACGCTTGACATAGCGGCCCAGAACTGCCCCATCTGCCCGGTTACCACCAGATAGACGATATAACCCACCAGCACGACGCCGATAAAGATGGCGCCACGGCGTGCGCTCTTATTGTCATCTCCGCCCGAGGCCTCAACCTCGACCTGGGGCTTAGACGTATGCTGAGAGGACTCCGTCATGAGACTCCTTCTAACAGTCAAAATATCTTGGATATTGTACCCGTAAGGGCCATATGCAGAACGCAAAGCTCTGGTTCAAACGGGAATTGCAGACGGTTGTTTGAAAATAAAAACCCGGCCTTCCATAGGAAGACCGGGTATCAGATGCGTGGTAGCCCGTACCAGATTCGAACTGGTGATCTCCGCCTTGAGAGGGCGGCGTCCTAAACCGCTAGACGAACGGGCCATAAGCCTCAGCAGAAAAGAAGTGGTAGCCCGTACCAGATTCGAACTGGTGATCTCCGCCTTGAGAGGGCGGCGTC
>CAUCUN010000031.1:0-6113 GCA_958445985.1 uncultured Collinsella sp. | reverse complement strand
GCACCTTAGCGGTACCGGGCTCGATATTCCTCTGGTGCCCCCGGGCGGATTCGAAAACTCCCCCGCGGGGAAATTGGTGACGCGGGTGTCGACGGCTCGAATCCTGCCCTTAGACCAGAAGAGCCCGGCACCGTAGCGGTACCGGGCTCGATATTCCTCTGGTGCCCCCGGGCGGATTCGAACCGTCGACACCCGCTTTAGGAGGTCATGAGCTATTACCCTACCTGCAGTTTTTCATTTTCATCAATATCTCTGTTTCCGCAGGTAATTTAGCTATTCTGCCGTTTTTGCTCTTCTTGATTAGTTTTCTATTTCACCCTTTTTACACCCCTTTACCCCTTCATTTTGACTTGCAGGGGTGAAATTTTTGGGTTAGCCTCGGGGGCGAGGCCCTCAAAGCCCCGCCCCCGAGGCTAACCCAACGCACCACCCCTGGAGACCCATGGAAACCAGAATCAAACCCACAGCCAAAGGCACTTCCGAACCGATCAAGGGAAAACCCGGTTCCTTCCGCATCTACTTCTCTCTCGGTCGCGACCCCGAATCCGGCAAGAACGGGAAACGAGTCAGATACCTAAAGACACCCAAGAGAACCATCCATTGCAAGAGCAAAAACCCGAAGAACTGGCCCGGTGAGGTTGCGAATGCGCTCGATGCCTACCGGAAGGAGCTGGAGACCTATGAACCGGCTGGCGACATGCCGACCACTGTTTCCGGATACGCCGAGGATTTCCATCGGCTCCGAGAAAGCTCCTTCGGCTCCCCTCTTTCTTTCCAAAGAGAGGAATATGACGTGCGCCATATACGCGAGCTGTTCGGCGACATGCCCCTCGGTGCGCTGAGACCCGACGAGATCAAACGGGCGTATGCCGAAGCAATCTCAACCGGAAGATTCACAGAGGCCGAGATTCGTCGTATCCACGTCAAGCTCAAACAGGTCATGCAGGACGCACTGGAGAATGAGCTAATCGAGCGCAACCCATGCATCAGCGTCAAACTCCCAAAGCCAGACCTTAGAGTGCGCAACTTCCTCCCACCCGACGAACTGCCCCGATTCACCAAATGCCTGCTATCCGAACCCATGGGGCCGATGACCGTCTGCACCATGCTCATATTCCACCTAGGACTCAGAAAAGGCGAGGCCCTGGGGCTCTGTTGGGAAGACTACGACCCCGAGGCGATGGAAATCAGAATCGTCCACCAGTACACCAATGACAAAACGCTCAGGGCACCCAAATCGGAAATGAGCAGGCGGATCCTGTCTATAGACTCTTCGCTAGCCGCGTATCTAAACGACTGGAAGATGCGGCAGCGCAACCTATTCGAGCAGCGCGGGCTAAGACAGAGAAACTCTGACCCCATCGTTCACGCCCTCAGCCCGCATAAGGACGAAAACGGCAACCTTTACGTCAGTATCACCCGACCCGATGGACACAACTATTCACGCTGGTTCAGGGACTTCTGCGTCGACAACGGCTATGGCGAGTACGCCAACGTGACAAGCCAGTTCGAGCGCAACGGCAAGCTGCACACACGCGGCACCGGATACTCGGGTCTCGTCCCCCACGGACTGAGACACACGGCAGCGACGGCGCTCGTCGCAAACAACGTCGATTTGAAGACCGTTCAGGCGCGGATGGGACACGCATCAGCGAGTACGACGGCCAATTTCTACACCCACGCAATCAGAGCCAACGACCGCAACGCTGCCGAAGTCTTCGAAAAATTATCTGAAGGTAATGAAAATTAATACTCTCATAGTTGTGTCACCAGATGTATACTGCAAATAAGGCCAAACAGAGAGGAGGTTATCAATGGCACTTACCACTGCGAGCAGCAAGCTGCGTTCGACAATCCTATTCAACTCAAAGGATGAGCAGGTACTCTTCAAGCGCTCCAGCGCTGACCTCGCCGCGGCAAGGGGTCTCACCCCGTCCGCGCTCCTAGCGAGGCTTCCCATAGAGCAGCTGACGAGCTCGGATCTAGGCAGGTGGGCCGCGCAGCTCATCTATGCTGAGGATGGGAGCTGTCTCGACGCCTTCGAGGGCATGTTCGAGGACTGGAGCGCAATCCAGCCAGAAAATGATTGCCGCGACGTCATCAAAGGCTTTTTTGACTACTGTCATGAAGCAAGGATCTGCATCGACACCACGAGCGAGCGCGTTCATCATCTCCGCACTAACTGGGACAGCATTTGCCTCATTATGGAAGAGGCTGCAAAGATGCCCGAGTGCAACCTCGACGCACGTATCCAGGCTAAGACCGGCCGTGAACTCGAAACTACCCTGCAAGACCCTACAGCGTTGCTCGCCGTTACACCTTTGGTCTCATACATTCTCAACGCATGGGAGCACATCAAGGGCTATTCCTGCACTTACCGTGCTCTGCTCGATTTCGCCAACATCGGCAGATCATCCCGCAAGGGATACAGCGAGCCCGCAGAAGCTCGAATCAGCCTTCTGCACCTTATCGACGAATACGAGAAGAAAGGGGCTAATTAGTCGATAAAACCATTTTACAAACAAGCACCCGACTCCTCTCACTGTCGCCAAACATCGAAGAGGAGCCGAGCGCCCTACTAAAGGAGTTTATCATGCATCTTGCAGATGACCCCAAGACCGACGCCATCTCCGCAGGCATCAACCTGCGCCATGTCGGCACCAAGCGCATCATGAGCCGCCTGGACGTTCAGATCCTCACCGGCATCGGACAATCCAGCGCCATCAAGCTCATGAAGTCCACCCACCACTGCTTTAGCATCGCCAACCAGTACTTCGTCATGGAAGAGGACCTGTTCGACTACTTCCACAAGCTGGCAGAGGGGGCGAGCGAGTAATGCAGCGCCCGAACGTCAATCCCCTCGTCTTCGAGCTTGATGTGCTCGACGAGCACGTCCACGCCCTTCAGGAAGACAAGCCCATCGCCTCCTTCGGGCTCGACGCACTCAACAGCATCCTCGGCGGTGTCTACCCCGGGCTCAACTACGCAATCGGGACCGCCCCGGGCAAGGGCAAGACGACACTGGCACTCCAGGAGGCCGACAAGCTCGCGGCAGACGGGCACCCGGTAATCTACGTTTCCGCCGAGCTTCCCGCGCACAAGCTGATCGAGAAGAGTCTGGCGCGTCTCAGCGACGGCAAAGTCGCGTTGTCCGAGGTCTCCAGCTGCGCGACCCAGAATCACCCTAAGCACACGACTTTCGAGGCTGCACTCGACAAATATCGCACCCAGATCGCCCCCAATCTCTGCATCACCGGCCCGCTCAACACCGTGGAGCTCTCCAACCTCGTCGGGCTGGTAACACGCGAGCGCGGCGAGGTCCCCATCGTCTTCATTGACTACCTCCAGCTCCTCGCCTGCGGCGTCACGGCGGACCAGCAGTTCATCGACGAGCGATTGGCTATCACAGCATGCGTGAAGGGCCTCCGCGAAATCTCGAACCTCTACGGCTCTCCCGTCATCGCACTGAGCTCGACCACTCGCAAGTCCTACGATTCCGGGAAGTCGGCCAGGCCCAACCTCGCCATGTTCGGTGGTTCCTCCGCTGTCGAGTACGGCTTTGACTCGGTGCTCTACCTCGCCGATGACAATGACAAGCCCGAGTGGCCCTACGAGTCTCCCGCAACCGGCACGCCCCTCAAGCTCGTCGCCCTCAAGAACCGCTACGGCACGCTGGGCGAGTCCCGACTCGACTTCGACGGTGCGCGAGCCACCTTCCACGACAGGGGCTAGCCCATGCGTGGCAAAGCCAAGACCGCGCATATAAACGTCCGCATGACCGAGGAGGAGCGTGCCGCCATCACGGTGCGCTCCTCCTCTTTTGGTATGGCCCCATCGACGTTCATGCGCGAAGCCGCCCTCCTCATCGGTGAGAAGCCCGTCAGGATCGCCGACGAGGCGACGCTGCGGCAGCTTCTTCATCAGATGAAGAAGCAGGGCGGAAACCTCAACCAGGCCGTCCTCACCGCAAACGCCTATGGCGTGGATACGCAGACGGCCCGACAGCTCGCGGAGGCCGTCCGACTGGTGTCGAGCACGGCCTCGCAGCTTTCAAACCTCATCTCCAAGAATCGAGAATGATCATGAAAACCAAGATGCCCACAGCGCTCATATCATCTCTTCTCCTAGCGATCCTCGCATGCCCCGTCCTCGCCGTCCCCGTCGACGATTTCGTCGCCGGGACACCGTTAGGCGCGGCTGCGATTCCGTCGTCGTTCGGCGTGGATACCGTCCTCGGCTGGTGGCTCACGGGTGCGTTCACTGCTTGCCCGCTCGGAACCCTGCTGACCTTCCTCCTCGCCTTTTGCATCTGCGCTCTCATCGCCTACTCGACCACCCTCAACGCGAGGGCCGAGGACGGCGGCGTGCTCGGCGACGCCCACGTCAAGACGGGTCGCGAGGTCATAAAAGGATCCATGACCTGGGACGGCTCGACGAACCCCTCGTCACGTGGGTTCGTCTATGGGTTCACCAAGTATCACGGCAAACCCTGCTATCTCTACGAGCCCAAGAAGATGGCCTTCGTGTCAGGGGCCACCGGGTCAGGTAAGAGTCGCTTCCTCTATCTCCCCTCAATCGACCTGCTCAGCTACGGCGACGCCTCCAACGGCTCCGAGCCCGCGACCCTCGTCGTCTCCGACGTGAAGAACGAACTCATAGAGCTCACGGGCGACGAGCTTGCCCGTCGCGGCTACCGCGTCCTGCTGCTCGACACGCAGCGCCCCTATAGGGGACAGAGGTTCAACCCCCTCAAACAGGTGCTCGACCTCCATGCCGAGGAGCGCGACCAGGAGGCTGAGCAGGCGGCGGACGCCATCGCGGAACTCGTGGTGCAGGACGACGAGAGGGGCAAGGGTTCGCACTGGACGGCATCGGCCAGAGGCCTGCTCTCGGCCCTGGTCCTGCTGGTCTCCATGTCCGACGAGTGTCCCGAGGGATCGAGGCACCTCGCGACCGTCTGCGAGGTCCTGGACCGCGGTACCGAGGCAGAGGGCGACGACCCATCCGAGCCTCTGAAAGCCGTCTTCCGTTCGTTGCCAAGCGGACACCCCGCCAAGGGAAGGGCGTCCCAGTTCATATCCTCCGGCGGCAACGAGCTCAGGAGCATACTCTCGACGCTCAAGGTCGCCCTGCGCCCGTTCTCCTCCGCCCCAATCGCCTGGATGACCTCCGGCTCCGACATCGACCCGCACACGGTACTCACGGAGAAGAGCGCCGTCTTCCTCCACGTGCTCGACGAGGGCTCACCCTACAACTGCATCGCGGCGATATTCCTCTCGCAGCTCTGGGCTTCGGTCCAGGCGGTCGCGGACGTGAACGGCGGCAGGCTCCCCCGCCCCGTGCAGATACTCGGCGACGAGTGGGGCAACCTCCCCCGCGTCGAGTGCCTGCCCGCCCTCCTCAGTCTGGCGCGCAGCTACGGCGCGTTCTGGGTCGGCGCGACACAGGGCGTATCCCAGCTCAACAAATACGGCGAGAGAGACGGCCGCAGGAAGATCCTCGCGAACTGCGGTGTGAAGATCGCCATGAAGCTCGCAGAGGAGGAGGATCGCCGGTACTTCACCGAGCTCATCGGCAAGACCACGCGCCACACGCAGGGCACGAGCAGCGGCAGGGCCGCGTCAGGCACGTCCTCCTCGACGTCCTACAGCGAGAGCGCAGACGACGTGATACACCCCTGGGAGTGGCGCGACATGGCGCCGGACCGGGACGGGATCATCGTCGTGAAGCACGCGGACAACGGTATGCCCGCATGTCGAGCCGGCGTCTTCCGCTCCCCCGTCACCGACTGCACCAACACGCCCACAAGGGAGCACTTCGACCTCGGGACCCCCGAGCACGAGGCGGAGAGGCGTCGCACGTACCAGCGGCGGCTCGATGCCTCCGCCACCGAGAAGATGCGCGAGGAGGCCTCGACCTGGTGCCCAAAGTGGCCCGAGCCGGAGAAGAAGAACGGGAGCAAGCCGGGCGGCAAATTCAGCGGGCTCTCGCTCGACTAGGGAGGCGACCATGACGGCGATAAAGCAGACGAGCGTCTGCAGCGAGAAGCACCTCGCGATGTTAGCGTCAATATAATTTTCACCATTTTCACCAACGCATTTTCGCCAATCGCG
>CAUCUN010000030.1:0-7364 GCA_958445985.1 uncultured Collinsella sp. | reverse complement strand
GGCCGTCCAGAAGGCCCTCACCGAGAAGTGGAAGGGCATAGGCCTCACGGTCGAGCAGGTGAGCGTGCAGGACGTCCGCTACCCGAAGAACATCACCAAGAGCTACAGCGAGGCGCAGGCGGCCGAGGTCGCCAAGCAGAAGGCCCAGAACGAGCAGGAGACGGCCAAGGTCCAGGCCGAGACCAAGAAGATCGAGGCCCAGGGCGAGGCGGACGCGAACGCGGTCCTCGCGAACTCACTCAACGACCAGGTCATCCAGCAGCACTACATCGACGCGCTCAAGAGCATCGGAAAGGACGGCAACCTCGTCGTCGTGCCCGAGGGCTCCCAGCCGATCGTGGGCACGAAGTAGGGGCGGCGGCGATGTTGAACCTTATCCATGCGGCCGTCCGGGTCTTCCTCGACGTTCTCGCGGTCGCGTTCGTGCTAGAGCACACCCGCGAGCTTCATGAGAAACATCGCGAGATCAACGACGCGCCCAAGCAGGTCGCAGGCGTCGTTGATGAACCCGGCGAGGACGATCGCGGCGCTGATGCGAGGGTGCCGCTCGACCCAGTCGACGAGCCGCACGAGTAGGGGGCCCGCTGGTCGGACGTGTTTCGGGCGATATGTCTGGCGTCTCCAAATCATGGCCCGAAGCCTACCGCGTGTATAACGCGGACGCGCGGGTGTTGCCGCTCAGGCAATACCCGCGGGCCCCATCCCCGGGGCGGCACCGTTGCCCCGCGGCTCTCCGATAACCATAGCCGCGGGGACGTTCCCTACCGGTGCCGTGCCGGGGGCGAGGCACCGAAAGCAAGCAACAAAAAAGAGCCGCCCGGTGTGGAAAGCGGGGACGGCTCCTGACCTGAAAGGAGGTCATTCATGGATTCTAGCAGAGCCAAAACGTTCCAGCAGATGGCCGACGAGCTTGGCATCAGGCACAAGCTGATGTACACGCTGCGCGAGGCGTCGAGGGTGACGGGGGTGCCATACGACACGCTGCGCATCGAGTGCAAGGCGGGCCGCCTGCGCTCGCAGCTGCCCGAGGGGCGCAAGGTGGGGCGCATGGTGCGCCCGGAATGGGTGGAGCAGTGGATCGAGGAGGGAACGCATGGCATCGAGGCTGCTTAGGTGCGCTGCGTACATCGCGCTCCTGTTCGCGGTGTACGCGCTCATGCCCTACGTCCTGCGGGCGATGCTGCTCGCGGCGGATGGCATCCGCGTGGCGCTCGGGATGGGGTCGGTACTGTGATCGGCAGGCGATTCGCGTTCACCGTCCCGTTCGTGGCGGGCAAGCAGCGCCACAGGCTCGACCGCAGGCACGCACGGATGTACACGCCGACCGAGACGCTGAGGGCCGAGCGGGCAATCGCGGCGGCGTGTCGGGAGGCGATGGCCGAGGCGGGCATCCAGCCCCTGCCCTTCGGGCCGCACGTGCCGGTGATTCTCAACGTCGACGCCTACCGTCCGCTGCCGGAGAGACGGCCCAAGCGCGTGCGCTCGGAGCCGGACACCTACAAGCCGGACGCCGACAACGAGTCCAAGCTGGTCATGGACGCGCTCAACGGGCTCGTCTGGGCCGACGACGCGCAGGTGGTCGACCTGCACGTGGTAAAGCACCCCAGGGTGCGCGGGCAGGCCGAGCGCATGGACATATCGATAGCGCCCGGTTGGTCCGGGCGCAGGGACGAAACGGAGGAAATGTAAATGAAACGCAAGGCATTCAAGGAACTCATGAGGCAGGCCGTGGGCAACGTCCTCATCAACACGGAGCTCAACGCCGAGGCGCTCAAGGAGAAGGTCGACCCCGCGGTGCTCCGCGGCGTCGCCTACGGCATGGCGGTCGCGCCCGTACTGATGGACGAGGAGCCCATCGAGTTCGACCGCGACTTCCTGGCCGTCATCATCGCGTACGGCAAGGAGTGCGATGACGTCTACGCCGAGAGCGGCGCGGTCGCCACTATCTCCAAGCTCTACGGATGCGAGGTGAGCGTCGATGAGTAACGAGATTATCGAGTTCAAGGACGATGCGGGCATGCCCGTCAAGTTCACCTCGCAGGACATCCGCGAGCGCCTGTGCCCCAACGCGACCGAAAGCGAGCTGGCGCTGTGTATCGAGCTGTGCAACCGCCAGCACCTGAACCCCTTCACCAAGGAGGTCTACCTCATCAAGTACGGCAACGCGCCGGCGAGCATCATCACTTCCTACCAGGTGTTCAACCGCCGCGCGAACAAGCAGCCCAACTATGGCGGCATCGAGAGCGGCGTCGTGGTGCTCCGCGACGGCGAGGTCGTCAAGAAGAAGGGCTCCGCCGTCTACAAGATGATCGGGGAGCAGCTCATCGGCGGCTGGGCAGAGGTCGCGTTCACCGACGGCAAGAAGCCCGCATACGTCGAGCTGGCGCTCACCGACTACAGCACCGGCAAGAGCAACTGGGCGAAGATGCCGGGCGTCATGATCGAGAAGTGCGCCAAGGCCGGCGCGTGGCGTCTGGCCTATCCCGACGAGTTCGGCGGGATGTACACGGGCGAGGAGATGGACCAGAAGGTCGCGCAGGACATGCGCGCAGGTTCTCAGACCGTCGAGGCCGAGAGCGTCGAGCCCGTGGCCGACCTGCAGCCCGTGCGCGACCTGTTCAAGCCGTTCATGGCGGCGACTGGGCTCGACAGCGCCGGGGCCATGGCCGCCATCTGCGCCGCCGTGGGCTGCTCGTCGGGCAACATGCACGACATGACGCTCATGCAGGCGCGCCGCGCGGCCTCTTGGATGGAGGAGGAGATCGCGGCGTGCAAGGCACAGCCCGAGCCCGCCATCCCCGAGCCGGAGCCCGCGCCCGTCTATGAGCCCGCGCCCGCCGAGTATGCGACCGACGACGACCTGCTGGGAGGCTTCTAATGGCAGACGAGGTTTTGGCGGTCGAGGCCGTGCCGCTCGAGGAGGACTTCGACACGCTGGTGGCGTCGCTCGCCATCGACGACACGCTCGAGGACAAGCTGGCACGGCTCAAGAAGAACGTGGACGAGAAGCTGGCGGTCTATATGGGCGTCAAGCGCATCGAGAAGGACGAGGACTTCAAGGCGGCGAAGAAGTACCGCGCGGCGGTCAACGACGTGAAGAAGCCCATCGAGGCGCAGCGCAAGGCCGCGAAGAAGAAGTACAGCGACCTGCTAAAGACGTTCGACAAGACCATCGGCGAGATCACGGCGCCCATCGACAGGCTCTCCGATGCGTACAAGGCTGAAATCGACCGATACGACGGCGAGTGCAGGGCCCGCCGACTCACCGCGCTCAAGGGCCACTACTACGACCTCGCGGGCGAGATGGAGCCGCTGGTGCCATACGAGCGCATCGCCGACGACAAGTGGCTCAACGCGAGTTTTGGCGAGGTCAAGGCCAAGAACATCATCGAGCGCCGCGTGGGCGAGCTGCTGCACCAGTTCAAGTTCGTCAACGGCCTCGACTACGCGGACGAGTCCGAGAAGGCATGGGCCGTGGCGTGGTGGACGAAGACCCTGCCGGCGGACTCGGGCGAAGTGGCGGCTGCGGTCGCCGCGCATCGCGAGGAGGTCGCCAAGGCCGCCGCGCTCACGGCGACCTACGAGCAGGCGATGGCGCCCGCACCGGAGCCCGAGCCGGAGCCCGCGCCGCTGCCGCCCGACCCCGAGCCGATGCCCGTCGAGGAATCTGAGCCGCCCTTGGGCGTGCCGAGGTGCGTGCGGGTGGTCCCGTCGCGCCCAGAGCCGGATGCGGCCGAGGATGCGGCCCCAGCGCCGCAGAGGGGCTACCGCGTTGTCATCGAGTGTGCCACGGCGGACGAGCTGCGCCGCGTGAGGGCCGTCATGGTCGAGAACGGCATTCACGGATACGTCGAGAGGATGTAGGACATGGGAAAGAGTAACCTGCCGCCGCTCCGAACGCCGGAGCAGCGCAAGGAGGCGATGGCGAAGGCCGTCCACACGCGCCGCGAGCGTGCCGCGTTCAAGGCCGCCTGCAAGGCGGGCAACATCCCGCCCGAAGCGGCCATCGAGGCGCCCATCGCGCAGAGGCTCAAGGTCGAGGAGTTCGCCAGCTCGTTCCCGGGCATCGGCCCGGTCACGGCGCAGAAGATCGTCGAGGCGTGCCATATCCGCGACGGCCGCCGCGTGAGCGGCCTGGGCTACATGCAAGGGCCGCGCCTCGTCGAGGCCATCAAGAACAACATGATCGCGAAGGAGGACGGGCAGTGAGCATCAACCGAGTGAACATCAGCGGCAACCTGACCCGCGACCCGGAGCTTCGCGCCACGGCGGGCGGGACGCAGGTCCTGTCCTTCGGCGTCGCCGTGAACGACCGCCGACGCAACGCGCAGACTGGCGAGTGGGAGGACTATCCCAACTTCGTCGACTGCACCATGTTCGGCAACCGCGCCGAGGCCGTGGGGCGTTTCCTCGCCAAGGGCATGAAGGTCGCCATCGAGGGCAAGCTGCGCTACAGCTCATGGGAGCGCGACGGCCAGAAGCGCTCGAAGCTCGAGGTGATCGTCGACGAGATCGAGGTCATGGTGCGCCGTGAAGGGCAGACGCAGGCCCAGCCGCAGCAGAGCCTCGCGGACACGGTGCCCGTGCAGCCCCGGGCGCAGGCCGCGCCGCAGTGGAACGCCCAGCAGGCCTACGCCGCGGTCCCACAGTCCGAGTTCTACGACGAGGACGTGCCGTTCTGATGAGGCACGTACCCGACATCATCCGCGACCACTGGGAGGCGGCCCTGTTCGCCGCCTCCTTCTCCGCGGGTTTCCTGTTCTTCTCTTCGCTTCTATGGGGGTGGTTCTGATGGCCTTCACCGTGTTCGACAGCTTTGCCGAGGTCTACGACGACTTCGACGCGAGCGACCCCGAGGACCTGCGCGACCGCGCGATGCTCGCCGACGCGATCATGATGTACGGGCTGCACGGCGTCGAGGCCGACCTGCCGAAGCACCTCCGCCGCGTTTTCAAGGCGATGAAGAACGCCATCGACAACTCCAAGGACGCGCGCGGCAGGGGCGGCAAGGGCGGTCGCCCGCGCAAGAAACCAGTTTCCGACAAACCAGAAACGCAGGTTTCGGAAAGTGAAAACCTAGGTTTTTCAAACGGGAAACCAGTTTCCGACAAACCCGAAACGCAGGTTTCGGAAAGTGAAAACCCTAACCTAACCTACCCTAGCCTGTCCTGTCCTGAACTGGATTGTGCTGAGCTGTCCTGTGATGGGGGCATCGCCCCCGCCGCGCCGCCCGAGTTCGAGCCGCCGTCGCTGGAGGAGGCCCGCGGGTACTTCGGCGCCAACTGCCTGAGCGGCGACCCGGACGCCTTCTGGGCCTACTTCGAGTCTCAGGGCTGGGTCAAGGGCAACGGCCAGCCAGTGAGCAACTGGGGCGCCCTCGCGCTCGACTGGTCCAGGCGCCAGAAGCGCATCGACGCCAACGACCGGGCGGTGGGCAAGCCCACCGCCTCGGAGGTCGAGGCGGCCACGTTCAAGCCGACGAGGACGCCCGAGCAGACGAGGGCGGAGCTCGAGCGCAGGTGGCGCGAGGAACATCCGGGCATCGACCCGGCGAAGGTGAAGGCCCCGAGGGGGACGACCGCCGACCCGGTGGCGCTCAAGGCGTACCGGGACGCGCGGCGTCTGCTGGACGCGAGGGCCGCATGCGAGAGGAGGGCGTCATGAGCTTGGACGCCGAGAGGAACGAGAACATGGGCAGACCGAAGGGGTCCGCGAGCATCTACGACGACGGGCCGCGCAGCGCCCGCTGCGAGACGTGCGGGTTCTGCGCCGTGAGCGAGGCAGTCATGACGGCGTCCGGCGAGGGCCGCAAACGGTACACGTGCATGCGCTGCCCCGACTTCGTGCACGCCACGCAGGGGCTCGCGAGGTGCAACTACTGGGAGGCGCGACATGAGGGCTGAGTCGCTGGATAGGCGCGGGGGCTACGTGCTCGTGTGCGGGCAGTGCGGCAGGCGGTTCCGCACGGCGCACAGGAACCAGAGGTACTGCTGCGGGTGGTGCGAGAACGTGGCGCGAAGGGACGCGAGCAAGCGGCCCGTGGACGTGTACCTCGGAACGAGGAGTGAGTCGGGCCGAGAGGTCAACGCCATGCGTGCGGCGCTGGCGGAAGGGAGGCGCATCTGATGCGCGACGGATACAGGTTCGAGTTCGGCGCGTTCGACAAGCCGGATGCGCCGAAGGCGCAGGCGCTCAAGCCGCTCGAGGAGGCGGCCGAGGCGTTCGGCGCCTGGCAGGACTGCGACGACATGCGGTACAGCCCGATCATGACGGCGCGCAGGGTGTACCGCCAGAGCCTTATCGACGAGTGCGTGGACGTGGTCCAGGCGGTCGTCAACCTGCTCGACGCCGAGGGGTTCACGCAAGAGGACGTGGACGCGGCAATCGAGCGCTGCAACGAGAGGAACCGAGAGAGGGGATGTCTGTGATGGAGACTTTGGATCAGATCAAGGCAGACGCGGTCGAGGTGTTCCATTTCGACCGCGAGTGCAGGCCGCAGGACAGGGCGCACGCCTATCTGGGGAAGTACCGCGTCAGGCGCGGCTACAACGACACGGCGATGCAGGTCGCGGTGACCGACATGATCGAGCGCGCCTACGAGGCGGGAAGGGCGGAGGTCGCCGGCGCGAACCTCGTGCAGAACCTGCGCCGCCAGCTGACGAGCATCGAGGCGACCGTCGGGGATGCCATCGACCTGCTCGACGAGAGCGTAGGGGGGGCGGACTGCGATGAGTGACTCGAGGGTCGGCGGCTACCCGATGGGGGTGACCGACGCCACGATAGAGCGCTGCTACGGCGGCACCCGTGAGCCTAGGATGTGCGGGAACTGCAGGCACTTCTGCAGCAGCGACATCCACGTCGACTACGGCTACTGCCACCTCGGGTTCGAGCGTGCCTACGACGCAGAGGCGCCTGACCGCAAGGAAGGGTTCTGGCGCCTGGCGAAGTGGGCCGTGGCGTGGCTCATGGAGAACCTGCTGTACTGCGAGGACGAGTGCGGCGAGTGCCGCGACTACGAGGAGTTTGAGTGATGAGTGTCGAGCTACCAAAAGATGCCGAGGGACGCGAGATCCCGCTGGATACCGTTGCCCTATATGACGATAGCGGCAACGTCCACAGCATCCGTCGATTCATCTACACGAACGACTTCGATTTAGGCGACAGATGGATGAACAGCTGGATTTTGGTCGTTGATAACTATAAAGCTGCCAAACCCGAGCAAATGTACCTCACCCAACCCGACAGCCTCAAGCAGCTCGCGAAAGACCTCAACCGTGCGTGGGATGCTTACGATGTGCACGGCAAAGGCTACAGGGACATGCCGTGCTACTACGACAAGGACCATGGCGAGTACTGCAACGATT
>CAUCUN010000029.1:0-7427 GCA_958445985.1 uncultured Collinsella sp. | reverse complement strand
CCTGCGCAAGACGGAAAGCACATTAAGTGCTTTCCTTTGCGTGCGGAACTCGCGATAAAGTTCATATGCGCCGCCCGGCTCCCGCGGCTCTCAGGGGCTCCCATCCCAAATGCGGAGCAAAGCTCCGCACGCCAACTTTTTCTTTCAGCTAAAGAACGCCGGAAATTCGACGCTGGCTTGTTAACCTTGCTGGACGTTGTCGACGCCAAACCAGCTCAGAAGCTATATCGACACAGAAAGGTCCCCGGACGGAGGGGCCGGATATAAGGTTTATCGCGAGTTCCGCACGCAAAGAAGGCCACTTAATGTGGCCTTCGTCTTGCGCAGGACTGTAGAGCAGGAAACCTTATATCCGGCCCCTCCGTCCGGGGACCGCGCCGTACCAGCTACAGCGTCATGTTTGGATCGGCGTCGACGTCGAACGGCGAGATTTCACCTCGGTCGAATTTACGGCGAGCGACCTCCGCGATCATGGCTGCGTTGTCGGTACAGGCAGACAAGGGCGGCACCGTTACGCGAATCCCCTGACGTCCAAGCTTCTTGATCATCATCTCGCGCAGATGCGGGTTGGCCGAGACGCCGCCGCCGATGCAGTATTCCTTACATCCGGTAGCGTGCAATGCGTTTTTGGCCTTCTTGTACTGCACGTCAAAGACAGCTGCCTCAAACGAAGCTGCCAGATCGGGCAGGTGAATCGTGCGCCCGGCCTTGGTCTCCTGCTCGATGTAGAGCGTCACGGCCGTTTTAAGACCCGAAAGCGAGAAACGATAGTCTCCCCTGCTGTTAAGCGCACGGGGGAAATCGATCGCGCGGGGATTGCCCGTCTCGGCCAGCTTGGAGATGATGGGGCCACCGGGATAGCCCAGACCCAACGCCTTGGCTACCTTGTCGAAGGCCTCGCCCACAGCATCGTCGAGTGTCTCACCAAGTACCTCGTAGTCGCCCCATGCCTTCACGTGCACGAGCATGGTGTGCCCGCCCGAGACAAGCGTGAAGATGAACGGCGGCTTGAGGTCGGGCTGTGCCAGCAAGTTGGCAAACAGGTGCCCCTCCAGATGGTTGACGCATACGAGCGGCTTACCGGCAGCGTAGGCAAAGCCTTTGGCAAAGGCAACGCCCACCACGAGGGCGCCCACCAGGCCCGGACCCTGTGTCACGCCCACGGCGGCAAGCTCGCTGGGGGCAATGGCTCCGCCCTCAAGACCAAGCGATGCTGCGGCATCCTCGAGCGCCGCATCCACGACACTCACAATCACCTCAACGTGTTTGCGCGAGGCGATCTCGGGCACCACGCCGCCAAAGCGGGCGTGAAAATCAATCTGTGTCGACACCTGGTTGGCCAGCATATTGCCATCCGCATCGATAATCGCCACGGCCGTCTCATCGCACGAACTCTCGATAGCGAGCACCAGGCGACGGCGCTCGATTTCGGCACGCTCCTCAGCAGTGCGTTCGGGCGCGGGCAGCGGCCATACACGCTGCTCTGCCGCCGTCGGCTCGGGCGAAGCATTGTCGACCGGAAGCACCAGGGGCAGCGGAGCCGTCATGACGATGGCATCCTTGCCGGCACCATAGTAGCCGCGGCGCCGTCCTGCCTCGGTAAAGCCCAGAGCGTTATAAAGCGCGATCGCTCCCTCGTTGCCGTCCTCGACCTCGAGCGAAGCCGTGGTGCAGCCGAGCATCTGGGCATCATAGCTCACGTGCGACAGCAGCTTGCGGGCAATACCCTCACGGCGATGTGCCGGGTCGACGGCGACATCCAGAATCTGCACATCACCGTCCACGACCATACCGCCGGCAATGCCCAGCAGCTTGCCGTCGTCGTGTGCCACCCACCAACTACGCGGCACAGCGACGTCCTCGCCCAGTTCGGACAGGAACATGCCCGGCGTCCACGCCTCGTGTCCGGCACCTTCAAAGCAGGCAGCCTCCAGCGTGCTCGCGCCCTCGGCATCCGCCGCGCCCATGGGACGGAACTGCAGATGACGACCGGCGAGCTCATCGGCAACGCCCGTAATTTCGCTCTGCGCACTCTCGGCAAGACCAAGACGCTTGCGCTCGTTTTCCTCGGCATCAGAAAGGCGCGTGTAAATCGGCAGGACGCGAGCCGGATCGCCGTCACCCGCAGCGTGCGCGAGCAGCAAGCCCTCGCCCGAAGGCCACCACAGGTCGCGCTCCACGCAGCGGGCGGTCTCGTCCTCACCCAGCAGCTTGCCATAGCGCACGAGACCGTCACCGGTCAGCTGAACCTGGTCCCAGTCCGCTGCTTGGCGCCACTCATCGAGCGCCACGGCGGCCTTGACCACGTGTTCGCGCTCAAATTGACGCTCGGGACCCTCATCGACCAGCATATACAGCGCCGGATATACCTCACCGCGCATAGCATCGGCCAAGATACCAAGCTTGCCGCGCACGCCAGCCTTCCACGCCGTCCAAGCGCAAGCGTCGAGCGTCGACACGCCCAGCAGCGGAACATTGGCACCGCGCGCGAGGCCCTTGGCAGTGGAGATGCCGATGCGCACACCCGTAAACGACCCCGGGCCGCGGCCGACCACGTAGTAACCAACATCGCTGCGATCCAGACCGGCTTGAGCCAGCACGCCATCAACGGTATTCACGAGCTCAACGTTGGCGTGACGGCGACACATGTGGTCGCCACTCACGAGCTTCGTCTCGCCCGTCTGCCCATCAATCCAGCTTGCCGCGCAGGCAAGCATGTCGGTCGAAGTATCGAGCGCCACCACCAGCGCGTTATCGTTATGCAAGCTCATCTTGTACAGCCTTATCAATCAAATGGGAAAGCTCCATTGCGCGGTCACCGTGCGCCTCGAGCGTTATCGTTCGCACATCACTGTCGCCCTCATCACGCTTGAGCGTCACCGAAAGATACTCATCCGTCAGCTCGTCTTGGAATTGTTCGCCCCATTCCAGCAGGCAAGCACCCTCATAGCCCAGCACATCGAAAATGCCCGTATCCTCGAGCTCGTAGGCATGCTCCAGGCGGTATAGATCAAAGTGAAACAGCGGAATACGGCCTTGATCGTGAACGGCCATGAGCGCAAACGTAGGGCTCGTAACCATATGCCCATCGCCCAGCCCGCGCGAGACGCCCTTGGTAAAATGAGTTTTGCCCACCCCCAGGCCACCGGTCAGGATGAGCACATCGCCGTCCTCAAGGCACGGTGCAATTAGCTCGCCAAAGTACTCCGTATCGGCAGCGCAAGTCGTTTTGTAAGTACCTACCCCCAGGCGCTCCAGGGACATATATGCTCCTTATTATTCCGAGGCGTCCTCTGGTGCGGGATGTCGCTCCAGATAGTCGCCCAGCATCTTAAAGTCTTCCTCCAGCAGTTCCTGCCACGCCGGATTGCGTAGCGCTGCTGCCGGATGGAACGTGGGCATTACTACAAAATGCCCCATCTGGTGGAACCTGCCGCGCAGCTTAGTAATGCCAATCTCGGTCTTAAGCACAAAGTGCGTCGCGGGGTTGCCGAGCGTCACGATGATATCGGGCCAGATGCTTCGAATCTGCTCACGCAAAAACGGCGAGCAAGCCAGCACTTCCTCGGGGCGCGGATTGCGGTTTCCCGGCGGGCGGCACTTAAGCACATTGGCAATGTAGACGTCTTCGCGTTTAAGACCCGCCAGGGACAAAATGCCGTTGAGGTCCTCGCCTGCCGCCCCCACAAAGGGCTCGCCCTGCAAATCCTCATTGCGGCCCGGCGCCTCACCGATAAACATCACGCGGGCGTGGGGGTTTCCCACGCCAAACACGATATTGTGACGCGACTGGTAGAGCTGGCAGAGGTGACAATCGCCCAGAACGGCCTCGATTTCCTCGAGTGCGACCTCACGTGGCACCTGATGGGTATGGCCGGGGATGTGCATGACGCCCATAGCGGCTCCTACACGTAGACCTTGTCGAGACGCATGCCAAAGCCGCAGGCGACCTCGTAGTTAATCGTTCCGCGCAGTCGGGCCATCTCGTCCATAGTGATCTCGGCATCGCCATCGCGGCCGACAATAATCATCTCGTCACCATACTCGGCCTCGGGAATCTCGTGTGCCGGGTTGGACTGAATGGCGACCATAAACTGGTCCATGCAGATATTGCCAACCTGATGCACGCGCTCGCCGCGATACAGCACATCCATACGGTTGGAAAGCGTACGCGATAGGCCGTCGGCATAACCGATCGGCAGCGTGCAGATCTGAACGCGCGTGCGCGGTACGCGGTAGGTAAAACCGTAGCCCACGCCCTCACCCATCGCAGGGTGTGCCACGCGCGTCACGCGCGCATGGACGCTCATAACGGGATCAAGCTGCATCACGCGGCCACTCAGCTCGCACGGCTGCATTCCATACAAGCCAACGCCGGCGCGAATCATATCAAAATGCATCGAGGGGTCGAGCATCGAGGACGGCGTGTTGGCGCAGTGCACGATACCGCACTCAAAGCCCGCATCCTTAATGGCCTGAACGGCCTCGGTAAAGCGCTGACACTGCAGTTTGTAGTCCCAGCCCGAAGGTTCATCGGCCGTGGCGAAGTGCGTAAATACGCCGTCGCACTGAATACCGCGATGGAAATTAATACCGCGGACAAAGTCAAGCACCTGCGTGTAATGTACGCCAATGCGGTTCATGCCCGTCTCGATGGCGAGATGATACTTGCCCACCTTGCCCGCCGCGACGGCACATTCGCCATACGCAAGAGCAAAGTCAGACGTATAGACCGAGGGCATGATATCAAACTCGAGCAACGTCGGAATGGCCTCGATAGGCGGCTCGCTTAGGATGAGGATGGGCTTCGTAATCCCGCCCTGTCGGAGCTCAACGCCCTCGTTAACCGTCGCCACGGCAAACATGTCGGCACCGGCCGAATACATGATCTTGGCGCACTCAACAGCTCCATGACCATAAGCATCGGCCTTGACCACGCAACACAGGCGCTGACGTGGATTCAACAAGTTCTTATAGGCCCTCGTGTTGCGACGGAGCGCCCCGCGGTCGATCTCGACCCAGGACCAGCGCGTCAAATCGGCTTTATTCATGATTAGTCATCCGATCCTTCGTCCATGATTCCCAGATCTTCGAGCGCATCCTTTGCTGCCAGCTCCATGGCAGGACCAATCAAGTCGATAAGATCGGTCGCGATAACGCTCTTCTCACCATACTCCGTCGCCGCGGCAAAACCGGCGTAGCTGTGAAGTGCGACGGCGTACGAATACAGTAACTCCCAACGATCCATCTCGTCGCGCATGGTGGCAAGCGTGCCGGCCAAAATACCCGCGAGAACATCACCCGAACCGGCAGTTGCCAGAGAAGCCGGACCCGAAAGTGGCAGCAGCACACGCTCAACGCCACAGATAGCCGTCGTCGGCCCCTTGGCAATGACCACCAGATTGTCGGAGCCTGCAGCCCAGACAACCTTCTGCGCGGCTGCAATCGCGGTACCAAGGTCGTTCACCTCGTCACCGGCAACCAGACGCGAAAGCTCACGATAGTGCGGCGTCATAACCAACGGCTGCTCGCGACGATACATCTCGGGGTTACTATCAATACCGTCAATGGCAATCTTAGCAAGGCAGTTGAGTGCATCGGCATCCAAAATAAGCGGTACATCAAGCTCGAGCAAGCCCGAAACCACCTGCATAGCGCCGGCAGACGTCGTCATACCGGGACCGCACAGTACGCAGCTGTACTTCTTTGCAATCTCGCACACCGTCATGCGCGCAGCGGCGCCAAAGGAGCCGCGGGAATCAGACGGAATAGCAAAGACGGGAATCGAAGGAAGTGCCATGCGAATAAGATTAGCGCAGGCGTCAGGAGCCGCGACTGCCACGTAACCAGCACCCGCGCGAGCTGCAGACTTGGCCGCCATAATGGCAGCACCAGGATATTGCGCAGATCCGGCGACAATAAGCACAGAGCCACGGGAATACTTATCGATATTCGTAGGAAGTGGAGCAAAGAAATCAACTAAGTCACCGGGCTCGACAATCTCGGCGGCGTGGTCGACATCATCGATGACCTCGTCAAGACGGTCGTAAAGATTGCCGCAGATCAAATCGCCAGCATACTCAGGGCCATCGGCGCTATACAGACCAATCTTGGGCGCAATCATCGTCACCGTATGCTCGGCACGAATGCAGTCGTCATCAACAACGCCCGTCTCGGCATTCAGGCCCGAGGGGACATCAATGGATACGACACAATCGGCGCATTCATTGACCGTAGGAATCCAGATGGAGAACGGCGCACGCAGATTCCCGTGAAAACCGGTACCAAAAATGGCATCGACAACAACATCGGCCTTATCGATCAAAACCTCGAGTTCGTCACGCGAGGGGCCGACGCAAACGTGCACATCGCGGCCGGCAGTACGACGAGCAACATGACGTGCCAGAGCAGCAGGAATCTCATCCGGCTCAACCGGAGAAACGATATCGACGTCCACACCCTTATGGCTCAGAATATCGGCGGCAACCCAACCGTCGCCGCCATTATTACCAAAACCGACCAGAACGAGAACCCGATCGGGATTGAGCTTCAAGACCTCGTTGGCGGCAAACTCACCCGCTAGCTCCATAAGCTCGGCCTTCGAAGTCCCTTCGCGTTCGATGATATCCTCGAGACGAACGACTTCTTCGGTACTCAAAACCGGTTTCATCTATGCTCCTAGCGTATCTTGCGAAGCATCGCCCAGGTGCTCCGTCAATGCTGAATTCTGCAGCTGCTCAAGCTCATCTAAAACAGAGCGAGCCTCTTTAAATGTCTGCGCTACGCGTTTCTTGGTACTCACCTTTTCCTCTTTTGGCTTAGGCCGAGCATCTTCGGTAATCGCGATGGCATTCGCAACGGCTAAGTCTCCTGTAAGCGTAATGGAAAGAGCGACCTCAACAACACCCAGCTCTTGAGCGATCTCGAGAGCACGGCCCGAAAGCAGCGCCTTCGGTTTGCCGAGTTTATCACGCGTAACCGAAACATCCTTGCGACCAACGCCTTGACTAAAACCCGTGCCGAGAGCTTTAAGTACCGCCTCGCGCGAAGCAAAGCGGCTGGCATAGTGAGCAGCGGGACGCGATGATGCATCACAATACGCACGCTCTTCTTCGGTAAACACACGCCGAGCAAACGACGGCGTCTTTTCAAGAATTGATTTCATACGGGAAATCTCGACGATATCAACGCCGATACCAGCTTCAGCCATGTTCACCTCCATATCGCACAGACTAAGTTATTGTAGCCCGTTCACAGAAGATGCGACAAACGAGGGTTATAAAACACAGCTACTATGTGAGACAAAAAGCCCGTAAACGCAAAAAAGGGGAGGCCGCGAGGCCTCCCCCCTTCTCAGTTCAAGCGTACGGCACGGTGCCGTCCACCGGTCAGCGGCGCCCTGGCCTCCCACGGGCTGACCCCGCAGT
>CAUCUN010000028.1:0-10302 GCA_958445985.1 uncultured Collinsella sp. | reverse complement strand
CCCGCGACCCCAACCTTGGCAAGGTTGTGCTCTACCAACTGAGCCATGTCCGCTTGCGGGTTATTAATTTACGCGAGTTGTCCAAAAGACGCAAGTACTTTTTTCAAAAAACTTGTCTGCCGCATGTTCTTAGTAGCTAAACGCGCTAAAGCGATTGGCTAGGCACACGATTCCAGCGCTCCGCTAAACAGCTTCACCATCTGTACGCGCGTGCCGGCGCCGTCCGTACGACGAGCAACCTCCACGTTATCGACGAGCATACGCATAAGCTTGATGCCACGGCCGCGCTCCTCGGATGCGACCGGCTCGCTCGTTTCATCGATAGAATAGCCGGCACCTCGATCAAGCACCTCAACCACAACGCGATCGCCATAGGCCTGAACCGTCAGGACGCACCCGATACCGCCCGCATGGTCATAGGCATTACCCAGCGCCTCCCCCGACGCCAATGCGACATCGTAGCGCTCGTCACGGCGCAACGGAAGCGATTCAAGGAGTTCGGCGATGCGATGTCGGTAGTATGGAAGATTCTCGATACCCTGACGGACCTCGACGCTCTTACTCCAGCGAGGCAGCTCCCCCACCGGAATGGCGGGAATAGACTCCCGTGCCGGCCCCGCGACATGAAGGATATCGACAAGACGAGCAATCTCCAAAAAGCGAACAACTTCACCCGATGCATTGACGAGCGAAAGCAGGCCTTCTCGCCTCATGAGCTCACGAGCGCGCGTAAGCAGGAATGCCAAGCCCGTCGAATCGATAAAGCTAACAGCCTGACAGTTGATGACAACACGACGCACGCCGCGGCCAATCAAAGCATCCAACCGCCGACGCAGCGCAGGCACCGTGGCGATGTCGATATCGCCTGGTGGCGTCAAAACCGCTATGTCATTCCACTCATTCATACGACCATGGTTCCCCAAAAAAGCCCACTCGATGCATTCGTTTCCCCAACCGTACGGATTCAGCCCGCCCAGCGTCGTCTATGAACGACCCCGTAAAAACTCAAGGGACACCAATGCAATGTCATCGTCCAGCGCCGATTCGGTAAATCGGTCAAGCTCGCCCAAGACCTTGCCGCAGATTCCCGATACGCCCTCACCCGAGACAGAGAGCAGAAGGTCACGAAGGCGCTGCTCACCAAAGAACGCTCCGGTGCGGTCGCGGGCCTCAATCGTTCCGTCCGTATACATGAAGAGCATGTCGCCGGGAGCGAACGTAAACACGCCTGTCTCGTACACCATGCTCTCAAAGGCACCGATTACGCCCGATTGGCATCCAAGCAGCTCGACCTCTCCCCCACGGGCCTCGCCGCCACCCAGCGGCATCGACTCTGGCCTGATGACCATGGTCGGAGGATGGCCCGCCGAACAATACGTTGCGCGTCCGGCTTTAAGGTCAATCTTGGCGATAAAGGCCGTCACAAACGTCTCGACCCTCGAGAAGCCCATGAGCATGCTGTTAAGGGAGCGTGCCATGCGGGCCGGTCCAGCGCCCTCCCAGGCATATGCCGTCAGGGCCGTCTTGACGAGCGCGGACATCGATGCAGCCTCAATGCCTTTGCCAGACACATCGCCCAGAATCATGACGGCGCAGTCGTCGGGAAGACGGATGAGCGTATAGAAATCGCCGCCGACCAACGCCGAGTTCGTGGCCGACAGGTACACCGAATCGGTTGCGATACCCGGAACATCCCCCAGGGAATTTCTCATGCCGATCTGAAGGGTCTGAGCGATATGGCGCTCCTCGCGCTTTTGAGATTCGCCTTCGTAGATCAGTTCAAAGTCATGCGCCAAGTGCACCAAGTAGTCATATTCAAGATCATCAATCGGCTCTTGGCTACCATCACGAAGCAGCAGCGCGCGCGTCGTCGGGCTCTTCGCAACAGAAGCAGGAACAATCGCGTCGTTACTGTGCTTGCCATCACCCTCAGAGCGCGGGCGTCCCGCCTCGATGCCGGAGTCGACGTAGAGACCTTGACAAGGCAGACCATGCGCCCTAAGCCAGCCTCCCATAGGCATCGATTCGTCAACGCGAGTTATACGGACGTGTTTAAGGTCCTCGGCACTCGTGCCGCCCAAAACAGATGCCTCAAAGCCGTCAGGGCCAGCTCCCAGACGTGCCGCCGGCGCCGTCGTAGAAAAGAAAAGCTTCTCGGGATCGTCCGGCAAAGCAACGCGACTGCCGCCTTTAAAATCTATGACGTAGGAATCCAGACTGGCGTCATACTCAACAGGGCAAAAATGGCAGTTGAGCATATTGCAGATCTCGGTCGATACCGCCTGGGTAGCCGCGGCGGAATCGTCTAGAAAGGTAAACAACTCATCACGCAAGACATTGAGCGAGCGGCCAAGCTCGGCCGTGCGACGGGAGCGAAGGCTCGATGCCATGCCGACCAGCTGGATAGACAGGTAATCGCAAATGACCTCGAGCACATTAACGTCATAGGCGAGCGGTGCCTGAGGGCGTTTCCAACCAACTTCCAGCACGCCAAGGATCTGCGTACCGTAAAAAACGGGAAGACAGATCTCGCTGCGGTACGGAGGCATATCCTGCATACGCAACAGGTGCTTAGAACGATTGTCCAGGTCCATAAACATACCGGAGGCGGCCTTATCACCCTTAAGGTCCTGTTGAATCGACAAGCGACAGGCACGCGACTCACGAAGAACATACGTCGGAATGCCAGCGCCATACGGCAAAAACTCAGGCAGGTAGCTGTCGTACAGCTCCTTGGAAACACCGCGAAGTTTAAAACCGCCGCTCTCAGAAAAATAGATAGCAGCACCCGAAGCATCGAGCGTTCCTACAAGCTGGTTCAAAACGGTATCAAGTAGGCTGGGCAGCTCATCGGAGCCCACGGTACTCATAATGACCGAGAGCGTGCCAGAGAGGCGCTTGTTAGCCACTCTAAGCTCCGAAAGAGCACGCTTGAGCTGACGGTCGTGCGAATACTGTTCTTCGATGCTATGGAGCGCCACCAGGACACGTGGCGCGCGGCGCCCAAAGATGCGTGGAGGCGTTACGGAGCCCGCACGAACCAAGACGGGGATAAAGGAGCCGTCACTCAGCTTGAGCATCAGTTCGTTCTCGGAGCCATCAGTTTCAAATGGCAGACGATGTTCCGTCGCACGTTCAAAAGCGGACGAGTACAGGACGTCTTTAACATCTCCACCAATGACGTCGGCGCGTTCCTCGCACATCAAACCAAGTAAGCGATTATTCACATGCAGAATGGTTCCATCGAGCTCGCAGATGATGACAGCATCGCTCGTGATCTCGACTAGTTGGGCAACGTCTGCCCACTCGTTGCGTTCAAGCGTTTCCATCGTGGACCCCACCGTCTATCGGTAACAAAAAAGCCTCCGAAGAGGCTTCTCAAATGCGATGGTGTCGGAGGCGGGACTTGAACCCGCATGACCAAAAAGCGGTCACTAGCACCTCAAGCTAGCGCGTCTGCCAATTCCGCCACTCCGACATGCTATGTTGTTGATTCACGGTTCATTTTGTTGGAACCGCGCGTTCAACGAGGAAGATAATAACCTATGATTCGAGAACTGTGCAAGCACTTTTTTCAAAAAAGTTTACGAATTTGTAAATGAGCAGGTAGATCCGTATGTCCGGCCCCGAATCGGTGTTGCCTCCCGGCGCGTCCTCGGGCATGAGCGATATTTTGCTACGCACTTCGTGCTGCAAAATATCGCTCCCCCTGCGGAATGCGCCGGGAGGCAACACCGATTCGGGGCCTGCAAATACGTACTTCAGGCACAATTCTCAAACATGTTCTGAGGGCTGATATAAATTTAGTGGCTCGGCCTTGCCGAGCCCTTATATAAGGAGGCCGGAGCTAAAGCTCCGGCCTCACTCAATTTCTTATTAGATAAAGTGAGCGATCGAGGAATCGCACTCCCCTGCCGAGTTACCGCAGGGCCCGCCCTGGCGTTACTTTTCAGAACATCCCGCAGGACGCAAGAAACCCCCGCCGCACGAAGTGCGCAGCGGGGGTTTCTTGCATGTCCGAGGACGTTCTGAAAAGTAACACCAGGGCGGGCCCGGACAAACAACCGACTACAGGTCGATGTGCGATTCCTTGATCGGGAACGGCTCCGCGAAGTGGCAGGCGCAGCAGTGACCCGGTGCGACTTCCTTAAACTCGGGAAGCTTCTCAGAGCAGATACCCTGCGCGATCGGGCAGCGCGTGTGGAAACGGCAGCCGGTCGGCGGATCCAGCGGCGACGGCGGATCGCCAGCGAGGATGATGCGCTTGCGCGTCTTCTGGATATCAGGATCGGGAACCGGCACGGCAGACAGCAGCGACTGCGTGTACGGATGGTGAGGCTCGCTATAGAGCGTCTTCCAGTCCGAAACCTCAACCATCTTACCCAGATACATAACGGCAACGCGATCGGAAATGTGCTGCACGACGGACAGGTCGTGAGCGATAAACAGATACGCGGTACCGAACTTGTCTTGGAGTTCCTTGAGCAGGTTCAGAACCTGGGCCTGAATGGACACATCCAAAGCGGAAACCGGCTCGTCGCAGATGATCAGCTTGGGCTTCAAAGCGAACGCGCGGGCGATGCCGACACGCTGACGCTGACCGCCGGAGAACTCATGAGGATAACGGTTGATGTGCTCGGGGTTCAGTCCGACAACGTCGAGAAGCTCGCGGACGCGCTCAATGCGCTCCTCCTTGGTGCCCACGCCGTGAATGGTCATGGGCTCGGAGACGATCTCACCGATGGTCATACGAGGGTTGAGCGAAGCATAAGGATCTTGGAAGATAAACTGCATCTCGCGACGCATGTCCTTGATCTCATGCTTGCTCATCTCGGCAACATCTTTACCCTGGAAGAACACCTTACCGGCGGTCGGCTTGGTCAGGCGCATGATAGTACGGCCCGTGGTGGACTTACCGCAACCAGACTCGCCAACCAGACCGAAGGTCTCGCCAGGATAAATCTCAAAAGAGATGTCATTTACAGCAGAGACGACACGCTTGGAGAAGCGCTTGGCGAACATGCCGGACTCAGCGGGGAACTCCTTAGAGAGGTGCTCGACCTTCAGCAGCGGAGTACGCTCGTTGGTATCTGCCATTACGCCTCGCCTCCCTTCTTGGAATCCTTGCGCGTACGGGACGTCTCAGGAGCGTTCTTGAGGAACTCGGGGTCACCGGAGTAGTGGCACGCAGAGTAGTGACCAGACTCGGTGACAACGCGCTCGGGGCGCTGCTTGCGGCACTTATCGGTCGCATAGGGGCAACGAGGCGAGAACACGCAGCCCTCGGGCAGGTTCATGAGCGAAGGCGGGTTGCCGTGAATCGGCGTAAGCGGCTTCTTCTCATCGATGGCCTGCTCCGGGATGGAGCGGATAAGGCCCCAGGTGTAGGGGTGGCGGCTCTCGTAGAAGATTTCCTCAGCAGTACCGAACTCGACGGGACGGCCGGCGTACATAACCATGATCTTGTCGGCCATATCAGCGACAACGCCCAGGTCATGGGTGATCATGATGATGGCGTTGCCGTTCTTCTCCTGCATTTCCTGCATAAGCTCAATAATCTGAGCCTGAATGGTAACGTCCAGAGCCGTCGTGGGCTCGTCGGCAATCAGGATATCGGGATCGCAGGCAAGAGCCATAGCGATCATGACACGCTGACGCATACCGCCGGAGAACTGGTGCGGATACTCATTGACGCGCTTCTCGGGCTCGGGGATACCCACGAGGTCCAAAAGCTCGGTAGCGCGCTTGAGCGCCTCCTGCTTGGAGTAGCCACGGTGCAGACGAAGGCCCTCGCCCACCTGCTTGCCGATCTTATAGACCGGGTTCAAGGAGGTCATAGGATCCTGGAAGATCATCGCGATGTCGTTACCGCGAATGTGCTGCATCTCTTCCTCGGTCATCTCGAGGATAGAACGACCGCGATAGCGAACGTCACCGCTCTCGATCTTTCCCGGAGGCATCGAGATGAGGCCCATGATGGTCATGGCGGTCACGGACTTACCGGAGCCGGACTCACCGACGACACCCAGGGTCTCGCCGCGATCGAGCGTGTAGGAGACACCGTCGACAGCGCGAACAACGCCATCCTCGGTGTGGAAATACATCTTAAGGTCATCGACCTCGAGCAGATGCTGGCCCTCGGGAACCGGCTGGTCCTTCAGGTCCACATAGTTCTTGTTCTTCTTCATCCTTATGCGTCCTTCATCTTGACGTCGAGGGCGTCGCGCAGACCGTCACCCAGCAGGGTGAAGGCGAGCACCGTCGAAAGAATTGCCAGACCGGGCATGATCATCATCCAGGGAGCAGTCAGAAGATACTGCTGACCGTCCTGAATCATGGAGCCCCACGAAGGCGTAGGCGGAATAACGCCCATGCCGAGGAAGGACAGAGCGGACTCGGTCAGAATGGCGCCACCAATGTTCATGGTCGCGTAAACCACGATGGAGGCGACGGAGTTCGGGAAGATGTGACGCACGACGATACGAGCATCAGATGCACCCATCGCGCGCGCAGCGTCAACATAGTCGTTTTCCTTGACCGTCAAGATTGCAGAGCGGAAGACGCGCGCAATCGAAGGCCAGCCGAGAATGCCGATGGCAAAAAAGACGTTCTGAAGACCACGGCCGATAACGGCGATCATGGCGACAACGAAAAGCACGTACGGGAACGCCAGGAAAATATCCGCACAGCGCATGATGATCGTATCCCAGATGCCGCCGTAGAAACCGGCCAGAGCACCCATGACCAGACCAATCACCGTGGAGATCGCAGTGGCCATAATACCGACGGAAAGCGAAACACGTGCACCGTAGATAACGCGAACGAGAATGTCACGACCAAGGGCGTCGGTGCCAAACGGGTGCTCTGCACACGGAGCCATCAGCGACGTCTGGGCCATGGTGGTCGAGTCGGAAGCCGTCGGCGAACCGAGCCAGGGCTTAGCCCACAGATCTGCGGTCAGGGCAACCACAACGACGATGATGATCCAGCAGACACCGATAACGGCGAGCTTGTTCTTACGAAGACGCTTAAAAGCGTCGCCCCACAGCGTGCGGGACTTGGCGGGAGCAGATGCGGCCTTGGTGGCGGTAGCCTGCTCCTGAGACTGAGAATCAGTTTCCTGCATGAGACGTACCTCCCTTAGGCCTTATCCGACGGACCGCCAAGGCGGATGCGCGGGTCGAGGAATGCATAGCTAATGTCGACGAGCAGGTTGATCACCATGACGACGACGACGATGAGCGTAACGCCGCCCATAACGATGGGCCAGTCACGCATGCTAATGGCGCGATAGACCTCATAGCCGATACCCGGCCAATTGAAGACCGTCTCGGTCAGGATGGCGCCCGAAAGCATGCCGCCAAAGTCGACACCAATATAGGTAACGACGGGGATGAGTGCATTCTTAAGCGCATGCTTGATGATAATCGCGCGATTGGAGAGACCCTTGGCTTTTGCCGTACGGATGTAATCCTGGTTCATGACGTCAAGCAGCTGCGAGCGCATAATGCGGGCAGCATAAGCGGTCGAAACCGAAGCCAGCGTAATGGTCGGAAGCACATAGTGCATCCAATCCTGATACTGAGAGCTGGCACCGCCGGCACCCGAGATCGGCATGGAGAATGCACCGCCTGTTGCGTCCTTGAGGATGACGCCAAAGAACAGCTGCAGCAACATACCGAGCCAGAAGGCCGGGACGGCAACGAGGATCGACGTGGTGAGCGTTACCAAAATGTCCCAGAAGGAATAACGCTTTACCGCCGAAATGATACCCGCACCGATACCCATGATTGCCTCGAGCACGATGGCGCACGCGGCAAGTTTGACCGTATACGGATACTTCTGGGCAAAGATTTCCGTAACCGGCAGCTTGCGCTGATACGAATTGCCCAGATCGCCATGAAGCAGGCCGTTCATGTAATACAAGTAACGGTCCACGAGCGACGTTTGAACGGGGTCGCCGTTCTCGTCAAGGATCGCGTTGCCGTCCTCGTCCGACTGGACCAGGTGATAGCGGACGCGAAGCTGAAGCTCCACCTCGGGGGACAGAGCCTTGTCTCCACCGATCAGCTTGATCGGATCTCCCGGCACGATATTCTGGAGGGCGAACAAAATCAGCGTAACGCCCAAAAACACCGGGATGAACTGAAGCACACGTTTAACGATGTACTTACCCATACCACTCCCCTATCTAGGGATTAACCTAAATGGGATGCCGATCGCCAGACCGGCATCCCAAAATTACCATCAGCCAGTTTACCCCAGGTTAGGGAGAACTGTATGTTTCCCATGAGGTCTACGTAAATACTTGACCCTCACGGAAGCTGCAAACTCTTAGGCGAGCTCAGCGGTACCCAGATCGGCGTGCTTTTGCGGATCGACATAGAGGTGCTTGATGCGATCGGAGCCGGCGATGGTGTGCGTGTAGAACATCACCGGGATGACCGGGCAGTCGGCAGCGACCATTGCATCGGCCTCCTGCATCTTAGCGACGCGCTCTTCGTCGTCAACCGTGGTACGGGCCTCGTCGACCTTGGCGTCGAACTCGGGGTTGTTGTAACCAGAGCGGTTGTCGCCACCGAGGGAGTCGGAGTGGAACAGCGGATACAGGAAGTTGTCCATGATCGGGTAGTCGGCAATCCAGCCCAGACGACCGAACTGATAGTTAAAGTTCTGATACTGCTCGAGCAGGGCAGACCACTCGGGGGTATCGGAGACAGCGGTAACGCCAACCTTGGCGAGGTCGCCGATGATGGACTCCATGATCTCCTTGTGGCCACCGTCCTGGTTGTAGGACAGAGTCACGTTAATGCCACGATCGCCGTTAGCACCAGCGGGAGCAACCTTGTCGAGGTACTCGTTAGCCTTGTCGACGTCGTAGGCGCAGAACTCCCATGCGCCCTCCTTGTAGCCATCGATGCCCGGAGGAACAATGCCGTCGGCAGGGGTACGGGTACCCTTGAAGATGGTCTTGCAGATGGCCTCACGGTTGATGGCCAGGGAGATGCCCCTACGCAGGTCGGCGTTGTTGAACGGCTCGGCCGTGTTGTTGCAGGTCAGGTAGTAGGTGGAAGGCTCGGAGCCGAGCAGCATGCGCTCGCCGTCGCCCATGGTGTAGCCGTCCTTGGACACGCCGCGATCCTTCTTGGCGGCATCGATCTGAGCAACGGGAACGTCGCAGACGTCGAGGTTACCGGCCTGGAACTCCTTGTAAGCGGTCTCCATGTCCTTGATGACCTGGAAGTGGATGCCATCGATCTTGGCCTTGTCGCCATAGTAATCGTCGAACTTCTTGAGGTTGATCTCCTGACCATCCTCCCACTTGCCGTCCATCATGAACGGGCCGTTACCGACCGGTGCAAGATAGAAGCTCTTCGCATCGGACTCGGCGCACTCGGGAACCGGAGCCAAAGCCGGGTGAGAGGCGACGAAGGGGAAGTCGGCGTAAGCGGAAGACAGCTTGACGACGAGGGTCTCATCGTCGGGGCAAGTAACACCGCTGAGCTCGGTGGCGTTACCGGCAAGCAGGTCGTCATAGCCCTCGACCATGGAAAGGTGATAGGAGACCTCGGAAGGGCCGTACTCGGTAGCGATGGCCGACTTGGTGTTGACCAGACGCTCCCAACCGAGCTTGAAGGACTTGGAGGTAACGTCGTCGCCGTTGTGGAACTTGGCCTTCTTGATCTTGAAGGTGAACTCGGTGGCGTCGTCGTTGGCCTCGAAGGACTCGCAAGCCAGCGGAACGATCTTGCCCTTCTCGGCGTCATAAGAGGTCAGAGCGTCAAAGAGCTGGTACTCGACCTGAGTGCCCTGGTCCTCCTGGACATTGTAGGGGTCGATGCAGACCGGGTTGTTGATGTAGAAGTTCAGCGTCGAACCGGACTCAGAACCGGAAGCGTCGCCGCCCTTCTTGCCACATGCGGCAAGAAAAGCCATGGAGCTCGCAGCGAGGGTGCCGCCAACAAAGGCGCGACGACCCATAACGGGCTGGTGGAACATAGAATCAGCCATGCCATCCTCCTTATGAGATAGGACAAAGAAATGTTCAGTCGGACACATGTCGAGACAATCCGATCCGAACCATAAAAACGCCGCCCGTTGCTATGGCTGGTTATGCACAACAGGCCAACGTTTTGCAATACAGTAGCGCATTTTATGCACGATTTGGCGCTAATTCCGGTTAACGGTCGAGAATTTCTTTAGTTAGGCGCAGTATGTGGTGATATTCTGGCTCTGTTACAAGTCTGTAAATCAGAACCACCCTTAAAAAGGGTGGTTTGCTCTTAGGGTATAACCCACGGG
>CAUCUN010000027.1:0-12478 GCA_958445985.1 uncultured Collinsella sp. | reverse complement strand
AAAGGGAAGAGGCGGGGTATGCCCCGCCTCTTACACCACATCTCTGCGCGCTACCATTTCGACTTGCTATCTGGCCTTATTAGTCCAAAATCGCTGCTACCAAATCGGTAGCAGTACTCATATTTGATGTTTTTTGACCAGCAGGACTCCCTGCCTTAGCAAATCTAAGGCAAAACGGGCTCCAGACCGCTGAATCATGCCGCATAGAGCACGTCCACAGTCCGGAACCCGGTCCAAATTGAGTTATTGCACCGCGTTAGCCCAAGACACCCGACAGGATCTCGATCAGGCTGTCCACGTCGGCTTCCTCGCAGACGAGCGGCGGCAAGAAACGCAGCGTATGAGCACCCGTAGCGTTAATCACGGCACCGGCGGCCAGCGCGCCGGCCACAACGTCGTGTGCATCACCCGCAGTATCGTCCAGATCGCAGCCGAGCATCAGGCCACGGCCACGCACCTCTACCACATGCGGAAGCTTAGCCAGCGCCTGCTCCATATAGGCGCCCACCTTGGCAGCGTGCTCGGCATATTCGCCGCGCACAAGCGCGGAGAGCGTCGCGGCACACGCCGCGATGGCCAAGCAGCTACCGCCAAAGGTCGAGCCGTGGTCGCCCGGCTTAAACACGTCGGCAATCTCCTTCTTTGCCACGACGGCACCCATGGGCACGCCGTCGGCAATGCCCTTGGCAAGGCTCATGATGTCGGGCTCCACGCCATAGGTCTGGAACGCAAACGGCTTGCCGGAGCGGAAGATGCCGCACTGGACCTCGTCGGCGATAAGCACGGCGCCCACTTCGTGTGCCAGGTCGCGCGCTGCCGCCATAAACTCCTCGGTCATAGGGTGCACGCCACTCTCACCTTGGATCGGCTCGAGCATCACGGCGCAAATCTCGCTCCCCAGCTGCTTAAAGATCGCACGCAGTTCATCGACATCGTTGGGCGTGCAGGCCACAAAGCCACCCGGCAGCGGGCGGAAGCTGTCCTGCAGCCAATCCTGCATGGTGGCGGCAATGGTCTCGAGCGTACGGCCGTGGAACCCGCCGCGCATGCACACGATGGTGTTGCCGCCATTACCGGCACGCTTGGCGTACAGGCGCGCGAGCTTCATCGAGCCCTCGTTGGCCTCGGCGCCAGAGTTGGCAAAGAAGGTCTCCCAAACCTGCTCATCCGCAGCCGGGGCACCAAGAGCAGCTGCCGTGGTCTCATCGCCGGCGACAATGGCATCGGCAAGCACGCGCGCACCATCTACGTCGTCGTTAGCAAGCTTGGACAGCAGCGCCGCGACCTGTCCGCGCTGCTCGATGTAGAAGTAATTGGAGACATGCATGAGCTTTTTGGTCTGTGCCTCGAGCGCCGAGAGCACAGCCAGGTTGCCATGACCTAGGCTGCACACGCCGATGCCGGCAAGAAAGTCGAGGTACTCACGGCCATCGTCGCCGGTGAGCTTCATGCCGTGACCCTCGACAAACTCGACCGGAGAGCGGCCAAAGGTATGCATAACGTAATGGGATTCAAGCGATTGCTGAGCTGCAAGTGACATGGGATGCCTTTCGTTGGGCGCCAGACGGCGCGGGGCTATGGGTGCAGGAATGGGGCGGCTGCGGGTCGGCTAGACCGTCTGAAGCTTCTCGACCTCGTCAAGGTTCTCGGTCAGACGCGCAGCAAACGTCGAAAGCGGATGCGGATGCGTATCGAACTCGTAAGCCGTCTCGGTGGAATGGATCACGGTGCCGACGCCGGCATCGGTCAGCAGCTCCAGGAGCAGCGAATGCGGCGTAGTACCGTTAATGATGTGGGCACGAAATACGCCGCCGGTAAGCGCATCGACGGCCGCGCGCAGCTTGGGAATCATGCCCTTATCGACCTCGCCGCCGTAGAGCATTTCGTTAACCTCGTCGAGCGTTAGGTTGGAGATAAGCGAGTCCTTGTCGCTAAAGTCCTTGTACAGGCCATCGACATCGGTCAAAAAGATCGCCTTATGCGCGTGGAGCGCCGCGGCAACGGCACCGGCGGCGGTGTCGGCGTTGATGTTGAAGAAACCGCCGTCCTCCCCCGCCGCGACGGTAGCGATGACGGGGATGTACTCGCTATCGAGTAAGCGCTCGATATAGTCGGTGTTGACGTGCGTCACTTTGCCCACGCGACCGAGCTCGGGGTCGAGCGGCTCGGCGATGAGCGTGCCGGCATCGCTGCCCGACACGCCCACGGCCAGGTTGCCGTGGTGGTTGATGGCAGCAACCAGCTCCTGGTTAACCTTGCCGCCCAGCACCTCGCGCACGATATCCATAGTCGCCGGCGTGGTCACGCGCTGGCCGTTCTTAAACTCGACGGGAATATCGTAATGGCTCAACGCCTCGTTGATAGCCTTGCCGCCGCCGTGCACGATGACGGGGCGCATACCGATGATCTTGAGCAAAACGATGTCGCTCATCACGTCGCGGCGCAGCTGCTCATCAACCATGGCGGCTCCGCCATATTTGATAACAACCGTCTTGCCGGTCAGGTTCTTAATCCACGGCAGTGCTTCGAACAGCAGCTGCGCGGTTGCTTCGTTGGATTCGCTCGAACGACAATCGCGTGCGAATTTCATAATCTGCCTCGTCTTTCGTATCGTTATCGCGCCGTGCTCCGCTGTCCGCAATCGCGGCAAGATGCGCAGCGTGCCCGGAATCTAGGAACGGTAGTCGCCGTTGATGGAGATGTACTCATGCGTGAGGTCGCAGGTCCACACGGTCGTTGCCGCGTCGCCTGCGCCCAGGTCGGCCGAGATCACGATCTCGGGCGCCTCGAAACGTCGTAGAGCCTCGTCCTCATCAAAGGGAACAGTCAGACCGTCGCGACAGACAGGCATGCCCATCATGTCGATGGAAACGTCTTCCTGATTAAACTTCACGCCGCACTTGCCAAGCGCCATAGCAACACGGCCCCAGTTGCAGTCGTGGCCGGCGATGCAGGTCTTAACGAGCGGCGAGTTGGCAACGGCACGGGCGGCGATATCGGCTTCCTCGTCGTTGGCGGCTCCGGTAACGTTGACCGTAACAAGCTTGGATGCGCCCTCACCATCGGCGGCGATATTGCGCGCCAGGCTCTCGCACACCTCGTGCACGGCAAATGCCAACTCGTCGAAGGCATCGGAGCCCTCGACGATAGGCTCGGCATCTGCGGCAGCGACGCCGGAAGCAAGCATGATGCAGGTGTCGTTGGTCGAGGTGTCGGAATCGACCGTTACCTTGTTAAAGGTCTGCTTGACGGTCGAGAGCAGCAGGGCATGAAGTGCCGCAGGCTCGACGGGGGCATCGGTGGTGATAACTGCAATCATGGTGGCCATGTTGGGCATGATCATGCCCGAGCCCTTGCACATTCCGCCTACCGTATAGACATTGCTCGCATGACCCGCAGCCTCACTGACGTAGGACACGGCGTACTCCTTGGAGTGCGTGTCGGTCGTCATGATGGCGCGAGCGGCATCGGCGCCACCGTGGGCGGAGAGCGCCTCGTAGGCAGCAGGAATGGCGGTCTCAAACGTGTCGATCGGCAGAATCTGGCCAATCACACCCGTGGAGGCAACCAGAATCTGCTGGGGCTCGCAGCCGATGACCTGCGATGCGATGCTGCACGTCTCGCGCGCGCATGCAAGGCCGGTCTCACCCGTGGCGGCGTTGGCATTGCCAGAGTTGACCGAAACGCCGGCGATGATTCCGTAACCCTTGTCGGCACCGCCCAGGTTGGCACGGCTCACCTGCACGGGCGCCGCGCAAAAGCGATTGGTGGTAAACACGCCGGCACCGGGACAGGGTTTATCGGGCACGACGAGCGCGTAATCCAGACGCTCGGGGTTCTTGCGGAACCCAGCATGGATGCCCGCAGCCTTAAAACCAGCCGCAGCCGTAACGCCGCCCTCGACGGCGCGAATCTTGATATCAAACAGCTCGGTATTCATCGTCTTTATGACTCCTTATGTCAAACAAAACACGGACATCGGTTGGTGCGCCATGCCAGTCGTAATCATGAGACCAGCTTAAGAGTGGCGCCCCACTCGATGCCCGACTACCAAATCGTTAACAATCGAATGTGCTACACCGGGCACGCCACTGTGGGCAAGCCTCGTCGCTCGTCAAAGCCAAAGACGATATTGGCACACTGGACCGCTTGGCCCGCAGCGCCCTTGCACAGATTGTCGATGGCGCCCGTCGCCACCAGCACGCCCGCGCGCTTGTTGAGCGCGAGGCCAATCTGGGCGGCGTTGGTTCCGACGACCGAAGCCGTCTTGGGCTGCTGGCCGGCGTCGAGCACACGCACAAAGGTGCGTCCAGCGTAGAACTGCTTGTAATAGTCGACAACGTCCTCAAGGGTCAAGGTATCGATAGCCTGCGGCGTAAGCGGCAGCGTCACCGTGGAGAGCAGGCCGCGCTTGAGCGGTGCCAGATGCGGGGTAAAGACGACGCGATCGGTTAAGCCAAGGATTTGCTCAATCTCGGGCGTATGACGATGTTTACCCACGCCATAGGCTTCCAGGTTCTCGTCCGCGCTGCAAAAGTGGGTGCGGGCGTTGCAGGACTTACCGGCACCCGTCACGCCGCTAATGGCATCGACGATTACGGGGCCGCTCTGGGCAACCCAGTCGGCGCGCACGGCGGGAGCGGCAGCAAGGCTCGTTGCGGTGGGATAGCAACCGGCGCAGGCGACCAACACGGGCCTGCCAGCGGCATGGCTGGAAGCAGCGGTCTCTAAGTCCTGGCAGAACAGCTCGGGCAGGCCGAAAGCGCGGGTCTTGAGCAACTCGGGGCTCGTGTGCTCGGCGGCATACCATGCCTCAAAGACAGACGCGTCGCTCAGACGGTAATCGGCCGAAAGATCGAAGCAGGAGACGCCAGATGCAAGCAGTGCGGGCACCTGTGCCATGGCAGCCGTGTGCGGCACGGCCAAGAAGACGGCGTCGCAGGATTTAAGCTCGGGGGCGTCATGCGTGGTGAAAACCAGATCGCTCACGCCAGCAAAGCTCGGATACACCGCGGGCAGCGGCTGGCCGGCATCGGCGTTGGACGTAATGGCGACAAGTTCAAACTCGGGATGGCCAAGCACGAGGCGAATGAGTTCGGCGCCGGCATATCCAGCCGCGCCGACGATTCCAACCTTCAAAGACATATCAGACTCCTTGTCTGCGATTTATGCACCGATGCGCATTTCGCAGTGGTTGTTATGAAGTGGGTTGAAACTTTAGCACCAAAAGATGCATGAACACGTAAATGGCTTGCATATTCATGCATTGAAACAATCCCGACACATTCGCTTGAAGGAATTGACAAATGGAGCGGGCCCCGTATTGACCGGCGCTCCTAACGGCACCGGGCAATACGGGGCCCGCCCATGCGAAAACCAAGTTGTTAGGATGAGCCAGCCGGCTAGAGCTCGACCGGCACCCATTCGTCGTGATTGCAGATAAAAGCCTCGGGATCCTCGACGCTAAAGAAGACGAGCGTGGGGTCGTTAGGCCCCTCATAGTGCTCGCCCAGGTGCTCTAGATGCTTCCACCCGGCTTCGCGCATTTCGTCTAAAGCCCGGTCATCCAAGCCGGCACGCCCGCGCAAGATGAGCCAGCCATGGCCCGGCCACCAACTCGTGGCCTCAAAGCGCTGGTTTTGCAGCAGCTCCTGCCACACATCTTTGGTGCGCGCCGTTACAAACCACAGCTTGCCGTCCTGGATCTGCGCAAACGAAAACGGACGCACATGCGGCTGTCCGTCAACGCTCGTCGCCAAATACCATGCCGGCACTGACGTCAGATACTCCAAAACCGTATTCAATCCGTCCATGTGTCCTCCTGGCACTAGCTAATTCAGAACGGGTAGTTAATTTGAGACGCGCTAGAGCTCCAGGCGCTCCTCACTGCCGTCGATATCACAGAAGCGCGCGGCAATGTTGCGGACCGAAAAGAAAGCAAGGCGGCCGTCGTTGGCACTCTCGTGTTCCTCGCCAATGCCCACCATGTGCTTAAAACCCGCTTGACGCACCTTGTCGCTCGCAACTGCGTCGTCCTCAAGTGCGGCTTCGCCGGTCAATACGATCCAACATTCCCCCGGCTTCCAGCCCGATACCTCAAACTTGGGATTCGCGCTCAACTCCGCCCACACATCCTTGTCGCGCGACGTGCAAAACCACAACTTACCGTCATCGACCATGGCAAACGAAAACGGCCTCACGCGAGGCTGATGCCCGTCGGCCACATCGGTCGTGGCCAGATACCACGCCGGAATGCGCCTGAGATACGAACAGGCGCGCTCAAGCTGAGCCGTGCGGTCGTTGTCGGTCATAGGGACCCCTTTCTTGCGCTCGAATCGCGCCTAAACAAGTTGAAGATTGATGCCGATGACGCAGATGAGCAGCAGCGCCGTCACCACCGCAGCCAACGCATCGCCGCGGCCAAATGCAAGCGCATGCAGACGTGTGCGGCCCTGCTCGCCATGATAGCAACGGGCATCCATGGCGGCAGACAACGTCTCGGCATGACGGAACACGCCCGTGAACAGTGGAATCGCCACGCTGCCGAGCATACGCACGCCGCCGAGCGGACCGCCCGTCACGCGTGCACCGCGGCTTGCCTGCGCATCTGCCGTCTGCTTCATCTCGGTGGCAAACTGCGGCATAAAGCGCAGCGCGATACCCATGATCATGCCGAGCTCGTGCGCAGGAAGTCCCACACGCGCAAACGGTGCGAGCAGGCGCTCAAAGCCCGCGGTGAGGTCGAGCGTCGGCGTGGTGAGCGTGATAGCGCTCATACCGGCCATCATCAAGGTCAGGCGGCACGCCATAAAGGCGGCGGAATGCAGCGAGCCCTCGCTTATCTGCAAAAAGCCGAGCTGCCACAGAATGCGCCCGCTCTGGTCGGTAAACAAGTTGAGCACCGCGACCACGACGACGATTGCCAGCAGCGGCGCCATCGACGACAGAACGCGACGAACCGGCACCCGAGACACGGCATAGATCAGCACGACAAACATTGCGACAGGGGCCAGTCCGCGGAAGCCGCCGACGGTCAGCGTCGTGATCAAAAAAACAAAGCCCAGGAGCAGCTTGGTGCGCGGATCCAGGCGATGGATCGCACTATCGCCGGGATAGTAGCTGCCAAACGAAAACGCCTCCATTAGCAGCCCTCCTCTCGCGCGACCGTCTTGGTTTTAGCAATGTCCGCGACGTTAGAAGGACCGCCCGAGCGACCGATTAGCAGGTCCACCAACTCATCTGCCAGCGACTCAACCGTATAGAGGCCGTCAAAGCGCAGCGGCACGCCTGCCTTCGCAAGCGCCAGCGCCATGCGCTGGGCAGCGGGAACACCCAAGCCGATTGATTTAAGCTCATCCGCATGCGCAAACACCTGCACGGGGGTTCCCTCGGCAAACACCGCACCTTCGTTCATTACGACGATACGGTCGCAGCAATTGGCCAGGTCATCCATACTATGCGAAACCATGACAACGGTCAGGCCATCGCGGTGAAGTCGATCGATAAGCTCAAGGAAATCCCTGCGCGCAGCCGGATCGAGCCCCGCCATGGGCTCATCGAGCACCAGGACTTCGGGCTCCATGGCGAGCACGCCGGCGAATGCCACACGCCGTTGCTGACCGCCCGAAAGCTCAAAGGGACTCTTGTCGCCGACCGCGGAAAGGTCGAGGCCCACGCGTGAGAGCGATGACTCGACACGACGGTCGACTTCATCTTGCGGCAAGCCAAGGTTATGCGGACCAAACGCCACGTCCTGCGCCACGATTTCGGCAAACAGCTGACGCTCAGGATATTGAAACACCACGCCGACCTTGGCCTTAACCGCGGCGGCGTCTTTCTTGTTTGACAGATCGAGCCCCAGCGCGCGAACGGATCCCTCCTGGGGGCGAATCAAACCGTTGAGATGCTGGACCAGCGTCGACTTACCCGAACCGGTATGACCTGCCAAGCCCAGGAACTCGCCGCGACGCACCGTCAGCGATACATCGCGCAGCGCCCACGGGCTGCTTGGGTCGTTTCCCCAGAGAGCCTGTTTGTTCGATTTGCCCGCAGTGGCCGAGCGCTTGTGCCAGCGGTGGCGCTCGCGGGCGCTCAGCGAATAGCTAAACGAAAGGTGCGAAATCTCGATAACGGGCTCCAGCGCGTCTGCGCCATCGAGCGCAGAGGAAACGTTGTCGGGAATACGAGGATCGAATGCGAAAGGCCGCCCGGCGATGCCTGTCCTACTCCGCTCGGCATAAGCCTGCGCTATACCGGCGACCATATCCGCCTCGCGCACCTGCGCATAAACGGGCACGCCCTTCGCACGAAGCGCCGCACCCAAACGGCACGACTCCGGCATATCAAGGTTGAGCTGCGCGAGTTCGTCCGCCTGCGTCAAGATCTCCTCGGGCGTGCCCAACATGGCAACGCGGCCCGCTTGGAAGACAGCAACGCGATCGGCCTCAGCGGCCTCTTCCATAAAGTGCGTAATCATCACGATGGTCATGCCGCGTTCGTGCAGCGCATGACAGGCCTTCATAAGACCCTTGCGTCCGCGCGGATCGAGCATCGAGGAGGCCTCATCCAAAATGAGAACGCGCGGCTCCATGGCGAGCACGCCGGCAAGCGCCACGCGTTGCTTTTGGCCACCCGAGAGCGCATGGGTCTCGTGGCGCTCAAAGCCCACCAGACCCACGGCCTTCAGCGCCTCGCGCACGCGCTGCGCGATCTGGGCCGATTCGACCCCTAAGTTCTCGGGACCAAACGCAACGTCGTCCTCGACAAGCGTCGCCACAAGCTGGTCGTCGGGATTCTGGAACACCATGCCAGCAGTCGAGCGGATGTCGTAGACCAGCTCGGGATCGGACGCGTCCATGCCGTTGATGCGTACCGTGCCCGCATCGGGCTGCAACAGTGCATTCAGATGCTTGGCAAACGTCGACTTGCCCGACCCATTGCCACCGAGGATGCAGAAAAACTCCCCGTCCTCGATGTTCAGATCGACACCGTCGAGTGCCGACACGGCACCGTCATAGCTAAAGAAAACGCCCCGACACTCAATCATGCGCGGCCTTTGACCTGGTCCTTTTTAGGCGTGATGAGGTTGGAGACTGCTTTATACACCGCCAGCGTCAACACCGAGTTAAGCACGGTCTTGATAAGGTTGAACGGCAGCACGGCAGGAATCATAAGCGGGGCGATCACATCGACCGAGCCATACCAGAACCAAACGCCAATGGTCAGATTCGCAACCATAGAAAGCACCGTAGCGGCAATAACGCCCAGTGCCAGGCCAATCACGGCACCCTTGTAGGTGTGCATCTTCTGGTAGACGATAGCCGCAGGCAGAATATAGCCCAGCGTGGCAACCAAGTTCATAAGCGCACCGACCCAGTCACCCGTGGTAAGCGCGTGGATAACGATCGCCATGGCGGCAACAGCGGTGCCGGCACCGGGGCCATATGCAAACCCGCACACCATTGCCGGCACCAGCGACGGGTCATACGTCAAAAACGGCGCCGAAGGAAGGATGGGCAGCTGCACGTACATAAACAGGGCGCCCAAGGCACACATCAGCGCCATGGTAACGAGCTGTTTGGTGCTCCACCTATTCGTGTTCTCAAAATGGATATGCTGCGACTGTTCAGACATAAGATCACCTGCCTCTTTCATCCGGACTCTAACCGTTGGTACTGGGATCTCACCAGTTCAGCCGGCATGCGAACCAACGCACACCCGGGTCGCGGACTCATCGGCTCGGTCGCAGGCATCTCACCTGCGCCACGGCGTCCCTTTGACACCGCCCGATTTACCGCCAGTGGGGAATTCCACCCCGCCCTGAAACAGCAATTGCAAGTGTAGCACGAGCAGGTTTTCGCGCAAGTATGCCGAGGGTAATTTATGGTGGGGATCAGCTGCCGCAACAACCACGTTCCCCACCCATCCCAAAGTAACGCGCTTTTCGCGGCAAAGCCGCGAAACAGCGAAAGGGACACGTATCCCCATCAACCACATTCTCCGCCCACGCCGACCTCAAGGCCGTAAACGCAGGGGATCCGGGGGCGTGACGGGGTTTCTCTCCGGAACATTCCGCAGGACGCAAAGAGGCTCCGCAGCGCGAAGCGCGATGCGGAGCCTCTTTGCATGTCCGAGGACGTTCCGGAGAGAAACCCCGTCACGCCCCCGGATCCCCGGTGGGAGTTCTAGACCTTGTCGGCCTTAGTACATACCGCCGCCCTGCTGACCAGCGGTAGCAGCAGCGATAGCGTCCTCAAGCTGAGTGTTCTTGGGCACATCGGAGACGGTAGCCTCGGTGATGAGGATCAGGCTGGCGACGGAAGCAGCGTTCTGCAGGGTGACGCGGCTGACCTTGACGGGGTCGAGGACGCCCATCTCAATCATGTCGCCCCACTCGCCGTTGGCAGAGTTGAGACCCTGGCCGGCGGGCAGCTCGGCAACCTTGTCGACCACGACAGCGCCCTCAAAGCCAGCGTTCTTGGCGATGGTAGCGACCGGAGCGGTCAGAGCCTTCTTGACGATGTCGACACCGATCTTCTCCTCGGGGTCGTCGAGCTCAACGGCGTCGAGCGCAGGAGCAGCATCCATGAAGGCGACGCCGCCACCGGCGACAATGCCCTCCTCGACAGCAGCGCGGGTTGCCTGCAGGGCGTCCTCGACGCGGTGCTTGATCTCCTTGAGCTCGGACTCGGTAGCAGCGCCGACCTTGATGACGGCAACGCCACCGGAGAGCTTGGCCAGGCGCTCCTGGAGCTTCTCGCGGTCGAAGTCAGAGGTGGTGTTCTCCATCTCACCCTTGATCTGAGCGATACGAGCGTCGATGGCCTCCTTGGAGCCAGCGCCACCGACGACGACGGTGTTGTCCTTGGAGATGGTGACGGACTTAGCGGTACCGAGCATATCAGCGGTGATGTCAGCGACCTTCACGCCCAGCTCGTCCAGGGCAGCCTGGCCACCGGTGAGGACGGCGATGTCCTCGAGGATGCGCTTGCGGCGATCGCCGTAGCCCGGGGCCTTGACGGCGCAGACGTTGAGAGCGCCACGGATCTTGTTGAGGACCAGGGTAGGCAGAGCCTCGCCGTCGATGTCCTCAGCGATGATGAGCAGGCCACGGCCAGCGCGCTGGACAGCCTCGAGAACGGGCATGATGTCTTGAACGCTGGAAATCTTCTGGTCGGTGATGAGGATGTACGGATCCTTCATCACGGCCTCCATGCGGTCGTTGTCCGTGACGAAGTAAGCGGAGACATAGCCCTTGTCGAACTGCATGCCCTCGACGGTGTCGATGGTGATGTCGAACGTCTGGGAATCCTCGACGGTGATGACGCCGTCCTTGCCCACGACCTCCATGGCCTCGGCGATCTTCTCGCCGACCTCGGGGTCACCGGCGGAGATGGTACCGACGGAAGCGATCTGCTCCTTGGTCTCGACCGGCTTGGCCTGCTTCTTCATCTCGGCGACGGCGGCGTTGACGGCCTTATCGATGCCGCGACGGATGGCCAGCGGGTTGGCGCCAGCGGCGACGTTGCGCAGACCGTCGTTGACGATGGCCTGAGCGAGCAGGGTTGCGGTGGTGGTGCCGTCACCCACGGTGTCGTTGGTCTTGGTGGCGACCTCCTTCACCAGCTGAGCGCCCATGTTCTCGATGTTGTCCTCGAGCTCGATCTCCTTGGCGACAGAAACGCCGTCGTTGGTGATAGTCGGAGCACCGAACGTGCGCTGCAGCGCAACGTAGCGGCCCTTGGGGCCCATGGTGACGGTAACGGCGTCGGCCAGAGTGTTGACGCCCTTGGCAAGCTTAGCGCGGGCATCGGTGTTGAACGTAATGTTCTTTGCCATGGTAGGTAATCCTCCAAAAGAAATGTGACTCGCGTCGCCGCTTCCGAGTCCTATGCGGCGGGCGCGTTCAAAGACGAATCAGAGATTCTGACGAGACTAGGCCTCGACGACAGCGTAGATGTCGTCGGCGCGCATCAGCAGATACTTCTCGCCGTCGACCTTGACCTCGTTGCCACCGAACTTACCGTAGATGACAACGTCACCGACCTTGACGTCCATGGGGATGCGCTCACCCTTGTCGTTGACCTTGCCGGCGCCAACGGCAACGATGGTACCGCGCTGCGGCTTCTCCTGGGCGTTGCTGGCGATATACAGACCAGAAGCGGTCTTCTGCTCGGCCTCGTCGGGCTTGACCAGAACACGATCTGCAAGCGGCTTCAAAGACGACATGCTTGTCTCCTCCTTTTTGGGCCGCGCGGTTATACCACGCGAATTAACCCTTTTTGTTTGCGTACGCGTTGAATGGTACCCACGAATGGCGGGTTATACAACACGGAGTCAAAAAATCTTATTTTTTGGCACTTAGATTTTCTGAATGCCGGGGGATAACTTAGCAGTGGCTCCCGGGGCGGACCGGAGGGCATGAAGTTTGCTGCTCTACAGTCCTGCGCAAGACGGAAAGCACATTAAGTGCTTTCCT
>CAUCUN010000026.1:0-17415 GCA_958445985.1 uncultured Collinsella sp. | reverse complement strand
GGGTGGTTTAAAGCTGGCCGCTGCGCGGCCAGCAGACTAAAGTCTTGAACAAAAAAGGTCAGGCACTAGATGCCTGACCTGCAAACTTCTGGTCGGGACGACTGGATTCGAACCAGCGACCCCTTGACCCCCAGTCAAGTGCGCTACCAAGCTGCGCCACGTCCCGAAGCCTTTGTTTGTTGCTGTGCTCTCGCTCGCAACAGGGAGTATATTAACCCGAAACTTTGCCCTTGTGCAAGAACTTTTTTAAATATTTTGAAGCAAGTCCAAAATTGTATCTGCGAGCTGGGGTTTTGTTAGCACGGGAAGTTCTTGCGTGCCCGCTTTGCTCACGATCCAGGCCTTGTTGGTATCGGTTCCAAAGCCCGAATCGGCGCGCGAGACATCGTTGGCGATAATGGCATCGCAACCCTTGCGCGCAAGCTTGCGCTGCGCGTACTCCACGACGTTATCGGTCTCGGCCGCAAATCCGATCACGCATCGCTCTCCCTTTTGGCGCGAGAGCTCGGCCAAAATATCGACCGTCTCGACCAGTTCGATGCGATCCAGGCGCTCGTTGGCCTTTTTGAGCTTATGGTCGGCAGGGGTCGCGGGGGTGTAGTCGGCGACAGCGGCCGCACAAATGGCCGCATCAGCCGTCTGAAAGGCGCTCAGCGCTGCCTGCAGCATCTCTTCGGCGGTCTGCACGCGCACGCACTCCACGCCGTGGGGAACATCGAGCGATGTCGGCCCCAGCACAAGCGTGACCGCAGCACCGCGGCGAGCGGCCTCCCCCGCCAGGGCGATGCCCATCTTGCCCGACGACCGGTTTCCGATGAAGCGTACGGGGTCGATCGGCTCGTGCGTGGGGCCGGCGGTAATCACGATGCGCTTACCTGCCAGGTCCTGAGGCGCGGGGTTGAGCACCTCACAGACAGCCTCGACGATGTCCTCGGGCTCGCTCATACGTCCGGTGTCCACGTCGCCGCAGGCAAGGTAGCCGCTGCCGGGTCCCACCACATGGACACCGCGCTCGCGCAGCGTGGACATGTTGGCCTGTGTCGCCGGCGCCTTCCACATGCCGTTGTTCATAGCGGGTGCGATCACGATGGGTCGCGGCGTCGCAAGCAGCGTGGTGGAGATGAGGTCGTCGGCGATGCCGTTGGCCATCTTGGCGATGATATTGGCCGTCGCGGGCGCCACGACCACCAGATCGGGCTCCTGCGCCAGCGAAATGTGGTGGATGGGGTCGGAGGGATCGTCGAATAGGCCCACGGCAACGGGCTCGTTGGTGAGTGCACGGAAGGTGAGCGGGCCCACAAACTCGGTGGCATGCTCGCTCATAACGACCTTGACGCGCGCACCGCGCTTTTGCAGCAGGCGCACGATATTGCACGACTTATAGGCGGCGATCCCGCCGGTAATGCCCAGCAGGATCGTTTTTCCCTCAAGTTGCATTGAATTGTTGGATGCCGCCATCGTTTAAGCTTCCTTGCTCGGGAGTACCAGGAGGCGGTGGCAGTACGGGCAGTGCGTAATTGACCTACCGTCGTGGTTGAGGTCGCTCATGGACGATGCCTGCAGCGCGGTGTGGCAGACTGTGGGGATGTTGCCCTGGATGGTCTCGACGGCCAGACCGCGGAACTGCTTGAGCAGACGCTCGTAGTCGGTGAGCACGTCGGCCGGCAGCGTGGCGGCAAGCGCGGTGCGTTCCTTAGTGGCGGCGTCAATCTGAGCCTGCAGGTCGGCAGCCTTAGTGCGGGCGGCCTTGGTATCGGCCTTCACGCCCTCCTCGAACTTGGCGATAATTGCCTGTGCGCGGGCCTCGCGGTCGAGCGCCTCCTTATGGGCGACAACGACGTCCTTGCGGGTGTGCTCAATCTTGTCCAGACGCTTGGCCAGGGTTGCGAGTTCATTCTCCAGGTCCTGAACCTCACGGTAGTCGGAACCGTCGATGTGGCGCTTCTTGGCAGCCTCAATGGCGTTGTTGGTCTGAATCTCGGTGGTGTTGAGATCGTCGAGCTCAATGTCCAGGTCCTTGCGCTGGGCGTAGAGCTTGGTCATCTCGGCTTTGAGCTTAACGTAGGTCTTACGCTTGGAAGCGAGCTCCTTGAGCTCCGGCATATTGGCAAGTTCGCTCTTGTTGCGGGCGAGCTCCAAATCGATCTGTTGCAGCTTGAGTAGCGTAGCGCCGGCGCTCATAAGTTCTCTCCTTTTGTCACAGTCCACCATTGGCAAGGGTTCAGTATTTTAATCGCATGACGGGGGTCGACCCCGGCGTCAACCGCAGAGTTCATCAATATATCAACGAACGGCTCCTCGGAGCGGTCGTGGCCGAGCAAGATCACCGGTAGCCCACGCAAGGCAAGGTCCTGCGCCACGTGATAGCCTGCCTCGCCCGTCACGACAACATCCGCACCGGCGGCGATGGCGAGCTCTCCAAAGTCGCCCAGGGAGCCGCCCAAAATGGCGACGGTGCGGCACGGGCGATCAACTTCGCCCCACACACGCGGGTCGCTGCCGAAGGCCGTGGCAGCACGGGTGGCAAGATCGCGCAGCGTGCACGGGTCGTTGAGCGTTGCAAGCGCGCCCAGGCCGGTGGCCTCGGGGTCGTCCAAGTGCTCCAGTGAGCTCACGGGTGTGGCACCCAGCAGCTCGCTCAGGCAGACGCGGGTTTCGTACGACCGGTCCAGGTTAGTGTGGAGCGAGATAATGCTCACGCCGCAACGCGCTGCCTCGTAGAGCGCCGCGCTGCATTGGGGGCGTGTGGCATCCGCCGGACAAAAGGCCTCGGGCGCCTTGATGTATATGGGATGATGCGTCAGCAGCACGTTGGCACCGGCTTCTTGGGCGCGGCGAACATTGGTCTCGGTCGCATCGAGCGCGCAGGCAACACCGGTAATCTCCGCGGCAGGGTCGCCCACGGATAAGCCTACGTGGTCCCAGGGCTCGGTGTCCGTCTTTGGGTAGCGTGCCAGCAGAGCGCGCTCGAACTCGGCGACGATCATGCGGCGCCTACGATCGAGAGCAGCGTCTGGGCAAACTCGTCCAGATCGCCCGGATTCACGCGGTCATCGAAGGAGATGCGCAGTGCACCCAGGGCCTGTTCGCGGCCAATACCCATGGCGCTGAGAACATGGCTCGGGTCCATGCTGCCGCTCGAGCAGGCGGAACCGGCCGATACCTCAAAGCCGGCGGCGTCGAGCTTGACGATGAGCTCCTCGGAGTCCATGCCATCAATGTAGATCGATACCATGCCGGGCAGACGGTCGGCATGCGCATAGTCGCCCATGGTGGCGTGAATGCGAGGGTGGGCCGTAAGCGTGGCGTAGAGCTTGTCGGAAAGGGTTTGCAGCGTCGCACGCTCCTGGGCTACATGGGGCGCCAGCGTTCGGGCGGCAGCGGCAAAAGCCAGCTGCGTGCGCAGGTCCTGCGTGCCGGCGCGACGTCCGGCTTCCTGTCCGCCGCCAAAGATGCGGGGGCGCAGCGGCGTGCGGGTCTTAACGTAAAGCGCGCCGGATGCCACGGGACCGCCAATTTTGTGGGCGGCGACGGACATGGCATCGACGCCCAGCTCGGCGGCATCGAGCGGAATGTGCAGATAGCCCTGGATGGCATCGGTGTGGAACAGAGCGCCCACGGTATGCGCGGCCGCGGCAAGCTCGCGGATAGGCTGTACCACGCCGGTCTCGTTGTTGGCAACCATGATGCTCACGAGCGCCACGTCGTCGCCTAGTAGCTCGACAAGCGTGGCTGGCTCAATGTAGCCCATGCGGCAGGGCTGCACCAGGTCGACGCTAAAGCCTGCGGCACGCAGCAGCGGCAGGTTGTCCAGAATCGAATCGTGCTCGATGGCAGATACGATCACGCGGTTACGCTTACGGTCACGCTGACGTGCACCCTCGGCAAGACCGAGTAGCGCCAGCTGGTTGGCTTCGGTGCCGCCGTTGGTCAGAACAATCTCAGACGGGCGAACGCGCGCGCCAAAGCTGCGGGCGATCTCGCGACGTGCAACCTCCAGACGCGCGGCAGCCTTGCGGCCGAGCGAGTGCAGCGAGTTGGGGTTGACGCCGGCAAGCTCGCTGTCGTCGTACTCGCGCTGCGCAAGGAGCGCCTCGGCGCGCATGGGCGTCGAGGCGGCATAGTCAAGATTCACGGGTATGCGGTTTTGACCTGCGGTCATAAGGGTTTATGCCTCCTGTGCGGCCTCGTTGCCCAGCTTCTGCAGCAGCGCAACCTCGGCAGCGGGATCTTCGGACTTAAATACGGCGGAGCCGGCCACCAGAACATCGGCACCGGCCTTAACGACCTCGGCGATGTTTTTGGAAGAGATGCCGCCGTCGACCTCGATCATGGGCGACACGCCGTGGCGCTCACACATGGCCTTGAGCTCGTGCAGTTTGGCGATGGTGCCGGGGATAAAGCTCTGGCCGCCAAAGCCGGGGTTCACGCTCATGAGCAGCACCATGTCAACAATGTCGATGATGCTATCGAGCACGCAGACGGGCGTGGCGGGGTTGAGCACCACACCGGCCTTGACGCCGCGCTGCTGCAGATGCGTGAGCGTGCGGTGCAGGTGCGTGGAGGCCTCGTAGTGCACGGTGATCATGTCGGCACCGGCGTCGGCGTACCAATCGACCGTCTCGTCGGGGTTCGACACCATCAGGTGCGCGTCGACCGGTACATCGGTGGAGCGCTTGACGGCCTTAAGGATGTCAACGCCAAAGGTGAGGTTGCCGGTAAAGTGACCGTCCATAACGTCGAAGTGCACAAAGTCGGCGCCGGCGATTTTGTCGAGCTCGCCCTTGAGGTTGGCCATGTCGGCCGAAAGGACGGACGGAGCGATTTTGATGGAACCCATGGTAGAAGCCTTTCTGCGCTAGTCGGTGAGTCCGTAGAACTCTTGGGAGGGTACGCGGTCGGTAAGAATCTCGAGCGCCCTATCCAAAGTAACACCGTTGTAGAGCGTTTGCTCCACGGCAAAGGTGAGCGGAATGTCTACGCCCAGTGAACGGGCAAGCTCGCTCACGCTGCGGGCCGCGACGGCGCCCTCGACAACCATATGCGTGCGCGTCTGATACTCGTCGAGCGACACGCCGTGGGCAAACTCGTAGCCAAAGGTGCGGTTGCGCGAATGCTCCGAGGTGCAGGTGGCAATGAGGTCGCCCATGCCGGCAAGCCCCATGCAGGTCATAGCCTGCCCGCCGCGGGCATGCACCAGACGGCTGATCTCGGCCAGGCCGCGCGTCATGATAAGGGCGAGCGTATTGTCGCCCGCACCGGTGCCGGCGGAGATGCCACATACGATGGCGATGACGTTTTTCATGGCGCCGCAGACCTCGACACCGGTCATGTCTTGCGACAGATAGATGCGGAAGGCCGTGGACAGGAGCAGTTCCCTAAGGGTCTCCCCTATCTGCGGATCTTTGCTTGCGATGACGGCGGCAGAAAGTCCGCCGCGGCAGATTTCCTCAGCATGGTTGGGGCCCGAGAGCGCCGCCACGCGCGACTCGTTGCCGATCTCGCTGGCGATGACCTCGCTCATGAGCAGGCCGGACTCGGGCTCAATGCCCTTTGTGAGGCAGAGCGCCGGGGTATCGGCGGCGATAAAGGGAGCGGCCTGGTGGCACACGCTGCGAAGGTGCGTCGAAGGAACGGCAAAGATGATGGCCTCGGCACCGTCGAGCGCCTGCGCCAGGTCCGTCGTGGCGACGACGTTGCCGGGCAGCTTGTAGCCCACAAGGTAGCGGGGGTTGCGGTGCTCGCCGTTGATGCCGGAGGCCGTCTGCTCGCTGTGGGCCCACATGGTCACGCGCTCGGCCCGCGCGGCGGCAAGGCCCGCGACGGCGGTTCCCCAGGAGCCGGAGCCAATCAGCGCAACATTCATGACTCTCTCCTACTTATCGTCGGGCTCGGTGACGCGCTTGGTAAACGAGAGCTTGGACTCCTTACCCGTCATGAGCTTTTTGATGTTCGCACGATGGGCCCACACCACGGTGATGCCGATCAGCGCCATGCAAAACTTAAGTCCGAGGCTGCTGTACGGAAAGACCGCGCAGGCAGCGATGGGAAGACCGATGGCCGCGGCAAGCGAGCCCACCGACACAAACTTGGTGATGGCGACGGCCACGATAAACATGCCCAGCAGCGAAAGTCCGATGGGCCAGTACCAGGCGAGGATGACGCCCAGACCAACTGCGATGCCCTTGCCGCCATGGAAGTTGAGGTAGGGCGAGAAGATATGGCCCCACACGGCTGCCAGGCAGATGACGCCGAGCATCCAGTCGCCGGCGGCACCGGGGGCCATAATGCTCACGGGGAAGCCATAGCCCACGCTCGCGATGAGCGGACGCGCGATAAGGACGCAGATGGCGCCTTTAAGGCAGTCGAGCAGCAGCGTGAGTGCGGCCACCTTGGGGCCGGCTACGCGCAGTGCGTTGGTGGTGCCGATGTTGCCGGAGCCCGCCTTGCGAATGTCGGTGTGGTTGAACACGCGGCCCAGGATCAGGCCAAACGGAATCGCCCCGATAAAGAACGAGACCACGGCGCAGATGGCGGTCAGAAGAATCGGATTATGCATCCTTTTGCTCCTTCTTCCTAAAGAAGAGTCGAATGGGCGTGCCGGAAAAATCGAAGGTCGAGCGCATGCGGTTCTCGACGTAGCGCTGGTAGGTGTCGTTGACCAGGTCGCTGTGGTTGACGAAGAACGTGAACGTCGGCGGGTTGACGCCCGTCTGGGTCACGTAGTGCATTCGCAGGCGGCGCTTGCCGTCCACCACGGTATGACCGAACTCGCGCAGGTCGGTAAGGAACGTGTTGAGGCGCGAGGTGCTGATCTTCTGCGAGCGCGTCTTTTCGGCGGCGTCTACCATTGCCCAGATCTTCTCGACGCTGCGGCCGGTCAGGGCAGAGATGCGCAGGTACTGGGCCCAGGGAGCCATAACGCCCAGACGGCGGTCGATGGTCTTCATGCAGGCCTCGCGCTTACGGTCGTCGTCGAGCAGATCCCATTTGTTGAGCAGCACAACGATGGCGCAGCCGCGCTCGATGGCAAGACCCATGACCTTCTGGTCCTGCTCAGTAACGCCCACGGAGGCGTCGACGACGAGCAGCGCCACATCGGCGCGGTCGATGGCGCGCAGGCCGCGGACCATCGAGTAGTACTCGATGTTTTCGTACACGGTGCTCTTCTTACGAATGCCCGCGGTGTCGACCATGCGGTAGTGCTTGCCGTTGCGCTCCACGACGGTGTCGATGGCGTCGCGCGTGGTGCCGGCAATGTTGGACACGATGGAACGGTCGGCGCCCAGGATGCGGTTGAACAGCGAGGACTTACCGGCGTTGGGGCGGCCGATGATGGCGACGTTCAGCGCGTCGGGGAACTCATCGGCGACCTCGTCCTCTTCCTCCGGAAGCAGGGCCACGATGTCGTCGAGCAGGTCGCCCGTGCCGTGGCCGTGCAGGGCCGAGAGCGGCGTGGGCTCGCCGATACCGAGCGAATAGAACTCCCAGATGCTGTCGTTCTCTCGATCGGGGTTGTCGAGCTTGTTCACCAGCAGAAAGACCGGCTTGTCGCAGCGCTTGAGCATGCGGGCGACCGACTCGTCCTCCTCGGTAACGCCGGTGCGGCCGTCGACCACAAACAGGATGACGGCGGCTTCCTCGGCGGCGGCGAGCGCCTGGTCGCGGATGGACGTGGCAAAGACGTCATCGCTCTTGAGCGGTTCGATACCGCCCGTGTCGACGATGGTGAACTCACGACCGTTCCAATCGGCCGTGTGATACGAACGGTCGCGCGTGACGCCGCGGGACTCGTGGACGATGGCGTCCGAGGTCTGGGCCAGGCGGTTAACGAGCGTGGACTTGCCCACGTTGGGGCGTCCGACGACGGCGACGATAGGTTTCATCTGCTCTCCTTTAATGGGTAGGGTTAGCGGAATTAGTAGAGTCGGCAGGCACAATGCCAAGGATGTGCTCCAGGGTATCGAGCAGCTCATGCGGCATGGTCGACACCACATGAACCTCAGCGCCGCGACTGGTAAGGCTTGCGAGTAAATCGTCACGATGATACTCGTCAAGCGTCATGCCGTCAGCGTTGAACATGAGCTTAGGCACAAAGAGCATAACCCCAGAGAGATCCTGCGGCAGCTGCTCCAGAATGTCACACGCGACGATGAGGCCGGTCACGTCCACGTTGCCGCCAAAATAGCGGTTCTTGATGGCCGTGACAGTGCCGGCGAGTCCCTGGGGCGACTCCACAAAGCGGGCCACCGTGTCGCGTGCGCTGGCGCCCGAGAGACACAGAAGCCGCTGGTTGCGGGCGGCGACGGCCTCGCGGACGCGGGCCAGACGCTCGGCGTCGGTAGCCAGCACGTCGTCGGTCTCGTCCAGATACGAGCGGATCATGCCAATGCCGTCGTAGTACTGCGGGTACCCGTCGTAAAAGTCTGCCTCGGGAGGATCGATGCCGGCGTCCAGATAGAACTCATCGCTCATCTGGAAGGTGTGGCGGCCAAAGCGTTCGTAGGCACGATCCTGGTAGGGACGGATCATGGCAATGGTCTCGCGCGCCAGTTCGGGCTTGTCGCTGTATGACCAGCTAAAGCGGTTCTGATGCTTGGTAAAACCGAGCGGCACAATGCCCAGGCTTGTGATTTGCTCGTGCTCCTCGCAAAAGCGCAGGGTCTTTTCCAGCTCCTCGCCATCGTTCATGCCGGGGCACAACACGATCTGCGCGTGAATCTCGATGCCGGCGGCCATGATGGCCTCGAGTACATCCATGCCGCGCTGGGCGTTGCGGCCCATCATACGACGGCGGACGTCGGGGCTCACGGCATGGACCGACACGTTCATGGGGCTCATGTTGCGTTGGATGACGTTTTGCACGTCCTCGTCGGTGAGGTTCGTGAGCGTGACGAAGTTGCCCTGCAAAAAGCTCAGGCGATAGTCATCGTCGCGGATGTAGAGCGTGGAGCGGCCACCCTTGGGCAGCATGGTCATAAAGCAGAACACGCAGGCGTTCACACAGGTACGCATGCCGTCGAAGATGGGGCCATCGAACTCCAAACCCCAATCCTCGCCGGGAAAGCGGTCGAGCTCGACGGGGGTGACGGTGCCGTCGCGCGGGTCGAATACCTCCAAATCAACGGTGTCGTCGTCGGCCTCCCAGAGCCACACGATCATGTCGGTGAGCGCCTCACCGTTGACCGTGAGCACGCGCATGCCCGGCTCGATACCCACATCCCACGCGGGCGATTCGGGACGCACGTTCTTGATGAGCGCGCCCTCACCCGGCTCGGGGTCGCGGCTGCGCCCGTAATCGGCCACCTCGGCGGCGTATGCGGGTACGGTCTGGTCCATGGTTAGCGGTAAAGCTCCTTGATGCGCTCGACGGCGCGCTCGATGTGTTCTTGTGGGGTGGAGGCTCCGGCGGTGATGCCGATGTGGTGAGCGTCGGTAAACCACGCGGCCTGGAGCTCGGAAGCTTCCTCGATGTGATGCGTGTGCTCGCAGGCGTCTGCACAAATCTGCGCCAGGCGGCGGGTGTTGCCCGAGTTCTTGCCACCCACGACGACCATGCAATCACAGCGTTTGGCAAGTGATGCGGCTGCCTGCTGGCGCTCGCTCGTGGCGGCGCAGATGGTGTTGATCACGCGCAGCTCCTGCACGCGCGGGGTGATAGCGGCCACGACCTCGGCGAGGTTCTGCGCGGTCTGAGTGGTCTGCACAACCAGGCCCACCTTGCCCTTGAGCGACAAGGCATTGGCGTCGGCGGCACAGCTCACGACCTGTGCATCTTTGCCGGCGTGGCCAAGAATGCCCTCGACCTCGGGATGACCCGGCTCGCCTACGACCACCACGCGGTAGCCTTCGCGCACCAGGCGCTCGGCTGCCATATGGACCTTCTTCACGTAGGGGCAGGTGGCGTCGACCACGTTGAGGCCGCGCGTGCGGGCAGCATCGATCACCTGCGGTACCACACCGTGGGCGCGGATAATCACGGTGCCCGACGCGGCGTCATCCAAGGTGTCGGCCAGGCCCACACCTGCCTCGGTGAGCTCGCGTACCACGATGGGGTTATGGATGAGCGGACCCAGGGTGTGGACCTGAGTGCTCTCCCCTGCCTGCGGCGCGGCGGCCAGCGCCATGTCGAGCGCGCGCTGTACGCCGTAGCAAGTGCCGGCGTGGGCTGCAATCTCGATGGTAGTCGCTGTTGCCTGGTCGGACGCGGTCGCGGCAGTGTTCGTAACGTTCTCGCTCATGGCTAGAACCTGCCCGGATGCTCGGCGCACAGCTCGTCTCGCATAGCGTAGACGCGGTTCATGGCCTCGGACTCAAACCATTCCAGGCGCTCCGTGCGCTTAAGCCCAGCCGGTGCGTCGGAAAGCGAGACGGCCTTGCCGGCGCGGATCCAGCACTTCTTGGGACGCATGAGCTTTTTGCCTGCGGGCGTGATGTCGGACCAGCCGCAGATGGCGAGCGGGTTGACGGGCGCCTTGCCCATCTGGGCGATGAGCGCAAAACCGCCGTGGACCTCTGGTTTGATCTCGCGCGAGCGGATGCGTGTGCCCTCGGGGAAGATCAGGACGTCCTCGCCGCGCTGCAGCGCATGCTGGGCGGCGCGCAGGCACTTCATATCGGCAGTTCCACGCTCGACGGGGATGCCGCCAACGCGGCTAAAGGCCCAGCGCACAATCTTGCTCTTGGCGAACTCGGACTTAAAGATGGGACGAATGCGGCGGCCCCCAAAGAACAGCGCCGTCTCCACGGCCAAGAGCTCGGCCATCGAGGTGTGGTTGCAGATGACCACGCTGCCGCGGCCTTCCTGGCGCTCAAACAGAAGATCGGCGTCCTCGACCTTCCAGCGCCACATGAGCTTGGAGAAGGCCCAAAGGATGGCCATGACTACGACGACGGTGCCGCGGATGAGCGCTGGAAACTCGGCGTAGGGGGCGTTGTAATAGTCCTCGGGCGTCTGCTGAAACAGGCGCATGGGCTACCTCCTTTGGTTGATAAGGTCCTCGATTATCGAGACGACCTCGTCGATGGTGTGGGCGGTGGAGTCGACGTGCACGGCGTCCTCGGCGGGCACGAGCGGGGCGACCTCGCGGCTGCTGTCAAGCTTGTCGCGCTGCTTAAGGGCGTCGAGGGTCTCGTCGACCTCGGCTTCGAGCTGCTCGGACGTGAGCGGCTGAGCATCGTTTTGGTGACGCTGCAGCACGCGGCGGCGGGCGCGCTCGCGCGGGTCGGCGGTCAGGAAGACCTTGACCTGCGCGTTAGGGAACACGACGGTTCCAATGTCGCGACCCTCGGCGACGATATCGCGGTCCTCGGCGGCGCGGCGCTGGTGGATGAGCATGGCGGCGCGCACGCCCGGGTAGGCCGAGACCTTGGACACGTTGGCGTCGACCTGCGGGGTGCGGATGGCGGCCGAAGCGTCCTGGCCGTCAATGGTCAGGCGCGTGTCCTCGCCGGTGCCGTTGGTAAAGCGAATTTCGATCTGCTCGGCGAGGGCGTCGATTGCCGCCTCGTCGTCCAGATCGATGCCGCGGTCGAGCGCGGCGAAGGTGACGGCGCGATACATGGCGCCCGTGTCGAGCTTGTTAAAGCCCAGCTGGCGGGCGATCTCCTTGGCGATGGTGGACTTGCCGGAACCGGCGGGGCCGTCGATGGCGACGATCATGCAATGCTTCCTTTCGATGATTGACGTGCTGGTATGGTTCGCGGGCGTTGGGGCGCGGCGGGTTGCCTAGCCGGTGTAGCGCTCGCGGTAGGTGTTGCGCTTGGGTGCGGAGCCGTGGCTGCCGTGGTGACGCGTGCGGCTGGCGGGCGTGTCTTGGGGCTTGCCGCCGTTGCGCTTGGAGCTCGCCAGCTTGGGCGGGATGCCGCCGGCCTTGAGGATCTGCACCTCGCGGTTGGTGAGCTCGCGCCACGAGCCCTTGGCCACGTCCTTGAGCTCCAGGCCGGCAAAGTTGCAGCGGTGCAGACGGATTACCGGATGGTGAATCTTGCTCAGCATGCGCTTGACCTGGTTCTTGCGTCCCTCGCGGATGATGACCTCCACGGCGGTGGTGCCGGGCTTGATACCTTGCGGAGCCACGGCCTCGGCCTCGCGCGCACTGATGACGCGGCAGATGGCCGGCTGGCACAGGCCATCGTCGAGCTCGATGCCGCGGCGGAGCGGTTCTAGATCGCGGTCGGTCAGCTGTCCGTCCACGAGCGCCTGGTAGGTCTTATAGACATGCTTGCTGGGGTGCAGCAGGTCCTGCGATAGGTCGCCGTCGGTGGTAAAGAGCAAAAGGCCCGTGGTGTCGCGGTCCAGGCGACCTACCGGGAAAAGTCCCGGAAAGCGGTCGCGGGGGACCAGGTCGGCCACGCAAGGGCGCTCCTGCGGGTCGCTCATGGTGGTGAGGTAGCCGGTCGGCTTGTAGAGCATCAAGTACACGGCGCCCTGGTTGAGCTTTACGGGCATGCCGTCGACCTCGATGTGATCGCGGTCGACATCGACCTTGGTGCCCAGTTCGGTCGCGACCTCGCCGTTGACGGTCACGCGGCCGGCGGTCATCAGGTCCTCCGAGCCACGGCGGCTCGCCACGCCCGCGCGCGCTAAAAAGCGCTGCAGGCGCATGGTGTGCGGATAGACGGGCTGGGCGTCGGTGGCGGGTACTGCGTTGCCCATGGCGCGCGTCTCCCCTACTTCGTTAGTCCTCGTCATGCAAATCCTCCGAGGTCTCGTCGACGACCAGGGTCTCCAAGTTCTCGACTGCCTCAACATCTACAACATCGGTATCGAGCAGTTCGCGCTCTTCGTCTAAGTCCTCGGCTTGCTCCTCGAGCGTGGACTGAATACTGCGGCCGCTCAGACGCTCGCGGATAAACTGGCGCGACTGCTCGTCTGGGGCAAACTGCTCCAGGTCGGGCAGGTCGCGGGTGGAGCGCAGGCCGAACTTTTCCAAGAAGGCGTTGGTCGTGCCGTAGATGATGGCTTGACCGCGCTGGGGGTCGCGGCCGAGCTCGCGCACCAGACCTTTGTCTACGAGTGACGCGATGACGCCGTCGGAATTAACGCCGCGGATGCCCTTGACCACCTCGCGCGTCACGGGCTGGTGGTATGCGATGACGGCCAGGGTTTCGAGCGCCGCCTGCGACAGCTTTTGCGTGTCCCAGCTCAGAACATAGGCCTCGACCACGTCGTGGTAGGCGGGATGCGTAAACAGGCGCCAGCCGCCGGCGACCTCGCGCAGCTGAAAGCCGCGGTTGGCCTCCTCGTACTCAACCTTGAGCTCGGCGAGCAGCGACGCGCACTCGCCGGGGGCGATATCCAGCGCGCCTGCCAGCGCGGGCGCGCTCACCGGGTCGCTCGACACCAGCAGCAGTGCCTCGAGGGCGCCTTTGAGGCTGTTTGCCTCCAGCGTGGAAAGGGTTGACATGGTTGCGGCTCCTATTCGGTGAGCTCGGGGCCCTCGCCGGGCACATAGGCCTCGGCGCCCTCGACTCGGTTGATGCGGATGGTTCCGAAGATCTTGTCCTGGCTCAGCGTAAGCGAGCCGCGCTTGGCGAGCTCCAGCATGGCCAGGAAGGTGACAACGAGCTGCTCGGTGGTGGCATCGCCGTCCAGCAGCTCGCGGAAAGTGCAGGTTTGGTGCGCCATGGTAAAGCGGTCGACCGAGGCCACCGTCAGGTCGAGCGGCACGCGATGCGGCGCCACGTGCTCGGCCTCCAGCAGGAAGGTCTGTCGTTTGCCATCCAGGTCGGCACAGATAACGGCCAGACCGCGCAGGGTAATGCCGGCCAGATAGTCGGGCATTAGGCCCAAGAACTCGGGGTCGGGGCCGGCCACGCGCGGATGCATGCGGCTTTCGGCCTGCATGCGCGCACCGAGGGCCGCAGCCGCACCTTTAAACTGCTTGTAGGCAATCAGGCGCTGGATCAGGACCTCACGCAGGGCGTCGCCGTCGAGCGCGCTGAGTTCCTCGAGGTCTTCGTCGAACTCGCTATCGTCGTCATCGACTTTGCGCGGGGCCTCCTGCGGCACTAGAGAGGCAGCCTTGATGTCCAAAAGGGTTGCCGCCACCAGCAAAAAGTCGCTCGCCACGTCCAGGTCCAGCGCCTCAATGCGCTCTGCCTCGGCAAGGTACTGTTCGGCCACCTCGCTGATGGAGATGGCGCCGATATCTACTTTTTGGCGGGTTACCAGCTGCAGCAGCAGGTCGAACGGTCCGCTGTAGACCTGCGTCGACACGCGATACGACATCTTCGACCTCCTTTGACGGCGCCTTCGCGGCGCGGTTTGGGTGCATGTTCTGACCGTTATGCACGGTTGACCTGTAAGTTTACCTTAGATGCCGGCGATTGCGAAGTTGAGCAGCTGCTCAGCGAGCGGATACACGGTAACGTCGAAATAGCGGCCGATCACGTCGATGCCGGTCCACATGGGCAGCAGGTACAGCACTAGGATGAGGATGGGCATAGCGTATTGCTGCAGACGATAATAGTTGTTGAGAGCCTTGCCTTTAAGGAACGGCACAATGATCGACGAGCCGTCGAGCGGTGGGATCGGGATGAGGTTGAAGAACGCAAGCGACAGGTTGACCACGATAAACGTGGCGCCGAAGTTCATGATCTGTGACGCCAGGGCAAAGGACATGCTGGCGTAGAGATTGCCGTACGTTACGTGCATGAGGGCGGCCGCGAGGCACGCGAGTGCGATATTCGATGTGGGGCCGGCTACGCTCACCAGGACCTCGTCGCGCTTGGGGTGCTTAAGGTTGTTGAGATAGACGGGCACGGGCTTGGCGAAGGCGAACACGGGACCGCCGGCGGCGAGCATGAGCAGCGGCAAGATGATGGTGCCAAACGGGTCGATATGGTTGAGCGGGTTGAGCGATACGCGTCCGCGCGAGCGCGCCGTTTTGTCGCCGAGAGCCCAGGCCGCGGCGGCGTGCGCGCTCTCGTGAATGACGATGCCAACGATGACGGCGACGGCGCTGGCGAGCAGGTTCATGATGTAGCTGCTGGACATGGCGCTCTCCTAGCGGACGCGGCGCGAGGCGCGCGTGAGCAGGTAGTCGGCCACAAACAAGATTACCGCGACGATGGCGTAATCCAGGCGAAACACGCCACCAAAGGGCGACGTGATGACACCGTAGCCGGCGATGGCGCTTGGCAGTGCGCGCGAAAGCTCAACGACAAAGCCAACGATCTGCAGTTTGGCGGTGAGGCCGCTAAAGCACAGCAGCACGGTCATCGCGCTCATAAAGATGCCGCAGATGCGACAAGCGATGGCGATGATGCTCATCGCCACGGCAGCGGCCTTACGAGAGTTCACGCGCGGTCTCCTCTTCGATCTGGGTGGAAAGCTCCAGCCATTCGTCCTCGAGCTTGGGTAGCTCTTGCTTAAGGCCGTTATATTCCCCCAGCGCGGCGTTGAACTTGTCCTGATCGGCATAAAGCTCTTCGCTGGCCATCAATTCCATAAGCTCGTCATAGCGGGCGCGCTTTTTGTCGAGCTCCGTCTCGATCTTCTTGAGCTGGTTACGCACGCCCTTGAGCTTTTTGTTGAGCGCAGCGCGGGCCTGGGCCTCGGCGCGCTTTTGCTCCTTGGTCTTTTTACCCTCGGCAGGCTTGGGTGCGGCGGCGGGGGTGTCGGCTTGGGCGGAGCAGGTTTTGGCGGGCTTGGATACGGCGGGCGTGCTCTCCCCTGCCGCCTCGGCGGCGGCGCGGGCTGCGAGGTCCTCGCGCTTGTAGAGGTAGTAGTCGTAGTCGCCGTCGTAGACCGTGACCTTGCCGTCGCGGATGTCGATGATGCGGTTTGCCACGGCGCGCACCAGGTGCTCGTCGTGGCTGATCAGCACGATGGTTCCGGGGAAGTTTTGCAGGGCGTTCTCGAGCATGTCCACCGAGTCGATGTCAAGGTGGTTGGTGGGTTCGTCCAGGCACAGGAGCGCCTCGGGGGCCACGAGCATTTTGGCCAGGGCCAGACGCGCCTTTTCGCCTCCGGAGAGGACGCGAACCTGCTTTTCGATGGAATCGTTGTCGCTAAATAGGAAGGCGCCCAGCAGGCTGCGCTGCTGCGGCACGGTCCACTTGGGCGTGACGGTGTCGATCTCTTGCAGGACGGTATTGGACTCGGTCATGCCCTCGAGTGCGTGCTGGGCGTAGTAGGCCACGCCCACGTTGGTGCCCAGATCACGCGTGCCGGTAGTTGGCGGCTCCAGACCGGCGAGGATCTTCATGAGGGTAGACTTGCCGGCGCCGTTGGGGCCGACGAGCGCCACATGCTCGCCGCGGTAGAGCTTGAGGTCGATGTCGCTGTAGATGTGCTTTTTGCCGTAGGACTTGGAGACGCCCTCCAGGCCCACGACCATGTCGCCGGAGCGCGGCGGATCGGGGAACTTAAAGTCGATATGCTTGTGGCCCTCGGGCAGGATGACGAGCTCCTTTTTGATCTGCTCGATCTTTCGGATGCGCTCCTGCGCCTGGGCGGCCTTGGTGGGCTTGTAGCGGAACTTGTCGACGAAGACCTGCATGTGGGCGATGTCGCGCTCCTGGGCGGCGCGCTTGGCGCGCATCTGCTCCAGGTTGTCCTCGCGCTGCTTGAGGTAGCTGCTGTAGTTGCCGGTGTAGGTGGTCACGCGACGGTTTTCGAGTGCGGCGACGTGGTCGACGCAGGCGTCCATGAAGGCGCGGTCGTGGCTGACGATGAGGACGGCGCCGTCGTAGTTGGCAATAAAGCCGCGCAACCACTGGACGCTCTCGAGGTCCAGGTGGTTAGTGGGCTCGTCCAGAAGCAGCAGGTCGGGGTGGCGCAGGAAGAGCTTGGCCAGCGCGATGCGCATCTGCCAGCCGCCCGAGAACTCGGAGCACGGGCGCTCAAAGTCGGTGACCTTAAAGCCCAGACCGGACAGGATCTTGCGGGCGTTGCTCTCGAGCTCGTAGCCGCCCAGATGCTCAAAGCGGTCCTGGACCTGGCCGTACTCGTTGAGGAGTGCGTCGACGTCCTTTCCCTGTTCGGAGAGCTCGGTGATCTGAGCCTGCAGCTCGTTGGCGCGCTCGCCCATGCGGCGGATTTCCTTGGCGGCGGCCATGACCTCGGCAAGGATGGTGGTGTCCTTTTGCTCCAGGTTGGTTTCCTGCTCCAGGTAGCCTACCTGGCAGTCCTTAGCGTACTGGACCTGACCGGCGTCGGGGCTGTCGATGCCCATGATGATCTTGAGCATGGTGGTTTTGCCGGCGCCGTTGGGGCCCACGAGCGCGAAGCGCTCGCCGGGGTTGATCTGGAAGGACGCGCCGCTAAAGAGGACGCGCGCGCCGAAGCTTTTTTCGATCTTGTCGACCAGGAGGATCATGGTGCCGCCTTTGACCTTGTGTGCCTATATGAAAAAAGGCCCCAACTTGCGTTGGAGCCTCATTCAATGCTCGGGTGGAGACGAGGGG
>CAUCUN010000025.1:0-21977 GCA_958445985.1 uncultured Collinsella sp. | reverse complement strand
GCGCATTCGGCGAGATACGTTTGCGAAAGTGGTCATTTTTAGATTAGCACTAACAGCAGGTCCGGGATCGACGAGACCGAGGAGGGCGCCGCCGCCAAGCTCGCGGCCATCAGGGACGGGCTCGCGCGCGGGCTCTCCCCGCAGCAGATAGCGGCGACGACCCCCGGGCTCAGCGCCTCCACCGTCTACAGGTGGGTGGACGCCGGCTACGACGGCATGACGAACATGGAGCTCAGGCGCAAGGTCGGCTACAGGCCGAGGTCGCGCCGGGCCCCGAGAAGGGCGACGTCCCACTCGTCGCGCAGGTCGCACGCGTCGTTCCTCGCGCTCGGCGAGGACGCCTGCGCCGCGGCCTGGGAGATGGACACCGTCGAGGGCTCCAGGGGCGACTCCGCCAGGCTCCTCACGCTCCTGCACCGCCCGAGCCGCTTCCAGCTGGCCCTGCCGCTGCCGGACGGCACGTGCGCCTCTGTCCTGGCGGCGCTCTCCTCCCTGCGCGGGGTCCTCGGCGAGGACGGCGCGAGGCGCGCCTTCGGCGCCGTGCTCACCGACAACGGGAGCGAGTTCGCCGACGAGGACGCCATCGCGGCGCTGATCGGCGAGCGGGACGGCGAGACCAGGCTCTTCTACTGCGACCCCCGGCAGAGCCAGCAGAAGGGCGCGTGCGAGAAGAACCACGTGGAGATCAGGAAGCTGCTGCCCAAGGGCTCCGGGGCCAGGTTCGACCGGCTGACGGCGGCGGACTGCGCGCTGCTCATGTCGCAGGTGAACTCCGAGCCGAGAGGGGCGCTCGGGTTCCTGACGCCGGCGCGCGTGCTGCGGATGGCCCTCGGGGAGGACGCCTCCGCCCTCATGGACGCGTTCGGGATAGAGGAGCTGGCGCCCGGCGAGCTCGACCTGACGCCCGGCTGCATCGACAGGGCCAGGGCCGCGAGGGGCGAGGGGCCGCTGGCGGGATAGGCGGCGGTCCGGGACATGGGCCGGAGGGCCCGTTGCGCTGAGTCCGGAACGGCTGCGCGGCGGGCTGGCGGAGCATGCGGCGGCGGCATGGGGCACCGGCCTCCATAGCCTCTCCACCTGCGGAAACGAGGTGACGGCCAGGTGCCGGGAGCTATTTCCGCGTTGCGCTAGCTGCGGAAACGCGGGACCCGTTCAGGCTGTTGCATTGAGATTGAAAATCAACCGGTGCCTGTCCCCTTTGTGGTTGTGAGGTGCTAGGGGAGGAGCTTCATGGCTGCGTCGTGGGCGGCGTGCTCGTAGGTGTCGTCGAGGGGCTTGAGCGGCAGCAGGGCGGCGGCCTGCGCATCGCCGCGGCGCTCGAGGGCGTGCGCGATCAGCCAGTCGGCGAGTTCGGGGTTCTTGGGCAGCGCCGGCCCGTGCAGGTACGTGCCGATGACGCCCTTGTAGATCAGACCCTCAAGGCCATCGTCGCCGTTGTTGCCGGTGCCCGTGACGACGGACGTTCCGAGTGGCGTGGCCTCTGCATCGAGCAGGGTGCGACCTCCATGGTTCTCGAATCCCACAAAGGGCTCGGGTGCCAGATTAGTTTTGACGGCTACGTTGCCGATCAGGCGGTCGGAGCCGCGTACGGTTTCGGCGGCAATGACTCCCAGACCCTCAATACGATTCTCACCCATATAGTACGAACGGCCGAGCAGCTGATAGCTGCCGCAGATGGCGAGCAACGAACCGCCATCCTCAACATAGGATGCGACCTTGTCTTTTTGAGCGAGCAACTCGTGTGCCACGGCCAGTTGGTCGCGGTCGGAGCCGCCGCCCATCATGACGATATCGGCATCGGTGAGATCGAGCGCCTCGCCCATGCGGACCTCGTCCACGCGCACGGGAATGCCGCGCCAGGCGCAGCGGCGCTCGAGGGCGATGACATTGCCGCCGTCGCCGTAGAGGTTAAGGGCATCGGGATACAGGTAGACGATGCGCAGCGGGCGCGAAAGCTCGACTGGCGCGATGCCGACAGGAAGAGCGCTGCCGTCGGCACGGGCTACGGTGCGCCCGGCAACAGCGTCGGCGGTGGAACCTTTCAGCCCGTCGAGCTCCTTGACCAGCGGCGGGAAGGCCGTGTAGTTGGCGACGGCGTAGAAGGTGTCATCGGCGGCCTCGTCTGCCACGGCGCCAATTGCCTGCGCGACGTCCGAGATAATCGCGGCATCGATGCCGGCGTACTTGAGGCGCACCTGCATGTCGTGCGCGCGCGTGCCTCCGGCAAAGGCGACAAGACCCGGCGTGTCGGCGATGCGCTCAAAGTCGACGTCGTAGATCCACGATACATCGTGTCCGTCGGCGTCGTTGTCGTTGAGGAAGAAAGCGCAGAGTCTGCCGCCTGCCGTCTTGATGGACTGGATTTGTCGATCAAAGCCTACGGGATTCTTAGCCAGGTTGGCCTCGACGGTGCGGCCGGCGATATCCCAGCGGCCCATGCGTCCGCCGGCGGGGACGTAGGCATCGAGCGCAGGCTGTAGAAACGCCGTGTCCACGCCCAACTCGCGTGCGGCAAAGAAGGCGGCGGCAACGTTATAGACCATGTACAGGCCGTTGTAGCGCGTGGCGATGTGTGCGGCTGGCGCGCTGGAATCAGATCCAAACACCAGGTCAAAACCATAGCCGTTGCAGCCGAGCTCCACGCCCGTCACGCGACGGACCAGCGCGGGACGGGCCCAGCCGCACGAGGGGCAATGGTAGGCGCCGAGCTGGCCGTATTGCACGTAGTCATACTCCAGCGGTGCGTTGCACTGTGAGCAAAAACGTGAGTCGCTAATACGGTCGGACTCGGTGTTGGTGGCGCCGTCGATGCCAAAGGCGATGCTCGCGTTGGGAACGCGCGCGGCGATTGCGGCACACAGCGGGTCGTCGGCGTTGTAGATGAGCGTCGTTGCCGGCGAAAGCTCCAGCGCGTGGGCGATGACGTCCTGGGTGTGGTCAATCTCGCCGTAGCGGTCCAGCTGGTCGCGGAACAGGTTGAGCAGCACGAAGTACGTCGGCTTGAGCTTGGGCAGGACGCGCACGGTGTAGAGCTCATCGCATTCAAAAACGCCCACGCGCTTGCCGCCGGCTCGCTTGAGGCCGCTGCGCGCCTCGAGCAGTGCACCCACCACGCCCGGCTCCATGTTGTTGCCGGCGCGGTTGCATACCACGGTGGCACCGCTGGCGGCAACAGCGTCGGCGATGAGGTTGGAGGTGGTGGTCTTGCCGTTGGTGCCGGTGATCACCACGCTGCGGTCGACAAGGCCGGCAAGGTCGCTCAGCAACTCGGGGTCGATCTTCATGGCGATGCGGCCGGGGAGTACGCCGCCCTGGCGCTTGAGGACGGAGCGCAGTCCCCAGCGAGCGATATCGCTCGAGGTGCAGGCAAGAGATGAGCGGAGGTTCATGAAACCGTTCCTAACGTAAACGACATGGTCGGGTCGAGTGCGTCACTAAAAACCGTAGCGGCGCGCAAATTCCTGGGCAAGCTGCGACACGTCTTCGCAGGCATTGGCCCAGGGGGCAAAGTCGGGAGTGTCCGAGATAATACCGTCCGCTTCCCAAACGGCCTGGTGCGAAAGATCCCAGGGATCGTGTGGCTCGGGCCGGCAGGGAAGGTACGGTGTCTGGTACATGGGGTTCAGTAAGAAGAACGCACCGCCCTCGCAGCGGTTAGCGAACTCACGCAGCGCGCGTGTCGCCGGGCGCATCTTGTTCGTTTTGAACAGCAAGATCGTGCGGGCGAGCAGGTACCAGGGGGAGTTCTCGAGGGTATCGGCCCCCATCTGCTCCTCGAGCTGGTGGGCCAGGGCAAAAAAGCCGTCCTCGTCTTCCAGACGAGCGAGGGCTAGTAGCACGGTGCCTGCAGCTCGGGTGGGATAACCTTCCGCCTTAAGAACACGGCGAGAATAGTTGACGGCAGCACGGTAGCGAGCGCTCGCCATGCATAGCTGCGAGATGGCCTCGAGCGTGTGGAGCCATCCGATAAGCGCCGGCTCGCTTACGGTGAGATCGGCCGCCGTCACGCCGTCCGCCAGCACCTTGTTGGCCCAGTAGTGTGGGGCTTCCATATCGAACCCGGGCACGCTTTGCTGCAGGTAGTCGGCCGTGGTCGCCTCGAGCTTCATCAGGTCGCCCAGGCAGGCGTCAACGGGCGTGTCCGCCAAAATGATGGCGAGCAGCTGGGCATCGAGGACATACGCATCGACGCGGACAATCTTGAGCAGCTCATCTCGCATGTCGTCGAACAGACGATTGCGCGTCTGCTCGAACTCCTTGTCGCTGCCCATGTCCTCGATGCGATGAAGCTCGTCGAGCAGGTGGCGATGAACACCGGCGTAGGACAGCAGCGCCTGGGCATGCTCGGACTGCGCATACTTTTGGGGATTCGCGCTAATGTCGTTATGGACAAGCTCGCGTGCTGCATCGGTGAGCTCGGGGTGCGACGCCAGATAGGTGCGCTCCAGGTAGGCGGGGATGTAGACGCTCGGATCCATTAGAGGTCTCCTCCCTTAAACGGCAAACCCTGCTCGGCCGCCTGCAGGATGCGCTCATCGATTTGGGAACGCACGATATCGTTGGTGGCGACCCAGGCGGCAAAGCTGGCGTTGTCGGGGGCGCCCAGGCCCTCCTGCAGTACCGGCGTCGCCTCGGACAGCGCAAGGACAAGCTCGTCGGTGGAGCCCGCACCCACGTTGACGCGGGCATAGACGCCATCGGGAAACTCGGTTTGGAAGTAGAGTGCCTCGGCTGCGTGCGGACACGAGCGCGCAAGGATGCGCAAGTAGTGCTCGGCGCCCTCGTAGTCCAGCTCGCGCCAGGCTGCGCTCATCAGTGCGATGAGCGTCCACGGGTCCAAGTCGCGCTCCGCATCTTTGGGGCGGCGGCGCAGCGGCGTGTTGGCAAGATAGGGCACGGAGTGAGCGGAGCGAAAGCGCTTGAGCTCCTCGGCGGGGTATTCGAGCTTCGCCATGGCGAGCATCGCGGTGTGGCGGACGCCGGCGGGATCGTTGGGGGCAAAGTCCAAGCTGCGATTCGCGGCTTCGAGCGACATGCGGTAGCGTCCGCTAATGAGCGCGCGCGATGCCAAGGCGGCAAGCCAGCGCAGATAGGGACGGCGCGTAAGGTCGCCTGCGGCCTCGCGCTCGTAGGGGTCCTGGGCCGAGGCGATTTTGAGCGCTAGGTCGTGCTCGACCTCATCGCACTTGGACACCAGGTACTGTACGTATTCCTCGTTGGATTCGGCGGTGAGTGCCGTCAGCATGCGCTGGGCGTCCCAGTTGGCCGGATCGAGTGCGGCCGCCTCGCGGAGCATGTTCTCGGCAGCTGTCTCTTCTTGCTCTGCTTGGGTATCGTCAGGGATAAAGGGAATGCGGTAGTCGACAGCCTCGACCACCTTGGCAATGAGGTGCCCGGCGCGGTCGCGGTCGTGCACGATGAGCGGTGCGGGGTTGCGGGTGAATTGTTCCATCAGACGCTCTACGGCGGCAGCGTCGGTGAGCGGGATATTGTCGCGGCGCAAGGCCTCAAGAACGAGGCGATGGCAATCCTCTTGAATGGGATCGAATGCCATGGGGCCTCCTTTGCTGCGGTTAGGGTTCAAATGTTTCTATATAAGGTTCTAGTTTACCCGCATGTGGCACACCGGGGGTGCCGCACTTGGACTTGCACCTTTGCACCACGAAGACGGATGTCGCACAAATGTCGGCACCTTGGACGACCGAGTGGTATCACGGTGCCGCAAACGGTCGATTTTTGGCGGCGAACGGTGCATATTTTGGAGGGGCACCGTCCTGCCCGGGATATGTAGTCAACCTTGATAAAACGTTTGCCCAGCTTGGGAGTATGAATGCCGTACAAGGGTCTTCAGGGATAGAAAAAACGTTTCATCATTGGCGGCTTTAGGTGAATAACTGACCAACCAGAACGGTAAAATAGTGTTTGTCTGAGCGTTGAGACGTTTAGACATCGCGCATTGTCATCGCCGGCAACGCGCAAACCGGTCCTAACGGAGCCAATTGGGTGCTCCGTTATATACGCAAGTCTAAGAGGGGCTTGTTTAGGAGGCACAGTATGGGACGTTTTACCAATCCTCGCGATCTGTACTTTGGTGAGGGCGCTCGCCACGAGGTGAAGAACCTCAAGGGCAAGAAGGCCATCATCGTTTCTGGCGGCAGCTCTATGCGCCGCGGCGGGTTCCTGCAGGACGTCGAGAACGACCTTAAGGAAGGCGGTTTCGAGGTCAAGCTGTTCGAGGGCGTCGAGTCCGACCCGTCCATCGAGACGGTCATGAAGGGCGCCGAGGCCATGCGCGAGTTCGAGCCCGACTGGATTATCGCCATCGGCGGCGGCTCGCCCATCGATGCCGCTAAGGCCATGTGGGTCTTCTACGAGTATCCCGAGGAGTCCTTCGATAACATCATCCAGCCGTTCAGCTTCCCTGAGCTGCGTCAGAAGGCTCATTTCTGCGCCATCTCCTCTACCTCCGGCACCGCTACCGAGGTCACCGCGTTCTCCGTCATTACCGACTACGCCAAGGGCATCAAGTACCCGCTGGCCGACTTCAACATCACCCCTGATGTCGCCATCGTCGACCCCGAGCTCACCTACACCATGCCCGCCAAGCTGTGCGCTCACACCGGCATGGATGCTCTGACCCACTGCATGGAGGCCTACGTTTCCACCTGCGCCTCTATGTTCACCGACGCCAACGCTCTGCACGGCATCCGCGAGATCGTCGAGTGGCTGCCCAAGTCCTATGCTGGCGACCATGAGGCCCGTCAGCACATGCACGAGGCTCAGTGCATCGCCGGTATCGCCTTCTCCTCGGGCCTGCTCGGCATCGTTCACTCCATGGCTCACAAGACCGGTGCTGCCTTCGAGAACGGCCACATCATCCACGGTGCCGCTAACGCCATGTACCTGGGCAAGGTCATCCAGTGGAACTCCAAGGACCCGCGTGCTGCCGAGCGTTACGCTTACGTGGCCAAGGAGATCCTGCACCTTCCCGGCGAGACCAACGAGGAGCTCATCGCTGCGCTCGTCCAGAAGATCCGCGACCTCAACGACCAGCTCAACATTCCGCAGTCCATCAAGGATTACGCGAATGGTGGCGTGAAGGTCGACGCCGAGAACCCGCAGATGGTTTCCGAGGAGGAGTTCCTCGCCAAGCTGCCCGAGATCGCCGCGAACGCCGAGCAGGACGCCTGCACGCCCGAGAACCCGCGTGAGACCAAGGCTGCCGACTTCGAGAAGATCCTCAAGGCCTGCTACTACGACACCGACATCGATTTCTAATCGACTCTTGTTATCGTAACGAGGGGGCTCCGCACGTATCCGTACGGAGCCCCTTTCTTTTTTAGAGAATGGGATAGTTATGGCTGCAATTTTCAATAGCCCCAGCAAGTACATCCAGGGTCCGGACGAGCTCGCCAAGCTCGGCTCCTATGTCGAGCCGCTCGGCGCTAAGGCCCTCGTCATCGTGACGCCTTCGGGCAAGAAGCGCGTCGGTGCCAAGATCGAGGGCGGCTTTGCCGAGGCCAAGGCCGAGCTGCTGTTTGAGGACTTTAACGGCGAGTGCTCCAAGGGCGAGGTCGATCGCCTGGTTGCGCTCGCCCGCGACAACGGTTGCGACATCATCGTCGGCGTCGGTGGCGGCAAGATCCTCGACACCGCGAAGGCCGTCGCCTATTACCTGGAGTCCCCGGTTATCATTTGCCCCACCATTGCTTCGACCGATGCACCGTGCTCGGCACTTTCGGTGCTCTACACCGATGACGGCCAGTTCGATAAATATCTCTTCCTTAAGGCAAACCCCAACATTGTCCTGATGGATACGACGGTTATCGCGGCGAGCCCGGTGCGCCTGACGGTTTCCGGTATGGGCGATGCGCTCGCAACCTATTTCGAGGCCCAGGCGACGCACGATGCCGACGGCGGCACCTGCGCTGGCGGCAAGGGCGGCATGGCCGGCCTGGCGCTCGCCAAGCTCTGCTACGAGACGCTTATGGCCGATGGCGTCAAGGCCAAGGTCGCGCTGGAGAAGGGTGCGCTCACGCCCGCCGTCGAGCATATCATCGAGGCCAATACGCTGCTTTCGGGCATTGGCTTTGAGAGCTCGGGCCTTGCTGCTGCTCATGCCATCCACAATGGTCTGACGATGCTGCCCGAGTGCCACAGCATGTATCACGGCGAGAAGGTCGCCTTCGGCACCATCGTCCAGCTGGTACTCGAGGATGCCCCGACCGAGAAGCTCGAGGAAGTCTTGGGCTTCTGCATTGAGCTGGGCCTGCCGGTCACGATGAAGGAACTTGGCGTTGCCGAGGTTACGCGCGAGAAGGCCATGATTGTTGCCGAGGCCGCGTGTGCGCCCGAGGACACCATGTGCAACATGCCGTTTGAGGTGACGCCCGAGATGGTCGCAAACGCCATCCTGGGTGCCGACGCACTGGGCCACTACTATCTCATGGATGAGTAAATCAAGCTAAGGAAGGGGCAAAGCCAGCAGATGGCTTTGCCCCTTTTTGCTATGGTGCAAAGGGGTCAGGTTACTTTGCACCAATCGTTGTTTGATGAAGGGCGGATTCTCGTATGGCGCTTCCCATGGTTTATGGCGGTCCCGGCCGGTATGTTCAGGGGCCGGGCGAACTCTCGCGTCAGGGCAGGTATTTGTCATGGTTGGGCTGCGCTGCCTATGTCTTGTTTGACCAGGGCACCGAGGATCGGCTGTGCAGGCAGATCGTCGATGGATTTCTGGACGACGATCTAAGCGAGCCGTTCTTTAAGATTTATGACGGTCCGTGTACGGAAGAGGCCGTTGTCGAAATGGCTAAGGAAGCCCAGGCCGAGTATTGCGACATGGTGGTGGGTATTGGCGGCGGCAAAATGCTCGATATCGCCAAGGCCGTTGCGTTTTATGCCGAGTTGCCGTTGTGCGTATGCCCCACGGCGGCGTCGATGGACGGTCCGTGCAGTGCGATTTCGGTGCTGTATCACGAGGATGGGTCGTTCGACCGCTACCTGATGCTCGAGAAGAATCCAGACCTGGTCGTGGTCGATACCAACGTGGTCGCGTCAGCCCCGCTGCGTATGACGGTCGCTGGTATGGGCGATGCGCTGGCAACGTACTTCGAGGCGCGTTCGTGCGCCGCGGCGCACGGCGCCAACGAGCACGGTGGCGCGCCGGGACACTTGGCCTTGGTTGCGGCTCGTGCCTGCTATGACACGCTTATGGAGTGCGGCGTCGCTGCCAAGCGCGATCTCAAAAAGGGCCGTATATCGCCGGCGGTTGAGCGCCTGATCGAGTGCAATATTCTGCTCTCGGGCGTCGGCTTTGAGAGCGGTGGCTTGGCGTTGGCGCATGCCATCGCCAACGGCCTGACGATTTTGCCCGAGTGCAAGGCCATGCATGGTGAGGCCGTGGCATTTGGCCTGGTGGTGCAGCTGCGCCTGGAGCGTGCGCCCGAGCTTGATCAGGTGCTCGAGTTTTGCCAGCGCGTTGGTCTGCCGACGACGCTCGAGGAGCTGGGTCTTGGCGAGATTTCCGATGCCGATCTGCAGGGTGTTGCAAATGCAGCCTTTAGAAACGAACGCAATATGGCCAACGAGCAGGCCAAGGTGACCAGGCAAAAGCTCGCCGAGCTCATGCGCGAGGCATAGTTTGGCGCTTGATTGACCTTGTGCAATCGAGGCGGCGATAGGCCATGGGCTATTTGCTTCAAAGGTGCTCCGCGTGTAATTTGCCCGAGGCGTGGGCCGATAGCGTATCATTATCTATCGCTTGTTTGCACTGCTCAGGGAGGGGCCGCGCATGGCGCAGGAACACGATCTGTTTGATGACATTATCGAGATCAGCAAAGGTTTCGATTTTCTTAAAAATCCGCTTGGCGGTGTGACCGACGCGCTCGATCCGTCGGCGCCGCAGTGGAACCCTGCCGATTATAAGGAGCGTCCGCGCGGCAACACCATTCCGTGCCTGACCTGCAAAAACGAAAAGAGCGGCTGCACCGCGTGCATGGACGTGTGCCCGGTCAACGCTATCGAGGTCGAGGAAGACGCCATCGAGATCCTCGACTCCTGTCGCAAGTGCGGCCTGTGCGCCGCTGCCTGTCCGACCGAGGCAATCATCTCGCCGCGTCTGGCGCCCAAAAACCTGTATGACGATATCGTCTCTGCTGCTACGAGCCACGAGACCGCCTACGTCACCTGTACGCGCGCCCTCAAGCGCATGCCGCGCGAAAACGAGGTCGTCGTTGCCTGCGTGGGCGATATTACGGCAGAGACTTGGTTTTCGGTACTGGCCGACTATCCCAACGTGAGTGTGTACCTGCCGTTGGGCGTGTGCGATAAATGCCGCAATACCGGCGGTGAGGATATTCTGGGCGAGGCGATTGCGAAGGCCGAGGAGTGGTCCGGCACGGGTATGGGCCTGGAGGTCGACCCCAAGAGCCTCAAGTGCCATAAGCGTCGCGAGTACGAGCGCAAGGAGTACATGGAAAAGATCGCTCGCACCACGGGCCTGACGGTGACCAAGCTCAATCCGGCGACGGCGGCGCTGGCCTCGGTGACGCAGAAGTTGAAGGCCCATCGCCATCAGATTACCCAGCTGGAGCGCACGCTCAACACCATGTGCGGCACCACGACGACCAAGCGCCGCCGTTCGCTCACCCACGGGCGGCAGCTGGTGCTCTCGACGCTGCAAAACCATCCCGAGCTTGCCCAGAACATGCAGGTGAGCACGCCGGAGTGCGATTTTGACAAGTGCACGTCGTGTGGTGAGTGCGTCAATGTATGCCCTACGTTCGCCTGCGATCTGGTGGGAAGTGGCCGCTTTGCGTTGGAGTCCACGTATTGTTTGGGCTGCGGCGCCTGTGTCAAGGTGTGTCCCGAGCATGCGCTCAAGCTTGTTGAGCACGACGCGTCCAATCTGGTCGTCGTCGACCCCGAGGCCGAGGAAAAGGCCGCCCAGAAGGCGAAGGCTCACGAAGAAGCTGAGAAGGTCAAAGCCGAAGCAAAGGCCAAGTTTGACAAGATGCTCGATCAGGTGGAGAAGCTCGCGGACTAGCTAAACGAGCGTAAATGATGGCCGGTGGGACAGGTACTGCCCCACCGGCCAAAAAGTTGCGGTGGAATAGTTCCTGTTTTGCCCTTAAGCTGGCCATTCTAGGAGCTATTCCACCGCAACTAATAGATGGTTAGTTCATGCTGCTTTGATGGCCGGTTCGACCGGTACCGTTGCGCGTCACGGTTTCATGGAGTAAAAAGAAGCCGGGAACCTGTTTGGTCTCGGTGTATTCCATAAGGATGCCGTCGGCGTTGTAGGTCTGCCCGCGTACAACAGCGAGTGCGTTAAAGTCGTCGAGATCGAGTACGCGTGCATCCTCGGGCGTGGGGTGCTCGATCGTTACATCGCGTTTGCCCGTGGCAATCTTAATGCCAAGGTCTTCTTCGAGGTAACGATAGATCGAGTCGTTGACAATTTCGGGTGTCAGCCCCGGTACCTGTGAGCTTAGGTAATAGGAGTCGTCGGAGCACACGGCTTGTCCGTCTGCATAGCGGATGCGTTTGGCGCGCGTGAGCTCGCAGCCTTCGGGAAACCCGGTAATCTTGGAGAGCGCCTTGCTGCAGACGAGGAGCTCAAAGACAGTGGTGACCGTTTTGAGCTCAAAGCCCCGGCTGGTCGCGATTTCCTTAAAGGTCTCGAGTCCGCCGCCGCCACGACTCGTCTCGTCACTGATGTTGCGAATGACGCGCATGCCTTTGCCTTGCTGGGGGAGCACGTAACCATCTGCCGCAAGCATCGAGATGGCGCGACGGACCGTCATGCGCGAACAGTCAAACAGCTGCGTGAGCTCAGTCTCCGAAGGCAGATAACTCTGATAGGCATATGTGCCGTCATCAATCGACTGCTTCACGTTGTCATAAATAGTTTGGAAGATGGCTCGCGCCATGACGGTCTCCTAGAGCTGGGTGCGTGAACGACGGATGAGGGCCGTCCGCGCAGGTGTCAATCGATTTACTTGCTGGGATCGATTATATATTTGCCCATGGCACGCAGGGCCGGGTCTGACAGGATGGCGCCGAGTTCGTCGAGGGAAGCCACCTTGGCGACCATCGAAGAAACGTCGATCCTGCCCGAGTCGATGAGCTCGAGTGCGCGACGCTGCGTATAAGGGTTGATGAAGGACGAGGTGAGCACAAGCTCCTTCTGGAAGACCTCGAAGGGCTTGACGGTGATCGTCTCATCGGGCTTGGTGAGGCCGAACATCATGACCGTAGCCTTGTGGCCGGCGATCTGGATGGCCTGCTCGATGGTGACGGGCTTGCCAACACACTCGATAACGACATCGACGTTGCCGACGCCCTCCTGCTTCAGGCGGGCCGGGACGTCCTCGTGGATGGAATCAATTGCCAGGTCGGCGCCGAGTTTGAGTGCAACCTCGCGTTTGCCCTCGACGGGCTCGAGCAAGACGACCTTGGTGGCGCCGGCGTTTTTGGCGAGCTGCATCATGAGCAGGCCGATCATGCCGCCGCCGATGACGACAACCGTGCTGCCGGGCTTGATGTTGCACATATCGATGCCGTGCAGGCAGCAAGCGACGGGCTCGGTCATGGCGCCCTGCTCGAAGCTGGTGTGTTCGCCCAACTTGTAGACTTGCTGCATATCGACGGAGCAGTACTCCGCAAAGCCGCCGTTAACGGTGGTGCCGTAGCCGGTCATATGCTCGCAGTAGTGGTTGATTCCATCACGGCAGGGTTCGCAGCAGCCGCAGGGATGGTTTGGGTCGATGCACACGCGATCGCCCGGCTTAAAGCCGGTGACATCGCAGCCCACGGCCTCGATAACGCCAGCGAACTCATGACCAAGGATTGTGGGCGGGGTAACGTCGGCTGCGCCCTTGTCGCCTTCATAGATATGCACGTCGGTGCCGCAGACGCCGCAAGCTTTGACGTTGATCAGAACGTCACGCTTGCTCACGGCCGGTTTTGTCGAATCCTCGACCCTGAGATCGTGCTTTCCATAGAAGACCGCGCTTTTCATGGTGACTCCTTAACGTGGCGGTGAATGTTGTAATGAAGTATAGGTATGCAAACATCCTCATACAAGCCTATCTAGACAAGTTGATAAATATTTTGTTTTAGAAGTTTTAGACAAACAGGCAATAACAGGCAAAACCTTTGAAATTAACCGTTCATCGTCAATTATCGACCGTTGACCGAACATAGAAACCATATTAACTTGTCTAGATAAGTGATATGATAAAAATAGAAGCGCAAGAAGTCAGGGAAGCGGGCCCACCCGTCCTATTGCACGAGGTACACGCAAACGGCGCGTCTGCGGTCTCGAGTGAAGCCAAAACCGCAGCGCTCCGAATGAAGAGAGGGGGATTCCCCGTCATGATGCAAAAGATACAACGTTTCGGCGGTGCAATGTACACGCCTGCAATTCTTTTCGCATTTTCCGGAATCGTCGTCGGCCTGGGTACGTTGTTTACCACCGAGGCGATCTTTGGCGAGATGGCCACTGCGGGCCATCTTTGGTTTGATTGCTGGAATGTGCTGCTCCAGGGTGGTTGGACACTCTTTAACCAGATGCCGTTGCTGTTTTGCGTAGCGTTGCCAATCTCGCTCGCGAACAAGCAGAACGCTCGCTGCTGCATGGAGGCTTTGGCCATCTACCTTACCTTCAACTACTTTGTAAGCACAATCTTGGGGCAGTGGGGCCCTGTCTTTGGGGTTGACTACTCTGTCGAGGCGGGCAGCGGTACTGGTCTTGCCACTATCGCAAGCATCAAAACGCTTGATATGGGCATCATGGGCGCGCTTATCATTTCTGGTATCGCCACGATGCTTCACAACAAGTACTTCGACACCGAACTTCCTGAGTGGCTGGGCGTGTTCTCGGGCTCCGTGTTCATCTATATGATCGGTTTCTTCGTTATGGTTCCGGTCGCTCTTATCGCCTGCCTGGTGTGGCCGCATGTTCAGGCTGCTATCTCCGCCTTCCAGGGATTCATCCTTTCCGCCGGTACGTTTGGCGTGGGTGTCTTTGCTTTCTTCGAGCGCGTGCTGATCCCTACAGGCCTTCACCACTTTATCTATACGCCGTTCTATTACGACAACGCGGCGGTCAACGGCGGCATCTTTGCTGCTTGGGCCAACATCCTGCCCCAACTGGCTGCCGATCCGAGCATTGCTCTTAAGGATGCCGCACCCTGGGCTGCCTATACCTGCCCTGGATGGACTAAAGTCTTCGGCTCTCTTGGCGTCGCCATTGCGTTTTATATGACCGCCAAACCCGAGCGCAAGCAGCGCGTCAAGGCTCTGCTCATTCCCGTCACCCTTACCGCTATGCTTTGCGGTATTACCGAGCCGCTTGACTTCACCTTCCTGTTCATCGCGCCCGGCCTGTTCGTCGTCCACTGCGTGCTCGGAGCGCTTGGCTGCATGGCTCAAAACCTCCTTGGCGTCGTGGGCATCTTCGACGGCGGCATCATCTCGATGCTCTCGTGGGACTGGCTGCCCCTTTGGGCCGCACACGGTCTGCAGTACGCCATCTCCATCCTTGTCGGTCTGTGCTTTACCGCCCTTTGGGTCGTGGTCTTCCGTTTCCTGATCGTCAAGTTCGACTTTAAGACCCCCGGTCGCGAGGATGACGATGTTGAGGTCGAGCTCAAGTCCAAGGCCGACTACAAGCAAAAGCAGGGCGGTGCTGCTGCTGGCAAATCGGTCGCCCAGAGTAAAGATGATGAGCGCTTGGTGCTTGCCGAGAACATCCTCGATCTGCTCGGTGGCACGGATAACATCATCGATGTAACTAACTGCGCTACCCGTCTGCGCGTTAACGTCAAGGACAAGAGCGTCGTTGCACCTGAGGCTTCCTTCAAGGCGATCGGTACGCATGGCTTGGTGGTCCAAGGTCAGTCAATCCAGGTCATCATCGGCCTTGCCGTCCCGCAGGTTCGCGAGAAGTTCGAGAGTCTTCTGAAGTTCGAGAGTCTTCTGTAAACCATCGTCCATCGAAAAAATCGGCCTTGCAGAGCCGGTATGCACCGCAAGGCCGATTCTAGAGATAAAAAACTCCACTTCTAGGTAACAATTCCAAACCGTACAGGCCGCGTGCGGGGATGGATTGAGCAAGCGGCCAGAATGAGGAGGACATCATGTCCAAGAAAAACTATGCCGTGACCATTGCCGGCGGTGGCTCTACCTTCACTCCGGGCATTGCCCTGATGCTGCTTGAGGAGCGCGACCGCTTCCCGGTCAACAAGGTGACCTTCTACGACAACAACGCCGAGCGCCAGGAGATCGTGGCAAAGGCCTGCGAGATCTACTTCCACGAGAACGCTCCCGAGGTTGAGTTCAACTACACCACCGACCCCGAAACCGCTTTTACCGGTACTGACTTCGTACTTGCTCACATCCGCGTCGGCCTGTACGCCATGCGTGAGCTCGACGAGAAGATTCCTCTCAAGTACGGCTGCGTTGGCCAAGAGACCTGCGGTGCCGGCGGTATCGCCTACGGCATGCGCTCCATCGGTGGTGTCATCGAGATCCTCGACTACATGGAGAAGTACAGCCCCAACGCCTGGATGCTCAACTACTCCAACCCCGCAGCTATTGTTGCCGAGGCCTGCCGCGTGCTGCGCCCCAACAGCCGCATCATCAACATCTGCGACATGCCGATCGACCTCATGGATAAGATGAGCCGTATGTGCGGCATCAAGGATCGTCGCGAGCTGCAGTACAGCTACTACGGCCTCAACCACTTTGGTTGGTGGAGCAAAATCTACGACAAGGAGGGCAACGACCTCATGCCGCAGATTAAGGAGCACATGGCTAAGAACGGCTACCTGGACGGCATCGAGCACGAGGCCGGTAAGGAGCAGCATGTCGAGGAGAGCTGGATTCACACCTTCGGCAAGGCCAAGGATGTCTATGCTGTCGATCCCGAGACGATTCCCAATACCTACCTCAAGTACTACCTGTACCCGGACTATGTCGTCGAGACGTCTGACCCCAACTACACTCGCGCCAATGAGGTTATGGATGGCCGCGAGAAGAAGGTCTTTGGCGCTTGCCGCGACATCATCGCCAAGGGTACTGCCAAGGACGGCGGCTTTGAGCCGGATGTACATGCCAACTACATCGTCGACCTTGCCTGCGCACTGGCCGAGAATACGCTCGAGCGCTTCCTGCTGATCGTCCCCAACGATGGCGCTGTGCCCAACTTCGACCCGACGGCCATGGTCGAGGTGCCTTGCATCGTCGGTTCCAACGGCTTTGAGAAGATCTGCCAGGGCCCGATTCCGCAGTTCCAGAAGGGCCTGATGGAGCAGCAGGTTTCCGTCGAGAAGCTCGTTGTCCAGGCTTGGGTCGAGGGCAGCTACCAGAAGCTCTGGCAGGCACTCACGCTCTCCAAGACCATTCCTTCGGCGAGTGTTGCTAAGCAGATCCTGGACGAGCTCATCGAGGCCAACAAGGATTTCTGGCCCGAGCTTAAGTAAGGACTACTGTCTCGAACCCTCACGCATCTCTGCTTCATTTGCGCCGCCGCGGTGTCCGGATTCGCCCGGATGCTGCGGCGGCGCTATACTTATGAAGTTTGAAGTACCTGTACCAAAAGGAGCTGTCGTGTCCCTTTCCATCGGTATCGTGGGCCTGCCCAACGTGGGCAAGTCGACGCTGTTCACCGCGCTTACCAAAAAGACCGGCCTTGCCGCCAACTACCCGTTTGCCACGATCGACCCCAATGTGGGTATCGTCGATGTGCCCGATAGCCGCCTGCAAAAGCTCGCCGACATCGTCAACCCCGGCCGCATTGTGCCGGCTACGGTCGAGTTCGTCGACATCGCAGGCCTGGTGAAGGGCGCTAACGAGGGCGAGGGTCTGGGCAACCAGTTCCTGGCAAACATCCGCGAGACTGACGCCATCTGCGAGGTCGTGCGCTACTTTAAGGACCCTAACGTTATGCGCGAGGTGGGCCGCACGGGCGAGTTCGTCGATCCCGCCGGCGATGCCGACACCATCATGACCGAGCTTATCCTGGCCGACATGGGCACGCTCGAGAAGCAACTGCCCAAGCTCGAGAAGGAGGCCAAGCGCGACAAGGAGCTCATGCCCAAGTTCGAGGTGGCCAAGCGCCTGCTTGCCTGGCTCAACGAGGGCAAGCGCGCCGCATCCATGGAGATGACCGACGAGGAGCGTGCCGCCGCCAAGGGCCTGTTCCTGCTCACCATGAAGCCCATCCTGTATGTGGCTAACGTAGACGAGGACATGCTCAACGAGGACCTGGCGCCCATTGATGGCGTCAAGCCGCTGCCGATCTGCGCCAAGATCGAGGCCGAGCTTTCCGAGCTCGATCCCGAGGACGCCGCCGACTACCTGGAGAGCCTGGGCCTGGAGCAGCCCGGTCTGGACGTGCTCGCTCAGGCTGCCTACAAGCTGCTCGGCCTGCAGTCGTTCTTTACGGCTGGCGAGATGGAGGTCAAGGCCTGGACGGTGCGTCAGGGCGCGACCGCCCCGCAGGCCGCCGGTGTCATCCACACCGACTTTGAGCGTGGCTTTATTAAGGCCGAGGTCATTGGTTACGACGACTACATCGAGCTCGGTGGCGAGCAGGGCGCCAAGGCTGCCGGCAAGCTGCGCATCGAGGGCAAGGACTATGTCATGGCCGATGGCGACGTCGTGCACTTCCGCTTTAACGTGTAAGGACGACGCATATGTTTAAATATGGCAAAAAAGCTGGCTACATGGGTATTGCGCTGCTCGTACTTGCGGTGATTCCGCTGGTGGTCGCAGCGTGTGTTATCCCCAACATTGGTCCCGAGGTGGCAACAAAGTTTAATGCCGCTGGCGAGGCGACGCGCTGGGGCAAGAGCTACGAATTGCTGGCACTGCCGGTGCTCAACCTGCTGCTGAGCGTGGCGACGTACTTTACGGCAGGACGCCAGGCTAAAAACAATGATGACTCCGCCGCCATGGCGCGCATCGTGTGCGAGCGCTACCTGCGCAACGGTTGCATCACGGGTGTGTTCCTCAACGTGATTAACGTTTACTTTATGTACTCGGCGATTACCGGAACGGGCTTTGGCTTTGGTTTCTAGCTTGTCCTTTTAGGCAACGAGCCTGCACGCATATTCAATGGCTGCTGCGAGGCCGCCGCTCGATCGTGGTTTAAAGACCATGTCGGCGGCGGCCTCGTTTTCGTATCCGGCGCCGCGAAGGGTGAGCGCGGTACCGGCTTCTAAAAGAAGGGGCAGACCGTGTTGACTGGTTGCGATTACGGCAGCCTGATTGAGCGAGCAGCTATGCGTTTGGCATTGGATGGCAAGTTCACCTTGCGCCGGGCAAGGGGCCAGAATGGCGGCGACGCGACTTGATAGCAATGCAAATGCTGTGCGCTCATCGGGCGAAAGGCATTCGGCTTCAACGACGACGAGCTTGGGCGGTGCGCTGTTTGTGCGAAGCGTGGTTCGGTACATGCGGACCGAAGAACCCGACATAGAAAACTCCTGTGTATTCGGGAAAACGTAAACTATAGTTTACGTTTATGTTCGGCTCCATTTCAAACTCGGCTGCATGGACGAACGTGCGAAACAGATTCTTGGCAGGCGGGTCGAAGAGACACGCAGAGACCTTGGTATCTCCAAGGTTGATTTTTGTGTGGCGACAGGAATCAGCCGACCCTACCTCGACCGAATCGAAGATGGGACGGCAAATTTCACACTCAAGGTTCTATTTAAGATCGCGCCCGCACTCGGCATGACGGTGTCAGAGCTTCTCGAGGGTATTGAATAGGGCGTTCCTCCGCTGTATTTGACGCTCTTTGGACGGGTCCCCCTGGTTGCGATGTGCAAAATCGCGAGTATTCAGCACCTGTTCAGCCGTAGATGGTAGCTCGGACGGCTGGCTTTGCTTTTTTGGCAGTAGTTAATCCACACGCTAAATAAAAATGTGGAATAAATATTTACTAGACGGCTCCTTCGTACTAAAAGTTCGTCTAACAATCGGCTGATTCTATGCCTCCGGCGGAGAAACTGCAGAATACTCCGTTTTTTGCACGGCCCGAGGGGGACCACCTGTCGTTTGGGGCTGCGATAAGCGGAACTGCCTTAGGGATTACGCCATCGGGATACGGTCGTGGTTGACTTGGCTGTAGAACAGGCGCTGAATCTCGTCCGCATCACGTGACTGGCCGAGTGCCCACATGGTCTTGGCCACGAGCGTCTCGGTGGTCATGTCGTCGCCGCGCAAAATACCCGGATGATCGGCGTAAGCTCGGCCGACCTCATAAACGCCCAGATCGAGGCCCTCTTCGGGGACCTGCGTGGTCATAACGACGGTGCGGCCCGAATCGACCCAGCGGAAAATTGCCTCTTGGAACGACTCGCCCGACTCGCCAAACTCGGGAATACCGCCAATGCCAAAGGTCTCCAGAATCACGGCATCGTAGCTATTGGCAAGGGCGTCGAGGATGCCCGGGTTTACGCCGGGCGTAAGCTTGAGTACAAATACGCGCGGATCGATGCTGTCGTAGAAACGCACCGGGTTTTCGCCCTGATGCGTGCCGTGAAGCCCGTTGCGCACGATGCGGTCGTTGCGGATATAGGCGATGGGCGGATAGTTGACGCTGATGAACGCGTTAAAGCTCATGGTGCGCTGCTTGCGGGCGCGCGTGCCGGCAATGGCGACGCCGCCAAACACAATCGACACATCGTGCGAATGCTCGTCGAGCGCATAGAGCAGGCTCTGATACAGATTGAGCTTGGCATCGGTAAAGGGGTTGCCCATGGGCTTTTGCGAGCCGGTGAGCACGATGGGCTTGGGGCTGTCCTGAATCAGGTAGGAAAGTGCTGCCGCGGTGTAGCTCATGGTGTCGGTGCCGTGCAGAATCACGAAGCCGTCGTGATCGGCATAGCCTTCGACGATGACATCGCGGATACGCATCCAGTCGCTCGGGCGCATATTGGTGCTGTCGATGTTCATGGGCTGCACCACGTCGAGCTCGCAGAGGCCCGAGATCTCGGGGACGCTCTGGGCGAGCTCCTCACCGGTCAGGGCGGGGGAGAGGCCGTTGCCGTCCTCGGTCGATGCGATGGTGCCGCCCGTGGCGATGAGAAGGATGCGCTTCATGCTGGTATTCCTATCGTATTTGCCGCCGCAAGGGCGGAGTCGTTCGGCAGTATTGTGGCACAGGGCGTCCAATGTTCAAACGTATTACATCATCTGTAACGTTTGGTAACACTTCAATTGCCGTCAAATAAGGGCCTAGGTCGTGCGTTTGCCGTGCGCTGATGGCTGCGAGGGGCGAGAAACCCCATATAACGTGTACACTATGAAGGCTATTTTCGTTCATTCACGCGGGTGGGCACCGGCTCCCCGCCAACAAGAGGGGGAACCATGGATCAAAAGGCTTCCGCAAAGGTCCTCGTACTCGACTTTGGTGCGCAGTACGGTCAGCTCATTGCCCGTCGCGTCCGCGACCTCAACGTGTATTCCGAGATTGTCCCCTGCGACATCTCGGCCGACGAGATTCGCGAGATGAACGCCTCTGCGCTCATCCTTTCTGGCGGTCCGGCCTCCGTGTATGCCGAGGACGCTCCGTCTATCGATCCCGCCATCTTTGACCTGGGCCTTCCCGTCCTGGGCTTCTGCTACGGCCATCAGATCACGGCCGTGACGCTCGGCGGCAAGGTCGGCCACTCCGAGGTGGGCGAGTACGGCCGCGCCACCATCACGCGCACGGCCGGCGCCAAGCTCTTTAACTCCACGCCCATGGAGCAGACCGTGTGGATGAGCCACCGCGACGCCGTTTCCGAGGTGCCCGAGGGCTTTACCGTTACCGCCAGCACTGACGTGTGCCCGGTTGCTGCCATGGAGTGCGTCGAGCGCAAGATTTTCACCACGCAGTTCCACCCCGAGGTCAAGCACTCCGAGTATGGTCAGCAGCTGCTGAGCAACTTCCTGTTTGAGATCTGCGGCCTGGAGCCCAACTGGAGTATGGACAACCTGGTCGAGACCATGACGGCCGAGTTCCGCGAGAAGGTCGGCGACGACCGCGTGATTCTGGCCCTGTCCGGTGGCGTCGACTCCTCCGTCGTGGCTGCGCTGGGCGCTCGCGCCGTGGGCAAGCAGATGACCTGCGTGTTCATCAACCACGGTCTGCTGCGCAAGGGCGAGCCCGAGCAGGTGGAGGAGGTCTTCACCAAGCAGTTTGACGTCGACTTTATCCACGTCCACGCCGAGGACCGCTATGCCGAGCTTCTGGCCGGCGTGACCGAGCCCGAGGAGAAGCGCCGCATCATCGGTACGCAGTTCTGGAAAGAGTTCTTCGCGGTTGCTCAGCAGCTCGAGACCGATGGCAAGCCGGTCAAGTACCTGGCTCAGGGCACCATCTACCCCGACATCATCGAGTCCGGCGCTCGCAAGACGGGCGGCAAGACGGCCACCATCAAGAGCCACCACAACCTGATTCCGTTCCCCGAGGGCGTGCACTTCGACCTCATCGAGCCGCTTGACCACTTCTTTAAGGACGAGGTCCGCGCGCTTGGTCTGGCACTGGGCCTGCCGGGTCACATCGTGTTCCGCCAGCCTTTCCCGGGCCCGGGTCTTGCCATCCGCATCATCGGTGCGGTCGACAAGGAGAAGCTCGAGATCCTCAAGAACGCCGACGCCATCGTGCGCGAGGAGCTGGACGCCTACAACCAGCGTCTGTTTGAGCAGACCGGCGAGCGCAACTCCGAGCACAGCTGCTGGCAATATTTTGCGGTTCTTCCCGACATCAAGTCCGTTGGCGTCATGGGCGACGAGCGCACCTACCAGCGCCCGATCATCCTGCGTGCCGTCGAGTCCAGCGATGCCATGACCGCCGACTGGGCCAAGCTGCCCTACGACGTACTGGCCCGCATCTCCGGCCGCATCGTTGCCGAGGTCCCCGGCGCCAACCGCGTGTGCTACGACATCACGTCCAAGCCGCCTGCGACCATCGAGTGGGA
>CAUCUN010000024.1:0-35287 GCA_958445985.1 uncultured Collinsella sp. | reverse complement strand
GGGTGGTTTAAAGCTGGCCGCTGCGCGGCCAGCAGACTAAAGTCTTGAACAAAAAGGGTCCCGCACATGCGGGACCCTTTTCAAACGTATATACGCCAATGCTTAGTAGCCCACGATGCCCTGCGGGAAGAAGAACATGCACAGCACGACGCACACGGCAAACACGACAGCCATGATGACGGTCAGGCGGTCGAGGTTCTGCTCCATAACGCCTGTGGCAGAGCTGGAGTTATACAGCGAGCTTGCAATCATATCCGAAACGCCGGTACCCTTACCGGAATGCATCAGGACGAGAATCGTCAGCGCCACGGCAGAGACAGCCCAAACGACAAACAGAAGAATCTGGAACGGACCCATAGATAAGCTCCTTAATAGAACAATTCAAACTCCAGTACTGTACCACAACCCCCAGCACTCCCCCACCTGTCATTTGGGGACGGGGTAGAAGTGGCAGAAATACCAAAAGGGGGTTGTCCGATTGTGGACAACCCCCTTACGAGAAAACGGTATTTGTTTTCTATTAAGCCTCGGTGGCGAGCACGCGACCCGTCATCTCAGCGGAAGGCTCAATACCAGCCATGGTGAGCATGGTCGGCGCGATATCGGAGAGACGACCGTCCTCGATACCGGTGAGCTTGGCCTTCTCATCAACGATGATGAACGGCACGCGGTTGGTGGTGTGAGCCGTAAACGGATGCTTAGAACCGTCGGAAGCAACGTCAAACATGTGATCGGCGTTACCGTGGTCGGCGGTAATCAGCGCAAAGCCGCCCTTAGCGAGAATCGCCGGGACAACCTTGGACAGGGCATCGTCAACAGCCTCGACGGCCTTAACGGCGGCGTCGAAGACACCGGTGTGGCCAACCATGTCGCAGTTCGCGAAGTTCACGATGTAGAAATCAGCGCGATCCTCGTTGATGGCGGCGACAAGCTTCTCGGTAACCTCGGGAGCGCTCATCTCAGGCTGCAGATCGTAGGTAGCGACCTTGGGGGAAGCGACGAGCACGCGCTCCTCGCCCTCCTTGGGCTCCTCGATGCCGCCGTTGAGGAAGAACGTCACGTGGGCGTACTTCTCGGTCTCGGCGGTGTGCAGCTGCTTCAGGCCATTGGCGGCGATAACGTCGGCCAGGACGTTCTCGGGGAACGTCTTGGGGAAGGCGACCTCGACGTCAAACGTCGGATCGTACTCGGTCATCGTCACAAAGTGCGAAAGCTTGATCTGCTCGCGCTCAAAGCCGTCGAACTCCTTGTCCGTGAACACGCGGGTCATCTGACGAGCGCGGTCGGGACGGAAGTTGAAGAAGATGGCCGCGTCGCCCTCGTGAATGCCCTCGTTGTGGGCAGCGAAGGGCTCGACGAACTCGTCGCCGCGCGGGTCCTTCTCGTAGTAGGCCTTGATACCGGCAACGGGGTCGACATCGGCATCGGACGCGTTGACCATGACGTCGTAGGCGCGCTGGATGCGCTCCCAACGGTTGTCGCGGTCCATCGCCCAATAACGACCCGAGACGGTGGCAACGCGAGCGTCGCAACCGGTCTCCTCGGAAATCTTGGCCAGGAAGGCGCAGAACTCGCTCATGTAGCCAGCACCGGACTGCGGGTCGACGTCGCGGCCATCCATGAAGGCGTGGACACGAACGGTCTTGACGCCATGCTCGGCAGCCATCTTGACCAGAGCCTCAACGTGGTTCATATGAGAATGAACACCGCCAGGGCTCATAAGGCCCATGAGGTGGAGAGTCTTGCCGTCAGCCTTGACATCGTCCATAGCCTTGACAAAAACCTCGTTCTTGGCGATGGAGCCGTCCTTGATGGCATTGTTGATGCGCGAAAGCTCCTGGAACACGATGCGGCCGGCACCGATGTTGAGGTGACCCACCTCGGAGTTGCCCATCTGGCCGTCGGGAAGGCCCACGTCCTCGCCCGAAGCACCGAGCGTGGTGTGGGGGTACTTCTCGTACAGGCCATCAAGGAAGGGCGTCTTGGCAGCGGCGACGGCATTCTCGCCATCGGCCGGAGCAAGGCCGCAGCCATCCATGATAATCAGGAGTGCAGGAAGATGACGTTGTGCCATATGTCCTACTCGCCTGCCTTGACGACCATAGAGGCGAAGTCGGCAGCCTTGAGCGAAGCGCCGCCCACGAGGGCGCCGTCAACGTCGGGCTTGGCGACGAGCTCGGCGATGTTGCCGGGCTTGGCGGAACCGCCATACAGCACGCGGATGCCGTTGGCGAGCTCCTCGCCGAACATCTCTTTGAGGGTCTCACGGATAGCACCGCAGACCTCCTGAGCGTCCTCGGCGGTAGCGGTCTTGCCGGTGCCGATGGCCCAGATGGGCTCGTAGGCGACGACGACCTGCTTGGGGCAGGTGATCTCAAGACCAGCAAGGCCAGCCTTGACCTGGTTCACGACGTGCTCGACATAGGTGCCAGCCTCGCGGACCTCGAGGGACTCGCCGCAGCAGAAGACGGGAACAAGGCCGGCGGCAACGAGAGCCTTGGCCTTCTTGTTCTGGTCCTCGTCGGTCTCGTGGAAGTAGTCGCGACGCTCGGAGTGACCGATGATGCAGTAGGTGCAGCCAGCGGACTTGAGCATGTCGCAAGAGGACTCACCGGTGAAGGCACCCTTGGCCTCCCAGTACACGTTCTGTGCGCCGAGGGCGATGGGGGCAGCCTGAATGCGGTCATGAACCGTGGTGATGTCGATGGTCGGAGGGCAGACGAGCACCTCGACGCCAGCCGGAACCTCGGGCAGAGCCTGAGCCAGCTCGTCAGCGAGCTTGGCGGCCTCGGCGACGTCGTTGTTCATCTTCCAGTTACCAGCGATAAGAAGGGTGCGATTAGGCATCGAGAAGCGCCTCCACTCCGGGCAGGGCCTTACCCTCGACGAGCTCCATGGAAGCGCCACCACCGGTGGAGATCCAGCTCATCTTGTCGGCCAGGTTGAACTTGTTGACAGCTGCGACAGAGTCACCACCGCCGATGATCGAGGTGCAGTCAGCCTCGGCGAGAGCCTCGGCGATAGCCTGGGTGCCGTGAGCAAAGTTGTCAAACTCGAAGACGCCCATGGGGCCGTTCCAGAACACGGTCTTGGCGCCCTTGACAGCCTCGGCATAGAGCTCCTCAGTCTTGGGACCGATGTCCATACCCTCACGATCGTCGGGGATAGCGTCGGAAGCAACAACCTCGGGGACAGCGTCCTCGCCAAAGTGATCGGCAACACGGTTGTCGATGGGGAGCAGGATCTTGACACCCTTCTCCTCGGCCTTCTTGAGCATCTCGCCGGCGCGCTCGACCCAGTCCTCTTCCTTGAGGGACTGACCGACGGACAGGCCCTGAGCCAGGAAGAAGGTGTAGGCCATGCCGCCACCGATGATCAGGGTGTCAGCGGAGTCGATGAGGTGATCGAGAACGCCGATCTTGGAGGAAACCTTGGAACCGCCGACGATGGCGACGAAGGGGCGCTCGGGCTCGGCGAAGATGCCGGTCAGCGTGTCGACCTCCTTCTCGAGCAAGAAGCCGGCGACGGCAGGCAGGTAAGCGGCGGGGCCCACGACGGAACCCTGGGCGCGGTGAGCGGTGCCGAAGGCATCGAGAACGAAGACGTCACCATAGGAAGCGAGCTTCTTAGCGATCTCGGGATCGTTCTTCTTCTCACGCTTGTCAAAACGGACGTTCTCGAGAACGAGGACCTTACCCGGCTCGACGGCGGCGACAGCCTCAGCAGCCTTCTCGCCGTAGGTGTCAGCGACAAAGGCAACGTCGAGACCAGAGAGCTCAGCGAGCTTCTTGGCGACGGGCTCGAGGGACAGCTCGGGCTGGAAGCCGGTGCCCTCGGGACGGCCGAGGTGGCTCATGAGGATGACGCGAGCGTTGTGCTCAACGAGGTAGTTGATGGTGGGCAGGGCAGCCTTGATACGGGTGGTGTCGCCAACGACGCCATCCTTGATAGGCACGTTAAAGTCAACGCGGACGAGAACGCGCTTTCCGTCGACATCGATGTCGCGGACGGTCTTCTTGGTAAAGGCCATGTTTGCTTCTACCTTTCGTACGTGTCTGCCTCCCATTACGGCAGACGATTTCTTATAAAAAGGGCGCGACCCTAGGGTGTAAGCCCTATAAGGCCGCGCCCTTCTTTAGACGCTCAACGAGCTATTCGCTAAAAGCTAAATTAAGCAACGAACTTCTCGAAGTACTTGATGGTGCGGACCATCTGAGAGGTGTAGGAGTTCTCGTTGTCGTACCAAGAGGTGACCTGAACGAGGGTCTGGCCGTTGCCGAGGTCAGAGCACATGGTCTGAGTGGCGTCGAAGATGGAGCCGTGGGTCTCGCCGACGATGTCGCGGGAGACGATCTGGTCCTCGTTGTAGGCGAAGGTCTCGGGAATGGTCTCGGCGTAGGCCTTCATGGCAGCGTTGACCTCGTCGACGGTGACCTTCTTGTCAACGACGGCGTAGAGGTTGGTCAGCGAGCCGGTCGGCGTCGGGACGCGCTGGGCGGCACCGATGAGCTTGCCGTTGAGCTCGGGGAGAACCAGGCCGATGGCCTTGGCAGCGCCCGTGGTGTTCGGGACGATGTTCTCGGAGCAGGCGCGGGAGCGACGGAAGTTGCCCTTGCGCTGCGGGCCGTCGAGCGGCATCTGGTCGCCGGTGAAGGCGTGGATGGTGGTCATGATGCCGGACACGATGGGAGCGAAGTCGTTCAGACCCTTGGCCATCGGGGCGAGGCAGTTGGTGGTGCAGGAAGCAGCGGAGATGATGTTGTCCTCAGCGGTCAGCGTCTCATGGTTGACGTTGTACACGATGGTGGGCAGATCGCTGCCGGCCGGAGCGGAGATGACGACCTTCTTGGCGCCAGCGTTGATGTGGGCCTGAGCCTTAGCCTTGCTGGTGTAGAAGCCGGTGCACTCGAGAACGACGTCGACGTCAAGGTCGCCCCAAGGCAGGTTGTTGGCGTCGGCCTCCTTGTAGATCTTGATCTCCTTGCCGTCAACGGTGATGGAATCCTCGCCAGCAACGACCTCGTGATCGCGAGCGTAGTTGCCCTGCGTGGAGTCGTACTTCAGCAGGTAAGCGAGCATATCGGGAGAGGTGAGGTCGTTGATAGCGACGATCTCGGAGCCCTCATGACCGAACATCTGACGGAAAGCCAGACGACCGATGCGACCGAAGCCGTTAATAGCAACCTTTACTGCCATTGTGTCTCCTTTCGTAAGGCCCCCGCGAGCTACAGCGCCCGCCGTTGAGGCCCACAAACTAACCACTCGCCTAATATACCTTTTTTTTGACTTGAATTTCACGAGAATGCTCGAAATTGAAAATCAAATTTACGTTAAAACGTTTTAAAGACTAAAATAGCAGCTAAATCCGTATATAAGTCGATACTTCAAACTACCTGTTTGCTTCAATGAGCTTTTCAAGCCTCAAAACGCGATGGTACAGGGCAGACTTCGACAAGGGAGGGTCAGCCATCTCCCCCAAATCACGCAGCGACAGATCGGGATAGCGCTCGCGCAGGTCGCAAAAGACCGCCAAGGCATCCGGAAGCGCATCGCGAAGGCCACGCTGCTCGAGCTCATCGATAAGCGCAAGCTGATGTTGGGCAGCACCGGCGCTTCTGGTCTGGTTGGCGAGCTCGGCATTCACGCGACGGTTCACATCGTTCTTAACCAACTTGACCGCGCGCGCCTCCTCAATCTCGGCAACGCTGCGCTTGGCACCAATCAGCTTTAATAGATGCTCGATTTCCTCGGCGCTCTTAATGTACACGGCATATGACCCCCGCCGTGCATTAACACGAGCATGGACCCCAATCTGCTCCAACAGATCGCAAAGTCCCTTGGCATATTGCTCGCCCTGCACAGCGATCTCCAAATGAAAATCGCCGCGTGGATCGGCCACGAAGCCGCCCGCGATGAGCGCGCCGCGGATATAGGCAAGTCTACAGCAAGGACGGGCGACAATGTGACGCGGCACACCTGCGACGAGCCCTCCCCTACGGTCGAGAATGCCCAGCAGCACCAGAGCCTTATCCAAATCGGGCTGATCAGGCAAGGTGATGAGGTAGTTTCGAACCTTATGCAAGACAGATTTGCGGACGGTGAACTCCGTTTTGAGCTTAAGGATACGATGCGTCAGCGTGATCATCGTGCGCGCGACGGCTCCCGTCTCAGTCGCAACCGTCAAACGATACCGCCCAGAGCCGGTAAGCGAGAGCGTACCACTCACACGCGTGAGGGCGGCAAGCGTCGACAAGTCGCAGTATTCACATTCGGGTTCGCAGCGCGCAAGCTCGTCGCGCACCTCAGCGGTAAACGACATGCAGGCCTATGCCTTCGTGTTGGCGCGCGACAGGTCGCGGTGGGAGATGCTCACATGATACTGAGCGCCTTCCAGGTAACGGGCCGTGGCCTCGGCAATGGCAACGCTGCGGTGCTGGCCGCCCGTGCAGCCGATGGCGATAGAAAGCTGCGGCTTACCCTCCGCGATATAGCCCGGCATCACCGTATCGAGCAGCTGTGTCCAAGCCTTCCAAAACTCCTGCGTCTTGGGATGGTCCAGAACAAAATCGGAGACCTTTTTATCGAGACCGGTCATCGTGCGCATCTCGGGATCGTAGAACGGATTAGGCAGGAAGCGGACGTCGATCATAATGTCCGCCTCGACGGGCATGCCGTGCTTAAAGCCAAACGAGAACACGTGGACGTCCATGAGCTGCTGGTCGGACAGCTCGGAAAATGCCATACGTAGCTTGTTGCGCAACGCAGAGGTGCGCAGACGGCTCGTGTCGATAATCATATCGGCTCGGTCGCGCACGCCCTGAAGCTGAAGGCGCTCGCGCTGAATGGCATCGGCCGTAGTCTCCCCCGGCTTGGCAATGGGATGACGGCGGCGATTTTCGCTGTAGCGACGAATCAGCACCTCGTCAGAAGCCTCCAGGAACACGATGTCGCAGCTCATCTCGCGCTCTTCGAGCGCGGCGACCGCATCGAGCAGCTCGTCAAACAGTCCCTGGCTACGCAAATCGCAGGTGACGGCGAGATGCCTGCCCACGCCCGTATTGATGCCGACGAGCTCGGCAAGCTGGGCGATGAGACGTGGAGGCAGGTTATCGATGCAAAAATAGCCCATGTCCTCGAACACGTGCATGGCCTGCGTGCGGCCCGATCCGGACATTCCGGTGATGATGACGATATCGGGGATGCGCTCCGAGCGCTCCGCTGCATCCATGGCATCTCCCTTTTGCATGTGCTGCCTCCCGAAAACAAGCGCGGGACCCAGCAACCCGGATCCCGCGCGGTCAATTGCCTATATTGAGTATACCGCCCCGAGCGGATACGAGGCCTGTCTTACGCCTCAAGCGCAGCCTTGAACCAACTCGTAATACTCGTGGGGTGCGTGATGGCGGTGCCGACGACAACGGCCCAGGCGCCAGCATCGATCGCGGCGCGAGCCTCCTCGGGCGTGTGCACGCGGCCCTCGCAGATGATGGGAAGACCGGGGAATTCCTCGGTCGCCTGACGCAGGAGCGGCAGATCGGGGCCATCGGCCATGGTGCAGTCGATGGCGGCGACGCCGTGAGAAAGCGTGGTGGATACCAGGTCAAAGCCCATATCAACAGCACGGCGAATGTCCTCGATGGTGGCACAGTCGGCCATCAGGAGCACACCCTCCTCGTGCAGCGGGCGGAAGGTATCCTCGACCGTCTTGCCATCGGGGCGCGGGCGATCGGTGGCGTCGATCGCCACGATATCGGCACCGGCAGCAACGCACGCGCGAGCGTGACGCAGCGTCGGCGTGATGTAAACGCCCTCGTGCCCATCCTTCCACAGGCCGATGACGGGAACCTCACAGCGACCCTTAATGGCGGCAATGTCGGCAAGGCCCTGGCAGCGAATGGCGGCGGCGCCGCCGAGCTCGCAAGCGCGAGACATTTGCGCCATGGTCTCGGGCGTACGAAGCGGCTCGCCCATATACGCCTGAACGCTCACGACAAGTTTACCCTTCAGGGATTGAATCAAAGGATCGACGGTCATAAGGCTGCAACCTTTCTCAGAACAGCCTCCCGAGGCGTGTTGTCTCGGGAGGCTCCTACAGAAGATACGTTTACTTTAACGAGGCAAGAAGATGCTCGGCGGCACCGATAAGCGGCGCGTCGCCCTCCAGAGAACCGATGAGGATCGGCGTGTCCTGAAGCGGATCGAGCGCCTGGCTGGCATAGCCCTCGTGCACCGAATCCTTCCACGTCTGCGAACGCCAATCGGGACCTTGGTGAATCACGCCGCCCGAAAGCACGATGACCTCAGGGTCCAGGATGTTAGCGAGCGAGCCCAAGCTGGCCCCCAGCGCAAAGCCGGCGTCATGGATGACCTCGGTCGCCTTTGCGTCGCCCGCGCGGCACAGGTCGTTCACATCGCGACCGACCGAAGGACGGCTGGGGTCGACGCGGCCAAAACGCTCATCGTACATTCGACCAATGGAAGTGCCCGAAGCAACCGACTCCAGATGGCCGGAACGCCCGCAGGCGCAGGGAATGCCGGCGGCAGCCGAGCACTCGATGTGGCCCATATGGCCGGCAGCACCATGGAAACCCTGCATCACGCGGCCGTTCTCGACATATGCGCCGCCGATGCCCGTACCGATGCCAAGACACAAGACGGAGAACTTGCCCTTGCCGACGCCCCAGTGGGCCTCGCCCAGAGCATGAGCCTGCACGTCGCCTACAACGGCAACGGGAAGACCGAGGTCCTCGCGCAGACGCGGCCCCAACTGAACGCCGGACCAGCCGGGCATGATCTCATTGGCATACGCGATGGCGCCCGTCTTGGGATCGACGACGCCGGCGGCACCGATACCGACGCCAAGGACCTCGACATCGGGATTCGCCTCGAGAGCAGCCTTGATGGACGCCTCGATACGCTGGAAGACGGCCTCGCCGCCCTCCTGGGCCTCGGTAGGAACCTCGGCCTCAAAAACGGGATGGGGCACGCTACCGTCAGCCGGGTACTCCATGATGGCAGTCGCGATCTTAGTTCCGCCGATATCGACAGAGCAGACGTACTTGTTCTCCATGTCGCTCTCCTTAGGAGATAAAAAACAACTACAGGAAATGAAGGCTGCGTTATCGCCGCAGCTTGGTAAAGGTTTCCCGGGTGCCCGAGGTTGGGGTGAAAGCGGTCGGGCGTTGACCTAATGGGTCACGCTCGACCGCTTGAGCCCCAAGATCGGGTGCCCGGGAAAGCTTTACAGGAGACCGTTGTCCTGGAGGACCTTCTTAATCGCCTCGACGTTCTCGCCGGTCATGGCCTTCACCGGGCGCGGCATGGTCGGGCTGTCGAAGATGCCCATGAGGTTCATAGCGGTCTTGAAGGCGCCGACGCCACCGGCATAGCCCTGGACGCCCGAGGTGACATCCCAGATGTGCGAAATCTCATTGAGGCGGTCCTGCTCGGCCTTGACGGTAGCCCAGTCACCAGCCTGAGCAGCCTTCCACTGACGTACGTAGCCCTCGGGCTCAACGTTGGCGAGACCCGGGACGGAACCGTCGGCGCCACCGAGGTAGGCGCCGTCGACAACAACCTCGTGACCGGTGAGAATGCTCATCGGATGGCCGTTCTTCTCGTTCTCCTGAACGAGGTAGCGGAACGAGATGTCATCACCCGAGGAATCCTTGACGCCGGCCAGAACGCCCTCGGCACCGAGCTTGGCAAGGAGCTTCCAAGGGAGCTTGGTGTGGACACACACGGGAATGTCGTAGGCGAAGATGGGCAGGTCGAGTTCCTCATGCAGGATGCGGAAGTGCTCCTCGACCTCGGTCATGCCCTGCAGGGCATAGAACGGGCAGGTGGCGACAAGCGCATCGGCGCCCAGCTCCTGAGCGACCTTACCGTGCTCGATCATGCGCTCGGTCTCGGTGTCGATGATGCCGACCAGAACGGGAACGCGGTGGTCGACGATACGGACGGCCTCGGCGATGATCTGACGGCGACGCTCGTCGGTGGAGAAGACGACCTCGCCCGAGGAGCCCAGGAAGAACAAGCCATCGACGCCGGCATCGATCATGCGGTTGATGCTGCGCTCAAAGGAGGCAACATCGAGCTGGTGGTCTTCGGTATCGGGAACAACGACGGGAGGGATAACGCCGGTGAATTTCTGAGTTGCCACAAGAATCTCCTTAGTTGTCTGGCGGGCAGCCCTATGCCGCCCACTCTTGTTGGCAGTGTCCAGGCCGTCTAGGCCAAAGAACACGGGTAGAACGTTTGGTTAAAGAAGTCGACGACTTCGTTTTCGAACGCATTGATGCGCTCGTGAGCGTATTTTGCATAGATGATATGCCTCCGGTCACACTCAAGACCGTTGAATACGGCAAACTGATCCTTGGGATCGCTCACGGTATCCATAAGCGATGTGCCCATGAGCACCGATCCGCGCACCCGAGACGACAGCGCCTCGAGGCCGCCAGGAAGCGGATTGGCAACCGCCGTGCAGGCGAGGCCCCGCTCGTCCAGAGCAGAAACCGCCAGCGCGACTCCGCCGCCAAGACCCTCGCCCCATGCAAAGATGCGGTCGGGGTCCATGCCATCAAGATTGCGCGCCACCTTCGCCAGCGCGCAACCCCAACGGACGCGCTCGACAAAAGCGGGCGAAGAAATCCCCCGCTGCAGGTCGTTCGCACCAGCAACATCGTCATCCAGCGCGAGGACGGCATACCCCATGGCGGCAAATCTCGTCATGTGATGCCAGCCGCGCACAGGCCGATCGATGTCGTGGAACATCAGGCACAGCGGCACGCGCTCAGATACTCGGGCACGACCGACAGGCTCGATCAAACGAGCGTGAATCGCATCGTCACCGCGCTCAAAGGACACCTCCGAGTAACGGGCGCAGGGGTTAACAAAGTCAATCGCCGTAATGGCCAGGCCTTGAATCTTAAGATTCGAAGCGCATGTCTCTAAATCAGAAACATCTGCTTGGACATCACCGCGCCAGTCCCGATATTCTGCGAGCCTTGACGAAACCGTTCCAGGAATTCCCACGAGTCCGGGGACAATCAGCTCGTCAACATTGCTCTCGCACTTAGACATGAGCCTCCCCTCCCTTGCAGAAAAACGGAATGATCAGATCGTCAAAATCCTGAATCTCCTCGTGGCCAAAGCCTTCAAAGAACTCATGACGCTTTTCGCAGGTCAGATTGTTATAGACCGCAAACTGCGTCGCTGGCGGACAGACGATATCGGCTGTGCCGGTGCCAAACAGCACGGGGCATTTGACCATAGGGGCAAAGTTCTTGGAATCGAAGTACGCCAGCTTGGCATAGGCTTCGTCAATACGAGTCGAGTCCTCGTCAAACCAGCGAGACCAATAGCGCAGGCCCTCGTAGGCAATGTCGTCGGCATCCAAATCCCAGACCAGGCGGAAATCTGACAGGAAGGGATAGAGGATGGCGGCGCGATTGATAAGCTCGCTGTTAAGTGCACAGGTCGCAATGCCCAAACCGCCGCCCTGCGACGCGCCGTTCACAAACACACGGGCAAGATCGATGCCCTCGAGCTCGCGAACGATACGGCACAGGATGCGAATATCTTGGTGCAAGCGGACATAGTAGAGGTTGGCCGGGTCGCCGTCGATACCGGCGACGATATGCCCGGCAACCGTTGTGCCCTCAAATCCACCAATGTCCTCGGAGGGACCTCCTTGGCCGGGGCAGTCGAGGGCGATGAGCGCCATGCCCATGCCCGCAAACGACGCCTGCTCAAACCAGCTGCGGCTTGCACCCGGATACCCATGGAACTGAAGCACCAATGGCACGGGCTCGTCCGAGACGGGTTTAAGGTACTTGGCATGCAGGCGCGCGCCACACATGCCGGTATACCAGAGGTCGAAAAGCTGGCAGGTCGCGGCATCGGCGACCGATGCCGTCTCGATCGCATAGTCAAGCCCGACGGCGTCGGCCTTGGCCATGCGATCCTTCCAAAAGAGATCGAAATCTGATGGACGGGGCATAGCGCCTCGATATTCACCAAATTGATGTTGTAGCTCCTGAGCACTTGGCATGGCTCGTGAACCCAACCTTTCGAAATCGCAACGGAGGTGCGCCCGGCAAGGGAACCGGGCGCACGGGAGGGAAAGCGAGGCTACTCGCCGAGCTTGGGGTGCAGCAGCGACGGCGCAGCGCCGAGCAGCATCTTGGTGTAGGGGTCCTGGGGGTGCTGGAAGACCTGCTTGGCCTCGCCCTGCTCGACGATCCTGCCGCCATTCATAACGATGATGTCGTCAGAGATATAGCGGACCGTCTGGATGTCATGGCTGATGAACACCATGGCCAGGCCGAGCTCCTTCTTAAGGTCGGTCAGCAGGTTCAGAATCTGCGCGCGGACCGAAACGTCCAGAGCCGAGGTGGGCTCGTCGGCGATGATGGCATCGGGGTTCAGCGACAGGGCACGGGCAATTGCGACGCGCTGGCGCTGGCCACCCGAAAGCTGGCCGGGAAGAACCTCGGCAGCGGAGCTGGGCAGACCGGTGAGCTCCAAGAGTTCCTTGACGCGCTTCTCCTGCTCGGCCTCGGTACCCAGGTTGTGGACGCGCATGGGGTCGAGCAGTTGCTCGCGAACGACCATGCGGGGGTTGAGCGCCGTGGCCGGGTTCTGGAACACGACCGAGATGACGCGACCCATGTGGCGACGGTCCTCGGCGGTACGTTTGGTAACGTCCTTGCCCTTAAAGTAGACCTTGCCGCTCGTGGGGGCCTGCAGGCCGCACATGACGTTGGCGGTGGTGGACTTACCGCAACCGGACTCGCCGACGATGCCGATCGTCTGACCGGGCATGAGCTTAATCGTTACACCCTGGACGGCGTAAACCAGGTTGGGGTGCAGAATCGAGCCGGTACGGGTCCTAAAGGTGACGTGGACGTCATCAAGGAAGATGATCGGCTCGACGCCGTTGACTGCGGTCTCGCTCATCTACATCACCTCCGCGTGAGGGGTCAAACCATTTGCCTTGAGCACCTCGTCGGGGAGCTCGGAATAGAAGTGCTCGGTACCGGGCACGCGCTTGAAGACCGGACGGGTGTCCAGGCCAATACGCGGATGGCTCGAGCGGGGCGCGAAGCGATCGCCCTTGGGGAAATCGCGCGGGCTCGGAACGGCGCCGGGCACCTGGTGCAGGCGACCCGAACCGCTCTCGATGGACAGAACGGAACCCAGAAGACCGCGGGTGTACTCGTGGATCGGGTTGGTGAGCAGCTCCTTGGTGGGTGCCTGCTCGATAACCTGGCCAGCGTACATAACCGTGATGTTATGGGCAACCTCGGCGACCAGAGCCAGGTCATGCGAAACGAAGATCATGGCAAAGCCGAGCTTGGCCTGAAGATCGTTGAGCAGCTTGATGACCTGCTTCTGGACGGTAACGTCCAGAGCGGTCGTGGGCTCGTCGCAGATGACCAGCTTGGGGTCGCGGGTAAGGGCCATAGCGATCAGGACACGCTGACGCTGGCCGCCGGAAAGCTCGTGCGGATAGCTCTCGAGCGTGCGCTTGGGATCGAGGCCGACGAGCTCCAGGAGCTCCTCGGCGCTGCGGGTTCCACCGCGCTTGGTGAGCTGCTTCATCTGGGCAGAGATGAGCATGGAGGGATTAAGCGAGGACAGGGCGTCCTGATAGACCATAGCGATATCGGTACCGCGCAGGCCGAACCACTCCTTCTTGCTCATCTTGAGCAGGTCACGGCCCTCCCAAAGAACCTCGCCGGAAAGATGCTCGTCATCGTCGGTCAGGCCCATGATGGCCAGCGTGGTGATGGACTTACCGCAACCGGACTCGCCCACCAGGCCCATGGTCTGACCAGGACGAACGTCAAAGTTGACATGGTCGACGACGTTGATATCACCGTGATGCTCAAACTGGATGCAGAAGTCACGGACCGAGAGAATCGGCTCAACGGACTCGTCGGGCACGTGGCGATCGTCACGCTTGAGCTCGACATCGCGCAGGGCGCCAAGGCGAGCGGAGAGGGACTGGGCCTGCTCCTTGTAGGCGCGAACGGGGTCGGAGACCAGCAGGTCGGCCTCGCGACGCTTGGAGGAATCGGTAGGATCCAGGGCAGCGGAGGGAGCAGCGGCCATGGCGTCGGTAATGCCCTCGGAGAGGATGTTGAGCGCCAGGCAGGTGATCATGATGGCCAGGCCCGGGAACAGCGCCTGCCACCAACGGCCGGCGAGCACGCCGCCGCGGGCGTCGGCGAGGATGTTGCCCCAGGTAGCGGTGGGCTCCTGGATACCAGCGCCGATGAAGGTCAGCGAGGCCTCGAAGATGATGGCGTCGGCGACCAGGGTAACGGTGAAGACCATGATCGGGGCGATGCAGTTACGCAGAACATGCTTGATCAAAATCCACGGAGCCTTGGCGCCGGAAACGATGACCGCGCGGACATAGTCCTCGCCGTACTCGGACACGATGTTGGCGCGCACGATACGGGCAATCTGCGGAGTGTACATAAAGCCGATGGCGAAGATGATCGACGGCACGGAGTTGCCCAGGATGGAGACGAAGACGGCCGCGAGGGCGATGCCCGGGATGGACATGATGATGTCCAGGATACGCATGATCGTCTCGGAGACGGCCTTGCGCGAAACCGCTGCAAGGGCGCCCACGACCGAGCCGCAGACCAGAGCCATGGCAGTGGCGCCAAAGCCGATGATCAGCGAGTAACGACCACCGTAGAGCATACGCGACAGAATGTCGCGACCCTTATCGTCGGTACCGAAGATAAATCCGTTGCCGGGAGCCTGGCGAGCCGTAAAGATCTCGACCGGGCTATAGGGGGCAAGAAGGGGCGCCAGGATCGCAGTCAGGGCGACCAGCACCAGCACGACGGCGGCAATCTTAGAAGACAGCGTCATCTTCTTCCAGCCACCGAGCTTGAGCCCCTTGGAGGCAGCCTTCTCGAGCTGCTCGGTTTGCTTCTCTCGAATCTTTACCATAATCTACACCGTCCTGATGCGCGGGTTGATGAGCAGGTAGAGCATGTCAACCACGATGTTGATGATGATGAAGGCAAGAGCAACGACGATAACGACGCCCTGAACCAGGTTCGCCTCGTTGCCCTGAACGCCCTGCAGAATCGCGGTGCCCATGCCGGGGAGGTTGAAGATAACCTCGATGACGACGGCGCCGCCCATGAGGTAACCGATCTTAAGACCGAGGGTGGTGACCGGGGTGATCAGCGCATTGCGAAGAACGTTGATGCCGACGACGACCTTCTCGGGAACGCCGGCGCCACGAGCCATACGGACATAATCCTTGTCGAGCTCCTCGACCATGGCGGTACGCACGATACGAGTCATCTGGCCCGTCAGCGGAAATGCCAAGGCGATAGCGGGCATGATCATACGTCCCAGATAGCCAACCGGATTCGTGGTGAAGTGAGGCAGAGCACCCGATGCCGGGAGCACCTTAAGGTAGGAAGAGAACAGCAGGATCAACAGAACGGCAAGCCAGAACGACGGGGTTGCCAAGCCGGCGATGGAAAAGACGCGGATCACTTGGTCCGGCCATTTGTCGCGATACAGTGCCGCGATGACGCCGAGCAAAAACGAAACAACCGCACCGATGGCAAGACCGATGAAGGTCAGCTGCATCGTGACGGGCAGGGCCGTGGAGATGCGCTTGGCAACGGAATTGCGAGCAGCACCATAGGTGCCCATGTCGCCATGGATCAGATCGCCCATATAGCGCACGTAGCGCACGGGCCAGGGGTCGTCCAGACCATACTTCTCATGGTACTCGGCAACCGCCTCGGGCGAGGCACCGTCACCCAACGCCGTGTAGGCGGGGTCGGTCTTGGAGAACGACATAAGGAAGAACACCAGGACGGTGACGCCCAATGCCATGATCGGCAGCGCCACGAGACGCCTTCCAATCAAACGTAGCAAGTTGTTCACGTTCTCTCCCCTTTCTTTTGTCGGTAGGACCAACTGGTATATGAGTACGGATACTCATTACAAGACCCGAGCGACATCGTTGCCGCCCGGGTCTTTGTTTCAACTATGAGGATACGGTCCCAACGACCGACATCCTGCATACAGACTCAAGCGAGTCTTACGCCTTGACGGTCGCAACGCCCCTGAAGGACATGCTCGTCGTGCCGATGCCCTTGAAGCCATCGAGGGCCTCGCCGTTGGGCGCAGTGGACGGATCGTCCCAGGAAGCGGAGACGGTCTTGACGTGAACAACGGGGTACAGAACGGCGTTGTCAGCAATGATATCGAAGCACTCGTTCCACTTCTTCTGCTGCTCGTCGCCCTCGGCGGCAAGAGCCTCGTCCATGAGACCGTGGAGCTTCTGCCACTCAGCGGACTCCTTCCACGGGCAACGGGTCTGCATCCAGACGTTGTCGCCGTACCACCAGTTGAGCAGCAGGTCGGGGTCGGCGCCGAAGCAGGAAGGATCGCCAGGGGCAAGGAGGATATCGTAGGCCTCGCCGCCGTCGATGGCAGCGTAGGTGGCCGGCGAGGTATCGGTCTGGATGGTCACATCGAAGCCGAGAGCGTCGAGATCGTTCTTGACCTGGGCTGCCATGCCCTTAATCTGCTCGTTATCGGTGGTGCGCAGGGTGATGGCACCCGGGGTGATGCCAGACTCCTCGATGAGCTTCTTAGCCTTCTTGGCGTCAGTCTTGTACACCGTGGAAGCCTCATGATAGTTGGTGAAGCTCTTGGGCAGGTAGCAGCTGGCAGCGGTGGCAAGGCCGGCGAAGGTGTTGCTGACCATCTTCTCGGTGTCGAGCGCATACATGACGGCCTGACGGACCTTGACGTTGTTCCAAGGCTCCTTGGCGACGTTGAACATGATGAAGCGGGTGCCGAAACCCTGAACGTTATCGATCTTGCAGCCGGCGCTCTCGAGCTGGTCGACGGCGTCAGCGGTAACGAGCTCCATAACGAGCGTGGAGCCCTCCTGCTGAGCGGTAACGCGAGCGGTGGGGTCGGTCAGGATGCTGTACTGGATCTTCTTATCCTCGGCAGCATACTCACCGTTGTACTCGGGGTTGGGAACCAGGGTAATCTCGGTATCGGAGATAGAGTCGTACATCCAGGGGCCGGAGCCGATCGGCTGCTTGGCGCGATCCTCCTCGGTCTGGGTGGCCGGGGTAACGCGGACGATGGCCAGACGATCCTTGAGCAGGGAGAAGTTGGGGACCTTGGTCTTGACCGTCACGGTGCTGGCGTCCTTGGCCTCGATGGACTCGAAGGGCTGGAAGAACGGAGCATAGGTAGCGGAAGCGGCGCAAGCGGTGTAGGAAGCAACGACATCGTCAGCGGTGACCTCGGTGCCATCGGAGAACTTGGCGCCCTTGCGGATGGTGACCTCGAAAGTGGTGTCGTCCACAGACTTGGGATCGTCGGTGGCGAGCTCGTTGAAGGTGCTGTAGTCGTGGTAATCGATGCCGTAGAGACCCTCAACGACGTGCCAGTTAGCACCCAGGCCCACAGCGGAGCCGGTGCTGGCGGGATCGAAGCTGGACGGAGCGTAAGCGGAACCAGCGGTGATCACGCCGCCGCCACGGTTGGCGGAATCGGTGGAACCGGAAGCGGAACCCTCGTCGCTAGAGCTGCCACCGCAGCCGGTGAGACCAAGCCCTGCGACAGCAGCGACGCTGCCGGTGAGGCCGAGGAACGAACGCCTGGACATACCCTTGTTGATGATGGCCATGTCTTCTCCTATCAATAGAGAATCTTACCCGGGAGCACCTAGACGTGCCCCCGCGCAACTTGCGGACGATATATACCTTACCTACCGACGAGCCCAACTGAGGTGCCGCGCTCGGCGACCGATACATACATACGCTTGAACGGTATTTACTACCGTTCACCGAATTCGTTGACAAACGATTCGCCAGACAGTATGTATCGGCGAGGTGAGATATCAGTCTTCGTCAACCCGCAGGATAGCAGGGTTTTCACTTGGGTCAGTCAAACGTTTTAGCGTTAATAAAACCCGAAACCAGCAGGCAATCATGGCGAAATAAATGGTTGAAAATCACGCAATCATGTATATCAGTAGTTTAGGCTCGTGTTTAGCTATCGGAATGGCCAGCCGCCGCCTCGGCGCGCTCGGCATTCCACGCAACGAGCGCCTCGTGGACCGCCTTGGCAACATCGGCAGGTATGCCGCGAACTTCCGCGATCTCTTGCTCGCTCGCCGCGCGCAAACGCTTCATCGAGCCAAAATGGCGCATAAGGGCACGTTTTCTGGTGGGTCCCACGCCTGGAACGTCATCGAGTACCGAAACTGTCATGGCTTTATCACGCAACTCACGATGGAATGTGATTGCAAAACGGTGCGATTCATCGCGCACCTGTTTAATTAGATAGAGCGACGCGGACCCGGTCGGAAGCACGACGGGAGTCTCGTCCCAAGGCACGAAAACCTCCTCATCGGCCTTTGCCAAGCCACAAACCGGTATATCGAGCCCAAGAGCCTCAAGTTGCTTGATCGCAGCGGTCAATTGCGGCTTACCGCCATCGACAACGAGCAAATCGGGACGCGAGCCAAAGCGCTCGTCGGCCATGCGCTCGGGAGCATAGCGTCGTCCCAAAACCTCGGACATCGACACGAAGTCGTTTGCCTCGTCCAATTCGGCCTGAATTTTAAAACGACGGTACTGGCTCTTGTCGGCGCGTCCGTTGGTAAACACCACCATCGAGGCGACGGTAAAGGTTCCGTGCAGCGTCGAGATATCGAAGCACTCGATACGCATCGGCGGCGCCGGCAGCGCCAGCGCGCTTTCGAGCTCCAGGAGCGCTTGATTGGTGCGGTCGTCAGCGTACCCCGTTCGCATCATGTAGCGCATGAGGGCATGGCGCGCATTTTTGGATGCCATATCGAGCAAACGGTGCTTTTCGCCACGCTGCGGCCTATGGAGATGGCAGGAACGCTCGCGCTTGCCTGCAAGCCACTCCCCCAGCGCCTCTGCATCCTCAAGCTCGACAGAGAGGTTTATCTCAGCTGGAATATCAGCCGTCTCGTCGTAATAGCGCTTAAGAAAGCCCGACTGGAGCTCTTCCTCGTCAACATCAAGACCCTTGTCGAGAATGAACTCGCAGGTGCGAACTGTTCGGCCCTCGCGAACGACGAAGACGCAAGCGGCAGAGATGGTCTCCTCGCGATAGAAACCGATGACATCGATATCGACACTGGAGGGAAAAACGACTTGCTGACGGTCGTCCAGACCCCTGATGACCTCCAAACGACGTTTGACGCGTGCCGCGCGCTCAAAGTCGAGCGCCTCGGCGGCATCCGTCATCTCGGAGGTCAGCTCATCGACGACATCCTTGCGATGGCCCGACAAAAAGCGCTCGACGCGCTTGACGTTCTTGGCATAGTCTGCCGGAGAAATCGCGCCGACACACGCACCCGGGCCGCGCCCGACATGGTAGTCAAAGCAGGGGCGCCCGTTTTGCGCGCAAATCATATTGACGATGTCTTCCTCGCCCTTGTGGGACTCGACGATACGACGACAACGACGCCACTCCGCACAGGATGCGGAGCAGATGGGGATAACCTTGCGCAGCGTATCTATCGTCTCACGTGCCGCACGGCTATCGGTATAGGGACCAAAATAACGCGTTCCCGGCTTATGACGCTCGCGCGTATATTTGATAGCGGGATACAGGTCGCCCTTTGTAATGGCGATAAAGGGGTAGCTCTTGTCATCCTTGAGGTCAACGTTAAAGTACGGATGGTACTGACCAATCAAATTGCGCTCGAGCACCAACGCCTCGTGCTCGGTCTCCACCACGATATAGTCAAAGCTCGCCACCAGCTGCATCATCAGCGGGATCTTTTGACGCTCATCCTGCAGTGTCACGTACTGGCGCATACGGGAACGCAGGTTTTTTGCCTTGCCAACGTAGATGACATCGCCCTTGGCATCTTTCCAAAGGTAACATCCGGGCTGCGTGGGAACGCGCGAAACCTGCTCGGCGAGTGTTGGAATGTTGTCGTGACCGGCCACACGCACCTACTTGCGACGAAGCAGCGCCGAGACCTCGGGCATCTTAAGGACGACGGCAAGGCCAAAGGTAACAGCAAGCGAGACGACACCCGCAACGCAAACGTAGCCAAGAGTAATCAGAATCGAGCCGCCAAGTGCCCCGACAAAGTGCTCAAGCGCCCACATGACGCCGGCGCCTGCGGCAGCACCCAGGCCACCGAGCAAAAGGCCAAAGAAACCGCCATGCAGGATAGATTTGACCTGAAGACCACGCAGACGACGACGCAGCCACCACAGCGAACAACCGACCAAGATCACGTAGTCGACGACATACGAAAGCGCGATTGCCGGCATACCGAAGCCCAGCACAACGCCAAACAGCAGAACCGAGCCGGCCTGGCCGATGGCGGAATACAGGCAATAGCGGCTATAGGGCTTCATGTCAAGCAAGGCAGAGAAGCTCTTCTGCATCAACACGACCACGCCGTAGAGCGGCAGCGAGAACGCCAGGTAGACAAGGAACTCGGACACCAGCGCCACGCCGGACTTATCAAACTTGCCAGCACAGTAAATCATGTTGAGCGGACGCGCGAAGACAATCAGGTACAGCGCGAACGGAATCAGGAAGAACAGCATTTGGGCGACGCCACGCGAAATGCCCGTGCGAACGCTGTCGTAATCCTTCTCCTGTGCGTCGTGAGAGAGCTCGGTATAGAGCGCCGTCGAAAGCGAGGCGGCAATCAGCGCATAGGGCAGCGTGTACCACAGGCGCGCATAGGCGATGACGGAAGGACCAGTCTCGGGCTGGACCACCAGCGCGGCAGCGTTGGTGATAGAAGTCGAGACAAACATGCACACCGTGGCGAGCAGCGTCGGGATACCGAGCGCAATCGTCTGGCGCAGTGCGGGGTCCTTAAAGTCGATATGGATATGGGGATGCACGCCGTGCTTGCCAAGCGCGGGGATCTGACATGCCATCTGAATAAAGACACCGAGGGTCGTACCGGCCGCAATCAAGATGATGCCGGCACGTTCGCCAAACTGTGCGGACACGGGCGCAAAACCCATAAAGCTCGCAATGACGATCACATTGTTGAGGACCGGGGCAAACGTCGACCAGAAGTAGTCGCGGTGTGCGTTGAGAACGCCCGAGAACACCGAGCCCAAACCATAAAACAGAATCTGGATAGCAAAGAAACGGAACATGAACGCAGCGGTATCCATGCTGCCGCCGTCACCCGAAAGGAACGATTGAGTCCAGATAAAGCCCGGGGCGAACACGGTCCCCAGCAACGAAATGCCACCCAGCACCAAAAGCAGAATGCCGAGCAGGTTGCCCACGTACTCGTTCGAGGCCTCGCGACCCTGCTCACGCCTCACGCCCATGTACACGGGCAAAAACGCCGTCACGAGCATGCCGCCCATCACGAGTTCGTAGAGCATATTGGGCAGGTTGTTGGCGACCTGATAGGAGGACGAGAGTAGCGACATGCCGATAGCGGCCGCCATTGCCCACGTTCGGATAAAACCGGTAACGCGAGACACGATGGTCAGTATGGTCATAAGCCCGGCGGAACGACCAACCGTGGAGTAGTCCGACGAGCCCATGTCGTCAGTGTCATCTCGCGACGAAGAAGCTTCGGATGAGGGTGTCTGAGGCGCAGATTCTCTTGCAAAATGAGCTCCGCGCTTCAATTCTTCCTGCGGCATCGCTCAGTCCTCTCTCGTAATCGCGGCAACCGTCGCCCCGCAAAATGCAATTAAATCATCGGGTGCAAGCTCGAGCTGATAACCACGCTTGCCTCCCGAAATAAAAATGGTATCCCAAAGGACACATGTCTCATCAATGAGCGTCCGGTAGCGTTTTTTCATACCGACCGGGCTGCAGCCGCCACGAACGTAGCCAGTCGCCGCAAGCAAATCCTTCACATGCATCATGGCCAAGGACTTCTCCCCCGCGGCACGCGCGGCGGACTTTAGATCGAGCTCGTCGGCAACAGGGATGCAGCACACGACATAGTCGTTGGACGGTGTCACGCAGACCAAAGTCTTAAATCCTTGACCGGGCTCCTCGCCAAGCTGCTCCGAAATCGCGACCCCCAGGCCCACCGACTCATCACCATCGTCTTCGTACGTATGTAGAACATAGGAAATGCCGGCACTTTCCAGCTCGCGCATCGCATTGGTTTTTGGCGTCTTTACAGCCTTTGCCATGACATATCCTTTCCCTCGCATTCGGACGCAAGGATTAAGTATATGTCCAATTCGACTGCATACGTCACATCGGCACAGTAAGCGCCATCGAATCACAAGGAGTCGATGGCGCCCATAAACTGAATCGCCTATTTATTAAGCATCAAGTTGAGCCTGACGCTCCCGGTCACGCCTGAGCAACGGCGCCAAAAACTTGCCCGTATAACTCTGCGGACAGTCCGCAACCTGCTCCGGTGTGCCCGAAACCACGACGGTTCCGCCGCCGTTACCGCCTTCGGGACCCATATCGATCAGGCGGTCGGCAACCTTGATGACATCAAGGTTGTGCTCAATCACCAGCACCGTGTTGCCCGCATCGACCAAGCGCTGCAGCACATCGAGCAGCTGGCGGACGTCCTCAAAATGAAGGCCGGTCGTCGGCTCGTCCAAAATATAGAACGTCTTGCCCGTCTGGCGTCGATGAAGCTCCTTGGCGAGCTTCACACGCTGCGCCTCGCCGCCCGAGAGCGTCGTGGCGGGCTGGCCCAGGCTCACGTAGCCTAAGCCTACATCGTACAGCGTCTGGAGCTTGCGCTTAATCTGCGGGATATTCCCAAAGAAGGCCAGCGCCTCGGTGACGCTCATGTCGAGCACGTCCGAGATGGTCTTGCCACGGTAGGTGACCTCGAGTGTCTCGCGGTTGTAGCGTTTACCGCCGCAAACTTCGCAGGGAACGTAGATATCGGGAAGGAAGTGCATCTCGATCTTGATCTGCCCGTCGCCCTTGCACGCCTCACAGCGCCCGCCACTCACATTAAAGGAGAAACGACCCGGCGAGTAGCCGCGCGCCTTCGACTCCGGCGTACTCGCAAACAGCGCGCGAAGATCATCCCACAGGCCGATATAGGTAGCAGGGTTGGAACGCGGCGTGCGGCCAATCGGCGACTGGTCGATATCGATAACCTTATCGATACACTCGATGCCCTCGATTTTTTTATACGGACCCACGGGGCGCGTCGAGCGGTGAATGGCATTCGTAAGGGCAGGCGCAATGGTGTCGGTAACCAGGGAGCTCTTGCCCGATCCCGACACGCCGGTAACAACCGTAAGCGTACCAAACTCGATCTTGGCAGTAACGTTTTTGAGGTTGTTGGCTCGAGCGCCCGTAATTTTAAGGCAGCCGCGACCGGGCTTGCGCCGTTCATCAGGCACCCGGATCATTCGTTTGCCGGTCAGATAAGCGCCCGTCATCGACTCAGGACACGCCATGATATCGGCAGGCGTTCCCGCCGCGACTACGTGCCCGCCGTTGACGCCGGCGCCGGGCCCCATGTCGATCACGTAGTCGGCGGCACGGATTGTATCCTCGTCGTGTTCGACGACGATAACGGTATTGCCGATATCGCGCAGGCGCTCGAGCGTCTTGATCAGGCGCTCGTTATCACGCTGATGAAGACCGATCGAGGGCTCGTCCAGAATATAGAGCACGCCCATGAGACCCGCGCCGATCTGCGTTGCCAGTCGAATACGCTGTGCCTCGCCACCGGAAAGCGTCGCCGAGGCACGGTCGAGGGTCAGATAGTCAAGTCCGACATCGACCAGAAAGCGCAGGCGCTCCAGGATTTCCTTAACGATGCGCCCGCCGATAAACTGTTGGCGCTCGGTGAGTTCCAAGCCCTCAAAAAACTCGAGCGATTCACGGCACGACAGGCAACAAACCTCGTAAATGGACTTACCGCCCACGGTGACGGCGAGCATCTCGGAGCGCAAACGAGCGCCGTGGCAGGTCGAGCACGGCTCCTCGCGAATGTACTTCTCCAGGCGCGCCTTGGTGTTCTCGTTCGTCGTCTCGGTATAGCGTTCGTACAGGATGTTGCGAACGCCCGAAAACTTGGTATCCCACTGGCTGCGACGTCCGTCGAGCTTTTGGTAGTCGACCGAGATCTTCGTATCGCCCAGGCCATCCAAGAATGCACGACGCACGCGAGGGGGCAAGTCCTCCCACGGCGTATCAGCGCTCACCTTAAAGTGTTTGCAGACCGCAGCAAAAATCTGCGGATAGTAGTTCGAATTGCCAAACAGGCTACCAAAGACTCCGTCGGCAATGGACTTCGAGGGGTCCTCGATCAGCGCCTCGGCATCAACGGTTTTCTTAAAGCCCAGGCCGTCGCACTCAGGACATGCGCCATAGGGAGCGTTAAACGAAAAATCACGCGGCTGAAGATCGTCAATGGAGTGTCCATGCTCCGGGCACGCCAAGGCCAACGAATACTCCAGCAGCTCGCCCTCGGTCCCCTCGGGAGCATCACGATCGGGCAGCATGTACACGTTTACATTGCCGTGAGCCAGCGCGGTCGCCTGCTCAACAGACTCGGCGATACGGCCCAGAGAATTCTCACGGATCACGATGCGATCGACCACGACCTCGATATCGTGCTTGAATTTCTTATCCAGATCGATCGGATCGTCGAGCGAGCGCACTTCACCGTCGACACGCACGCGGCTAAAGCCCTCGGCGCGAAGGTCCTCAAACAGTTTGGTGTACTCGCCTTTTCGCCCGCGCACCACCGGTGCCAGCACAAACGCGCGGCGGCCCTCCCCCGCCGCCAAGACCTTGTCGGCAACCTGGTCGGTCGTCTGGCGCTCAATGACGCGGCCGCATTCGGGACAGTGCGGGGTGCCCACACGGGCGAACAGCAGGCGCAGATAGTCATAAATCTCGGTTACGGTGCCAACCGTCGAGCGAGGGTTTTTAGACGTCGTCTTTTGGTCGATCGACACCGCCGGCGAAAGGCCGTCGATTGAATCCAAGTCGGGTTTGTCCATCTGGCCCAAGAACTGGCGCGCATAGCTCGAAAGACTCTCGACGTATCGACGCTGGCCCTCGGCATAGATAGTGTCAAATGCCAGCGAACTCTTGCCCGAGCCAGAAAGACCGGTAATGACCACGAGTTGGTCACGCGGAATGGAAACATCGATATCACGGAGGTTGTGCTCACGAGCGCCGCGAATAACGATAGAAGAATCAGACATGGAAGCTCCTTGCCTCCTATTGCATCGAATCATACTGTCGATGAGTTTAGCGCACTCGACGCGCACAGATGTTCGTAATACAAGATTCGCAGACCTTTAGCTTTGCGTATCGGGCGCTTTGTTTCTCGAAATGCCGTGGAAAGGTTACAGTAATCTAATACTGAACTTAATTTGCCGTAACAGAGGAACGTCCATGACCGAAGATATCCCCCTTGAAATCACTTCGAGCGACATGGCCAATCTGCCCATATTCATCGCCGTCCTTATCGTGGCCATCGTCGTGGTGCACGTATATTTTTCAATCAAACACAATGAAAAGCCGCCCATTGCCCGCGTCTTTTGGTGCGCGACGCTCCTCATCCCGCTCGGCATGGTAGCTGCATGGATTACGAATCAATTGCTCGTAAATGAGGACAATTCCCTATGGGTCCTTTCTTATTCGGCGCTCGGTGCTACCGCCGTCATACTTCTTGTCGAGCCCTTGGTTTCGGGACTTATCGACCAAACCGATCTTGCGACGGGAACGGTTGCCTGTATTTGCCGTGACATCCTTGTCATCGCCGCTGTTTCAGCGCTCTCGTTCGTTTCACTCGAAATTGCCTGTAACGAAACGTTCTATCGCATTCCCGCCAACTCATTCGGGTTTTCCGTCGGGCTGCTCGCGACGGCTCTGCTCTCCCTTTATTTGCTGGGACAGCGTCATGGAGGCGTCATGGCCCTCGTGCCCGTCGCCTGTTGCATCCTTGGCATTGCCGAGCACTTCGTCATAACGTTTAAAGGCGAGGCCATCCTGCCAAGCGATATCTTGGCCCTTGGCACCGCAATGGAAGTGAGCGAGGGATACGAGTTTACCTTTACCGCCGGAATCGTAACCTCTCTAGCCCTGCTGGAGATTTCCCTGGGGCTTCTTTCGCTTATCCGACCGAGAAAGCTCCGTACGCCCACCCATGTCTTCCCCGCAATCGCCGCTAACCTCTGCGCTTTTCTGCTAGTGACCGTTGTGGGGCTCTCGGGCTTTTCCAGCATCGACTTGGAGCAGGCGCTGAATTTTGGATTTGACCGTTGGCAGCCCATCACCACGTATGCGTCTCAGGGTTTTATCACTTCGTTCACCGAAATGGTCAACGAGTTGCCCATTGAGAAGCCCGAAGACTATACGCCCGATGAGGCGCAGAGCATCGAGCAGGAGCTCTCCGCCACCTACGACAGCACGTATGGCTCGAGCGAGCAGCGCGCGGCGGCCGTTGCCCAGTTCAATGAAATCAAGCCGACGATTGTTGCCGTCATGAACGAGAGTTTTAGCGACCTTTCGTGCTTTGAGCAGCTCCAGACGGCCGGGTACACCGGCCCCGCATTCTACAACTCGCTTCCCGACACACTTGTTCGCGGCACCATGCTCGCTTCGGTCGCCGGTGGCGGAACGGCGAACTCCGAATTCGAATTTTTGACCGGAGCGACAACGGCCTTTGTCGGATTAGGCAAAATCCCCTATCAGCTATATCAGATGAATGGTGTCAACAGTCTGGCAAAGGACCTTAAGGAGCTTGGGTATACCGCTACCGCTATGCACCCGCAAAACCCCGTCAACTACCATCGAGATAAAATCTATCAGCAGCTGGGCTTTGGAGACTTTCTTTCGATCGGCGATTTCGAAGGTGCGCCCTGTTACCATGCCGGCGTATGCGACTACGCCACCTATGACAAGATACTCGACCTGCTGAGGACCGACGACGCTCCGCAGTTCATCTTCGATGTCACGATGCAAAACCATGGCGGATACGATGTCGGCACCGTTCCCGCCGAAGAGCTGACAAACTATTGGGTCGAGGGAGCCAGCGAGGGCGCCAATAGCGCGCTCAACACCTATCTCACCTGCATCAACGCATCCGACCGGGACCTCGAGTACTTTATCAACGAGCTCCGCAATATCGGCAGACCGGTTGTCCTTGTCTTTTTTGGCGACCATCAGCCGAGCGCCGCAACGACTCTCAACGACGAGCTGTACCCTCAGGAAGATACGGCAAGCCACGCTTTCCGTATCTATCAGTCGACATATTTCGTCTGGGCTAACTATGAAATCGCCGGCAATACCGAGCTCAACGTCTACGACACCGTCGGGGCAAACGAGATTGCAGCCATTACCCTTAATAAGATCGGCGCCCCGCTCACCGACTATCAAAAGGCTCTGCTTGCAACAAGGTCAGATGTGCCCACCATCAATGTCGCCGGCTACCTTGGTGCCGACGGGCTGCGCTACGACTTGGAATCTGAAGACAGCCCATACGCCTCGACGATCGACAAGCTGCAGCGCATGCAATACCTCGAGTTCGCCAGCAAAGTTCAGTAAGCCCGCCCATTCGCTTGGACCCATCGTATTGCAAGCACGCTCGGCCCAAATGCATCGTAAATGACTCCCGCTCGCAAACGAGGGTACAATGACGCTCGTGTCACATCACGGGGCCCCGGCCCCAACATATACAAAGGAGTCATACATGGGTTGCGAGCACGCACAGGCCGCCGGCGGACAAACGTCGCCGTCGCAATTTGAGGAGAATACGCTGTCCGAGGTCAAACGCGTCATCGCCGTGCTTTCCGGCAAGGGTGGTGTCGGCAAGTCGTTTGTCACCGGTGCCATCGCCACCGAGCTTGCCCGTCACGGCCACAAGGTCGGCGTCCTCGATGCCGACATCACCGGTCCCTCTATCCCCAAGATGTTCGGTATGAGCGGACGCCACGTCCATGCCCTTGGCAACCTCATGCTGCCTGAAATCTCCGAGCACGGCGTCAAGGTCATGAGCTCCAACCTTCTGCTCCAAAACGAGACCGACCCCGTCCTTTGGCGCGGTCCGGTCATCGCAGGCGCCATTAGGCAGTTCTGGAGCGAGACCTCATGGGGCCCCATCGACTACCTGCTGGTCGACATGCCTCCGGGAACAGGCGACGTCGCTCTCACCGTCTTCCAGTCACTGCCCGTCGACGGCATCGTCATCGTCACGAGCCCGCAGGATCTGGTCTCGATGATCGTCGCCAAGGCGGTCAACATGGCCGAGAAGATGAACGTCCCCATTCTGGGCATCGTCGAGAACATGAGCTATATTGAGTGCCCCGACTGCGGCAAGAAGATCGAGGTCTTTGGCAAGAGCAAGCTCCCCGAGGTCGCAGAGCGCTATAACCTCGACATCTTGGGCACGCTTCCCATCAATCCGGCACTCGCCGAGGCCTGCGATAAGGGCGAGGTTGAGACCGCGCTGCCCGATGGCATGTTGCCCAAAGCAGTCTCTGCCGTCGAGGCTATTACCCCGCACGAGACCGACGAGGCCTAAGTGAACACGAGCGCCTTCTATGACGTCCTGGTAATCGGCGGCGGGGCTTCAGGCCTCGCCGCCGCCATTACGGCCGCACGTGCTGGCAAAAGCGTCTGCATCGTTGAGCGCGATGTCGCCTGCGGCCTTAAGCTCCTTGCGACCGGAAACGGCCGCTGCAACCTCTCCAACGAATCGATTGATCCTCAGCGGTATAACCACCCCGCATTCGTCGAATCTGTCATGGGCCCCCAACCCGAACAAAAGCTTATGGGTTTCTTCTCCTCGCTGGGCATCATGACAACCTCCGAGGAAGGCCGACTGTACCCGCGCTCCCTTCGCGCCGAATCGGTGCGCGACGCGCTTCTCAACGTTTGCGACCGCCTAGGTATCACCTTAATCTGCGGAGCCAACGTTGCCTCGGCGCACAAAGCTTCCGAAGGCTGGACACTCCAAATAGACCGTCCAGCGCGGGCACTCAAGGCAAAAAAGCACGACGACCGAAAATCGGAGCTCCGCTCGCTTCGGAAAGCGCTCGCCGATGTCCCTCGCAAGAACGAGGCCCTGCAGGCACATGCCGTAATTATCGCCACGGGTGGTAACCCCACTGGTATCGCCGATACGTTTCGCCTCCCCCTCACTTCGCTGCGCCCCATCCTCTGCCCCGTATCGGCAACGGTCGTCGGCGATCGGGCGGCACTCAAGACGTTGGATGGCCTGCGCGTCCGCGCCCGCTTGACGCTCGCCCGCAATCATAATGAGCTCTGGCACGAAGACGGTGAAGTCCTGTTTCGAACCTTCGGTATCTCGGGCGTCGCTGTCTTCAACCTCTCCCGTCGTATCCAGCACGGCGATACGATCCTGCTCGACGTTTTCCCCGACCTCTCCAAAGACGAGCTGCTCGATATGCTCAACCGGCGCGTTGAGCTGCTCGGCGGCTTTTCGCCCCGCGATCCCCGTTGGCTCGACGGCATGCTCGCCCCGCAACTCTCCCGCGTCGTCTGCACAGCGTTCGAGCAGTGCCATCCAGGCTCCAACGATGTCATCCACCTGGTCTCGATCCTCAAGCACTTTAAGTTGCTCGTCGAGGGAACAGCCGAGGAGCGCTCGGCGCAGGTCACGCGTGGTGGCGTATCTGTCGAGAGCATCTCAACACCCAGTCTACGCGCGAGCAGCGCTGTCGACGCCCCGCTTTACGTCTGCGGCGAAGCGCTCGACATCGACGCCGATTGTGGAGGCTTTAACCTTGCGTGGGCCTGGCTCTCGGGCATTCGCGCTGCAAGCAGCCTGTAGCCGCGCAGTCTATAATCAAAAACGCATTCGGGCCGTCTGGGATACCGGACGGCCTCTTTCTTGCCTCTAAGGAGACCTCGATGATCGAAATCACCCAAGTCAACGCTTCGCTCGATGAAGCCGGCGATGAAAATGCCTGCCTCATTGTTGGCAAGCGAGTCGCCAAGCGCGTCCTACGTTGCAAGGACTCCGAGATCAAGTCCATCGAGCTCCACCGCAAGTCAATCGACGCTCGCAAAAAACGAGACGTCCATTTTATCCTGAGCTTTCGTGTTGAGCTGACCAGTCCCCACCTCGAGCGAGAAGCGGTCGACAGCGTTTCCGAACGTGACCGCTCGCGCGTACGCGCGATAGAAGACGATGGGTCTTCATTCCCCTCCCCCGTCTCCGACGCATCCAAAGAGCGCCCCGTCGTTGTCGGCGCCGGATGCGCTGGCCTTTTCGCTGCGCTCACCCTTGCCGAAGCGGGTCTTAAGCCCTTGCTCATCGAGCGCGGCGACCCAGCATTTCGCCGCTCGCATGCGATCGATCTCTTTCTAAAGGAGCGCATCCTCGACCCCGAGAGCAATATCCAGTTTGGCCTGGGCGGCGCGGGGACCTTCTCGGACGGCAAGCTCAATACGGGAACCAAAAATCCCGCCCATCGCCTTATCCTCGAAACCTTCGTCGAGGCGGGCGCGCCCCGCGATATTCTGTGGGATGCCAAGCCGCACATTGGCTCCGACATCCTTCCCACGGTTGTCACCGCTATATCCCAGCGCATCGAGCAGCTCGGAGGTGTCGTCCGTTATCGAACAAAGCTCGTCGACATTCGCATCGACGCGTCTGGCGCCATCACCGGTATCGATGTCCAATCGTCCCAAGACGCCGCTTACGAGCCAATTGAGACAAAGCACCTCATCCTCGCCTGCGGGCATTCTGCTCGCGATATTTTTGAGCTCCTTAAGGACCACAACGTGGCCCTCGCACAAAAGACCTTTGCCATGGGCGTTCGCATCGAGCATCCGCAGCGCGACATCGACCGAGCCCAATATGGAGCCTTGGCGGGACATCCTGCCCTCGGAGCAGCCCCCTACAAGCTCGTCGCCCATCTTCCCAACGGCCGCAGCGTGTTCTCGTTTTGCATGTGCCCCGGCGGGCAGGTTGTCGCCGCCTCTTCCGAGCAGGGCCACCTGTGCGTCAACGGCGCCAGCCTCAATGCCCGCGACGGACGCAACGCAAACGCCGCCCTGCTCGTTAACGTCACGCCTGAGGACCTTCCCAACGATGATCCGCTCGCCGGCATCGAGCTCCAGCGCGCCTGCGAGGCGGCCGCCTATCGCCTGGGCGGTTCCAACTGGAACGCACCGGCACAACTCGTCGGAGATTTCCTCGCAGGACGCGCCAGCAAGGCGCCCGGAAAGATAAAGCCCACCTATCCGCTCGGTGTGACCTGGACGGCAATTGACGAAACCCTACCGCAGCATATCGTCGAGTCGCTCCGCTTGGGACTTCCCCTACTCGGAAAAAAGTTACGAGGCTACGACCGTCCCGATGCCGTTCTTACCGGCGTGGAGACTCGTTCGAGCTCACCGGTCACTGTCACCCGAGACCGAACGTGCCATGCCGTGTCGACCCCGGGCCTCTACCCTTGTGGTGAGGGAGCTGGATATGCCGGCGGCATCATGAGCGCGGCCACCGACGGCATCCGTTGTGCTGAAGCCCTGATCGCAGACCTCTAACGCACAAATTCCAGCGCGCAAAAGACATAGGCCCCGAGCTCCACAGGGAACTCGGGGCCTGTTCGTTATTTCTTAAACCGTGCACCCTGGCGTTTTCTGCCCGATGCGAACGTGGAACCCTTGCGGGCCTGCGAGCGTAAGCGCTCGATCGTCTCGTCCTCAGACGCACCCTCGAGCATCGCCCGAATCTGAACGACAGCATCGCGCAGGCGCGCCGCCTCCTCAAAGTCCATAGCGGCAGAAGCGTTACGCATATCCTCTTCCATGGTTTCGACGATCCGCACAAGCTCGTCATGTGGCAGTTCTTCCAACTGCTCCGCAAGTGTCTGCTCGGGCGCCACCGTTTCCGGCACACCGCCCTCGCCCGACTCATCGGGCGTATAGAATGCGCCATGGCCAAGAGAGTCGACCTTCGAGCGTCCCTTGGAGCCCACAGTTTTTTCGGCCTCGGCAATAAAACTTGAGATGTCGTTGATGGCCTTGCGCACTGTCTTGGGCACAACGCCATGTTCTTCGTTATATGCCATCTGAATCTCGCGACGGCGCTGTGTCTCCTCGATGGCCTCTTTCATCGAATCGGTCACAACGTCTGCATACATGATGACTTCGCCATCGGCGTTACGGGCCGCACGGCCAATCGTCTGAATCAGCGAACGGCGGTTGCGCAAGAAGCCTTCCTTATCGGCATCGAGAATTGCCACCAGTGAGACCTCGGGAAGATCCAAGCCCTCGCGAAGCAGGTTGATGCCAACGAGAACATCGATCTTGCCCTCGCGCAGCGTTCGCAGGATCTCGACACGGTCCATTGTCGCCGTATCAGAGTGCATGTAATTGACCTTAATGCCCGCATCAAGTAGATGGTCGGTCAGGTCCTCGGCCATGCGCTTGGTCAACGTGGTCACCAGCACGCGCTCCTTGCGGGCAACGCGCTCGCGAATCTCGTCCTCAAGATCGTCAATCTGGCCGCGTACTGGACGCACATCGATCTTGGGATCGAGCAGACCGGTCGGACGAATAATCTGCTCAACGTCGTTCTGGCTCACCCGCAGCTCATAGTCGCCCGGTGTTGCCGAAACGTAGATGAACTGGGGTATCCTTGCCTCAAACTCATCGAAACGAAGCGGGCGGTTATCGAGCGCCGAGGGCAGGCGAAAACCGTGTTCCACCAGTGTCACCTTACGCGAGCGGTCACCTTCGTGCATACCGCGAATCTGCGGCACCGTCACATGGCTCTCATCGATGATGCAGAGCATATCTTTGGGAAAGTAATCGATTAGGGTAAACGGCGGCTCGCCCGGCTTGCGACCATCCAGATGACGCGAGTAGTTCTCGATGCCGTTGCAAAAGCCCATCGTCTCGAGCATCTCAAGATCATAATCGGTGCGCTGCTGCAGACGCTGCGCCTCGAGCAACTTGTCGGTCGCCTTGAGCTCCGCCACGCGCTTCTCGCACTCTTCGCTGATCGATTTCAGAGCCGCCTTGACCTTCGGCTTCTCGGTCACGTAGTGCGATGCCGGCCATACGGGAATGGCCTCATACTCACGAAGCATCTCACCGGTGACCTCATCGATCTCGGCAATCAGCTCGACCTCATCGCCAAAGAACTCAAACCGCAACGGATGCTCGGCATAAGGCGGATACACGTCGACAACATCGCCGCGCACGCGGAACGTGCCGCGTGCCAGGTCATAGTCATTGCGATCATATTGAATGTCGATAAGTGCATGGATAAAGTCATCGCGCTCGAGCGGCACCTTTTTGTCGACGTTTGGAGCCAGACCCGCATAGTCCTCAGGAGAGCCAATGCCATAGATACACGAGACCGATGCGACAACGATCACATCGCGTCGAGAGAGCAGCGATGCGGTCGCCTGATGTCGCAGCATCTCGACCTCTTCGTTAATCGAGGAGTCTTTCTCGATATATGTATCGCTTTGCGGCACATACGCCTCGGGCTGATAGTAGTCATAGTACGAGACGAAGTAGACCACAGCGTTGTTGGGAAAGAACTCTTTGAGCTCGCTCGCAAGCTGAGCGGCGAGCGTTTTATTCGGAGCCATGACCAGCGTCGGCTTTCCCAGGGCCTCAATAGTCTTTGCCATCGTGAAGGTCTTGCCCGAACCAGTCACGCCCAGCAAAACCTGATAGCGGTCTCCGTCCCTCACGCCCTGCACAAGCGACTCAATGGCCTTAGGCTGGGAACCGGCAGGCTCATAGGGAGACACGACCTTAAACGGCACGTCAGAGCCTTCAACGCCAAAGCGCTTAAGTTCACCACCAACGCGTTCTACTTCAAATTCCGCCATGGATACTCCTAACTCATATATCTGCAGTATACGCAGGCGGCAGGCATAGTCCTATACGAACCGATCGGGATAGAGGGTCTTGTAGCGAGCCCAGGCATTATTGACACGAATCAGATACGCCTGCGTCTCGGGAAAGGTGATTGCATTATGAAGCGACGTACTCTGCTGCGCCCATCCGTCGACATTGCCCATGCCGGCGTTATAGGCGGCAATGGCACTGTCAGTCGACCCGTTAAAATACGCTAGAAGATACGAGAGATACGCACAGCCAAACTCGATATTCGTAGCCGGATCGTTAAGGTTGTCGGCCGAATACTCGCCACCGTCGACAAGGCCCTTGGCGATCATATCCTGGGCAGTCTCGGGCATCAGCTGCATCAATCCCTGAGCACCCTGATTCGACTCGGCCCCGGGATCCCAATTCGATTCAGACTTAATGACAGCGCACACCAGATACGGATCCAGATTATGCGAAATACTGGATTGCTTTACATACGCCTCGTAGTCAATCGGATACAGCGGCTTAAAGAAAGCGGCAGGAGCATACGAGTAAACGAATGAGATAAGGCCGAAGGCAAAAACGGCAGCTAGCGGTATAAGGCGATACCACGTAAGGAAACGTGTCTTAGGCATCGGCCTCCTCCTTATCCACTACATCCCCGAACCCATGGCATGCAAGCCATGAGTCAAGCTGCTCAAAGAGCGAATTATCGCCTGAGGCATTATCAATCACCGTTGTAGCGAGATTGCACAGCGCAGACTCATCGGGCTGACAAGCAGAACGGGCATCGAAATCAGATGGCTCCATGCCACGTTGAATAGCGCGCTCGCGACGAACTGACAAAGGGGCGCTAATGACCAGAATTTCATCAGCCAAGCCAAATGCATCCTCAAAACCAGTCGGAGCAGAAACCTCGACCACCGCAAAGGGGTAACGGGGAGATGAAACCGTACAACAAACCGGATCGAGAATCCTCAGCGAAAGCTGTTCAATCAGAACGGGATGCACGATGCCATTGAGTCGTGCGACCGAATCAGGAGAAGCGAAAGCTCGAGAAGCGAGGATGCTGCGGCGAATGCCGCCCTCCTCATCCAAAATGTCCCAACCGAATTCATCCGCGAGAGTATTGACGATATCAGAGCCCGGCACATACAGAGATTTTGCAAGCTCATCCAGATCGATAAGCATAGCGCCACGAGATTCGAAATAGCGGCAGGCAGTCGACTTACCCGAAGCAATATTGCCCAAGACAAACACGGTAAACATCAAGCCCTCCCTAACGCCAATGCGAGTAATTATCGCTCAAATACACTAGAAGAACTCAAAATACAGCCAAACAGTAAGAGCGAATACGGGGGAGCTAGGTCCCAAAGTACAACGTGTAAACAACGCAAAAAGGGGGAGGCCGCGAGGCCTCCCCCTTCTCAGTTCAAGCGTACGGCTCGGT
>CAUCUN010000023.1:0-35716 GCA_958445985.1 uncultured Collinsella sp. | reverse complement strand
TGCCACCCAATAAGCAAAAGGGACAACAAGGACTTCAGAAGATAAGGAAGGGGCGCCCGATGGACCGAGCGGGACTCATCACCCTGGAGCAGGCCCGGGCGGCCGGGCTCTCCTTCGACGAGCCGGAGCCGAGGGCGTGCCCGCACTGCGGCGCCGCCCTCGATCCGCTCGGCGCGGCGCTGGCGGGCAGGGTCGCCTGGATCTCCGCCGCCCCCTGCCCGTGCGAGGGCGCGGCTCGTGAGCGGGAGGCCGAGGCGCGAAGGCGCGCGGCCCTCGCCGCCAAGGAGGAGGCCGCCCGCCGGGAGAAGGCGCTCTCGCGCGCGGGCATCCCCAGGCGCTACCGGGCCGCCGAGGCCGACCGCCCCGAGTTCGCCGAGTACATCGCCTCGTTCGCGGGCAACGGGGGCGCCGGGCTCTACATACACGGGGGCGTCGGCGCCGGCAAGACGCACGCCGCCTCCGCCATGGCCAGGCTGTTCGCCGAGGCCGGCTACGACGTCGCCTTCACGACGGCCAAGGGCATGCTCGAGCGCGTGAAGGCCACGTTCGACGAGGGCGGCACCGAGGCCGCCGTCGCGCGGTACGCCAAGTGCGACGTCCTCGTGCTCGACGACCTCGGCAAGGAGGACGCGACGGAATGGTCCGTCGGCACCGTGTTCAGCGTGCTCGACGCGCGCTACGAGGACATGCGCCCGACCATCGTCACGTCGAACTACGCGCCGGGCGCGCTGGCGGACAGGCTCGCAAGGCGCGGCGAGCGCGTCACGGCAGAGGCGATCGCGAGCAGGATCTCCCAGACCTGCAGGCCCGTCTACCTGGGCGGAAGGGACAGGCGCCGGCTCGGCTAGCTTGTGCGCTTCCCGTGGAGGCGCGGACGGCTCGACCCAGCTCGACCCATCGCGGGCGGCCCCGGTCGCCGCCGCAATCGAAATCGCTATACACGTCTTGGGCGGCGCCGACGCGCCAGCACGCACGCCTGCTCCGACTCGCACCGTGCCCCCATCGCGAGGACGCCGCCCGCCAAGCAACAAACGAAAGGCGGAGGGCCCATGGACGGCTTCGAGAGGATAACCGGCCGCGAGCACGACGGGCTCGTGGAGAAGTGCCAGGAGAACGGCTGGCTCAAGGTCGGCGGCTTCGACTGGCAGGACGACCCGTTCCTCGAGGAGTACCCCTACGAGTTCTCCCGCACGGAGAGCGTCGACAGGCTCCGCGAGGCGCTCGGCTCGGGCAACTGGGCCATACGCCAGGGGTTCTGCTACCGCGACCTCGCGTTCATCCAGCAGGTGAACGGCGGCGACGAGTGGTGGACGCTCAAGCGCGACGGCGACGCGTGGACCGGCTTCGAGAGCTGGAGCTTCGGCGCCATCGCCCAGGAGCCCGAGCGGTTCGAGCGCGCCATGCGCGACATGTGCGAGGCGACGCCGGAGCAGTGCCGCAGCGGCGAGTGGGCCCATCTGCACGAGAAGGCTCCCGAGCCGCTGGCGCAGCGCGCCGCGTCCGCCCGCGAGGCGAGCCGCGCGCACGCCGGGCAGGAAGCCCGCGCCCCAATGGCGCGCGAGAGGGCCATCGGGGCCGAATAGGGACGACCGGGGCGCGAAGGCGCCCCTTTTCATCTCGACTGGAAGGGAGGCGCGGGATGGCGAGCGACTACGGGGACGAGGCGGGCGGCAAGCTGCTCGACTGGATGCTGAGGATCGGCCAGGAGGCCGGCGCCGAGGCAATGGCGCGCAGCGCGAGGGAGCTCTCAGAGCGCCTCGCAGGGATCCGCGGGACCATCGCCGGCGGGCGCGCCGAGGCCATCGCGGCCGACGGCGCGCCGACCTACGCGAAGCTCAGCCTCGAGGAGCTCTCTGGGCTTCCCGAGTACGCGACGATCAAGGAGGTCGTCTCCGACAAGCTGCGCGCCGCGTCGGTCGAGCACCACATCATCCCCGGCGAGGGCCGCGACTGGCTGCTCTTCAAGGTGGAGGACGCCCCCGAGGTCGACGAGGCCTTCCGCCAGCTGGAGCAAGAGACGGGAAAGGCCGCCGATCGCGCAAGAGAGCGGCTCTCCGAGATAGCCGAGAGGCGCCAGGCGCCCGAGCGGCTGGCCGAGCGCGCCGAGCGTGCACGCGAGGCTTCGAGAGCCCACAGCCAGGGCCCCGGCCGGGACCGCGGCCCGCGACATATCGAGGGGCCCGAGAGATGAGATGGCAGGCGGCGGCCGCGCTGGCCGCGGCTGCGTTCGCCGCGGGAGACTTCGCGGCCGCGGCAATCGCAGCGTCGGGCGCGAACCCGATCCTCGACCCGGAGGCCGCCATGACGGCGATCCCGGCGGCGCTCCGCGCGGGGCATGCCTTCTCCGCGGAGGCGCTTCCCCTGTGCGCGGGGACCGCCTGCGCGTGCGCGGCGCTCGTCGCCTGGGCACGCTCCATGGGATCCAAGGGCGCCCGGCGCGACGGCGAGGAGCACGGGAGCTCCAGGTGGGCCACACCCAAGGACATCGCGCCCTTCGGCGATGCCAAGGACCCCGACAACAACATCATCCTCACCGACAACGCGCGCATCCGCCTCGTGAGCCGCAGGTTCGACCTCTCCACCGACACCAACGACAACGTGCTCGTGGTTGGGGGACCCGGCACCGGCAAGACGCGCTACTACGTCAAGCCGAACCTCCTGCAGGCCAACGCCAGCTTCTTCGTGACCGACCCGAAGGGCACGCTCATCCGCGAGATGGGCGGCGCGCTGGCTGAGCTCGGCTACGAGATCCGCGCGTTCGACACCATCGACTTCACGCGCTCCATGCGCTTCAACCCCATAGCCTACATACGCGACGAGGCGGGCGTCATCCGCTTCGCCCGCGGCATCGTCGCCAACACCGAGGGCGAGGCCGACCACAAGGGCGACCCCTACTGGGAGAAGGCCGAGCGCCTGGTCTACACCGCGCTCACGGCCTACCTCGTCATGCACTGCGAGCCCGCCGACCGAAACCTCGACGGGCTGCTCACGCTGCTCTCGCTCGCCGACGCCCGCGACGACCCGGGCTACATGAGCCCGCTCGACATGGTGTTCCGCGAGCTGGAGACCGGCGAGCGCTACGTCAGGCGCGGCGGCGCCTCGGCGGAGGGCGGATCGCTGCGCGGCTTCGCCGAGGAGGACGGCGCGTGGGAGTGGGTCAAGGTCCGCGAGCCGGCGCCGCCCGACGACTTCGCGCTCGCGAGCTACCGCGAGTTCCGTGTCGCCGCCGGCGACACCATGAAATCGATGCTCTCGAGCTGCAACGTCCGCCTGAAGCCGCTGTCCATCCGCGCCGTCCGCGACCTCACCTCCAAAGACGAGCTCGACCTCGCCCACATGGGCGACGAGGGCGCCAAGGTCGCGCTCTTCGCGTCCATGAGCGACACCGACTCGACCTTCGACTTCCTGTTCGCCCTGCTCATGGATACGGCCGTGAGCGCGCTCTGCGCCGAGGCGCTCGAGGCGCACGGCGGCTCGCTGCCCACGACGGTGCACTTCGTCTTCGACGAGTTCGCCAACATCGGGCGCATACCCGACTTCGAGCGGACCATCGCCGTCACCCGCAGCAGGAACATCGCCGTCTCGATGATCGCCCAGTCGCTCTCGCAGCTGAAGGAGACCTACGGCGACAACAACGCCGAGACCATCGTGAACGCCTGCGACACGCTGCTCTACCTGGGCGGCAAGGCGAACGAGACCAACGAGGAGATCAGCAAGATGGCCGGCAAGCAGACGGTGGCGAGCGAGACGCAGAGCGACTCGCGGGGCGCCGGCTGGACCCGGACCGTGAACCGCGGCATCTCCGAGCGCGACCTCATACAGCCCGCCGAGGTGGCGCGCATGCCGCGCGAGGACGCGCTCGTGCTCGTGAACGGGTGCATGCCGCTCATGGACCGGAAGTACCGGCTCGAGCGCCACCCGCGCTCGCGCCTGCTCGAGGAGGCCGCGCGCCGCGGCCCGTTCGACTTCGCGGAGTACCGCAGGCGGAAGGACGGCGCCTCGTGACGGGGCCGCGGAGGGCGCGGGCCTCCCCCGCCGCGGGGGAGGAGCAGCAAGGAACATCGTCAACCGAAAGCAAAGGAGAGCAGCATGCTCGCAAACGTCATCAAGCTCGTGTCGGGCTGCGTGACCTTCCTCGGCGGCTTCCTGGTCGTGTGGGGAGCGGTCTCGCTCGGCCTGGCCATCAGGGAGCAGCAGGGCGGCCCGCAGATCGCGACCGCCATTTCCACCATCGCCGGCGGCGCGATCATCATCGCCGCGTCGGTCTACTTCGGGCAGCTGGACACGTCCTGGCTGCCGGCATAGGGGGCGTCGCGGATGGCGCTCCGGATACCGGTGCAGAAGGACATCGGGGAGTACGAGGAGAAGATCGTCGGGAAGATGAGCCTGCGCACGCTCGCATGCGTGTCGCTCGGCTTCGGCAGCGCGGTCGGGGCGGCGGCCTTCGTCCACCTGGGCCTGCGCGCCGACGTCGCGGACGCGGCCTTCCCGATCATGCTCTGCAGCATGCCGTTCTGGCTCGCCGGGTTCTGGCGGCCGTTCGGCATGCGCGCCGAGGAGCTGCTGCCGCTTTTGGCGGCACACGAGCTCTCCCCGCAGCTGCTCGCGTACGAGCCCTGCCTCGCCGGGAGCCTCCCCGAGGGCTCGCCGCGCCCGGGCCGCCCGGGACGTCGCGCGAGGCGCAGGGCAAGGAAGAAAGGAGCCGAGCTCTATGAGCCGAGCAAGAAGCAACAAGGAGAATAGGCCGAAGCGCCCGAGCACCCTCGGGCTGCTCCTCGGCGGCACGGGCGGGCGCAAGGACGCCTCGAAGGGCGCGGAGACCGAGCGGCAGAGGCGCCGCCGGGAGCGCGACCGCTCGCGCGAGATGGCCGCCTACGTCGGCTACGACGCCATGTACAGGGACGGAATCGCCCAGGTGATGCCCGGGGTGTTCAGCCAGACGGTCGAGTTCTCCGACATCAGCTACCAGTCCGCGCGCAAGGAGGCGCGCGAGACGGCCTTCACCGTGATGAGCTCGCTGTTCAACTACTTCCCGGCGGACTCCCACGTGCAGCTCCAGGTAGTGAACGCGCCCATCCCCGCCGACGAGGTCGGCCGCAAGGTCTTCTTCGAGCCCGGGGAGCGCGCCACCGCCGGGCTCGCCGAAGAGTACAACCGGATCCTCAACGACAAGATGCGCGAGGGCGTCTCGAACCTCGTGCGCCACCGCTACCTGACCTACGCCGTGGGCGCCGACGACGTCGACGCCGCGGTGCCCAAGCTCGCGCGCATCCGGGGCGACGTGGAGCAGACGCTCGCGCGCATACGCTGCTCGTCGCGCGCCCTCGACGGCGCCGAGAGGCTCGAGCTTTTGCAGGGGCAGCTGCGCCCGGGGTCGCGCTTCGAGTTCTCCTGGGACAAATTGTCCCCGACGTCGGGCGCGCGCACGAAGGACTTCGTCATGCCCTCCACGCTCGACTTCAAGCCCGAAGGCAGGTCCGACTGCTTCCGCAGCGACGGGCGATACGGCGCGGTGCTCGCGGTGCGCAGCTTCGGGTCGGTCATCGAGGAGACCTACCTCGCCTCCATCATCGACCTGCCGCTGCCGCTCAACGTGACGCTGCACGTGCAGCCCATCGCGCAGAGCGAGGCGCTCGCGCTCGTGAAGCGCCAGATCGACTGGATGGACAAGGAGATCATCGACGAGCAGATGAGCGCCGTGAAGAAGGGCTACGACTACCAGATCCTGCCGCCCGAGCTGCGCTTCTCGAAGGAGGAGGCCGAGGAGCTGCTCGACTTCCTGCGCAACAAGTCCGAGCGCCTGTTCGTCTACACGGGCCTCGTCTACACCTGGGCCGACAGCCTCGAGGAGCTCGACCGCCGCGTCCAGCAGGTGACGAGCGTCGCGCAGGGCTGCACGATCGGCCTCGAACCGCTCCACTTCCGGCAGCGCCAGGCTCTCAACTCGGTGCTCCCGCTCGGGGACAACCACGTCACCGTGAGCCGCTACCTCACCACGGGGCAGGTGGCCATGCAGATGCCCTTCGCCAGCCAGAGCCTCGACGAGGCGGGCGGAGGCTACTACGGGCAGTCCAAGGAGAGCGGGAACCTGGTGCTGTGCGACCGCAAGCGCCTGGCGAGCCCCATGGGCTTCGTGTGCGGCAAGCCCGGCTCGGGCAAGAGCTTCTCGGTGAAGCGCGAGATAACCAACACCGTGCTCGCGCACCCCGAGGACGAGGTCGTGATCTTCGACCCGGCCGGCGAGTACGGCAACCTCGTCGGCGCGCTCGGCGGCGCGAACGTCGAGCTCGCCCCGGGATGCTCGGCGGTGCTCAACCCCCTCGACACCGCCGACGTCGCGGACCGCGCCGACGCCGCCAAGCTCGCGTACAAGACCGACGCGGTGCTCGCGCTCTCGAGCGCGCTCATGGCCGAGGGCCGCGAGGGCCTGCCGGAGCGCGACCGCTCGATCATCGCCCGCTGCGTCGGCGAGGCGTACCGGGAGTGCGCGAAGCACGGCCGCCTGCCCACGCTCGGCGACTTCCACGCGGCGCTGCTCGCTCAGCCCGAGGCCGAGGCCGCCGACATCGCGCTGCGCTACGAGCGCTACGTGAAGGGCGCGTTCTCCTTCTTCAACGGCCAGAGCAACGTGGCGCTCGACAACCGCATCACCAACATCGACATGCACGGCCTCGGCCAGAACATGCGCGTGTTCGGCATGATCACGGCGCTCGAGATGGTGCGCAACCGCGTGATGGTAACGCCGCCGCGCCCCAACTACACCTGGCTCTACATCGACGAGGTGCAGAGCCTCTTCGCGCACCCGACGGTGGTCGAGTACTTCGCCCGCCTGTGGCGCGAGGGGCGCAAGTTCGGCCTCATCTGCACCGGCATCAGCCAGAACACGAGCCACATGCTGGCCAACGCCGAGGCCCGCGACATGGTGCTCAACTCCGAGTTCTTCCTGCTGCACAAGCAGTCCACCGCCGACCTCGACGCATGGGCGGAGATGCTCCAGCTCTCCGCCACGGAGCGCGGCTACATCGGCGACGCCGTCAAGCCCGGCGAGGGCCTGCTCATCAGCGCCGGGATCCGCGTGCCCATCACCGACGACTTCCCGAGGGGCCCGCTCTACGACCTGTGGAACACCAAGCCCGCAGAGGTCGCCGAGCGCGAGATGCGCCGGGCGGCGCGAGAGGCGGAGGAATAGGAATGGCCGGCCCGAGCGAGGGCGGCGGGATGCTCGAGGTGGTCGGGGCGCGGCGCCGCGACGTGCTCACCGCGGGCGACGTCGCGGAGACCGAGCGCGACGCCCTGGGAAACGTCTCGGAGGGTGCCGGCCCGCTCGACGAGGCGGGAGGCCCCGCCGCAACGGCGGAGGGGCGCCCGTCCAGGCCCGGCGCGCCGGAAGGCGGGCTCGGGGACAAATTGTCCCAACCGGCCGGCGACCGGCGCGCGGCGGCCGCGATGCGCTCGCGCGTCGATGCGGCGAAGCTGGCGATCGCCCGGGAGGCCGTCTCCCAGCTCGACGACTCGGAGGAGCTCGAGGGCGCCTCGGGCATGTACGACGCGGGGCGTGCGGCCAAGAAGGCCTCGGGAAGGCTGCGGCAGAGGAAGGCGAAGAAAGCAGCCCAAGGCAGCCGCAAGGCGGCGACCGCCCTCGGCGCCCCAAAGGGAGGCGCGGGCGGCCCCGAGGCAGCCGGCGCGACCGCCCCGGCCAAGCACCAGGCGGCCCAGGCGGCCGCGCAGGCGTCGGGCGAGGCGGCCCGAGCCGCGGGGTCGAAGGGCGCCGCCTCCGCGATCGCGGGCGCGGTCTCGGGCGCGGCGCCCGCCCTGCTCGGGGCGGTGGCCGGCATCGTGGCCTTCGTCGCCTGCGCGCTCGCCGTCGCGCAGCTGCTGAGCGCGCTGTTCGGCTTCTGGGACGACGCGGCCTCCAAGCAGGGCCTCGAGGGGCTGCCGCCCTACATCACCTACGAGATGGTCGAGGCGGCGCTCGAGTGCCAGGAGGAGTACGGGCACCCGGCGGGCTGCACCATCGCGCAGATCATCCAGGAGTCCGGCCAGGGCGACCGCATGAGCCAGCTCGCAGAGCGCGACCACAACCTCTTCGGCATGAAGTGGTGGTCGGGCTACGCGGGCTGCCCCGAGGTGGCCGGCAAGGCGAACTGGGCCACCAGCGAGGAGTACGTGCCCGGCGAGCACACCCAGATCGCAGCGAGCTTCATCCGCTTCGCCGGCGACGCCGAGTGCATCCGCTTCCGCAGCAGGGTCTTCCTGCAGGCGGAGCGCTACTCGGGCAACGCCCTCATCCGCGAGGCGATCGAGAGGCGCGACTCGGACAGGATGGCCGAGGGGCTCAAGGACGCCGGCTGGGCGACCGACTCGTCCTACGTCGAGTCCCTGAAGTCGATCATGGCGCAATGGGGCCTCTACAGGTTCGACTCCATGACGGTCGAGGACCTGAAGGGCTCGACCGCGAATGGGAACGCGATCGTCGAGGCGGCGTACAGCCAGCTCGGCGTGCCCTACGTGTGGGGAGGCTCGACCCCCGGCAAGGCGCTCGACTGCAGCGGGCTCACGCAGTACTGCTACGCGCAGGCGGGCATCCGCATAAGCCACTACACGGGTTCCCAGTACGAGGAGCTCAGGCGCATACCGCTCTCGGAGGCGAAGCCCGGCGACATCCTCTACCGCTCGGGCCACGTGGCCATCTACATCGGCGACGACAGGTACATACACGAGCCGCGAACGGGCGACGTGTGCCGCATAGCGAGCGGCATCGGCAGCTTCAGCTGCGCGCTCACCGCGAGATAGGAGAAACCAATGCAGGGAAAGTCAAGGGTCATGGCCGCCGTCGCGGCAGGCGCGCTCACCGTGGCGCTCGGCGCGGGCGCGGCGCGCTGCGCCATCGCCCCGCAGGAAGGCGCGCAGGATAGTCCCCAGGAGCAAGAGCAGCCCGCGGCTGCAGGCGCCGACGCGGCAACCGGGAAGGCCGCCTCGGGCGCCGAGGCGCTCTGGAACACCGCATGGACGGGCGCCGACGACCCGACAGCCACGCTGCGGATCGTCGAGGGCGCCATGGTGGAGAGCGCGGGCGGCACCGAGCGCGCCTGGTTCTTCTCGGCCGAGGAGCCCTCCGAGGCCGGCGGCGTGCTCAGCGTGCCCATCGAGGTCAAGGGAACCGGCGACAAGGCGGGAGGGCTCTCGCTCATCCAGGTCTCGGGCGACGGGGACGCCCGCACCCTGGCATGCGACCTCCTGACGCAGGCCTACGTGCCCCAGAAGGCGCAAGACGGAGCGTTCTCCGTGACCGGCACCGACGACCGCCTCTCCGAGGCGCTGGGCGCGGATGCCGCCGCCATCGAGGAGGCCGTCGCCGGGAAGGCGGCGGAGGTGTCCCCGCAGGCGGCGGGAGCCACCTGGGACAAGGAGGTGTGGCTCGACTACGCCGGGAACGTCGCGTCGACGACCTTCACGCTCGACGACCCCGCCTCGACGGTGGTCACCGTGGTCTCGCGCGGCGGCTCGCTGGAGGCGATGTAGCCGTGCGGGCGCTCAAGGCGCAGCGCCGCAGGGCGTTCGCCATCTCCGCCGCGGCGGCGTTCGCCCTCTGCGCGCTCCTGCTCGTCCCCGCGCAGCCGGCATACGCCGACATAGCCGGGGACGTCAACGAGTGGCTGTGCGGCCTTCTGCGCGACTGCTGCAACTGGATGTTCAAGGCTCAGACGGGCGTGCTCGGGTCGATCGGCGCGAACGGGATCCTCTCGGCCGACTTCGCGCACATGCTCACGAGCTCGAGCGACCTGACCATGCACGACGTCGCCCGGGGCGTATGGCAGGCTGCCATCCTGCCGATCGGGTGCGGGGTGCTCGGCCTGGTCTTCACCCTGAAGCTCATCGAAATCTCCCAGCGCATGGACGGCAGCCAGAGCCTTCCCGGCGTCAAGGAGGTCGTTTTCCTCCTCGTGTTCTTCGCCGTGTTCCTGTTCCTCATACAGAACAGCTTCGACCTGATGGCGTCGATCTACGAGGTCTGCGGGCTCGCCATCGACCGAGTCGAGGCGCTCTTCGGCGCCGGAGGCGCGCTCGACCTGCCCGAGGTGTCCGTCGTCACCACCGACGACGACATCCCGTCGCTCATCGCCATGCTCGTCGTGAGCCTCATCAGCTGGGTCGTGGTGCTGGCGGCCTACGTCGTCGCCCTCGTGGTCTGCTGGGCCCGCGCGCTCCAGCTCTACATCATGGCCGCGTTCGCCCCGATCCCGCTGGCGTTCCTCGGCATGGACGCCACGCGCCAGATAGGCCTCGGCTACCTGAAGAGCTTCGGGGCGGTCTGCATCGCCGGCGTCATCATCCTCGTGCTGCTCATATCGTTCCCGCTCGTGCTCGGCGGGCTCACCGGGGCGAACCCCGGGACGGGCACCCCGGCCGACGCGGTCGCAAACGGGCTCACCTACGCGCTGCAGTACCTGGCCATGTGCGCGCTGCTCATCCTGGCCCTCGTGAAGAGCGGCTCCTGGGCGCGCGACATCGTGAGCGGCTTCTAGCGGAAAAGCGAGGAAGGGGGCGGTCGCCATGAGATAGGGGCACCGCGCCGGGGCACGCGTCCCGGCGGATGAAGACAAGGACCGATTGAAAACGAAAAGGAGGAAAGACATGGAAGAGAGGAAGAACGTGTACCTCTCGCTGCACAAGAGCTTCGTGCGCGAGGGCATCGAGTACACCGACCGCGCGACCGGCGAGACCAGGACCTTCAACTCGGCGACCCTTCCCAAGGGCACCGTCGTCGACGGCGTGGACGTGGGAGGCTACGAGTTCAGCCCCATGTTCGTGAACGAGAGCCGCTTCAAGGGGGCCGACTTCCGGGACATACCGCTGCTCGCGAACCGCGAGGTGTGGCTGAGGAAGACGGTGATGGGCCCGGACGGCCAGCCCGAGCTCGACGAGGACGGCCGCGCGGTCAAGGACACCGTGAAGGTCATGCCCGCGCAGCTCAAGGAGGCCGTTGACGCAGGGCGCTCGCGCTACCTCGCGGAGCGCGCCGAGCACGCCCGCCAGGCGAGCCGCGCCGCCGAGCACGAGGCGCCCCGCGCACAGCGAAGCGTCGAGAGATAGGGAGGCGGAAAGATGAACGCAGCGAAAGACTGCACCCTGCAGGAAAAGCTCCTCCGATGCGCCATGGCGCTCATCCTGGCGGCGGGGGCGCTGCTCGCCTCCGTGGCGGCCTCGCCCGCCTACGCCGCGCCGAGCACGGTAGACGTGTCCATCGGCGGCAAGATCCCCTACGGCGGCTTCGCCACCACGTGGATGAGCGCCGACGGGAACATCGCCTACTGCGCCGAGCCCTCGTCCCCGACGCCCGCGCCGGGCTCCTACTCGACGAGCCCCGTGCCGAGCGGCGACGTGACAGCGGCGATCTGGTACTCGTTCGGCTCTCCCGGCTTCGACGCGTCGATGTTCCCGGGCAGCTGGTACGACGGCGGCGGCTGGGACGACGCGAAGTACGCCGCGGCGAGCCATGTGCTCATCGCCTACGCCTACTCTGGGTCCGAGTCGGCTGCCACGCACGGCACGAGCGCCGAGTTCGCCTCCTGGGCGAAATCCGAGCTGATCGGCGGGACCTTCGCCAAGATGAAGGCGGGCGCCGGCAAGGTATCCGCCGGGTTCGAGGCATTCTGCGTCAGGACCGGCGGCGGCTCCCAGACGCTCGTGAGCTTCAGCTGGTCCACGGGCGGAGTCAAGGTCGCCAAAACGGACTCCGAGGCGGGCGCGGAGCCCCAGGGCGACGCCTCGCTCGACGGCGCGAGCTTCTCCGTCGTTAACGAGACCGGCCGCTACGTGCTGGTCGGCGGCAAGTACTACGCCGACGGCGAGGTATGCGCCACGATAAAGACCGCGCCCGAGGACGGGTCGCACGTCGCCGCGACCGGCGCCGACACCCTCCCCGCAGGCAATTACCGCATCGTCGAGTCCGGCACGCCCGAGGGCTACGACGCCAGCGACGCCTCCGTCACGTTCACCGTGAAGGCCGACGAGATGCGCGACCTCACGGGCGACCCCGTGACCGACGAGGTCTTCCGCGGCGGCGTGCAGGTGACCAAGTCCGACAAGGAGCTGCAGGCGTCCGAGGCGCTCGCGGGCAGCGGCCACAAGGAGGCGCCTGGCGAGCACCCCGGCCTCGACGGGATCGAGTTCACCGTCACGAACCGCTCGGCGCACAAGGTCCTCGTTGACGGCGAATGGCGCGAGCCAGGCGAAGCCGTGGCCACGCTGACCACCGCATGGAACGACGAGGCCGGCGCCTACACCGCGCAGACCGCGGCCGACGCACTGCCGTACGGGACCTACGACGTGCGGGAGACGGCGACGAACGGGAGCTACCTGCTGACCGACGGCGAGCCCCGCACCTTCGAGGTCCGCACCGGCGGCGAGATCGTGAGCGCCTCCGCGGACGGCGCCGCGCTCGAGTTCCGCGACCAGGTGGTGCGCAACGACCTCGAGCTCTCCAAGAAGAGCGAGTCCGACAACGCCGGCCTCATGGTCCCGTTCGCCATCGAGAACGCGGCCACCGGCGAGACTCACGTGCTGGTCACGGACCGCAACGGCGACGCGTCGACCGCGAGCAGCTGGAACAGGCACTCGAGGGACACCAACGCCAACGACGCCCTGCTCGGCCATGAGGGCCCGATCGAGCCCGCCGAAATGGACCCGAAGGCCGGCATCTGGTTCTCGCTCGGCGAGGACGGCTCCTCGGCGCCGGTCGACGACTCGCTGGCGGCCCTGCCGTACGGCGCCTACACCATGACCGAGCTGCGCTGCGATGCCAACGAGGGCCTCGAGCTCATCACGAGGAGCTTCTGGGTCGATCGCGACTCGACGGTCGCGAAGGCCGTGTGGATGGGCCTCGACGACCAGGAGGGCCCGCGCATCTCCACCACGGCAAAGGACGGGGCGGACGGCGACAAGGACGTCTCGGCCGACGCCGAGGCCAAGGTCGTCGACACCGTCGCCTACGAGGGCCTGAAGGCCGGCGAGGAGTACGAGCTCTCGGCCACCCTCGTCGACAAGGCGACCGGCGAGCCCGTGGCCGACGCCTCGGGCGTGCCCGTGGAGGCCAAGGCCGAGTTCGCCCCCGCGCTCTCGACCGGCAGCCAGGACGTCGAGATCGCCTTCGACGCGAGCCTGCTCGGCGGCCGCGACCTGGTCGCGTTCGAGAGCCTACGCAAGGACGAGGCCGAGGTGGCGTCGCACGCGGACCTCTCCGACGAGGGCCAGACAGTCCACGTCGCCGTCGAGGTGGGCACGCAGGCGGCCGACGCCGCCGACGGCGACCAGGTCATCGAGGCCGGCAAGGCCAAGGTCATCGACACGGTGGCCTACAAGGGCCTCGTCCCCGGCGAGACCTACATCGCCGTGGGCACGCTCATGGACAAGGGCACCGGAGAGCCGTTCCTCGACAAGGACGGCAACGAGGTGACCGCGCGCACGCCCTTCGAGCCCGAGGCACCCTCCGGCACCGTCGAGGTGACCTTCGAGTTCGACACCGAGGGCCTGGCCGAGGGAGACGAGCTCGTCGTCTTCGAGAAGGTCCTGGACTCCGCCGGCAACGTCGTGGCGGCCCACGAGGACATCGACTCCGCCGAGCAGAGCGTCGTCGTGGACAACCCCGGCACGCCCGAGGTCCCCGAGGAGCCCTACGCCAAGACCGGGGCCGACGCCCCCGACGGCACCGGCTACGCCGTGGCCGCGGGCATCGCTCTGGCAGCTGCGGCGGGTGCGGGCGGGGCGCTCGCGTACCGCAAGCGCAAGACGGCCGGCGCAAGCAAGGACGCGGCAGACGAAGAGCCGGAAGAGTAGCGGCGCCGCATCGATACCGAACCGGAGGCCCTGGGCGCCCGCCCGGGGCCTCCCCTGCGAACGGGGGAGGACATGAACAAAGGGAAAGCCGCCACGGCGCTCGCCATTGCCGTGGCGTTGCTGGCGATGGGGGCGCTCGCCGTCCTGCCGCTGTCCGAGAGGAACCCTTACGAGGTGCACGAGGTGCCTGCTGCGGAAGAGGACGCGACAATGGAGGCTCAAGAGACGGGAGGCGGCATCGACTGGGACGCCCTTCCCGCCTCCGTCGTCGCTTGGGTGCGCGTGCCGGGCACGACCGTCGACTACCCGATCGTCCAGGGCCGGCCCGAATCGCCCGACTTCTACCTCACGCACGACGCCGGCGGCGAAAGATCCGCGTGGGGCGCTCCCTACATAGATGCCGGGTGCGCGCAGGGTGCCGAGAGCCCGCTCGTCATCGTCTACGGGCACCACATGTCCGACGGCACCATGTTCGCGCCGCTCGCGCAGTACTCGTCGCGCGACTTCGCCGAGGGGCACCGCACCATCCGGGTCTACACCCGCGAGAAGGCGATCGAGCTCAAGGTCTTCGCGGCCGACGTGGTCGACGCGAGCTCGGAGGGCAAGCGGACCGACTTCGCCGACGCGGCGGAGCTCGCCGCCTACCTCGGGGACAAATTGTCCCGGTGCGAGGTCGTCCTGGAAGAGCCTTCGGACGTCGCGCAGGCCTGGGCCTTCGTGACGTGCAGCTACCAGACGAGCAACTCGCGCACCGTCGTCTACGCGAAGGAGGTGGAAGGATGGGATTCGCGCCCTTCGGAATAGGGCTCCTCATGGGGCTCCTCACGCTCACGGCCTACGCCTGCTGCGCAGCCGGCGACGACGACCGGGACTAGCCGTGGGAAATCGAAATCGCACAACGGAAAGAGGCGGGCAATTGCCCGCCTCTTCTCACATCACCCACTTGAACACGGCACGGAACAGCCAGACGAAAAAGCCCAGCGTGACCTTAAGCGCCGCCATGAGGAACCTACCAAGCCTCTTCATCGACGTCACCCCAATCTTCCTTGACCTTGCGGGCGCCCTCGTCGGCGCCCTCCTCCTTCTCTTGCGCGAGCAGCCTCGCCAGCTCGTCGGGCACGCCCGGGACCTCTGCCCTCCCCAGAGCGCGCTGCAGGTCCCTTATCTGCGATTTCAGCGGTTTTGAGGGAGGGCCCACGTGCTCGCGGTAGCAGGCGCCGATCGCGGCCGCGTCGCACAGGAAGCCCCGCACCCGGGCGAACGCCTCGTCGCCGTCGAGCAGGACGCGGCGGGCTCGCCCCAGCTCGGCCTCCGAGGCCAGCATGAAGCGCCAGCCACGGGACCTGCGCGCGGCCGGTATCCCGTCCGCGGGCGCGTCGGCGCGCCAGTCGTCGCGCACCTGGTGCCAGTTCGCCGTGAGCCAGAGCCCCTTCTCGGGCTCCTCCCGCATCTCGAGCTCGAACTCCGTGAGCATGTTCGCGCCGGAGAACGGCGACCCCTCCGTGAACGAGAGCGTGTCGAACAGCGTCGTCCTGCCGCCCTCGTACTCTATCCTCACCATCATCTCCGGCCCCTCTCCCTGCGCTGGTCCTGCTGGGCCCGCTGCCGCTCGGCGGCGAGGATGCGCTGTTGCTCGTCCGCTCGGTGGCACTGGCGCGAATTGCCGCTGGCATCGTCGCGCCCTTCACCGTCCCCGTAGCGGGTCTTGAGCGGCATGAGCCCGTTCTCGGCCATGTAGGCGCGGGCGGCCTCGAGGCGACGGTATCCCTCGCCGCCCGCCTGGCCGCGCCGCTCGAGCGTCGCCATCCTGAGCCCGAACTCCTCGATGGACTCGACGTCGAACTTCGCGCACGTCTCGAGCGCCGAGGAGAGCCTGCTCAGCTCCGAGAGGTCGTTGAGCTCGAGGGCTCGCTCGGCGGCCTCGCGGATCCGCGCGGCGCTCGCGTCCGTGGGGCGGTAGGCGCCTTCGCGCTCGAAGCGCCGGCGCAGCATCTCCTTGCCGTAGACGAACCCCAGGCGCTCGCCGGTTACCTTCTTGGACGGTTCCTCCGCCAGGCTGAACACCCAGTCGTCCCGCCGCGCCTTGGCCGAGTTGTCGGCGACGTGCACGCCCAGGGCGTCGAGGATGCCGAAGAACTCCGCCTCGTCGCGCGCCGTGGTCTTGGCGAGCGCGACGCGGGCGCGGATGTCGCCGACCCACGAGTAGCCGCCCGAGCGCATGATCTCCTTCTCGGCCCGGCCCAGGTAGACGCTCCTGCGGCTCCTGGGCCCGCCCGCACCTGCCCGCCCGCGCGCCTTCGACGGAGATTCGGGCGCCCGGTCGTTGGAGAGCCCCGACAGCCCGCGCTCGCGCGCCATGTCCTGCAGGTCTCGGTTGAGGTCCTCGGGGTGCTGGGTCTGCATGCGGTAGCCGGTGCGGAGGTTGGCGTTGTTCACGACGATGTGCGCGTGCGGTATGCCGCGGGCGTTGTCGTCGTGGTAGACGATGGCGATCTCGTGGTCGTCGAAGTGCCTGAGCGCCCACGAGCACGCGAGCTCGCGCAGCGTCGCCAGGTCGATGTCGTCGCCGGGGTCCGGCGAGAGCACGAAGTGCTTGAACGTGCGCGCGGGCTTGCCCCTCCAGGGTGCGTCCGTGCCGAACGCGGCGCGCGTGGCGTCCATCTCGGCGTCCCAGGCGCAGGCCTCCTTGGCGTCTTCCCCCAGCGCGCCGGCGTCGCGCTCGTCGTAGCTCAGGTTGAACAGGTCGCGCGCCAGGGCGCGGCCTCCCTTCTCGAGGTAGCGGCGGATGCCGCCCGTCGAGCCGTGGCCGCTTATCGGCTTCAGGATCGGCATGGCGAGCCCTCCACGAGCGAGTCGGCGCCGATGCGACCGAGCTCCGCCGCCATCTCTCGGGCCGCGGCGTTCACGTCGGCGAGCTCGCGCTCGATCGTCGGGATGCTATCCGCGACGAGGTCGCGGTCGACGTGCCCGTGGCGGGCGTGGAAGTTGATGAGGTTCATCGCGTGCACGGCCTGGTTGTAGTGGTAGCCCCACTTCGTGAGCTCTCGCGACATCGCCCACAGGGCTCTGCGGTCCACGAGTATGCGGTGCTCGTCTCCCGCGTTGGCCTCCGTCGACAGCGGTATGCGAACGAGGTAGCGCAGGTACTCCGACTTGCTGAGGCCGGCACGCTCGCACCGCTCGCAGAGCGCGTCGTAGTCGCCTCCCTCCATGCGGAACGTGACGCGGCGCTCCTTGCCTTTGGCGGCGCCGGCTTCCTCTTCCATGGCGGATTCCTTTCCTCGGGCCCGCCGCGCGGCGGGCGCGTCTCTCTAGGGGTGCGGGGGATCCCCCGCAGGCGGCGGCCCGGCTCGGGCGCCGCCTCTGGGACCGGGCCTCGCGAAAGCGGGCTCCCGAACGGCCCGCGGCATGACGGGTCCGAGGCCGCCCGGTCCCCAAGTGCTATGGACGCCCGACGCGATGTCGGACGCCATAGGCTACTTGCTGGATTTCGGGCCTGAGGCCCTTCTGCGGCGCTTTCGGGCATCGGTGCCCGCATCCGCGTACGGCGCGGTCATGATCGCCATCTCCCGCAGCAGCGAGAGGTCGGCCGGGCTCGGGCTCTCGGGCGGGCTCTCCAGGAAGTCGGCGACGAGCCTCGCGGCCTTCGCGATGCGGCCGTCGGGGCCTGCCTGCGTCTTGCCCTCGCTCCTCACGTAGTCGGAGAGCTCGCGCTTGGTGCGCCGCCAGGGCTCCATCGCGGCGTGCATCTCCGCCTGGCGCTCCTTCGGCATGCCCGCGAGCGTGCGCACCGCCTCGGCGCTGAGGTTGCCGCGGTCGGCCTCGGCGGCCCACTCGGGCGAGAGGTCCTCGGCGATGCGGCGGGCAAGCCTCTCCTCGCGCGCGATGGTCTTGCCGGAGACCTTGCGGCCCGTCTGCCGCTCGATGATGGCGGCCTTCACGTCGTCGACGCGCATGCCGGAAAGCGACGGGTCCTCGGAGCGCAGGCGCACGGCGTCGCCCCTGAGCGCCTCGGTCGCTGCGGCGCGCTCGGTCACGGTGAGCGCGCGGGTGAAGTAGTTCGCGGCGTGGAGCAGCGTCACCGCCCGCTCGTCGTCGATGCCCTCTATCACGCGGCAGGGCATCTTCTCGTAGGCGGGGTCGTCCTTGGCGAGCAGCGCGTAGGCGGCCTTGCGCCGGTGCCCGGAGACCATCTGCCACGAGCCGTCGCCGACCTTGCGCACGAGCGGCAGGTCGGTGAGGCCGTCCTCGCGTATGGACTCGGCGAGCTCGGCTATCCCCGTTGGGTCCATGGAGTAGGCGGCGTTCGCCGGGTGGTCGGCGATGTCGGCCACCGCTATCTCGGACACCGGGTAGCGCCCGCGGGTGCGCGACGCGCCGTCGAGAAGCCCCGTGATGGTGAAGCCCGCGGCCACCTGGCTAGGCGAGCTCACGGGACACCTCGTCGGCGAGAGCCTCGTAGTCGCGCGCGGGGCGGCTTCCCGGCTCGAAGGCCGCCACCGGCTTCCACTGCCAGCTGCCCTCGCAGACCTTGCTGCTCGCGTGGATGACCGTCTCGAACTGCTCGCCCGGGAAGAACCCGTCGAGCACGGCCGCGCCCGTGGCCTCGGCGTTGGTCATGCGGCCGGGCACGCAGGTGCGCAGTATCTTCCATCTGGGCGTGGGCATGCGCAGAGCGTCCGCGATGGAGCGCGTCGCCTCCACGGTGAGCGCCGTGCCGCGCATCACGGTGGAGTCGAGCTTCACGGGGATGACGACCATGCCGCCCTCCGTTGCGGCGAGGTAGGCGTTGAAGGCGAGCCTGCGCATCACGGGGCTGCAGTCGATGAGGCAGACGTCGTAGGAGCCCGAAGCATCGTCAAGTGCGAACTTGAGGCGCTGCTCGCGCAGGAGCATCTCGTTCTGGTCGACGAGGTCGATGGTCGAGGCCACCACGTCGAGGCCCTCCCCGGCGGCGTAAGCGACCTCCTCCACGGGCGCGCCGCCGTAGAGCAGCTCGACCGAGGTGCGGCGCTCGGAGGCGGCGCGGTCGTAGAGGCCGAAGAAGTCGGTGGCAGACGCCTGCGGGTCGAGGTCGACGAGCAGGGTCCGAAGGCCCCTGGCGGCGAAGATGGCCGCCAGGTTGACGGCGGTCGTCGTCTTGCCGACGCCGCCCTTGTAGTTGGAAATGGCTATCGTGCGCATGGGTCGCGTCCTCTCTAGCGTGGGGCGCGCCTCGCCGCATCCGGTCCGGCGCGCCCCGAGTCTCGGAGCGTCGGGACAAAACCGTACGGATTTGTCCGACAAGCGGAGTGTACCACGAAAACGTACGTATATGTACGTTTTCGTGGTACAGGGGCCGGTTTCGGGGGAAAGCCCGGCCCCGGGAGCCCGGGGCCGGGCGCGCCGCCTAGGAGAGCGGCTCCATCTCGCCGAAGCAGTTGATGTGGTGGCGAAGGAGTGCGCGGTTCTCCTTGACGACCATCATCGCCACCTCGTCGAAGCGGACCGGGGTGTCGGCGTAGTCGTCGCCGTTGCCGGCGAGCCACCTCGCCGCCAGCGCCTCGCGCAGCCCGCGCGCCCTGTGGGCCTCGGGGAAGCCGTCCGTCCCGATCCGGACCGTGGCGTCGACGAAGACCAGGGTCCCGTCCTCGTCCACCGCCACGAGGTCGATCCCGCCGATGCCCTCGGGTCCCTGCCAGGCCTCGTCGACGATCTCGTAGCCCTTGCGCTCGAGGAAGGCCTTGACCGCGCCCATCGCCTTTTCCTTCATGTCGTTCATGTCTTGCTCCTTAGACTCTGAGGCCCGCCCCTGTGGCGTGCCTTGCGCCGCGTGAGTCGCATGCAGCGCGGGCGTGCCTGCAAGGGAGGAAGCGAAGTCAGGCATGGAAATAGAAGTCTCCCGACGGCAGTTTTTCGCGTTGTTCGCGCGCGGAGCGCATGGGGCGAAGAACCCGAAAAAGTGTCGCGGCCCTTGCTGGCCGCCTGCCGGCGTGCGACCCTGCGCGTCCAAGGAGCGCCGGGGCGGGTATTCGGATCAAAGGGGCGCAGGCGTGCGGCATGGAATCCGGCGTGGGCGCCGAGACCCTCCGGGCATGGGATGCGGCCCATCGGCGGTTGCTGGGCTCCCGCGGGGATTGACGACGACGTCGTGGCGGGGACGGAGGCGGGTTCCCGAGTCGCGGCGCCGCGGCATGAGTCGGGACGGACGGCTTTCCCGTGCCGCTTGCGGCCGATATGCGCACGGGACCGCGGGCGGCGAGATGGTTCTCCGCATGGAACGGCTACGGTGCTGCGCGACACGTCCGTTGAGAGAAGGAGGCGAGCTGATGTTGAGCCACGAAGAGAAGTTGGAGCGCATCGAGCTCATCGATGCCGTGTGCGATGCCGGGAGGCTGGCGAGGGGCCTGGACCAGCTGCTCGAGTCCCTGGCGCATGCCGACCAGCTGGACCCGCTCGACGTCGAGGGGATTCTGGCCCTGAAGTCGATAAGTGAGAGGTGCGCCGAGCGCATCGGCGACGCCGCGCGAATCTTGGAGGCTCAGAACGAGGTTCTCTACGCCGAGGAATGGGCAAACGCCAAACCTCGCGAAAACGAGAGATGAGGACCCGAACGAAAGCGGCCATCCAAGCCCGATCAGGGCGTCCATCGCCGTCCGCGCTCATATAAAGCCTGGACATCGGCTGTCCTCGCATTCCCAGTGCCGCCGCGTGCCGTCGCGTTATAATGCTGCAAACGCATTTGTATTGCATTTCGAGCGATGGGAGCGCAGATGCCCGACAGCTACAAGGAGCTCATCAAGAGCAATCCCGACGAGACCGAGATCAGAAGCTTCCTGGTGGACGGCGACCAGGTCTCCGTGACCCTGCGCATCCCCGACACCCTGCGCGACGCGGCGAAGGAGGAGGCGGCCCTGCGGGGCATGAGCTTCTCCGCCTTCGTGCGCACCTGCATGATCGAAGAGCTCGCGAAAAAGGGGGCATAGAGGCGTGAAGTCGCTAAGCAACGTCGGCGCGGAGCGCCTGGGAGACGCCCTCGGCGAATCCATCGACGACGGCGCGAAGTTGTCGATAATCAGCTCGTATTTCACCGTGTTCGCCTACGGGGAGCTCAAAGAGGAGCTCTCCAAGGTCGACGAGGTGCGCTTCCTGTTCAGCGAGCCCACCTTCATCAAGCGCATGGCCGACTCGAAGGAGCCGCGCGAGTTCGAGGTAGCCCGCCGCGCGCGCGAGGTCGGCGTCGGCGGCTCGGGGCTCGAGCTCACGCTGCGCAACAACCTAAACCAACGCGCGCTCGCCCGCGAATGCGCCGAGTGGATCCGCGAGAAGGGCGTCTTCAAGTCCGCCAAGACGTCCGGCGCCATTCAGCCGGGCGGCACCTACGTGGTGGAGAACCCATCCGGCGACGACCACGCCTTCATGGGCGCCGCCGCGAACTTCACGCAGGAGGGCCTCGGCTACGAGCGCCGTCCGGGAACCGTGACCTGCGTGAGCCATTTCGAGAACGCGACCGAGGCCGTCGGCCTCAAGATGATGTTCGAGTCGGTCTGGGACAACCCTGCCATGGTCGAGGAGGTCACCGCGCAGGTGGCCGCCCAGGTCGAGACGCTCTACCGCGAGAACCCGCCCGAGTTCATCTATTTCCTGACCCTGTACCACCTGTTCCGCGACTTCATGGAGGACGACGAGGACAACGGCATCCGCCCCGGCCTCAAGTTCGAGGAGTCCGTGGTCTGGAGCAAGCTCTACGACTTCCAGAAGGACGCCGTCGTGGGCGCCATCCGCAAGCTGGAGAAGTACAAGGGCTGCATCATCGCCGACTCGGTGGGCCTGGGCAAGACCTACGAGGCGCTCGCCGTCATGAAGTACTACCAGGAGCGCAACGACCGCATCCTCGTGCTGTGCCCGAAGCGCCTGCGGGACAACTGGACCCTGTGGACGCAGGACAACGACGACCGCAACCCGCTGGCCGACGACCGCTTCAGCTACACGGTGCTCAACCACACCGACCTGTCGCGCTACCACGGCATGAGCGGCGAGGTGGACCTCGAGCACCTGCGCTGGGGCCACTTCGACCTCCTCGTCATCGACGAGAGCCACAACTTCAGGAACAAGAGCACCGACGCGGACAAGACCGACCGCTACACGCGCCTCATCGAGGACGTCATCAAGTCGGGCCAGCGCACGAAGGTGCTCATGCTCTCTGCCACCCCGGTGAACAACCGCCTGCTCGACCTGCGAAACCAGATCGAGCTCATCACCGAGGGAGACGACGCGTACCTCGCCGATACCGATGGCATCCCGTCGATCACCCACGTGACGCGCGTCGCCCAGCAGAGGTTCAACGAGTGGAGCAAGCTCTCCGACTCCGAGCGCACGACCGAGAGCTTCGTGAACGCGGTGAACGCCGACTACTTCAAGCTGCTCGACGTGCTGACCATCGCGCGCAGCCGCAAGCACATCACGAAGTACTACGGCGCCGCGAGCGGTACCTTCCCGGCGCGCCGGCCGCCCCTGTCGTTTCAGACGCCCATTGACCTAGAAGGCGAGCTGCCGCCGATTGCCGTGCTCAACGACATGATCGCCCAGCTCACGTTCGCCCAGTACCAGGTGCTCTCCTACGTGCGCGCCGACCAGCGCCGCAAGTACGAGGACCGCTACGGGGACACGTGGGGCAAGGACTTCGAGAGCCAGGTCCACCGCACGACGGCGGTGGCCAACCTCATGCGCGTCAACGTCCTCAAGCGCATGGAGTCCTCCGTGAACAGCTTCCGCATCACGCTGCGACGAATCCTCGACGGCTGCGTCGACCTGCGCGCGAGGCTCGACGCCGACGCGTCGGGGGTCGCCTACGGCACCGAGGGCCTCGAGGACGGGTTCGACGACGACGATGCCGAGGAGTTCGAGGCCGGCGGCAAGGTGCGAGTCGACCTGCGAGACGTCGACGCCCTGCGCCTGGGCCAGGACCTCGACTTCGACATCCAGGTGCTCCGGGCCCTGCTAACCTATGCCGACGCGGTGACGCCCGAGCGCGACGCCAAGCTCGTGAAGCTGCGCGACTTCATCGCGGGCAAGGTCAGCGAGCCGTACAACCCCGGCAACCGCAAGGTGCTGGTGTTCAGCGCGTTCGCCGACACGACGGCGTACCTTTTCGAGCAGCTGGCGCCCTGGCTGAAGCGCGAGCTCGGAATCGAGTGCGCCGAGGTGGCGGGCAGCTCCAACCGGACCTACTCGCTGAAGCTTCCCAGGACCACCTTCGAGAACATCCTCGCGAGGTTCTCTCCCGTCTCAAAGGAGCTGCCGGAGAGCCAGCGGGAGCTCGGCGAGATCGACGTCGTCTTCGCGACGGACTGCATCTCCGAGGGCCAGAACCTGCAGGACTGCGACTGCCTGGTGAACTACGACATCCACTGGAACCCCGTGCGTATCATCCAGCGCTTCGGCCGCATCGACCGCCTGGGATCGAAGAACTCCCAGATCCAGCTGGTCAACTTCTGGCCGGACATCGCGCTCGACGAGTACATCCAGCTCGAGGGCCGCGTGAAGGGGCGCATGGCGCTGCTCGACGCGTCGGCAACCGGCGAGGAGAACGTGCTGGAGGCCAAGGGCAATGGAGAGATGAACGACCTCAAGTACCGTCGCCGGCAGCTCCAGCAGCTCAAGAGCGAGGTGCTCGACCTCGAGGACATCTCGGGCGGCATCTCGATCACGGATTTCGCCTTCGACGACTTCCGCGTGGAGCTCCAGCGCTACGCCAAGGAGCATCCCGGCGCGTTGGAGAACTCGCCGGCGGGACTGCACGCCGTGGCCCCCATCCCCGACGAGCTTCGCAGCGACGTGAAGCCAGGCGTGGTCTTCTGCCTCAAGCAGAACGACGAGGGCAACGATCCCAGGGACACGAACCCTGTCTTCCCGTACTACGTGGTGTACGTGTCGGCCGACGGCGAGGTCATGACGAAGCACACCCAGCCCAAGCCGGCGCTCGACATCATGCGCGCCGTCTGCTCTGGGCATCCCGAGCCCATCGCTAAGCTGTGCCGCGAGTTCAACCGCGAGACCCGCGACGGGACGAGGATGGACGCCTACACCGACCTGCTTGACGATGTCGTTGCGGCCATCACCGGAACGCAGCAGGACAAAGGCATCGAGAGCCTGTTCAGCCTGGGAGAGGTCGGCAGCGGCACCGTCATGGGCTTCAACGACTACTCGTTGGTATGTTTCGCGGTGCTGCGATGAGCGGCATCGACTGGAACGGAATCCTGCGCCTGCCCGAAGCGGCGCTCGCGGGATGCCGCCGCATTCCCAAGACGGTGCTCGTCAAGCAGGCCATGCTCACCAAGACCGAGCAGAAGAGGCTCGACAAGGTCGCGCGCCTCGAGCACTTCGCCACGGTCCAGAAGTCCACGACGCGCATCCCGCCGTACGAGGACGACGAGCGCAACGTGCAGAGCGTCGTCTTCCTCCGTTGCGAGATGACAGCCGGGACCATGGCGGTGGCCGAGGTGGCGGAGCTCGTGCACAAGTGCTTCCCGAACCCGACGGTGCTCCTGGTCGAGGCGGGCGGCTGCGCGTGCATATCGGTCGCCCTCACGCGGAGGAGCCAGGCCAAGCAGGGCGCGACGGTCGTCGACCGAGTCGAGTCGACGGGCGCGTTCGATCCTGGCCGTTCAGAATACGCGGACTTCCTAGGCGCGCTGGCATTCGGGCGGCTCTCGCAGGGCGACCTCTGGGAGTACCTGGTCGACCTGTCGCGCACCGTAGCGCTGTCCCGCGCGATTGGCGGCCTGGGGTTCTACCCCGTATGCCCCGCTCGAGACCGGGAAAAGCTGATCGCCCTCACGTCGCGCTACGATGAGATGGGAGCCTCCGTCAAGCGGCTGAAGGAGCAGCGGCGGTCGAAGGACATAACGCTCAACGAGTCCGCGAAGCTGAGGATGGAAATGAAGGAAGAGGAGCGACGCCTGAGGGCGGTCGCCGATGAGATAAAGGAGATCTGCAATGGCCGTTCTAGATGAGTATATTTTGCGAGCGGCGCGCCTTTTGAGTGATGCTGCAGATGAGGATGTTGATGCGCTCTGCCGTGAAATCATGCAGGTCTTCGACCTCGACTACACTAACCCCGAGGCTTTAAAATATATCAATTCCTCAAGCTCATTTCGCTACTCGAAAAGCGACCTAGGGATGATTCTCCAGAAGCTGCGCCTAAAGCGGGAAGACTCAGACGACAAAGCGTTCGGTGCCGCATTCTGCGCAACTATAACGCAGCATATCAGGAGACTGGAGCAAGCTCTTGAAGAGGGCGTGAAAGACGACGAGCTCAAAGCCGTATACGACTCAATCGACTACGTCTACGCAAACGCGAGGGGCTACGACTCCTACACGGACGGACTAGCCTCCTATTCCTATGGGTCTTCCAATCGCAATGATTTCAACGATGAACAGACGCAACTACGTATCGACAAACTGAAGCATTTCCGTGATGAGGAGCTCCGTAAGCTGAAAATCGCCGAAGCGCAGGGCGCTAGCGTCAGCCTCACGGCATCCGCCACGAGCAACGTACAGGTCACGTTAGAGGCAACCTTTGAACAGATTGACAAATTGCCAGAGACAACGCTTTCCGATGACGAGAAGACGCTGCTCAAAGGGATGATGGGCGATCTCAACACAAAAGATAAAAGCAAACGGGGCAGCAAGCTTGACAAACTCCTGAGCTGGCTTGCCGGCAAGGGCACCGACGTTTTTATTGCCGCCATGCCCTACATAGTTCAACTAATCAAATCTCAACTTTCCTAGGAGGAGACCTCATGGGCGAGATAGAAAAGATGACTCTTGAATCGGAGAGTCTTATTGACGACCGCCTGAATAAGCTCAAGGAGCTGATGCCCGAAGTGTTCTCCGAGAGCGGAATCGACTTCGACAAACTGCGGCTGGAGCTTGGCGACGAGGTAGACGAGGGCCTGGAGCGCTATGCGTTCACGTGGCCCGGCAAGGCCGATGCCATCCGCCAGTCGCAGATGTCCAGCACTGCTACTTTGCGTCCCCGTATCGAGAAAAGCCGCAGCCGCGATGGAGAGGATGGGTCCTTCGACTCGGACAACATTTATATCGAAGGCGACAATCTCGAGGTGCTGAAGCTCCTACAGCGCGGCTACCACGGCAAGGTCAAGATGATCTACATCGACCCACCCTACAACACGGGTCACGACTTTGTCTACAAGGACAATTTCGGCAACTCTGTCGATAACTATAAGGAGCAGGCGGGACTCGCCGGCCAGTCCAACGCCGACACAAGTGGCCGCTACCATAGCGACTGGTGCTCGATGATGTACCCTAGGTTGAGACTGGCTCGAGAGCTCCTAACCGACGATGGCGTCATTTTCATTTCGATTGACGATAACGAAGACCGCAATTTGCGCATCCTCTGTGACGAGGTGTTCGGAGAGGCAAATTTCGTTTCTCAGCTAATCTGGGAACGAGCTTACTCGCCCAAGAATGACGCCAAATACGTTTCAAATAGCCATGATTATGTTCTCGTATACGCCAAATCCATTGAGCGCTTTGTGATTGGACGCCTGCCGAGAACAGACGAGGCAAACGCCCGCTACAAGAATCCAGACAACGACCCTCGAGGCGTTTGGAAGCCAAGCGACCTCAGTGTAAAGACTTACAGCCCAGATTCCGACTATCCAATCACAACGCCCTCGGGGCGTGTTGTAGAGCCTCCAGCAGGACGCTGCTGGAGTCTCTCGCGAAACGCGTTTCGCGAGAGACTCCAGGATAACCGCATTTGGTTTGGCCCAAACGGCGACAGCGTCCCTTGCATCAAGCGTTTCCTAACAGAGCTCAAATATGATGGAATGGCTCCAACTTCAATCATGTTTTACAAAGAAGTGGGTCACAGCCAGGAAGGCGCCAAGGAGCTCGTATCTCTATTTGACGGAAAGGGCTATTTCGATGGACCGAAACCGACGAAACTACTTCAGCGCCTGATAACCCTTGCGAATCTAAGCACGGGTGATATTGTGCTTGATTTTTTCTCAGGCTCAGCATCGACCGCCCATGCCATGTTCCTGCAGGAGCTCGGAAAAGATGATCGCTATCAGTTTATCCTTGTCCAGCTTCCAGAGCCTTGTGACCCGAAACGCGACGCCTACAAGGACGGGTATGAGACTCTCTGCGACATAGGCGAAGGACGCATTCGCCGCGCAGGCGACAAAATCAAAACCGAGCTCGAGGAATCCAACCGTCAACTCAAGCTTGGCGAGGGACCCAAGCAGCTTCCCGACATCGGCTTCCGTGTGTTCGAGCTCGATGAGTCCGGCATTGAGAAGCCCGAGCCCGGTCAGCTCCTCTTCGACGTGGTCAAGCCCGATCGCTCCGATATGGATATCGTCTTCGAGATGATGCTCAAATGGGGCCTCGAGCTCACGCTGCCCGTCGAGAAGTCTGAAGCCGCGGGCTATCCCATCTGGTCCGTCGCTTGCGACGAGCTCGTCTGCTGCATGTCCCGAGGCCTCACCATTGAGGCGCTCGAGGCCATCGCCGACATGGAGCCCAGGCGCGTTCTCATCCTCGATTCCGTCCTCGACGACACCCTCAAGCTCAACGCCGTGCAGATCTTCAAGCACGCCGGCGAGCGCATGGGCTGTGAGATCGAATTGAGGACGGTCTAGCATGGCGGCGCTCGAGTTCAAGTTCTCATCCGACCAGCAGCACCAGCTGGAGGCCATCGAAGCAACCTGCGACCTGTTCCGCGGACAACAATTTATTGGCAGCGTATTCTCCGCCGATTCCGGCCGCAAAGGCCAGACGGCAATCGGCGAGCTCATGGTCGGCCACGGCAACGAGCTTCGCGTGGCGCCGGGCCAGCTCCTCGACAACCTGCACGCCGTGCAGGAGGAGGGCTGCCTCCCGGCAACCGACGTCCTCACCGATGGGCGCCTGCGAGACTTCACCGTCGAGATGGAGACCGGCACCGGCAAGACCTACGTCTACATCCGCTCCATCTACGAGCTAAACCGCCGCTACGGCATCACCAAGTTCGTTATCGTCGTGCCGAGCGTGGCCATCCGCGAGGGCGTCCTCAAGAGCCTCCAGACCACCCGCAGGCACTTCGAGACGCTCTACGACCGCACGCCGCTCGACTACTTCGTGTACGACTCGAAGGACATGGGGCCGGTGGGTAACTTCGCCACGTCGAGCTCCATCCAGGTCATGGTCATCAACATCGACGCGTTCAACAAGGGCCTCGAGAAGGATGGCACCGCGAAGGAGGGCAACCTCTTCCACCGTCCCAGCGAGAAGCTCACCGGCGGCTTCAGCCCTCGCGAGCTCGTGAGCGCCTGCAAGCCCGTCGTCATCATCGACGAGCCCCAGAGCGTCGACAACACCAAGCAGGCCAAGGCCGCCATCAAGAGCCTGAACCCGCTGTTCGTGCTGCGCTACTCGGCCACGCACAAGCAGGCCTACAACATGATCTACCGCCTCACGCCGGTCGACGCCTTCGAGCGCCACCTGGTGAAGGGCATCTGCGTGGACTCGATCAAGGCCGAGGCGAACCTCAACGGCGCGTACGTGAGGCTCGAGTCCGTCAAGTCCGACCCGTTCTCCGCCAAGGTGTCCATCGACGTGCGCCAGGCCGACGGCACGCAGAAGCGCAAGGCCGTCACGGTGAAGACCGGCAACGACCTCTACCAGAAGAGCGGCGAGAACAGCGACTACGAGAGCGGCTGGGTGGTCAACAACATCGGCGCCGCAGTGGGCGACGAGTTCATAGAGTTCCAGAACGGCGAGGTGCTCGAGCTCGGCGAGGCGCTGGGCGACGTCAACGAGGAGGTCGTCAAGCGCGCGCAGATCCGCCGCACCATCGAGGACCACCTGGCCCGCCAGTTCGAGCTGTGGCCGCGCGGCGTGAAGGTGCTCTCGCTCTTCTTCATCGACCGCGTCGACCGATACCGCGTCTACGAGCCCGAAGTCCACGGCGGCCTGTACGCCCTGATGTTTGAGGAGGAGTACGCAGGTGCCCTGAACTCGAAGGCGCCTCGTCGCATCGCAAAGGCGGCGGGGATCGGCAAGGGCACGTGGCTCGAGTGCTACGAAGCCGTCGGCGCCCCGCTGGTGCGCGACCCCCACGCCGTGCACCAGGGATACTTCGCCAAGGACAAGAAGGGCAAGTTCAAGGACTCCAAGGGAGCCGCCGGCACCGCCGACGACGCCGGGGCCTTCGAGCTCATCATGCAGAAGAAGGAGACGCTCATCTCCTTCCCGGACGGCAAGGACGCGGACAAGGACGTCTCTTTCGTCTTCAGCCACTCCGCGCTCAAGGAGGGCTGGGACAACCCCAACGTGTTCCAGATCTGCACGCTCGTCGAGACAAAGGACAACCTGACCAAGCGCCAGAAGATCGGCCGCGGTCTGCGCCTGTGCGTGAACCAGGATGGCGAGCGCCTGTACGACCCAGAGGCGAACGTGCTCACCGTCATCGCGAACGAGAGCTACGACGACTTCGCCAACGGCCTGCAGAAGGAGCTTGAGGCTGAGGACTTCAAGTTCGGCGTCATCACTCCGGAGAGCTTCACGAAGGTCACGGTCAAGGGCGATGATGGCGTCGAGGAGCGCCTGGGCTACGAGAAGTCCAAGCAGGTCTACGACCACCTCGTCGCGACCGGCATGGTCGACGGCAAGGGCGCGGTGACGCCCGAGCTGAAGGCGGCCGCCGAGGAGGGCAAGGTCGAGCTCCCCGCCGAGCTCGAGCCTGCCAAGGAGCAGGTCGAGGCGATCATCATCCACAAGTCCCAGAGGGTCCAGATCCGTGACAAGGCCAAGGAGGTCTCGGTCGAGCTGCAGAAGGACGTCACGCTCGACCCTGCGTTCCAGGCCCTGTGGGACCGCATCCGCCAGCGCACGCGCTTCCAGGTCGAGGTCGACTCCGGCAAGCTCATCGAGCATGCCATCGAAGCTGTCGACGGCATGCTCGCCGTGCGCCCGCCCCAGGTGACGAGCGAGCGTGCCTCGCTGGGCATCGACGACGCGGGCGTGAGCGCCGAGGGCACGGGCACCTCCGTGGTGTCCGTTTCGGGAAAGGTGAAATACGACCTTCCCGACCCGATCGCAGAGCTGCAGGACGCCGTCGGGCTCACCCGCGGCACCATCAAGGCGATCCTCGAGGGCTGCAGCCGCCTCGACGAGTTCGAGATCGACCCCGCGACCTTCCTCGCGCAGGTCGGCGACAAGATCAACCGCGTGAAGAACGACCTCATCGCCCAGGGCATCAAGTACGTGCGCCTTCCCGAGGACGAGTGGTACACCATGCGCGACCTCGAGCTTGACGACTACACGGCCTACCTTGGGCAGAACGCGTGGAAGCCGGACATGACGAGCAAGAGCCTGTACAACTACGTGGTCTACGACTCGGCGGGGGTCGAGCGCTCCTTTGCCGAGGCTCTAGACAAGCAGGAGGAGGTTCTCGTGTTCGCGAAATTGCCCTCGGCGTTCAAGATCGACACGCCGCTCGGCAGTTACAACCCCGACTGGGCGTACGTCGAGGAGGCCGACGGCGAGCGCCGCGTGTACTTCGTGACCGAGACCAAGGGCGGCAAGAACGGCGAGCCCGCCCTGCGCGACGCGGAGAAGATCAAGATCGGCTGCGCCAAGAAGCACTTCGAGGCGCTGGACCTCGGAAACGACTTCCATTACAACGTGCGCACGACCTACCAATACGAGGCGGTGAAGGCTTAGGATGTCGAAGCTGCCCGGAAAGATGACGCGAAAGCAGCACTGGGTGCCGCGGTTCTACCTGCGCCATTTCGCGGATTCCTCCGGGCAGCTTCATGCCTACAGCAGACAGAAGGGCTCCTTCTTCCGCACGAATTGCGAGAACCTTTGCAGCATGCGCGATCTTTATGAGGTCGAGCATGCCGATGCGACAGGCGATGCGACAGACAGATTCTATGCGCAGAACCTCATCGAGGTTAAGCTATCTGAGCTCGAGAGCCGCATCGCGCCGCTTTACGATCGCTTTTTGGAACGCCAGAAAGAAGACCAGTGCGAAGACGAAGGGTATTCTGATGGGAAAGCCGCCGTTTGCGAGCTGGCAGCAAATATCATCGTCCGGCACCCTATCAGTATGCGCGTCGACAAGAAATGGTCACGCGAGACTGCCGAAGAGCTGCTCAGAAACGTTCATCTGACACCCTATGAGCTCGGCTTGCTCGATTGGTCGGATTGGCGCGGGGATTCCCAAGCGGTGGTCGAGCTTGCCGCCGCCGCAACCATGCTCTTCTCCAACGATGATATTGTGCCAGTTAACCGTATTCGAAAGGCTTTTTTTGAGAAGAGCTTCTCCATCCTTAGGGCACCCGTCGGCTCAGGGTTCGTTACGACGTCGATGCCTATGTTCATCATCGGGCCCGAGGACGACTCGTACGATTTTCATCTCGCGTATATGCCGTTGAGCAGTGAGTATGCTGCGGTCTTTTCAGATGACCCTCTATTTCCGCCGTTTGCGAGACTCGGTTTTTCGGGCGTCGAGTTCATGAACCGACTTCTTCTGCTTAACTGCGAGCATTGGGATGTCGCCATATCGAGGGGAAGCGGCCCGCTCGAGCACGCGGTACGCGATTGGAGTCAAGCGAACAGTGCCGAATTCATGCACGAGATGTTCACGCGCGACGGCAGGGAGCTATCCCTCGACACAGTGATCTACGACCGCTCGAAGAAGAAGGGGCAGACGATGATCGATACCATCGACCGTGGCTGCCTCGAGGGCGGCTGCCTTGATGACGAGGACCTGCGCATCATCTTCGAGCACCTTCTGGGGAGAAGACGGCAAGGACCGGGAACATTAAAGGGTCAAGCAGCGTATTGATAAAATTGACCCCGCCAGCAATAACCGCAAAGGATAGATAGGGCTTTAAGGATGGATGCAGGAAAAGCAACGATAAGCGGCGTGTTCAACGGATCGCGCCTGCTCGAAATACCTTTTTACCAAAGGGCGTACGTCTGGGGAGAAGAGCAATGGGAGCGTTTCCTCGGCGACATGGAGTTCGTCACGGCCTCGAAGCGGCCCTATTTCCTGGGCTCCATCATCCTGAAGCAGGCCTCCTCCGGCAACACCTGGTCCGAGGTCTCCGAGGTTCGCACCGTCATCGACGGCCAGCAGCGACTCACGACCATGGTCATCTTCTTCAAGGCACTCTGTGCAAAAAACGGCACCAACAATTTGTTTGAGCGAGATTTCGTCCTGGAGACCGGCGATGTCGCCTTGCGGCACGGCAAGTACGACCGGCAGGATTTCGAAAAGGTCGTCAGCGCCACGGGCTGCGAACCCCTCGAGGGCTCCTCGGCCATCGTCCTTGCCTACAACTACTTCCTCAAGAATATCGACCCGGAGAAGGTCGACAGGAACACGATCAAGTCGAACGTCCAGTTCGTCTGCATCGATCTTACCGAGGGCGAGGACGAGCAGCAGATATTCGACACCATCAACTCGCTCGGGGTGCGCCTGACGACGGCGGAGCTCCTTAAGAACTACTTCTTCAACCGCGAGAACGAGCAGGCGTTCAAGGAGTGCTGGGAAGACGTCTTCGAGCCCACGGCTGAGAAGAGGGAGTATTGGGAGCAGGAGATCGTTACCGGGCGCATCAAGCGCACGCTCGTCGACCTCTTCTTCGACGCGTTCCTCCAGATTCTGGTCCAGGACAAGAGGCGTGGCGTCACGACCGAGGACAAGCTCTTCTATTCGCGTACTTCGAACCTCTTCCAGTCCTACAAGGATTTCATCGGCAGGTACTGCAACGGCGACAAGGTCGAGATTCTCGACAACATGAAGGCGTATGCCGAGGCGTTCGAGTCCACGTTCGACCCTGGCTACTGCGACGCGGACATCCCCTCCGCTTCCGGCGTCGAGCGCCTGAACGTGCTGATATTCGGCCTCAAGAACTCGACGCTCATCCCGTACGTGCTCTACGTTCGAAAGAACGCGGAGTCTTCGGGCGAGGAATCTAAGATCTACGCCCTGCTTGAGAGCTACATCGTCCGCCGAATGCTGGTTCAGGCGACCACGAAGAACTACAACAGGCTGTTCACCTCGCTGATCCTGAACGAGGTGAAGGACGCGGAGGCGCTGAGGAAGGCTCTCGAAGCCAATGACGAGGCGACGACGTACATGCCCGGCGACGCCGAGGTTCGAGCGGCATTCGAGGAATCGTGTCTGTACAACCTCCAGTCCAAGGGCGTCCTCTATCTGCTGGAAAGCGCCATTCGTCCGGGCATGAGCAGCACGGCCCTGCTCGGGTTCAACCAGTACACCCTCGAGCACATGATGCCCAAGAAGTGGCGCAACAAATGGGGAGCCCTCGACGATGAGGCTGCCACGCGAAGGGACCGGAAGCTCCTCACGCTCGGCAACCTCGCCATCATCACGCATTCGCTCAACGCCTCCATCCGCGATGCCGATTGGCCCACCAAGAAGCAGGGAAAGGGATACAAGGACGGCCTTGCCCTCTGCGCCGCCGGCCTTGCGACCATGGCCGGCGCCCTAGAGAAGGAGTCTTGGAACGAGGGCGATATCGCCGATCGCGCCGAATGGCTTGCGGACAAGGCGTTGGAGGTCTGGCGCTAGGCCCTACCTGCGTCCCATCTCGAAGATGCTTGCGGTGTCGGAACCCGCATCGATGACGGATGGAACCGGCTCTTCCAAAAACGTAGTTCGTGGCGATGTCTCTTCCGTCGGCGCGTCAACAGGCTCGCCGAGCGCTAGGAAGAACCTCATCACGTGCTCAATTCTCTGTTGCAGGGACTCGCTCAGCTCGCCGTAGGAGGCCGCCAGCCGCACCTCCTTGGCCAATTCCGCCATCGAGTCCCTCAGTGCCTTCTGCACGCTCACGGAGGGCCTCACCTCGACCTGGGTATCGGTGAGCTTGGCGATGATGTAGTCCTGCCTGTTCATGCCGCTCCAGGCTGCCATCTCGCATATGAGCTTGCGCTCCTCGGGCGTGCAGCGGAACGCCATCGTCTTGCTGCGCTTGCGGGCGCTGTTCTCGCACGGCATCCTTCTTACCCCCTCGCCCCGTCGAGCGCGGCGGCCATCTCGTCCTGCTTCGTGGGGAACAGGTGCGCGTAGCGGTAGGTGATGTCCACCGCCTCGTGGCCCATGCGCTCGGCGATGGCCAGCGCGGAGAAGCCCATCTCTATCAGCAGGCTCACATGGCTGTGGCGTATGTCGTGTATGCGGATGCGCTTCACGCCCGACGCCTTGCACCCGCGCTCCATCTCGTGGGCTAGGAAGTGCTTGGTCACGGCGAACAGGCGCTCGTCGGGGGCGACGTCGTCGCGCATCTCGATGAAGTCCGCCATCTCGTCGCGCAGGAAGGCGGGCATGACGATCGTGCGCACGGACTTGGGCGTCTTGGGGTCGGTCACGGTGTCAACGCCGTTGAGGCTCTGGTACGACTTGTTGATGCGCAGCCGCGAGCTCTCCAGCATGAAGTCGGACGGCGTGAGCGCCAGGAGCTCGCCGCAGCGTATGCCCGTCCAGTAAAGCAGCTCGAAGGCGTGGAATGAGAGAGGCTTGTCCATGACGGCCTCGCTGAACCTCAGGTACTCGTCCTTGGTCCAGAACTGCATCTCGCCGCCCTTCTTCGAGCCTATCTTGTCGACCCTGCGCACCGGGTTGTCGCTGAGGCCGTAGTAGCGCTCGGCGTGGTTGAAGATGGCGTTGAGCTGGTTGTTCACTGTGCGCAGGTACGTCGGTGCCCAGGGCTTCCCGTCGGCGTCCCGGTGCTCGGTGAGCTCGTTTTGCCACCTGATGACGTCGATCGGCCTCACGTCGCACATGCGCATGTCCCCGAAGAACGGCACGAGCTTGTCGTTGATGATGTACTCCTTGGTGATCCACGTGTGCTCGCGTATGCGCGGCTTCACCTCGGAGGCGTACACCTCGACGAACTCGGAGAACGTCATGTCCATGGCCCCGCCGTTAAGGCTCTTGAACTGGCTCTCCCACACTGCGGCCTCCACCTCGGAGGAGAAGCCGCGCTTCGTCTTGTGGCGCTTCGAGCCGCGGGCGTCGCGGTAGTAGCACTGCACGTAGAACGTGCCGTTGCCGTCGTCCTTGTACACGGGCATGTCAGTCCACCTCCGGGAAGTACAGGGCGTCGAAGACGTCGCTTCGAACGCGCCCGCGGATGACCACGCGCCCGCGCGCCTCCTGCTCGGCGTTTATCTTCCTGATCACCTCGTAGGCGCTGCCTTTCTTGATCCTCAGCAGCTCCGCGACCTCGTCGGCGTCCAGCATGTGCGGCCTCGGCGTCTTCGCCACCTTCTCGTCCATGGCTCCTCCAATCAATGGCGTACGGATACGTACGGTTCACAGATTCAGAGTAAACGTACATATCTGTACTGTCAATAGAATTGCGTACATTTGCGTACGCTGATAAGATGTGCTGGTACGTAATTCCAGGAGGAGGGCTCATGTCCGTAGGCGAGAACATAAGGCGGTACCGCAAGTCGCGCGGCATGACGCAGGCGCAGCTCGCCGAGGCGGTCGGCCTGACCGAGGGGGCCGTGCGCCACTACGAGAGCGGCATCCGCGCCGTGAAGCCCGAGCTGCTCGAGTCCATCTCCGCGGCGCTCGGCGTGTCCGTCAACGCCCTCAAGGATTACGGCGTCGAGACTGCGGGCGACCTCATGTCGCTGCTCGTGCGGCTCGAGGACTCCTTCGGCATCGTGCCCGCAGCCGACGGCACGGGCCTCTCCCTGAACCCCAAGGCGCCGCACGCGCCCAAAGCCGCGATGGCGATCGAACTGTGGGCAGAGAAGCGCGCGCAGCTCGAAAACGGCAAGATCGACGCCGACGAATACGAGGACTGGAAAGCCTCGCTGTAGCGGCTCTCCGCATTTC
>CAUCUN010000022.1:0-37122 GCA_958445985.1 uncultured Collinsella sp. | reverse complement strand
GCCCGTGGGTTATACCCTAAGAGCAAACCACCCTTTTTAAGGGTGGTTCTGATTTCAGCCAACGTACGTCATAGCAACCCCCGGTAGGTCGAGGGTGCCCCGCGGCGGTCTGGTGTTTTCATCTGAACGACTTTGCGAAGCAACCGGAGTGAAGATGAAAACACCAGACCGCCGCGGGGCACCCGCAGACCGCAGGGACGGGAGCAGCTATACTACTCTCAGTAGTTAAGGGTCGCGGATTCGCCGCGTCACCGCTCTCAACAGGAGGTCTTTGTTTATGGCAGATCAAAAGCCGGTTGTCGGGATCATCATGGGTTCCAAGTCCGATCTGGGCGTTATGGAAGGTTGCACCGCCGAGCTCGAGGCGCTGGGTGTGCCCTATGAGCTTGTCATTGCGAGCGCACACCGCACACCGGCGAAGGTCCACGAGTGGGCCTCGACTGCCGCCGATCGCGGTATCAAAGTGATTATCGCCGCCGCCGGCAAGGCCGCTCACCTGGGTGGTGTCGTGGCTGCCTTTACGCCGCTGCCGGTCATCGGCGTGCCTATGAAGACGAGTGACCTGGGCGGCATGGATTCGCTGCTGTCGATGGTGCAGATGCCTTCGGGCGTGCCCGTGGCCTGCGTTGCCATCAACGGCGCCAAGAACGCCGCCATCTACGCCACGCAGATTCTGGGCGCTTGCGACCCCGAGTACCGCAAGGTTATCGAGAAGATGAAGCAGGAGATGGCCGACGCCTAGGCGTTCCGCCGTTTCACCGCAGTATAAGGAGAGCCATGTCCGACTATCAGGGAAAACGATTCAAGGCTTCTCAGATTCCCGATCCGTCGAAGCCGGGTGCTGCCCATGCGGCACAGCAGGGTCGGACATCCTCTCCCCAGCAGCCGCGCGCGCCGCGCCCCGTGACGCCGGCGACGCATCGTCGACAGGACGCGCCAGCCGCATGTCGACCTTCATCTTATAGCAACGCTAAGAAGCCGCCCCGGTCTTCATCGCATGCCGCGCCGTCGGATTACACCGAGCCGCCGCGCAAAAAGCGCCGCTCCGTTATCCCCATCTTGCTCATCATTATTGGCATCGGCCTAATCGTTGCCGCTGCCGCCATCTTTATCAACGCCCAGATTGGCTACAAGCAGGCGAGCGAGTCGTATCAAAAGATCGAAAAACAATATGTGAGCGATAAGGACGCCAGCGGCGTGCCAATTATCGACTTTGATGCACTTGCCCAGACGAATCCCGAGGTTGTGGGTTGGATTTACGCGCCCGGCACCAACATCAACTATCCCGTCGTGCAGACCAACAACAACTCCAAATACCTCAACACGCTGTTTGACGGTACGGCTAACGCGTCCGGTGCCATCTTCTTGGATAGCGACGACACCGCGCCGGGCATGGTGGATCAGCAGACCACGATCTACGGCCACCATATGAACGATGGGTCGATGTTCAACGTGATTTCGGACACCACCGACCAGGCGACGTTCGATAGCATCGAGTACGTGTATTACATCACGCGCGATGCAACGTATAAGCTGCGTCCGCTGGCGACCAAGGTCGTTGAGGATACGTACTCCAAGGCACGCGCGACCAACTTTGAGGGCGACGACGGGCTCAAGAACTACCTGTCCGAGATGCTCGACGGTGCCTCTGCCGTGGCGAGCGATGCCACCGATCGTGCCGCTTCGGCAACCAAGGTCGTAACGCTTGTGACCTGTCGTTCGTTATCGCTGAGCAACACACGTGCCGTCATGGTGCTCACGCCGGTCGAGGAATAGATAATGGGCTACTCAATGACGGTGAAAGGGGAAATGATGCTCGAGAATGGCAAAACGATGCCTTCGGTTGATGCTTGGCTGCGCGAGGCCAAGGCCGATGCTTCGGCGGCAGGCTGTGGGATGTATCTGACACATAACGGTGTGGTGCGCGCGACGCCCAAGGCCGAGGCGCGCGGTGTCGAGACCGATGGCGTGGCGCCGGGCCACAAGGTGGGCGGCATGGTGTTCGGCTACGACGCCAGCAAGGTGCAGGCTGCTATCGAGGCCACGCGCGCGATGCCGGGTATTGGCTATGTGCGCGTGTGGCTGGCAAGCGGCGAGCTTGCCGTAGGTGACGACATCATGCTCGTGCTCATCGGCGGGGACATTCGCCCGCATGTGGTCGATGCGCTGCAGGCGCTCGTTGGCACCATCAAGAACGATTGTGTGAGTGAGGTCGAGCGCGAGGCGTAGAGGCTTACGTCGATAGAAGACTCATTTATAAAAATGCCCGCCGGTACGTGTGATACCGGCGGGCATTTTGCGTTTTGGACGCGGTTGGCGCTACACGCGCGTCGCATCCTTGGGGCTCATGGTCATGCTCTGGAAGCGATTCTCCATAAAGTCATTATCGAAGTACTTGCCGTAGAACTGCGCAACGGGAATATCCGGTTCCGTGCCGTTGACGCGCTGATACCAATAATCGAGCGACTGCAGCGTCATAACGCCATCGACCAGCATAATGATGGTGAAGATGACGGTAGCGGAGTAGCGGCTCTTCCAGGGAATCATGTTGATGAGTTTGAGCAATCTGGGCAGAAGCAGCTTGATCCAGATGAGTCCACCCAAGCCCCATAGGCAGGCGAAGCCCGTGCAGGTACGTCCGCCGGTAAGGACGGCGAGCGGATCGGGCATGCCAAAGAGCTTCATATGCGAGTAGCTCCACGAAACCACGCCAAATGAGGTCTGCATAAACCAGCCCACGAACACCTCAAAGCTTGCGCCGAGCAGCGCGCTCACCAAAAAGATAATGATGGGGTTCTTTTTGTAGAAGCGGTTGAGCACCATGGTCATGAGCACGGCGCCAAATCCGTAGATGGGGCTGAAGGGGCCAAACAGCATGCCGGCGCGGTTCTGGTAGACGCCCGGGTCGTCGACCGTCATGTGCCAGATGTCCTCGGCGATCAGGCCGAGTATGCAGCAGACAAAGAACACCCAGAACAGGTTGAAGTAGTTGAGCTTGATGTAGCCTTCGCCGGTTTCATCGCGCCCGAGCATGCCCTCGGCGGCGGCGTCGCGATCGAGCATCTCTTGCAGGCGGCGCTGCAGCTCGCGCTCCTGGCGCAGCGTGGGGTCGACGGTGGTCGAAAGCGCGACGAGGATGCCGAGCTGGATGGCAGGGCGCAGCAAGAAGGGCCCGATGCCCTGGAGCATCACATCAACCAAAAGCTCGACGACGGTAAACGCGATAAGGATATAGGACAGACGGGCGGCATTGCGGCGCTGGTTCTTGATGAGGTCCAGGCCAAAGATGATCAAGATGACGGCACTGGCAGCCGAGAGCATGATGCCGGCGACGATAAGGCCGACCGCGACGAACGTGTTGTCGCCGAGCTTGGCGGCGGCGTTGCCGTTGATGAGTGCGGTGATGACCTGCCACATAAAGGCGCCGACCGACGGGAGCGTGCCCACGCCGGACAGGATGCATAGGACGGCATACACCTTAATGATGAGGGGGATCTTCTTGACCTCCGTGGCGCTGGGGACGCTGGGGTCGAGTTCGTTTCGATCCATACATAACCTTTCTCGTTTTGCTGTAGGTACAAGGATACGCCGCCGACCTGCTAAAAGACAGGACGAACGTCCCAATTGCAATAATGCAAGCCCCAACGGTGGACGAGACGCGTCGCAACGAAAGCGTGCGGAATCGTCGGCCCCGAGGCGGTTGCCCAATAAAATGTTTGGCTGCAAAACTGATTATAAGCTCGGTGGGCTTTTAAAAAGCGCTGTTCATGCGCGGGGGTGCTTGTCTTGCCGTGCGTATAATAGGGCAGGTAACGCCAAATAACGAGGCTCTGAGGGGATGCCATGTCTCAAGAAACCATCCGCGCGGCCGAGCGTGCCGCGGGACAGGTGAAGACCATGTCGACGTATGATCCGGACTCCGACCAGCTGCATGAGGAATGCGGCATTTTTGGTGTGTGGGCACCCGATCGCGATGTGGCTCGACTGACGTACTTTGGCCTGCGTGCGCTGCAGCACCGTGGCCAGGAATCGGCGGGAATCGCCGTGGGTGACGGCGGCACGGTTATGGTCCGCAAGGATCTGGGCCTGCTCGACCGTGTGTTCTCCAACGCCGACCTGTCGACGCTCTCCGGCCAGCTGGCCGTGGGCCACGTGCGCTATGGCACCGCCGGCGCCAAGAGCTGGGAAGCCTCTCAGCCGCATCTTTCTACCATCAACAGCGTCATCATCGCGCTTGCTCACAACGGCACTCTGGTCAACACCGACGAGCTGCGCCGCCAGCTGATCGAGCTGGGCGTGCCGTTCCTCTCCAATTCGGATTCCGAGGTCGCGACCAAGCTTATCGGCTACTTTACTCAGCGTACGGGCCACCTGCGCGAGGGCATTCGCAAGACCATGGAGCTCGTGCGCGGCGGCTACGCCATGACGCTCATCAACGAGCAGGCGCTCTACGCATTCCGCGATCCGCACGGCATTCGCCCGCTCGTGCTGGGCAAGCTGGTGGACGAGGGTCTGGACCAGGCCGATGCCGCATCCGTTTCGCAGCTGCCGTCGCAGGACGGCGCCGCTACGGTCGACTCCGCCGTCCGTGTCACGCGCGCCGGCGGCTGGGTCGTTGCTTCCGAGACCTGCGCACTCGACATCGTGGGTGCCGAGTACGTCCGTGACGTCCGTCCCGGCGAGATCTTGCGCATCAGCGCCGAGGGTCTGGTATCCGAGCAGGGCGTGCCTGCAGCCGAAGAGCCCGCCAACTGCATCTTTGAGCAGGTCTACTTCGCCCGTCCCGACTCCATCATGAACGGCAAGAGCGTCTATGCCTGCCGTTACGACATGGGCCGTCAGCTGGCACACGAGGAGCCCGTCGAGGCCGACCTGGTCATCGGCGTGCCCGACTCCGGCCTGCCGCCCGCGGAGGGGTATTCGCACGAGAGCGGTATTCCCTTTGGCGAGGGCCTCATCAAGAACCGCTACGTGGGCCGTACGTTTATCGAGCCTACGCAGGAGTTGCGCGCCATGGGCGTGCGTATGAAACTCAACCCGCTGCGCGACAACATCGAGGGCAAGCGCCTGGTCGTCATCGACGACTCCATCGTGCGCGGCACCACCATGGTGCAGCTCGTCAAGATGCTGCGCAACGCTGGTGCCAAGGAGATTCACATCCGCATCAACTCGCCCGAGGTCATCTGGCCGTGCTTCTACGGTATCGATACCGACGTGCAGTCGCAGCTTATCAGCGCCAACAAGACGGTCGATGAGATCTGCGAGTACATCGGCGCCGATTCGCTGGCCTTCCTTTCGGTCGAGGGCCTGCTGAAGGTCATGCCCAAGGGCGGCTACTGCGATGCGTGCTTTACCGGCCGCTATCCCGTGGCGATTCCCGAGAGCTTTGGCCGCGACAAGTTTATGGAGGGCTTTAAGCCCCGAAACCTGGATAAGCCGCTGCATTTTGACGACGACGCCGTGGTCGAGAAATACGACGACCGCAGCTGGGAAGAGGAGCACGGCGAGGCCTAAAACCTGCCATGTAGGGACAGGTTTATTTTGGTAGGTTTTACCTGCTGTTTTGTTGATATGACGGCGCGTGCTGTTATGGCACGCGCCGAAATGAACGCAACTATGAGCACCGTTTGGCGCCCGGGCGGCGCCACGGTAGTGGGAGAGGAAGGCTCAGATGAGCGACAGCAAGCATGTGACGTATGAGGACGCCGGCGTCGATACCGCCGAGGGCGGCCGCGCCGTCGACGCTATTAAGCAGATGGTCAAGGACACCAATCGCCCCGAGGTTATCGGCGGTATCGGTGGCTTTGGTGGCTTATTCTCGGCCGCCGCGCTTAAGGATATGGAAGACCCGATTCTGATTAGCGGTACCGACGGCGTGGGCACCAAGCTCGTGCTCGCCCAGATCATGGACCGTCACGAGACGGTGGGCCAGGACCTGGTCGCTATGTGCGTCAACGACATTCTGGCTTCGGGCGCCGAGCCGCTGTTTTTCCTGGACTACGTTGCCATCGGTCACATCGAGGCCGAGCACATGGCAAAGATCATCAAGGGCGTGGCCGATGGCTGCAAGCTCGCGGGCTGCGCGCTCGTGGGCGGCGAGATGGCCGAGCACCCGGGCGTTATGGCTCCGGCCGACTACGACCTCGCCGGCTTTACCGTGGGCGTCGTCGATCGTCCCAAGATGCTCGACCCCGCGAATGTCCGCCCCGGCGACGTGATCCTGGGCCTGCCTTCTACCGGCGTGCACTCCAACGGCTACTCGCTCGTGCGCAAGGTCATCGGTGTCGACGGCATCAAGCCGGGCACGCCCGACGCCGCCGCTAAGGCCGAGGAGCTGAGCCGTCCGCTCGAGGAACTCGGCGGCGCATCGCTGGCAGACGCCCTGTTGGCCCCCACGCGCATCTATGTCAAGCCGATTCTGGAGCTGCTGCGCGGTGGCGCTCCGGTGCACGCCATCGCCCACATCACCGGCGGCGGCATCACCGAGAACCTCAACCGCGCGCTTGCCGACAACGTCGATGCCGTGGTCACCCGCAACGGCGCCGAGATGGGCTGGGACGTTCCGCCCGTCATCACCTACGTGTCGCGCCAGGCCGAGCTCGCGCCCAACGAGGCATGCAAGACCTTCAACATGGGCGTCGGCCTGTGCCTGATCGTCGCCCCCGAAGACGAGGCTGCCGTGACCGAGGCTCTGGTCGCGCTGGGCGAGAAGCCGTTCCGCGTGGGCGAGTGCGTCGAGGGTTCCGGTAAGGTCGTGTACTCCGATGAGCGCTAACGAGCAGATGGCTGCTGCCGAGGGCCTGGGTTTTGTGCCCTACGCCCGTCCGACCGGCACCGATACGGCCGAGCCGCTCAAGATCGGTGTGCTTATCAGCGGTTCGGGTACCAACCTGCAGGCGCTGATCGACCTGATCGCCGTCGGCAAGCTCAACGCCTCGATTGAACTTGTGGTGTCGAGCCGTCCTTCGGCCAAGGGCTTGCAGCGCGCCGAGCGTGCGGGCATCCAGACACTCACGCTGTCCAAGGATGTCTACGCCGACCCTATCGCCGCTGACGAGATCATCGCGCATGAGCTGCTCGAGCGCGGCTGCGAGTACGTGGTGATGGCCGGTTACATGCGCATGGTGCACACGCCGCTGCTGGCGGCGTTCCCCAACCGCGTGGTCAACCTGCACCCGGCACTGCTGCCGAGCTTTACCGGTGCCCACGCGATCGACGATGCGTTTGCCCGCGGCGTCAAGGTGACCGGCGTGACCGTGCACTTTGCCAACGAGATTTACGACAACGGCCCCATCATCGCCCAGCGTGCGCTGGCTGTTGAGGAAGGTTGGGACGTCGATACGCTCGAGGAGCACATCCACGCGATCGAGCATGTGCTGTATCCCGAGGTCGTGCAGATGCTCGCTGACGGCCGCGTCCACGTGCTGGAGAGCGGCAAGGTCGCAATTGACCCGGCGCGCTAGTCGTTGGTTTGTGTTGGCGGTTAAGCGTCGGAGGTGCGCTTAACCGCCATTTTTTTATGCACTGCGGTCTACGCTGTTTGAGGCAAATGATCGCCATGGCTTGATGCTCATAGTCCAATTGCTTCGCCAAGAGGCGCGATCCGGCAAGAGATTAATCTAGCCTAATAGAGCCATTTGCTTTTCTTTATGCTCGGGATACGCCGGACCATAATCAAATGATAATGCGCTAAATAATCTTATGGGGATAATCAAATTAAGTTTTGTACGGGTGCTGTCTGTTGGGAGCAAAGATGGGTGCACAATTATTTTCGAGACGAACAGCAATTAAAATGGCCGTTGCCGCGGCTTCTGTCCCGCTGATTGGTCTAGTTGGATGTGGCGAGAAGTCGATTGTTGGAACTTGGGCAAACGACGATGGAGACGAAATTCTCCAATTTGATGAGAATGGTGATTGTTCGGTTCCTTTTACCTATAACGGTGCGTGGCTGGAAAGCTGCGATCGCTATACGATTCAAGAAGACAAGACATTGGTTCTAAGTAGTAGTCAAGGAAATATCAGCTCTCAACATTGGAAGAAAGCCAGCAGCAAAGAGGAAGCTGAAGAGGCGGATGATAGGCTCTATTATCTCAATGGGGATGAGCTTGTTATCAACAACGAAACGTACACGAGAGAATGAGGGCTAAGACACGCCGACCGTGTGAAAATGGGGAATGCCATAGATGAATACCGTGCCGGGCTCGTGACAAACATCATTGTCACGAGCCCGGCACACATCAAAGTATAAATTGCTCACCAGTCCGCATCCTCTTTTTGCCCAGATTGAGCCGCTTGCTGCTAGTGCGGTTGTTGCGCAGATGCCGCAGGGGCGTTATCAAATGCTAATGCCTGTTTGTTGCCAGTGTGGATAATAAAGTCTGCCTAAATAATTTCGTGTTTGATTTCGAGCCCAAACGAGAGCTATGGCATTAAAGACACCATGTTTTCTAGAAATTGGAACGGTGGGAGCCATGTCGATTGCGAGATTTGACGGGTTGGTTGCCTGACTGGAGGGTGGGTCTAATGAAACCAAAAAAAGAAACCGTTGCATTGCTGTCACTTGGCTTGGGGCTTTTTGCGCTGGTCTACGGGCTTATAACAAAAGCGATGCTATCTCATCGTTATACGTTTAAAGCTCCTCTTACCAGCATGGAGCTTTCGGTTTTGGCAATTATTGGAATCGGATTTGTTTTACTGATTGCTGGCGCGCTTCTATTTATAAGCGTGCGCTATACATCCAAGAATGTTGTTGATATTGATTCGACACGGAACAAAGGCAAAGTGTGTCCTTATTGCCAAACTCGAATCATAGGAGATGCAAAACACTGTCCGAACTGTGGTCAAGAGTTGAGTCAATAAGAAGGGGCTTGAGATGCCGAGGACAACGGTAACGATTTGCGCGCACGGTCAAATTGATACGCCAAGAGTCTTAGAGATCTGGAAGAGCATCATTGAAGGCGCCGGTTTTCAACAGAAATTAATTAAGGGTGAACCTTGTTGGTCGAAGGGCGACGGCGTACTGATGCTGCAGCGTAATTTTACGATTGCTTTTGGCGAAAGGGAAATTGTGCTTGAGGGATGGATGGGCGATGCTCTCTTGGGTGAATCCGATTTGACGGGCGTTAACGGGTGGATGCAAAAGAAAAAGATGAAAGGGCTCCTGTCCCAAGCGGAGGGTGCAATCAGGAGCATAGTCTAGGCTGATTAGATAGCGATACGGTGTTTATTGATGACTGAAATGCATGGCTGGGTCGTAAAAAAATAAGGATACTGGTAGCCGGGTGCCCGATTTAATTTGGACACCCGGTGATTTCGTTAATCTTGCCAGCGAGCTTCAAGTCAACGTTATCCGGTCGCCATTGGCTTCTGGAAAGACTTAGGTTAAGTGACAAGTGATTGATGCTAGAGGCCAAGCGAAGGATATGGGTATGTCACTGTCTTCGGTTGACCGTGATTCATTTTGGCTTGATGTGGGCAAGCGGTCTTTGTCGTGAGCGCCGTTAGGGTATGGCTTTTTTCATGTCTGCTGGAGGCCGAAATCTAAACAAAGTAGCCAATAGCGGCCAAAAGACTATAGGACGCTAGATAAAAGCGATATTTGCGGATAGGGGTAGAATGAGAAAAGCAATCGATTTAATAGCAATTTTTATATTTGGAGCAATGGTTGTATACATTGCATCGGTCGTTTCATCCAATGGGACGGCGGCGCAGTATGCTGTGTCGGGCTTTTGGGGCGGATGGGCGGAATCTCCCAGAACCTCAACCATCGCATTTTGGATAGTGCTTGTATATCTTGGGCTAGTGGTATTGACTTGTTCGCTGTGCTGGAAGAGTCCCCTATTGGTGTTGGCGGCTATGAGCGCAGTCTCGATTATGGTTTTCGTCAATCCCTCTTATTCAGTTTATATTTGCTACGTTATGTTCGGTCCAGGGCATTTCATTGGAGACCTGCTCATGCCCATTACGTCATTTTGCGGATCGGTTATTTTTGGCGGTCAATTTGCCTTTGAAAACGGATATGGCTGGTTTGTAAGGCTGATTTGTGTCTTGTTCTGGGCAATGGGGTTCTTGGCGATTGTTGCAGCTCCGGGCGAGTTCTTTTCCGAGCTGTTCTCTGATTCTGGAGCGACGCAGTCAGCATCGGGCGGAAGCGCAAGATTTGATTGCAGCGATGAGATTGATAATTTAATGCGTGATGCCAAGATGGATCGAATCCAAGAAACGTTGGATGACATTAAATACTGGGAAATTCGAAACGGAGGCCGCAAGTAGCTGTGCCGAGATTTCGCGGTTGAAATGAAAGGCCTTAATGCGTGGCGCAAGACAGATGATGTCACTGTGCCGCGGCGACATCATCTGTCTGCTGGGGTGCTGCATGTAGGGGCCAGACCGCCATCGCCTTTTGCGACAATGGCTGGTTAGTAATTGATTGTGATAGCTAACAGGCGGGCTATGGGGAGGATATATGCCACTGCTGCCAGTTGATCATGAGCCATTCCATCTTGATGCAGGTGAACGATCCACGCCGCGCATTGAGTTGATCTATGATCTTGAAGAAGAAGCGCGAAGACTTGAAGGTGACTATCAGGTTCTAGTGGATGCTTTATGCGACGATATCGTTAAAAGCGAGGGCGAAGATGAAATACGGTCGAGTATTGAGCATCGAATCGGCATGCTGATAAACATCAAAGAGAGCCAGCGCCTCTGCTATGCCCAAATTGAAGATTTGGTGCCTCGACGTCATCCTTGTCCGGTCCCTCCAATGAAAAAACGTCCCAATTGCTGCGATGAGATCGAATGCCAATGCTGCGGTACAAAAAACGAGATAGATGCTCAATTCTGTAAAATATGCGCTAGCCCTATTGATATGGGCGACATATGGCGTTATTGCAAGAAGTGTAGGATTGCATACAGTAGGGAGATCAACTTTTGTCCTGAATGCGGTTCAGCAATAACCGTCGAGATTAAACGTAAAAGGAAATAGCGTTTCGTTGCTATATGTCTGCCCTTACGCGCGAAAGTGTGATTGGCGACATACCCAAAAATGATGAGATGCGCGAATGGGGGACCCTGTCGATAACTCCCGGATACTCCTCGAGGAACCATTTGTAGCGGTCACGAGCTGGCAGCATCCTAAGCGCGGATTCGGTTTTATAATGATCGTGCCAAGCCCTTGATAGGTATCGGTTAATGAGAGCTGCAAGTCCTGGATTATATTGGGCTTTATTTTGAACATCGCTTATCTTAAGAAGAACGAGCGTGCAGTCTGTTAAAGCTTCAATATAAGTCGGAGATGGAATGTCAAACTCGGGGCTAGGCATTACAGGCATGCCCGGTTCCGCCATTATGCAGTCGGTGATTTCCGAACCATCGCTTTGTAGAGAATATGAACAGGTTACCCCCTGTTTTAAAAGGTAAAACCATTTTTGTTGGGTACCCATTTCAAGGATAATTTCCCTTTTTTGAAATTGCTGGATTGAAGCCATCGCCACTAGCTCGGCTAATAGGTTTTGGTTGTCGCACGGGGCGTACTGACAGAAAAAATTCGGATCTAGGGACACGGAATCGCTCCAACGGGCACATATCGTTAACAAATGCTAACCAAGAATAAGATACGCCATCGGGGGGGGGGCATTATCAAATGCTAATGAGATTCTGGCTTTTTCGGAATTTTCAGAAATACATAAAAATGGAGTGCCGCTGCGCCACTGTTTGCCAGCTGTGTTTTTCGTTGCTGTGCCGCTGCCGCTCGATTTGTTCGAAGGACATGATGCTGGATAAGGACAACGCCCATTTACTTGGCGATAGTTGCTGGTTTAATTACATTCCCCGCTGTTTGAGTTCCTTTTGACACCGGGGCTATATCTTCTTGCCTGTCAATTACGGTAGTCGACTCTTTCGCAGAGAACAAAGCTTCCAGCATTGAGATTATCTGGGAAAACGACCAGAAAACTTGGCCTCCAGCTTCAAATTGCGCACAATTCTATTTATCGTCTATTTAACATCTTGTTATCAAATAAGAGTGAGGGCGGGCTGGGAACGCTCGTGACGCTCTATTGCGATTGCCCATATACTCGAATGAAAAAAGCGAACGAAAAAATGCTGTGTACTGGCATGCTTGTCTTTTGTACGCCCAAGGCGAGTCGATGAGCAATCAGTCGCTGCGAGAGCGTTTCGGACTTTCCGATGAAAAGAAAAACACGGTGGCGATGTCTCGTCTAATCAGAGAGTGCCTGGAAGAGGCATTGATAAAGGAAGAGGACGAGGATGCGGGCGCCAAATATCGAAGGTATATTCCGTATTGGGCCTAAAGGGCGGAAGTGGAAAATGAGGCAGCTTGTGTTTGTTAATGACGAAGCGCTGTTGTGACTTAACTATCGAAAAAACTGAGGGGGCATATGGAATCACATGTGCCCCCTCAGCTTTTATTGCCTCTTTGATTTTGGACTCTGGATAACGTGACGGGTGTCATTTCCATCCCAATAAATCCGATAGGGCCCCGCCCGTGTGTGGGCAGGGCCCTTTTTCGTGGCCTTTCATGTTTGCTATACTGCTAGCAGGTAGAGAGGAGCCGCTATGGGTACAGCAACGGTGCAGCTCAACACACGAATTGATCCTATGCTCAAAGCTGGCGGCGATGCGGTCCTAACTCGCAATGGGTTGGGGCCGAGCGATGCCATTCGCGCGCTGTGGGTCTATCTTGTCGAGCATCAAGCGTTGCCGGGATTTATGGTGGCGGATAAGCGCGAGGCGCCCCGTGCGGAGAGCCTGGCCGAGCAGGGGTGTGGCCTAGCTTTTTCCTCGTTGGGGCTAAGCGCTTCGGATTTCGCATCGGCGGAATCTTCGGCGGACAACTGGGATGCCGTACGAGATGATATGTATGACGCGATGATTGCCGACATCGAGGCGAATTGCCGATGATTGAGGCAAAGCATCTCTTGGTAGATACGAACGTTTGGCTCGATTATTACCTGCAAGAAGGGACGTTCGACGAAGCGAAAAGATTGGTTGAACTGGCCGAGGCGGGAAAGATCGACCTTCTGTATGCGCCAACGACGGCAAAGGATGTGTTCTATATTTTGCCTCGTCGTCTGGCCCGGCGGAATGCGAATGGGATTAACGTGTCGTTTGCCTCGGCGTCATGGGCTTGCATCGAGCACATGATGCAGGTGGCGACGGCCTCTCCGCTTTCGTTGGCAGAGTGCGAGATGGCGCGCATGCTTGGCAAGCGCATGTCGGATCTTGAAGACAACCTCATCATCGCTTCGGGCGAGACGGCGGGTGTTGACTATGTGGTCACGAGTGACCGACGCATGCTGGCGGCGATGCCCGAAATTTGCCTGACACCTGCCCGCGCTCTCGAGATGATTGGGATCCTCGACTAACCATGCCTGCCTCGTTTCGCTATCATATGGGGCATTGTGAACCTCATGCAACTTTGGAGGACGGTATGGCGGATAACGCCGAGATGCTATTCTCGCCTGAGCTGGTGTTTTTTGATTGGGAGTGTGCGACGCCGGGCGAGGTGTTTGCGCGGCTCGAGGGTGAGCTTGCCCCGCGCGGCTACATTGCCGAGGGTTGGCTCAACGCCGTCCGCACGCGCGAGGACGCCTATCCCACGGGTCTCGCTATGCCGGCGGCAAACATCGCCATTCCACATACCGATCCGGGATTTGTGGCCAAGCCATATATCGCGGTGGTAAAGCCCGCCGCACCTGTGACGTTTAACGCGATGGCGGGCATGGGCGCCCCGGTGCCGGCGCAGATCATCATCAATCTGGGCATTGCTGAGCCGGGCGGCCAGGTCGAGGCCCTGCAAGCGCTTATGAATATCTTTATGGACGCCGACGCTGCAGCCGATGTGCTCGGCCAGACCACGTGCCAAGGCATGGTCGACGCCATCCGTCGCCACTTCTAAGGCCGGCGCTGGGGGACTGTCCCTAACCGCCGGCAGAAAAGGAACGTTCCTAACTGCCAACTGCCAGACCTGTCCCCTTTGCACCAAAATGGTGCAGATTGACCTGTCCCCCATGCACCAGGTGTGCCGCGGGGGCTGCGTTGTGACACAATGGCGTTTGTTCGATTCGTGATGCGAAAGGCCAAACATGGCAAATAAGAAAAAGAACCCCGAGGTCGCGCCGACGTCCGAGCAACGGTCCCGCGCCGCCTCCAGCTCTCGCAAGAAGCAGCGCAAGACCTATGTGTCCAAGACCGTCAAGATCGTCCTGGTGGTCATCGGCGTGCTGGCGATGCTGCTCTCCGTCTCGGCCATGGCGTGCTCCGGCCTGATGTCGCAGACCGAAAGTGCCAGCTCGGGCTATAAACTCACTGGTGGCGTGGCTGCCACTATCAACGGCACCAACCTCACCGAGGACACCGTGACCAAGCAGATTATGAGCATGCGCACGTCCTATGGCTACACCAAGGACAAGGACTGGGCACAGTACCTGGTCGACAACGACCTCACGCCCAAGAAGTATCGCAAGCAGCTCATCGACTCCTACACGCAGCAGATTCTGCTTCAGCAAGCGCAGAAGGAGAATGGCGTGACGGTGTCGGACGAGGAGGTCGAGAAGGCTTGGAAGGACGCGTGCAAGAGCGCAGGCGGCGCCAAGACTTTTAAGGAGACTCTCAAGACCTACGGCTACACCGAGGACACCTACAAGGATTCGCTCAAGGAGAGCCTGGCGCAGCAGAAGCTCAAGGATGCCGTGGCACCCACCAGCAAGCCCAAGGACAGCGAGATTGTCGATTACATCAACGAAAACCTGTCTAACTACAACGATGCCCGCCGTTCGTCGAACATCCTGATCAAGGTTGATTCCGACGCTTCCGACGAGGATAAGGCTGCCGCCAAGGCCAAGGCGCAGGAGTGCCTGGACAAGATCAACTCCGGTGAGCTGAGCTTTGAGGACGCCGTGGAGCAGTATTCCGACGACACCGGCTCCAAGGAGAAGAAGGGTGACGTGGGCTGGGACAAGCTCACCACCTTCGTCGACAGCTACCAGGCGGCGCTCGAGGGACTCAATAAGGGCGATGTGAGCGGTGTCGTCGAGTCGACCTATGGCTATCACATCATCAAGTGCACTGACTACTTCCATGTCGATAATCAGGTCGATGACATTAAGCAGGTGCCCAAGGACATCAAGAAGTACGTCTCCAACGTGGTGAAGACGCAGGCGGCAAGCACCGCGTACAGCGAATGGCTGGAGCAGTACAAGAAGGACGCCGACATCACCGTTAACCCCATGCCCAAGGATGTGCCGTACAACGTCAGCCTGAAGGGCGTCACCAAGAGTTCGACCGACGATGCGTCGACGACTGAGTAATCTGAGTAATCATGGGGCGGTGCCCGCGTGAGTGCCGCCCACGCTATTGAGGAGGATTTGCAGATGACCAACGAAGAGCTGCAGCAGGAAATGATTGCGGCCATGAAGGCCAAGGACAAGGTTCGCCTGTCTATCATTCGCCAGGTTAAGGCCGAGGTGAAGAATATCGAGGTCAACGAGCGTCGCGATGTGACCGAGGAAGACGTCAACAACATGATCAAGCGTCTGATTAAGCAGACGAGTGAGACGCTGGAGATGTCCATTAAGGCCGGTACCGACCAGGAGCGTACCGACAACCTGACCGAGCAGGTCAAGATTCTGGAGAGCCTGCTGCCCGCGCAGGTTTCGGGTGAGGAACTCGAGGCCCTGATCGAGCAGGTCATCGCCGAGCTGGGCGCCACGTCCAAGAAGCAGATGGGCCAGGTCATGGGTGCCTTGGGCAAGGCCACCGGCGGCAACTTCGACAAGCCGGCAGCGGCAAAGATCGTCGGAGCAAAGCTTGCGTAATTTGTTACGCGGTTTTACCAAACCGCGTAACGGCTCGACGCTGCAAACCCGTACACACGGCAATCTGACGTTCAATTTCAAGGGCGCGACCATAGGGTCTGCGCCCTTTCATTTCACGTCACCTTGCTCGCGTGTACGGGTTTTCGCTGACTTATGCTCAACAAGGGCGGTTGGAGGAAGGGCGTCCCCCGCGGGCGCTCATTGGGGACGGGCTTAAATGAGTGCCCAATGAGCAGGCACTCATTTAAGTCTGTCCCCAATGAGTGAGTGGAAGGTTGCGGGTTCTTTACGGGAATGTAGTGTGGGCTGCGGAAACGCGGTTCTTTCCGTACAATAGTTCAACTCGTGTAAACGCAGGGAAGGGACATTCATGGCAGACATGATCGAGATCAAGCATCTCAACAAGTACTTTGGCGACCTGCATGTGCTCAAAGATATCAACCTCACCGTCAAGCGCGGCGAGAAGCTCGTAATGATCGGGCCCTCCGGTTCGGGTAAGTCGACGCTCATCCGCTGTGTCGATTATCTTGAGGAGCCCACGTCGGGCGAGGTCGTCATCGACGGTACGCCGCTCACCAAAAAGAATCACCTGGAGATGGCTCGCAAGTATAGTTCCATGGTGTTTCAGCAGTTCAACCTGTATCCCAACATGACGGTGCTCGGCAACCTGACGCTCGCGCCCATCAAGCTGCAAAAGAAGAGCAAGGAGGAGGCGACCGAGGTCGCCATCGCCGCGCTCAAGCGCGTTGGCATGGCGCATAAGGCCGGCGAGTATCCGCAGAACCTCTCGGGCGGTCAGCAACAGCGCATCGCCATCGCCCGTGCCCTGTGCACCAAGCAGCCCATCATCCTGTTTGACGAGCCGACCTCGGCGCTCGACCCCGAGATGGTCCAGGAGGTTCTGGACGTTATGATTGAGCTCGCGCAGGAGGACATCACCATGATCTGCGTGACGCACGAGATGGGTTTTGCGCGCCAGGTGGCCGACCGCGTCATCTTTATGGAGGACGGCCGCATTCTGGAGGAGGGCACGCCCGAGCACTTCTTCGATAACCCCGAGAACCCGCGCTGCCGCGAGTTCCTGTCCAAGATTCTGCACTAGGCGCGGTGATGGACATGACGGATATGACGAGGGCGGCCGTGTCGCGCCGTCACTTTTTGCAGCTGGCTGGCGCCGGCATGCTTGCGCTGACGGGGACCGCGCTTACCGGTTGCGGCAACTCCACCAGCGGCGAGGGCTCCGACAAGGGGTCCAAGCTTGCGGCCATCAAGTCGCGTGGCCATTTGAATGCCGGCGTTAAGAAGGATGTTCCCGGCTATGGCTATTACGACACCGCCAAGGGCCGCTTTGAGGGCATGGAAGTCGATTTGTGCTACCAGATCGCCGCTGCCGTCTTTGGCGTGAGCTACAAGGATGCCCGTGCCCAGGAGCTTGTCGAGTTTACCGACGTAACGCCCAAGACGCGCGGCCCGCTGATCGATAACGGCCAGCTCGACGTGGTCGCGGCGACCTACACCATCACCGACGAGCGCAAGAAGAGCTGGGATTTCTCGACGCCGTACCGTACCGACTACGTGGGACTTATGGTCAAGAAGCGTTCGGGCTTTACCTCGATTGAAGATCTGGATGGCAAGGTCATTGGTGTGAGCCAGGGTGCCACCACACAGGGCCTCATCGAGCAGATGATCAAGGACAACGGCTTTAGCTGCAAGCCCGAGTTTAGGGCCTTTAGCGGCTACCCCATCATCAAGAGCTCGCTCGACGCCGGCAATATCGACGTCTTCGCCATGGACCGCTCCACGCTGGCCGGTTACATGAACGAGACCGTTGAGCTGCTGCAGCCCGAGGTCAAGTTTGGCGAGCAGGGCTACGGCGTGGCAACCAAGAAGGGCTGCGACCTTTCGGCCGTGGTCGATCAGGTGATTTGCGATCGCCTGGCCGACGGCTGGCTCGACCAAGAGGTCAAGACCTGGGGTCTTGTATAGGCGCATCGTCCAAGGAAGGAATCAAATGCTCGAAGGATTATTTGACGCCGACCGTTGGTCGACGACATTTCAAAACATGGGGCCCTTCTGGGAGGGCTTTGGCGTGACGCTGCAGGTGGTCGTTGCCGGTCTGCTGCTGTCGCTGGTGCTGGGCACGCTGCTGGGCGTGTTCTCCACCACTCGTTCGCGCGTGCTGCGCGCCATAAGCCGCGTGTACGTGGAGTTTTACCAGAACACCCCGTTGCCCGTGCAGGTGCTCTTTATGTACATGGCCGGTCCACAGTTTTTGCAGGCCATAACCGGTGCCGACCAGCCGGTGCGCATCGCGCCGTTCGTGCTGGGCTTCTTGGGCGTGGGCCTGTATCACGCGGCCTACATTTCGGAGGTCATCCGCACCGGTATCGAGGCGGTTCCGCGCGGTCAGATGGAGGCGGCCCAGAGCCAGGGCTTCACCCGTGCGCAGGCCTACTGGTACATCGTGCTGCCCCAGACGTTCAAGATCATTCTGCCGCCGCTGTGTAACCAGGCGCTCAACCTGGTCAAGAACACGTCGGTGCTGGCGCTTGTGGCCGGCGGCGACCTTATGTACCGTTCCGACAACTTTGTGAGTCTGTACGGTTACCTGCAGGGATACATCGTCTGCTGCCTTATGTACTTCATCATCTGCTTTCCGCTCGCCATGCTGGTGCAGTGGCTCGAGCGCCGCTCCAAGGAGCGTCCGCGCGGCGTGAGCCTGGCCGAGCTGGGGCTCGACAACGTAGAGGAGGCCTAGCGCATGGAAATCTTCAACGCGACCAACCTGCTCTACATTTGGGGCGGCTTTGTTAAGACAATCGAGATCTCGGCGCTGTCGATCTTTTTCTCGCTCATCTTTGGCACGGTGCTGGCGCTCGTTAAAAGCTATGCGCCCCGCCCGTTCCGTATTTTGGTGAGCGCCTACATCGAGCTGTTCCGTTGCACGCCGAACCTGCTGTGGATTCTGTTTATCTACTTTACGGTGCAGGGTTTGGACATTGTGATTTCGACCATCGCCTTTACACTGTTTACCAGCGCTGTTATGGCCGAGATTGTGCGCGGCGGCCTCAACTCGATTCCGCGCGGCCAGTTTGAGGCAGCGCAGAGCCAGGGCTTTGGCTTCTTTGCCACCATGCGCTACATCATTCTGCCGCAGACGTTTAAGACGATCATTCCGGCGCTGTTTAGCCAGTGCACGACCGTCATTAAGGACAGCTCGTATCTTTCGGGCATTAACGTGGCCGAGCTCATGTACACGGCAAACGTCGTGATGGCCCACGCGATCGACCTGTCGCAGGTGCTTATGCTCTACGGCCTGGTGTTTGCGATGTACTTTGTGCTCAACTTTGGTATCTCGCTGCTGGTCCGAGCGTATCAGAGGCGAATGGTGGCAGCGTAGAATGTGGCAAAGGGACAGCCCCTTTGTCACATAGAGAAAGGAATCGCGATGAGCGATCTGGTGAATAAGAAGAGTCCTGTGGTCATTACCATCGCGCGCGACTTTGGCGCCGAGGGCCACGAGATTGGTCGTATCCTCGCCGATGAGCTGGGGATTCCGCTGTACGATAACGAGCTGCTGGTGCGTGCTTCGCTGCGCGCGGGCGAGTCGCTCGACAAGATGGCCGCCTACGACGAGCGTCTGGCCGTGGAGAACATGGCGTTTCTGCCCGACCGCTACGATGCGCGTTCGTACTCGGACAAGTTGTTCCAAAAGATGAGCCAGGTGATTTTGGATCTGGGCGAGACCGAGAGCTGCATTATCGAAGGTCGTCTGTCCGATTACCTGTTGCGTAACAACCCCAACCACATTGCCGTGTTGGTGACCGCTCCCTTTGAGGACCGCGTCGAGATCGTGCGCAAGAAGCGTGGCCTTAACAAGAAGAAGGGCGCTAAGCTGGTTAAACAGCAGCAGAAGGCGCGTGAGGCGTTCTATAAGCGCTACAGTGCCGGTAAGTGGAAGATGACGAGCGGCAAGGACATCGTCGTCAACCGCGCCAAGCTGGGCCGCGAAGGCTGCAAGGACGTCATCGCCGCAGCCTACCGCTACAAGGTGGCCCAACTCGAAGGCTAGTCGACCAAAACCACCACAAAGGGGACAGGCACCTTTGTGGTGGTAGGGCGATCGGCATAGAAAAAGTCCCCGCCGGGCGTGTGCTCGACGGGGACTTTGCCGTTTGATGGCTAACGCTGTAGGTGATTACTCGCCCAGCAGGCTCTTGGTGATGGAGGCAGCGGCCTTCTTGCCGGCGCCCATCGCCAGAATGACCGTAGCGGCACCGGTGACGATGTCGCCGCCGGCCCAGATGCGGGGATCGGTGGTCTGGCCGGTCTCCTCGTCGGCGACGATGTAGCCCCACTTGTTGAGCTCCATCTTGCCACCGATCTTCTTTGCGAAGGGGTTGGCGTTGGTGCCGATAGCCGAGATCGCGACATCGCAGGGAATCTCCTCGATGGCGCCCTCGATGGGCACCGGGCGACGACGGCCGGACTCGTCGGGCTCGCCGAGCTCCATCTTCTGGACCTTGACGGCGCATACGGAGCCGTCCTCGCCAGCGACAAACTCGAGCGGGGAGACGAGCGGCAGAACCTCGACGCCCTCGGCCTTAGCGTGGTGCAGCTCGGCGCGACGGCAGGGCATCTCGTCCTCGGTACGACGGTAGGCGATGATGGCGTGCTCGGCGCCCAGACGCTTGGCGGTACGGACGGCGTCCATAGCCACGTTGCCGCCACCAAAGACGACGACGTTCTTGCCGTGCTTGGTGGGGGTGTCGTACTCGGGGAACTTGTTGGCCTTCATCAGGTTCACGCGGGTGAGGTACTCGTTGGCGAAGAAGACGTTGGGCAGGTTCTCGCCGGGGACGTTGAGGAACTTGGGCAGGCCAGCGCCGGTCGCCACGTAGATGGCGTCGAAGCCCTGCTCGAACAGCTCCTCGGCCGTGGCCATGTTTCCCACGACGGAGTTGTACTCAAACTTGACGCCCATGTCCTCCAGGCCGTCGATCTCGCGCTTGACGACCGCCTTGGGCAGACGGAACTCGGGGATGCCGTAGACCAGCACGCCGCCGCCGGTAAAGAAGGCCTCAAAGACGGTGACGTCAAAGCCGTTGCGGGCGAGCTCGCCGGCGCAGGTGATGCCGGACGGGCCGGAACCGACGACGGCGACCTTCTTGCCGTTCTTGGGAGCCATCTTGGGCGTGGAGGCGAGCTCGGGGCGGTCACCCAGGAAGCGCTCGAGCTGGCCGATGGCCACGGGCTCGGACTTCTTACCACGGATGCACTTACCCTCGCACTGGTTCTCCTGCGGGCAGACGCGACCGCAGATGGCGGGAAGCATGGAGTCCTCGCGGATGGTATCGAGAGCGCCGCCGAAGTCCTTCGCGCGGATCTGCTCGATAAAGCGGGGGATGTTGATGTTGACGGGGCAGCCCTCAACACAGAACGGCTTCTTGCAGTTGAGGCAGCGCTCGGCCTCGGCCAGCGCCATCTCCTCGGTGAAGCCCTTGTCGACGGGGCGGAAGTCGCAGGCGCGCTCGGCAGCCGGCTCCTCGTTATCGGGGGTGCGGGGCGACTTCATATCGGCAACGAAACGACCGTTAACTAGTGGCATGCGCAGCTCTTTTCCTCATAGGCCTTGAGGGACTCGCCCTCTTCGGAACGGTAAGCGGCCTGGCGGGCACGAAGGTCATCCCAGTCGACCAGGGTGGCATCGAAGTCGGGGCCGTCGACGCAAGCGAACTTGGTCACGCCGCCCACCTCGACGCGGCAGCAGCCGCACATACCGGTGCCGTCAACCATGATGGGGTTGAGCGACGCGGTGATGGGGGTGTCGTACTTCTGGGCGGTGAGGGTCGAGAACTTCATCATCGGAACGGGGCCGACGCAGAAGACCTGGCTCACGGCCTTGTCCTGCAGCAGGCGCTCCAGCGGAGCGGTGACAACGCCCTGCTCGCCGTAGGAACCGTCATCGGTAGTGATGTGGATGTGGTCCTCGTCGAGGAGCTCGCGGAACTGGTCCTCCATAAGCAGGAGGTCCTTGGTGCGGGCGCCCATGATGGCGTGCACCTCGTGACCGGTCTCGACCAGGTGCTTGGCGACCGGGAAGGCAATTGCCAGGCCGACGCCGCCGCCAATGACGGCGCAGGGGCCCTCGGCCATCTCGGTGGGAACGCCCAGCGGGCCCACGACGTCGCGCAGCGACTCGCCGGCCTCGTAGGTGGAAAGCATCTCGGTGGTCTTGCCGATCACCATGAAGATGAACTCGACCCAGCCCTCGTCACCGTTCCAACCGGCCAGGGTAAACGGGACACGCTCGCCCGTCTCGTTGGCGCGAACCATGAGGAACTGTCCAGCGTGCGCATGCTTGGCGATTGCAGGCGCCTCGATGCGGAACTTGAACACCTTCTCCGAGAACTGCGTCTTCTCCAGGATCTTATACATAGAACCCCTCTCTTGTTAGGGCCGCCGAACCGTGCCTCCACGGAAATGGACGGTAGCCCGAATAAAACCGTACGTGCACAGGCGTTGTGCAGACATACGGTGCAAATTATACCCTCATGGACATGTCACTTACGTGTGTCTTCGGCGGTTGGGAGCAGGGTTTATCCACTTTGGCCTACCAAAGGGGGAGAGGTTTATTTTGGCAGGTTTTATCAGGTAAAACGGCAAAGGGGGCCGGCCTCGGGTTGTGATGAGGCCGGCCCCCTTTGGGGTGCTGTGCATGTATGTCGGCGCGCGGTTGATTGCGATGCCGCAACTGGGGCGTTTCCGCAGGTAAAACCTGCCAAAATAAACCTGTCCCTAAATGATAGGTTTTAGTGCTTGCCGTTGGCGGAAGCGGCGCCGTTGACATGGTCGCGGGCATAAACCACGCCGTGCACGATCGCCAGGCCGGCGGCGTCGGCCGCGCGGGCGCAGGTGTCCTGGAAATCCTCGGCCTCGCGGGCGCGCAGCTGCTTAAGAACGTAGTCGGCGACGGCCATCTTGCCGGGAGGGTTGCCGATGCCGGTGCGGATGCGGCTGAAGTCGCGGCTGCCCATCTTGTCGATGATGGAGCGCAGGCCGTTGTGACCGGCGTGGCCGCCGCCCACCTTAACGCGGACGTCGCCGGCGGGAATATCGAGCTCGTCGTGGATTACGAGCAGCTCCTCGGCCTTGATCTTGTACTCGCGGCAGAGCTTGGAGATGGGGCCACCCGAGGTATTCATATACGACTGCGGCTTGACCAGCACAATCTGGCGCTTGCCACCCTCTTCCTCAGCATCGTTAATATTGATGAGCGCGACCTCGGCGCCTGCTTGGTTTTTCCAGTACGTGACGCCGGCCTGACGGGCCAGCTCGTCGATTGCCTTAAAGCCGGCGTTGTGGCGGGTCTCGGCATATTCCTCGCCCGGGTTGCCAAGCCCGGCAACCATGCGAATCTTAAGCGGCTGTGCAGCTGCCATGTTCATCCTTTCGTTGATTTGTCGCCTGCTATGGTGAGCGACCCTGTTGCCGCTGTCAAATGGAGGGCAATTGAGGTTATTTGAGGGCGTTTGGACGGCCGTCGAAATCGAGGTGGACAGTTAGTTCGGATACGTATAAGTTCTGAGAACTCGAATTGCTCGATTCAATGCCGATACGTTGTTTTGGAGCTTTAGTTAGTCCATATGACGCTGTTTTGAAGTCTACCCTGCCTTCAAATCGGGCGAATGGTATAGAGATAACTGCAAAACAGCCTAATTCAATGTGTCCATTTATACGTATTTGAACTAACTGTCCAGCCCTGCTCGACGGTGCACGGGTGATTCGCCGTTTAGACCGGCGCAAGGCCGATTCCGGCCCGCAGGGCGTTGAGCCAAGCGGCCTGACGCTTGCGATAGCCCTTGATACGGTATCGGAATCGGACTCCCGCGAGTCGATGCATCGTTTGGGCGAAGGCTTCGAGTGCAACAAGGTCTTTCATTTGGTCGCGATTGATAACCAGGACGTGGATGCCCATTGCCTTGAGGCCATTATTTCGATTGCCATCGTGGATGCGAGCGTTTTGAAGCTCATGCCCAATTCCGTTGTATTCGTTGTCGACTCCGGCGGCCGGGCAATATAGGTCGCAGATGGCGTAAGGGATGCCGGAGGACATGTTGACCGCAAGAGTGTCGAAGTCGATTCGATAGTTGAGTAGCAGGCCTCCCATGGGCAGGCTGCAACATCCGAATCCGCCAAAGCGCATGGGCGCTCCGAGAACGGCAAACATTAGGGATTCGGCTGGGGATGCAGATCCGGGTTGGGCGAGATTGACTGCCGTGCGAAACGAGGTATATGAGCTACTTTTGGCGAAGCGTGCGACCGCCTCGAGCTCTTCGATAGTTGTGGCGGGCTCGCATTTGTAGTGTGCCTGTTCGTAGCGGGTCTCGTTCTGTTGTTCGGTCGCCGACTGGTCGCCCAGGCAATCAAGATCGCTCGTCGCTGCGCAGTCATCGCCCTTGGGCCAGATGGCGTCATAGGCAATGGGGTATGTTGCCCCGGGGGGAAGGGAGTAGGTTCCGAGCAGTTCCATGAGTAGCATCAAGGTTTTGGCGACTGATTCATTCTTGGAACAAAGCATGGCTGTCATGGCAGGAGACGTAGCGTAGATGTCGGCCTCGACGTGCATAATTGCACCTTCAGGAAGCGGAGCGGAGAGAATATGCTGAAGAAGTCGCTTGTCGGGGCGCCTGTTGTCTTCGTTTGAAACGAGAAGATCGAGCAGTTCGGAATCATCTTCATTCCAGGCGTCGAGTATCGAAAGTGCGCCAAAGTCTATCGCGTCATTGTTGGGAATGCAGCCAGCCAAGGCCTGTGCTTGCTGTTCGCTATCAACGGAGTCCCAGGGTAGGGCAGAGTACGCCCGTCGTGCGCGACGAATTGCGCGGAGGGCGGAGAAATGTGAAATCACGGTCATCATAGCTATAACGTACTAAGTTGGCGGCAGAATGCGACCGCCATACCGTTCTTTTCGCTCAGCGGGGCGCTGCGCGCCATGAACGGCTGGGTGTTATGAAATCGGTGGAATCGGTTGAGGGGATTGCAGGAAATTGAGCTCTGCCGCGAAGGTTGACGATAGCTACTGGACAGTTAGTTCAGATACGTATAAGACGGCGGGCGTTCGAGGCGTTTCTAAGGGCTTTCGAGGGCGATTTGAGGGTAAATATGCGGCGGTCGTACTCGAAAGCGATGAGCTTTGGGCAGTATGGCGTTCGCCGGGGAGCTCAGAAGGCTCAGAACGGCCTTTGGAGCTTTAAAAAAATACGTATCTGAACTAATTGTCCAGGGAAGGTTGTCGAGGGGTAGAAAAAGGGTCGGAAGCGAGCTTCCGACCCTTTAAAAACACCAAAGATGATGAGATGCACGCTGGATTACAGCGCGAAGTCGCCGCCGACGAGCGTGGAGACGGGCTCCTCGTGGTAAACGGCGGAGATGGCCTGAGCGAACTCCTCGGCGACCGAGATGGTCTTGATCTTGCCGCCGACCTCGACGGGAATGGCGTCGGTGACGAGGCACTCGACGATCGGGGCGTCGTTCAGACGCTCGATGGCCGGACCGGAGAAGATGCCGTGGGTGGCGCATACGTAGATGTCGCCGGCGCCCATAGCCTTGAGCTCCTTGACGTTGGCGCACAGGGTGCCAGCGGTGTCGATCATGTCGTCGTTGATGATGCAGGTCTTGCCCTTGATGTCACCGATGATGCCCATGACCTCGGCGGCGTTGTGGCGCGGACGGCCCTTGTGGGCGATGGCCAGGTCGCAGCCGAGCATGTCGGACAGCTTCTTGGCGGCCTTGGCGCGGCCCACATCGGGGGAGACGACAACCAGGTTGTCGGTGTCGAAGTGCATGTCGTTGTAGTACTGGCCAAACAGCGGCAGCGCGGACAGGTGGTTAACCGGGATATCGAAGAAGCCCTGAATCTGGCCCTGGTGCAGGTCGAGGGTGATGATGCGGTTGACGCCGGCGCGCTCGAGCAGGTTGGCGACGAGGCGGGCGGTGATGGGCTCGCGCGGGCCGGCCTTGCGGTCCTGGCGGGCATAGCCGTAGTGGGTGATAACGGCGGTGATGGAGCGGGCGGATGCGCGCTTGGCAGCGTCGGTGGCGATGAGCAGCTCCATGAGCATGTCATTGACGTTGCCGCCGGCCACGGACTGAATCAGGAAGACGTCGGCGCCGCGGACGGTCTCGTCGTAGCGGGCGTAAATCTCACCGTTGGCGAACTGCTTTAGCGTAAGGCCCGAAAGCTCGACCCCAAGGTACTCAGCGATCTTCTGAGCGAGGGGACGGTTGGAGGAACCGGAATACACGCGGATGGACTTGCGCATATTCTCCGACTTCTCGGGATCATTAATCGGCATTACCCTTCTCCTTTATATCGAATGCCATATAGATGCCTTGTTGCATTGTAACCGCGCGACGGGGTTAATCGGGTCTTGATAACGTCTTTACCGTCAACGGACACGAACCGACCACTCATCCTGTCGCGCAGGTCACGATAGAAAAAAGGAGCCGCCCCCCATGGGAACAGCTCCTTAGATGCTTGGTAAAACGTTATACCTCGTCGTCCTCGTGCAGACGGCGGCGATAATCGGCGGCCCAGCCCTCAATATTTATCTGGCGGGCACGGCCCAGGCCGAGTGCGTCAGCCGGGACCGGCTCGGTGATGACGGAGCCGGCGGCCACAAGCGCGCCGTCGCCAATCTGGGCGGGCGCGACCATCATGGTGTCGGAGCCGATGAAGGCATCCTTGCCGATGACGGTCTTGTGCTTGTGTACGCCATCGTAGTTGCAGGTGATGGAGCCCGCGCCCACGTTGACGCCGGAGCCCATGGTGGTATCGCCGATGTAGGACAGGTGCGGCACCTTGGAGCCCTCGCCGATCGTGGACTTCTTGATCTCCACGTGCGTGCCGGCCTTGGAGCCATCGAGCATATGGGTGCCCGGGCGCAGGTAGGCGCGCGGGCCGCAGTCGACGCCGTTCTCGATGACGGCCTCGACGGCGATGGTTTCATCGATGGTGCAGCCGCTGCCGACGGTGGTGTCGGTGAGGCGGCTGTTGGGGCCGAGCTGGCACTCCTCGCCCACGGTGACGTGGCCGATCAGGTGCGTCTGCGGCCACACGACGGTGTCGCGGCCGATGACGGCATCGGGGCCGATCCAGGCCTGCGTGGGATCGATGAACGTGACGCCCTCGGCCATCCAGTGCTCGTTGATGCGGTCGCGCGCGATAGCGGTGAGCTGCGCGAGCTGAATGCGGCTGTTGACGCCCAGGCCGTCGCGGTAGTCATCGCAGTGGAAGATGGAGACCGCCTGGCCGTGACCCTTGAGGATCTCGAGCATGTCGGGCAGGTAGTACTCGGATTGCGCGTTGTCGTTGCCGATCTCGTTAATGTGGGCGGCGAGCTGCGCGCCGTCAAAGGCGTAGCAGCCGGCGTTGCACTCCAGCAGCGTGGCGGCCTGCTCGGGCGTGCAGTCCTTCTGCTCGATGATGCGCTCGATCTGGCCGTCGTCGCCCAGTTTGATGCGGCCGTAGCCAAAGGGGTCGGGCGGGGTCATGGTCATGACGGTGCAGGCGAGCTCGCCGGTGGCGACGGTCTGTGCGAACTTGGCGACCGTGTCGGCGGTGATGAGCGGCAGGTCGCCGTTGAGCACGACGACGGGGCCTTGCGTGATGCCGCAGGCCTCGAGCGCGACCTTCACGGCGTGACCGGTGCCCAGGCGCTCGGTCTGCTCGACGCACTCGACCTTGGTGGCGCTGCTGGCGTAGACGCCGTCGATGAGGGCGCGCATCTCGTCGGCGTGGCTGCCGATGACGACCACGACGCGGCTGCAGCCGGCCTTGATGGTGGCGTCGACGATCCACTGGACCATGGGCTTGCCCAGGATCTTGTGCGAAACCTTGCAGTGGTTCGACTTCATGCGGGTGCCCTCGCCGGCAGCGAGGATAATTGCGGTTGCGTCCATGTGATCTCCTGTTACGTTATAGAGACGTGTGTTTGGAAACGATACACGGCGCAATATGATACCGCAGGCATATGTTGAGCGCGTAGCGATTGGTTTGCGGCGGTTGGGGCTTGCGCCGCCGTCGTGGCGTTTGCGCTGCTTGCGTGCGGCGTTGGCGGTGCTGCGGAGCTGTCGTTTGAGCGAGGGGACGGGGGTGCCCGTGGACAACATACGAGAGGAGTTTGGCGGCGAGCCCGTCGCGGCATTCTCGATGTCGCATCCAGCTGTGCCGGCGCTCTATATAGTGCTGACGCTGGGGCTCACCATGTTCTCGATGCAGCCGGTGCTGATTGCGCTGTCGCTTGCGGGCGGGCTGGCGTATGGATTTGCGACGCGTGGGGCTGCCCGCACGCTGGGCGCACTTCGCTGGCAGCTGCCGGTGATTTTGATTATCGCGCTGGTCAATCCACTGTTTAGCGCTTCGGGTTCGACGGAGCTGTTCCGTATTGGCATGCGCGCGGTGTATCTGGAGAGCATGGTATATGGCCTGTGCATGGGCGGGCTGTTTGTGGCGAGCGTGCTGTGGTTTGAGGCCGCGGCGTCGATGCTCGAATACGACAAGGTGCTCGCACTGTTAGGCAACGCCGCGCCGGTGATTGCGCTCATGATCTCGATGTGCATGAGGCTTATCCCGCAGTTTTTGCGCCGCGGCCGCACGGTGCTGGCGGTGCAGGACGCGATTGATGTACCGGGGCGTGCGCCGGCCGACCCCGTGCGCTCGCGCTTGCGGGCATCGAGTGTGTTGATGGGCTGGGGCATGGAAGATTCGCTGGAGCGCGCGGACGCGATGCGCTCGCGCGGGTGGGGTGCCGCGACGCGTCGTACGACGTATGCGCGGTATCGGCTGGGGCGCAGTGACGTTGCCGCGCTGGCCGGGCTCGTACTGTTTGGCGCTGCCGCGGTGGCGGTGGCGTGGACCGCGACGACGCAGTATTCGTTTTATCCGCAGCTCTCGGTGCCGGCGCCGTGGCCAGGCTATGTCGTGTACGCCGCCTGGATGGTGTTGCCTTGCGCGTTGCACGCGATTGATGAGAAGAGGTTTGGCTGATGGCTCGGTTGGATAGCTGCTCGGTAACGGGCGGGGCGTGCGGCTCCGATGTGCCTGCGATTGAGGTACGGGGCCTGAGCTTTACCTACCCCGGGGCTGAGGCGTCGGTACTCGAGGGGCTCGACTGGTCTGTTCCCCAGGGTGCATTTGTGCTGCTTGTTGGCGGTACCGGATCGGGTAAGTCGACGCTGCTGTCGCTGCTCAAACCCGAGATCGCTCCGGCGGGCGAGCGCACTGGCGATGCGCGCGTGCTGGGCGAGAACGTTGCCGACATGGACGTGCGCGCGTCTGCGGAGCGCGTGGGCTATGTGTTCCAGGATCCCGAGAACCAGATCGTGTGCGAAACCGTGTGGCACGAGATGGCGTTTGGCCTGGAAAACTTGGGGCTAGCGCGTGATGAGATGCGCCGTCGCGTAGCTGAGACCAGCTATTTCTTTGGGCTGGAAGATTGGCTTCACCGCGATACTGACACGCTTTCGGGCGGTCGCAAACAGTTGCTGTCGTTGGCTGCCGTTCTGACGCTGCGCCCGCGCGTGCTGCTGCTCGACGAGCCCACGTCTCAGCTTGATCCGGTTGCGGAGAAGAATTTCCTGCACGCGCTGTTTCGTGTGAATCGCGAGCTGGGCTGCACGGTTGTTGTGGCGACGCATCAGCCGCGCCCAATGCTCGAATACGCGACGTGTGCGTACCGGATTGAGGATGGCCGCGTGCACGAGGCGGCGGATATGGCTTCTTTGGTACGCCGAGAATCGCTGTTTTCCGATGACACGTTGGGGTGGGGTGCCATCCGATGTGCAAAAAACGGAGTATTCAGCAGGCGTGAGGACAATTTGGGCTCTCTGGAGCCGCCCGGGGGCGTATCGAGCGCAAAAAAAAGTTTGGAATTGGACAAATCGTCCGAATTTGTGGCGCAAACGTCGCTCGAGAACGGCTTGGAAGCCTTCTCGCGCACGGATGGAAGCAGAATACTCCAAAAAATGCACGCTGGGTCGGCTACCACCCTGTCGGAAGGTTGGTTTCGCTACGATCGAGCGTCCGGCTGGGTGTTGCGTGGGCTCGATGCGTCGTTTTCGGCCGGTGCGGTGCATGCGATCGTGGGCGGCAACGGATGCGGTAAGTCGACGATGCTCTCGGTGCTGGCGAAGACCGCCAAGCTGCAGCGCGGCCGCATGGTGCGCGGAGCGGCCTCGGCGGCGTTGCTGCCTCAGTATCCCAAAGCATTGCTGGTTGCCGAGACGGTGTGCGACGAGCTGATGGAATGGGCTTCAGCCTGCGGATATGACGAGACCGTGGCGCGGGAGCGCGCGGCGAGCTTGGGGCTGGACGGCCTGGAGACGCGCCACCCCTACGACCTCTCGGGCGGACAGCGCCAGCTGCTCGCACTGGCAAAGCTGCTGCTGATCGGCCCCGAGCTGCTGCTGCTTGACGAGCCCACGAAGGGCTTGGACCTGGAGAGTCGCCGCACCATCGCCCGCGCCCTGCGTGACCATGCGAAGGCTGGCGGCACCGTCATCATGGCTACGCACGATTTGGACTTTGCCGAGCAGGTAGCCGACGACGTCGCCATGATGTTTGACGGCGAGATTGCCTGCATGGAGTCCCCGGCCGACTTCTTTGCCGACAACGTGTTCTATAGGGCGTGATGGGATGACGGACTGTCGTTTCTCGCGTTTGCTTGCAAAACTGGAGATTCCGCTGTTGTTGGCGGTGCCGGCGGTGATGGCCGCGGCGTTGCTGGCGGGTGTTGAGCAGGCGGCGCTTGCCATGCTTGTCGTGGTGGCGCTGGTGCTCGCGCTGTTCTTTGCAGGCTACGAGGCATCTCGTCCGGGTTTGCGCCAGATTATGCCCACGCTGGTGCTGGCGGCGCTGGCGGCGGCGGGGCGCATCCTGTTTGGGCCCATTCCCGACTTTAAACCGGTGAGCGCCATCGCCATTATCGCGGGGGCGACGCTTGGTCGCCGCAATGGTTTTATGGTTGGCGCGCTGGCGGCGCTGACCAGCAATTTCTTTTTTGGACAGGGCATGTGGACGCCGTGGCAGATGTATGCCTGGGGGCTCGTGGGATACGTTGGCGGTGCGCTGGCGTATGCGGGTGCGTTCGACCGCGCCGACGGCACCGTGCGCATGCCGGCGCTGTTGGCGTATGGCTTTGCCTCGGGCCTGCTGTATGGCGTCGTGATCAACGCGTATGACGTCATCGGTTTTGTGCAGCCGCTCACGTGGGCGGGCGCCGTGGCGCGTCTTGCCACGGCAGTGCCGTTCGATATTACGCACGGCCTTGCGACCTGCGTGTTTTTGGCCGCCTTGTACAAGCCTTGGTGCTGTCGCATCAACCGAGTCGTCGTGAAATACGGACTGTAGGGCATTTCGCGTTCCCACACGAACTTGCGGTGGAATAGTTCTCGTTTTTGGCTATTTGCTGCCCAAACAGGAACTATTCCACCGCAACTTATAGGGGGAGAGGGGCCACATGATCTGTTTTCCTCTGTCCCCCAGGAATTACTTGGCGCTAGAGCTCTAGCGCGAGGGTGACGGGGCAGTGGTCGCTGCCGAAGATGTCGCCGCGGATGCCCGTGTCGCGAACGTTGGCGGCGATTGAGTCACTTACCAGGAAGTAATCGATGCGCCATCCTGCGTTGTTCTTGCGGGCATTAAAGCGATAGCTCCACCAGCTGTAGACGCCCTCGACGTCGGGGTTTGCCGCGCGCCAGGTATCGGTAAAACCGGCGTCGAGCAGCTCGGTAAACTTACCACGCTCTTCGTCCGAAAAGCCTGCGTTGCCGCGGTTGGACTTGGGGTTCTTAAGGTCGATCTCTTCGTGCGCCACGTTAAAGTCGCCGCAGGTCACCACGGGCTTGCCGGTCTCGCGCTCAAGCGCGCTCAAAAAGCCGCGATAGGCATCGTCCCAGGCCATGCGCACATCGATGCGGGCGAGTTCGTTTTGCGCGTTGGGAGTGTAGACATCCACAAACCAGAACTTGTCGAACTCCAGCGCGCAGACGCGGCCCTCGGTTGCGGCTTGGGCGACGAGCTCGGCCGCCTCGCCCTCGCCGGTGTGGGGTAACAGCGCGTCGGCGTGCAGCACGCGCAGCGGTTCCTGGCGGCTAAAGACCGCAGTGCCCGAATAGCCTTTACGCTCGGCGTAGCTCCAGGTTTGGTGATAGCCGGGCAGGTCAATATCAACCTGGCCTTCTTGCAGCTTGGTCTCTTGCAGCGCCAGGATATCGACGTCGAGTTCTTGCGCGATCTGGATAAAGCTCGGGTCCTTTTTGAGCACGGCGCGCAGGCCGTTGACGTTCCACGAGGCGAAAGTGTAAGTCTGAGGCATGGTGTCCTTTCGACGGGGTTGGCAGGCTTAAGATTAGCGCAACAGGGGCGGGGTGGGCTCCGCGCATGCTGACTTAAAGGTCGCATGCTGGGGCGTCGCTCAACGCTGCCCGACTAGCAAGGACGGAGGACTCATATGACGCAGGCAATATCGGACCCCAGGCAGGCCTCCGCCGCGCTGGCGGATCTGTTTGACACCCACAAGCGCGTGGTCTTCTTTGGCGGCGCGGGTGTTTCCACGGCAAGTGGCATCCCCGATTTCCGCAGCGTGGACGGCCTGTATCACCAGCAGTTTGCCTATCCGCCCGAGACCATGCTGTCGCATAGCTTTTACGAGGCGCATCCGGCCGAGTTCTTCGACTTCTACCGCACCAAGATGATCGCGCTTGGCGCCAAGCCCAATCGCTGCCACACCAAGCTGGCCGAGCTGGAGCGCGCCGGCAAGCTAAATGCCGTGGTGACGCAAAATATCGACGGCCTGCATCAGATGGCCGGCTCACGGCGTGTGTTTGAGCTGCACGGATCGGTCCATCGCAACATTTGCCAGTCGTGCGGCGCGGTCTATAGCGCCGAGTGGATTTGCTCGCGCGAGCACGAGGACGCCGCGGGCGTGCCTGCGTGCCCCGCGTGCGGCGGCCGCATCAAGCCCGATGTAGTGCTCTACGAGGAGCCACTCGACGAGCATGTGTTGACCGGTGCCGTTGCCGCCATCGCCGCGGCCGATGCCCTCATCGTGGGCGGGACCTCGCTCGTGGTGTATCCGGCGGCGGGCCTTACGCGTTACTTTACCGGCGATACGCTGGCCATTTGCAACCTTGCTCCCACCGATCAGGATGCAAATGCCGACCTGCTGATTTCTTGCGACATCGCGGCCGCGTTTGCGTTCTAGCCCGCGCGCGCGGATACAATAGAAAGACTGAGTGCAAAGCGACCCCGCCGCCAGCTCCCCAAGCTCGGCGGCGTGGGCATTTTAGGAGGATGTTCATGGCGAACGACAGCAAGACATGGCGGTGCGGAAAGTACGAGCTCAGCTTTGACCGTCCGCGCATCATGGGCGTCCTCAACGTGACGCCCGATTCGTTTAGCGATGGCGGGGAGCACTTCGACCCGGATGCCGCCATCGAGTACGGCCTGGCGATGCTCGACGCCGGCGCCGACATCATCGACGTGGGCGGCGAGTCCACGCGCCCCGGCTTTACCCCGGTCAACCCCGACGAGGAGGCTCGCCGCGTGCTGCCCGTGGTGCGCGCGCTGGCCAAGGAGGGCGCCATCGTCTCGATCGACACGCGTCATGTGGCGGTTGCCAAGGCGGCCGTGCGCTGCGGCGCCTCGATCGTCAACGACGTGACCGGCTTCACTGATCCCAAGATGGTCGAGTTTGTTAAGACGAGCACCTGCGGCGTCATCGTGATGCATGCCGGCGAGGTCGCCGCGCCCACCCGCACGCACGCAACGGTGCAGCTCGATACCTCGGCAGCGGCGTTTGTTGCCGAGAAGGCGCGCGAGGCGGCTGCCGAGGCCGCGCGTGAGGCCGAGAAGCCGGCTCGCCGCCGTCGCGGCAAGCTGCTGGGTGAGCCCAAGGTTGAGGCCAAGCTTCCGGGCGGCGTGGTGCAGCCCTCGTTGCCGTTTGGCGAACCGGAGCCCACGTCCGAGCCCGCAACCGAGCTGGGGCAGGAGACGCCGGCCGCCGAGCAGGTTGCTGCCGCCGAGACCGTCGCGCCCGCGCCCGAGGCCGCGCCCGCAGCCACCGAGGTCGCATCGGAGTCCAATGACCACCTGGCAGCCATGATGCGCCGCAGCGCCCGCCGCGAGGAAGCCTACGTGCCCACCTCGCAGCTCCGCCGCTTCACCCTGCCCGATTCGGCGCCCATCATGCGCCGCGTCATGGGCTTTCTGTCCGACCAGGCCCGCACACTCATCCATGCCGGCGTGTCGCGCGACCGCATCTGCATCGATCCTGGCCCGGGCTTTGGTAAGTCGGCTAACGAGGACATCGTCATCCAGCGCGAGACTGCCAAGATGGCGTCACTGGGCTATCCGCTCATGTGCGCCGTGTCGCGCAAGCGCTTTGTGGGCGCCGTCTCGGGCGTGACCGAGGCCGCCGAGCGCGATGCCGCTACGTTTGGCGTGTGCCTGGGCGCCATCCAGGCCGGTGCCAACATCGTGCGCGTGCACGACGCCGCGGGTTTTGCGCAGTTCCTGAACGGTTACTGGGCGGTTGCCAAGCCACAGCCGCGCCGCGCGTTTGTGGCCGTGGGCTCCAACCTGGGGCATCGCTGCGACAACATCCGCGCCGCACGCGAGATGATCGCCGAGATTCCACTCACCTGCGTGTCTAACTCCTCCAAGATTTACGAGAGCGAGCCTGCCTACGAGACGCGCCAGGACGCGTTTGCCAACGCCGTCATCGAGATCAAGACCGAGCTGGCGCCGTTGGTGCTGCTCGACGAGCTTATGAAGATCGAGGCCGAGCTGGGGCGCGACCGCTCCAAAAAGGCCAAGGCCAACGGTCCGCGCACCATCGACCTGGACCTGCTGTGGATGGACGGCGAGACCCACGGCGGCAAAAAGCTGCGCCTGCCGCATCCGCTGATCGGCGAACGCGACTTTGTGCTGGTGCCGCTCGAGGACCTGATGCACGACCCGGCGCGGTTCTTCCGCTACAACGGTGTCGAGGTCAAGGAGCCCGAGGACCGCGTGGGCCATATCGTGGGCGAATTGGGGCGTATGTAGATGATCGAGATGAATGCTGTTGCCGCCGGCACCGAGCTCGACGCGGCGCGCGACGCGGGCCGCGAGGGTGCGTCCGCGGGCTGGTGCGCTTGGAGCGCGGGCGAGGCGTCGTTGACGTTTTCGCTGGTCGTGCGCCCGGATGTGAACATGCATGCCTTCCACGGCCTGCCGTTTGTGGCCGCGATGGGCATGATGGACGCGCTCGTGGGCGCGGCGTCGACACCGGGCCTGGGCCTTGCCGGCAAGGTGGGCATTCAGTGGCCGAGTAATATCGTGTGCGGCGCGCCCGCGTTTGAGACGTCGTTCGCGCGCGTCGCCGTCAACGGCGGTGCCGGCGCCGCGGGCATGTTCGGTGCCGTGACGGTGGATATTGAGCGTTCGGCGTTGAGCGAGCTCGGTGTGGATGTGGCCGACGAAGCGCTGGTTGAGGAGTTGGCCGCCGCCGTGCTGACCCGCGTGGACGCCTGGGCGGCTGTTGCCAACACGCCGCAGGGCGCTGCCGGTCCGCTGGCCCCCGTGCTGGGCGAGTACTTCGACATGGTACCGCTGCTGGGCCGCCAAGTTGCGGCGGTGTCGCCCAACGGTTTGCCGCTCGCGGTCGGTGTGTTTGCGGGCCTGGACATCTGGGGCCGCGCGACCATCAAGACCGACGCCGGCGAGCAGGAGTTTCCGCCCGAGGCTGTACGAATTCGCGGGCTGTAACGCGAGGCACCCGCAGTCAAAGATAATGATGACAACGAAGCCCTCCTCGGCCTGCTGAACTGCGTCCCAAATCTTGGACGCCCTAAATAGCGGCTAGGCCGCGAGGGCCTGATTCCGGAATTCCTCCGGGGTCAGGCCCTTCAATCTTACCTGCCTCCGGCTCGTGTTCCAGTGGACTATGTATTCCTCCAGGTCGCGTTTGAATTCCTCGAACGTCTTCCACTCGCGGCCCCGGTAGAACTCGTCCTTGACGTGGCCGAAGAGCTGCTCGGTGGCGGCATTGTCGATGCAGTTCGCCTTCCTGGACATGCTCTGGACGATGCCGGCGGCCTCGAGCCTTGATGTGTACGAGGCGTGCTGGTACTGCCAGCCCCGGTCCGAGTGCATGGTCGGGGTGGCGCCCTCGGGGATCTTGGGCAGCAGCTCGTCGAGCATCCTCACCTGCTGGGCCATGTCGGGCGCGGTCGATATGTCGCTCGCCACGATCTCCTTGGTGCAGAAGTCCAGTGTCGGGGCCCAGTAGGCCTTGCCGCCCGCCACCTTGAACTCGGTGACGTCCGTTCCCAGCTTCCGCCACGGGGCCCCGGCGTCGAAATCCCTCGCGATCACGTTCTCGAACGTTCTGCCGACGACGCCCCTGTACGAGTTGTACCTGTGGTAGGCCGTCTCGCGTCTGATGCCGCAGCGAATCCCCATCTCGCGCATCATCTTGAGCACGGTCTTGTCGGCTATCACGGCCCCCTCTTCCGCCCTGAGACACATCGCTATCTGCCGGTGCCCGCAGCCGTTGGCGGTGCGCGAGAAGATCTCGGCGGCCGCCTCCCAGAGCTCGGGGCGCGTGGGCCTCGGCGGGTGCGCGAGGGCGTAGTAGTAGGTCGACCGCTTGAGCTTGGCGCATGCGAGCAGGTGCCCGAGCGCGTGCCCCTCGGCGCGCAGGGCCGCGACCGCCTCGGCCTTCGCCCTGGTCAGAGCCCGTCCCTCTCGACCAGGGCGCGTAATTTTTTTAGGTAGGCCACCTCGGCCTCGAGCCTACGGCACCGCTCGGCCGGCCCTTGGGCCTCGGGCGCAGGGCCTCCGCTCCGCCCCGGCGGTATAGCGCGCACCACTTCTTGAGCGGCGACATCGACATTATGCCGAACGCCGCCATCGCCTCGGTCTTCGTCATGCCGCCGTCGACGACGGCGGAGGCGGCGGCGACCTTCTGCTCGTATGTGTACCTGCCCTGTTTTCCGTCCATGCGCAGCAGCACCTCGCTCCCGAACGCGCGGTATATCTCCTGCCATCTTCTCACGGCTTCCGCGGGAAGCGAAAGGGCAATCGCGGCGGATTTATACCCGTGCCCGAGCTCGAAGAGCCCTATGGCCGCCTTCCTGGCCTCGACATCATGCTTCACTCTCAAATCAACGCGCATAAAGAAATGGAGTGGGAAGGATAAACTGGACTTTCTTTTAAGGATCCTCAAGCGTATTGCCG
>CAUCUN010000021.1:0-42682 GCA_958445985.1 uncultured Collinsella sp. | reverse complement strand
CCAGGCGGCCGAGCATGGCGAAGCCCATGGCCGGCAGGATGTTGGCGGCAACGCCAAAGCCAGCAAGGACAAAGGGCGGGATGAAGTCGAGCAGGCCCTGGATGGCGTCAGCACCCAGATAGAACGACAGCGAGCACAGCAGGAACGCCATGATGATACCGGTCAAACCGATCAGGAAGTGCATCGCATAGACACCCTTAAGGTTGCCCTGGCCGGAGTAGACATCAGCGCGGTCGACCAGGATCGGCAGGGCGGCGTTAAGGATGTTCTTGATGGCAAGGCACAGCGTGGCGATGGGCATGGCAAGCGCGATGGCTGCCTCGGTGCTCTGGCCCAGCTGGATAGCGAAGGCGCAGGCGAGCACGCCGCCGATCGTCTCATCAGGCGGCACGTAGGCGCCGATGGAGATCGAGCCCATGAACAGCAGCTCCAGACTCGCACCGATCGCGAGGCCGGACTGCAGGTCCCCCAGCACCAGGCCCACGAGCGGGCACAGGACGATGGGGCGGAACGCGTAGAGCGTACCGAGCTGGCAGTCGAACTTACCAAATGCGGCGATAAGTCCGATGAGGATTGCTTGGGTAAGCATACATCCCCCTTTCCATATAGGACACTACGAAGAGCTCAGACTCTTCGAAATTGAACGCCTAGAGCACGCTGGCGCAGTCGACCTTGGGGTCATCGGCCAGGGGTCGAATCTCGACCTCAACGCCACGATCCAGCATCTCGCGCACATCGGCTTCCTCGGCCGCGGTCAGGAAGATCTGACGAGAGACCTGACGAGCGTCGGGACGCTTCTCGTCCTTGGGCTTGGTGTTGCCCAGGTTGACCGACTTGATCTGCGGGCAGCCCTCAACAAGCTGCTTTGCCTCAGCGATAGTGGCGACGCAGATGATCATCTTGTACTTGTCGGTCACGCCCGAGTTGATAGCTTCGATTGCATGCTCCATATCTTTGATGACGAGCTTGCAGCCGGCAGGCTTGCCCATCTTGAGCGTCGTCTTCCACACCGGGTCGTTAGCGACCTTATCGCCCACGCAGAAGATGCAGTTGGAGCCAAGGCCCTGAACCCAGGAAACTGCGACCTGGCCATGAAGCAGGCGATGGTCAACGCGAAGTAGCTGAATCATAATGTGACCCCCCAAAGGTCTTGTGCCGTCATACGGCGTGTCAGTAGGTGCTGCGGATTAGAACTCTTCCTCCTCCTCGTCATCGACCAAAAGATCGTTGACAAACTTCACGCGCGTATCGTCCGCAGCGACGATGGCGCGAATCGTCTCCTCAACCGGCGCCGACTCGTCAGAGAACAGCAGCTGGATGAGCAGAGGAAGGTTCATGTTGGTAACGAGGTACGTGCGGGGACGCGTCTGGACGATCTTGGTGAACTCGTTGTTAACGCTACCGCCAAAGAGGTCGGTGCAGACAACGACATCATCGTCGGCAGACATGCCTGCCAGCAGTTTTTGGGCCTCCTCGGCCACGTCCATGCGGCCATCGACGAACATCGAAAGATCGTGGACGTTGTCGCGAGCGCCCGAGAGCAGCTCGACGCTCTCCTTGATGCCGGTGGCGAAGTGCGCATGGCTGGCGATGATGTACTGCCTCATTCTGTGTTCCTCTCAATAGCCCGGCACGTTCCCGCACCCGTTTTCTTTAGTAGTCGAACTGGTGATAGTAGCGACGATACTTGAGGTTGTGCTTGGTGACCGTCTCGTAGTAGCGAGCCAGGCGGTCGGTCACGAGCACCGTCAGAATCCACGGGGAGACGATGACGCGGAACTCGTCGTCAAGGCCGGGGATCGCGAACTCGGCGGTGTCGATGATGTTGATGTCGGTGTCGCCGGTCACGCCGCGGGTCAGGAAGGCGCGGACGCGCTCGTCGAGCTTGCGGTTCTCGTCCTCGCCCATGAACAGGAACACGGGGACGCCGGGCTCCACGAGCTCGAGGGTGCCGTGGAAGAAGTCGGCCGAGGTGATGTAGCGGGTGCGCTTCCACTGCATCTCCTCCAGGATGCACATCGAGAACAGGATCGTCTCGCCCCACAGGGCGCCCGAGCCGATGAACATGGTGTAGGGGGCCAGGGCGTACTTCTTGGCGAGCTCCTCGGCGCGCGGCTCGAAGCGCTTGCGGATGTCGAGCATGTCCTTCCAGATATCCTTGGTCTGCTCGATAAACAGATCGAACTTGGGGAAGCAGCCGCGGCGGTTGAGCAGGCGCAGGCCGAAGCAGTCGGCGAGGTAGTAGCCCTTCTCGCAGCCGCCCGAACCATGGTCAGAAGCCATGGCGACGCAGTTCTCGGCACCCACAGCCTGGCCGATGGGGCCCTCGGGCTTGGTCATGGCGTAGACGCGCACGCCCATGCCCTTCATCTTCTTGACGGCCTCGAGGACCTCGGGGGTGGTGCCGGACTCGGAGGCGGTGATCACGACGGACTTCTCGGTCATGCGCTTGTGGCCCATGGCGTTCCACTCGGCGGCGTGGATCAGGTAGACCTCGAGGTCGCGGTCGCCGAACTTGTTCATGAGGTACTCGAGCTGCATGAGCTCGTCCCAGGTGCCGCCGACGCCCATCAGGAACACGGCGTCGTAGCCCTCGTCGGCGACCTTGTCGGCGAGCGCGGTCATCTTCTTGCCGGTCTCGTAGAGCGCCTTGCCGTCCTCGAGATAGCCCTCCTGGTCGAAATGCATGATCTCGATCTTCTCGGTTTCCTTCATTTGTCTCTCCTTTCTGGGGTTGTTTCCACATCCCCCATGCCAACGGGCATCAAAACCCGCTTACATTCCGTAACACTCGGCCGCTTTGGCCTTAAGCGCATTGACTGACTCTTCGTAGCCCTCTGCCTTGACCTCCATTTGCTTGGAGACGGCATCAAGATACGGGTGCACGTCCCATGACTTCAGACGCTCGGCTATCATGGCCGCAATCGTCTGGAAGAACACAAGATTGGGAATTGCGCTGAGCAGCGGAGCCACCTGAGGCACCGCAACCTCGTGAGCCCTACCCTTGGGATGGGCCGTGAGCAGCACCGTTTTTGTCGTAACGTTCGATAGCGCATCAGCGATATTCGCAAGACGCTCCGACCCCTGCGGATCGTCGACGATAAACACCAGATAGCCCGGAACGATCTGCATCTCGGGACCGTGGACGAACTCCTCGCCTTCGTGATGCATGGCAGGAATCTTGATGGTCTCGCTCAGCTTGAGGGCCGCCTCTTCGGCAACGCCATAGTTGGGGCCGTTGCCGACGACCATGGCGGGCGTGTGCTCAGAAAGCTCGAGCATGTGGTCTTGGACATATGCCTCGGCGGTCTTGCACATCACGGCATTGGCCTGGATAGCCTCACGCAGGTCGTCAAGACGCTGGGCAACGCCCTTGGCGTCAATCGTTCCGCGCGCCTGACCGCCGTAAATACCAAAGAGCACCAGGTACTCAACGAGCACCTCGACGCCCAGAGTCACAAAGTCCACCGACTCGACGCCCACACCGTAGTCAAGAACGATGTCAGCGTGTTCCTTGATGGGTGCCTCGACGTTTGCCGTGAGCGCAACTGCAGCCATATCGTGTGCGCGCATGTAATCGAGCGCCGCAATCGTATTGGTCGAATAGCCACTCTGCGAAACGGCAATGTTGAGCACATGCTGCGGATAGGTGTGTTCAAAATCGACGAAGGCCTCGGGCGTCACAACGGACACCTGCATTTGCAGGGCATCTTGCAGGTAATCGCGGGCGCAATCGGCGGCATGGCGCGACGAACCCGAAGCAACGATGCGCAGCGCGTCAAAAGAACCGGACTGGAAAATATCAACGAGCTGCGCTACCAGCTCAGACGAACGCTCGAGGTTCTCCCCCATACGCACATGGGCAAGCTGAACGTAATCGAGCATCTTCATCGTCTCACCTCGTAACAAATCATTAGTATTTGATACCAATCACAGTTACAGGTTACGGCTTTTTGATACCTCTTTGTCGATTAATTTATCCCCATCGGCGAACGGTCGATTTTGAGCCCTGTAAGGTTGTATATACAGCTGACCCAACGATCAAAACTGGTTAGTTTCCCAGCCGTTATTCACAAAATACCAGCTAGTACGTATAGGTGTAGCCGCCCGTATCGCCACGATTGAAGGACTTTACATACTCGATAGCCTGACCGCTCGCGTCATAGCTCACGCATTCCAAAAGCAAAACAAGATCGCCCTGTCCCAGTCCAAGGAGGCCGGCATCTCGTGCGCCCAGCGCTTCGATATCGAGCTTTTCCTGTGCCATGACTGGCTTTCGGCCCAGCATCTCATAGGTCTCGTACAAACTGAAGACCGACGCGTCAATATCTTCGATGGTTGGGAACAGCAGGCAGGGAATCAGCGCCGTCTCAATCGATACGGGGCTACCGTTTATGCAGTTCAGGCGTCGAACGGAATAGAGCAGGTCGTCCTCGGCGATGCCAAACAGGTCGGCGTAATATGGCCCCGCATAACGCTTGGAACGCGCGAGAATACGGACGGACGGCTCGCCGCCCGAAGCACGGACCGATTCACGGAAACCGACCGTGCGTTCAAAAAAAGCAGGTACTTTCTGCGCCACAAAGGCACCTTTTCCCCGAACACGGCGAATCTGCCCGCGCCGAACCAGCTCATCGACAGCGCTTCGGATGGTCAAGCGTGTCGTACCAAATTCCTCGGCAAGGTCTTTTTCGGACGGAATCATGGAACCCGTGGGATATATACCGCGCTCGATACGTTCCTCGATGCGGCGTCGAATGCGCATATAAACCGGGGTGGCATCTACTGTTTCAGCCATTGTTCACCTGCCACGCTCCTCATGCCGTTCTCTTCGCCGTTATCGGCAAAGCGGAACTTTGTGGGCAAAATCACCGATTTGCAATGCTCCACAAAGCGCATGTCCTTATCAAATTCGATCGAGCTCTCATAGAACACCGGCGTTCCCTCTTCTTGCTGGAGCAGCTCGGCCTCTTCGGCGTTCAAACGCGAGATGGAGATATGCTCACGTCCATGCTCAACACGCACGCCACCTTCTTTGAGCAAGACATCGTAAAGACTCTCACACTCAAAATCGTGCTCGGGAAGCGCGGGGCACAGGGACAGGTTAACGTGAGCGGTCTCGATTGACGCCGGCTCGCCCTCTATAAGTCGAATGCGCTGCATGCGGAGTAAAGGAGCGCCCACAGCCACCCCAAGCTTGTCGGCAAGCGCCTCATCCGCCTCGATGGTCCCGGTGGAAACCAGACGAGAAGAGGGGTGCAGGCCGGCAGTCCGCACAGCATCGGAAAAGTTATACGTTTCCTGGAAGATATTCAGCGGCTTGGGAGGACACACATACGTACCCGATCCGCGACGGCTCTCGAGCGTTCCACACGAGATGAGCCGCGTGATACCGGCGCGCAACGCCGTACGCGAAACGCCGATCTCTTCGCACAGCACACGCTCGGCCGGCAGTCGATCGCCGCCGGCAAGCTGGTGGTGCTGGATATACCAAAGAATTCCCTCAACAGCACGATCTTTGGGGGGAATTGCATAAGATTCGCCTGCCATTGCACAGACTCCTCATTCAGAAACGTATGCCGCCATAATTAGGCCAGCCCTCCCATGGCATCAAATTCGGCCTTGATCTTCTCGGCGACATTCCGATACGACTTATATAGACTTGAATCGCGTTTGACTTCGTCGGTCATAACGGGAATCTCTAATTTGGAAACTTCGTCTTTTCCCGTCTGAACCGCCACAACAACGCCCATACCAAGACACATATTACGCTTGGCAGCGTTTATTTTCGCCGCCTTGGCAGGATTTACCAGGATACGCTGGGCAAATTCCTGTTTTGAGGCCACTTCCTCGGCCTCCGGATCGCCCGCCTCGGCCACTTCGCACTGCAACACGTCCGCATAGTCAAAAATCTTCGGCTCGCCGCCGCGCTGATGCACGGCCCACTTGCGACGCATGGCATCCTGGTAGATAGCCGGCAAAAACGTAAACCGTGGCGGGTCCAAAATCGTATCCGTGATGGTAAACACATCGGGATCAAAGGCATCCTGCGGGTTTTTCTTCTTGAACAGCCCCATATCAGCCTCCCGTACTAGCATTAAACAACTCAAGCCGAATATAGCACCAATTTCAAGCCACCGCTTTACCGCATCGGTGCGCGGCGTCTATAGCTCGCCCAGCGGAAGAGTTCACGGACGAGGGCCGGGGTGCCTGCCTTGTTTTGAGAAGTGGGCTCCGCGAACTTCTCAAAACAAGGCAGGCACCCCGGCCCCGCCGGTAAATAGCGGACACTCCGCATACAATCTATGCAAACAAACAAGTACGCTTAGCTACATTCGGTAAGATCGAGCACGCTGCCCTTCACGATAAGCGCCGGCTCCAGAACGACTTCTTCGGCACGCCTGCCGCCCCTACCGGCAAGACGCTTGGACATGCAGCCAAAAGCATGCTCCGCGAGGATACCTGGATCCTGCTCAATCGCGGTCAGCGCCGGCTCAAAGAGAACGTCGGCGGCCGAGTTGTCGTAACTCACCACCGAGATGTCGCCCGGGATGCTCTTCCCCATCTCGTGCAAGCGCTTGAGCAGACCGAGGGCGATGTTATCCGAGCTTGCGAACACAGCGGTAGCATCAGTTGCGAGCACCGCCTCCGAGGCCTCGTAGGCACTCGGAATGTAGTACTCGCTCTCAAACTCCAAACGTGCGTCGATAGGCAGGCCAACCTCGCGCAGCGCGCGCTCATAGCCGGCAAGTCGCTTACGCCCCGTATTGGAACGGCGCGCGTTAACCAAGCAGGCAATGCGACGGTGACCCTGCTCGATCAGATAGCGAGTGGCCATGTAGCCACCCATCTCGTGGTCGAACATCACCTTGTCGCACTCGAGCCCCTCAATGGCACGGTCGACCATCACGGCAGGGATAGGCAGATGGCTGACTTCTTCGCGCAGGGCGCGGTCGTCGGAGAACTCGTCGCCCACAACCAGGAAGACACCATCAACGCCGCGCGTTACCAGCTGGCGCAGCAGCTCCAGATCGTCGTCGGCACTTCCACCCGAGCTGGTAATGAAGAGCGCATAGCCGTCCTCGCGGCAGCGCTTTTCCAGGCTACCGGCGAGCGAGGCAAAAAAGCGGCTCTCGATGTTAGGGACGATAAGGCCCAGCGTGCGCGACTCGCGCATGACCAGACTACGCGCAATCTGATTAGGAACATAGTGGTTGCGCGCCGCAACCTCCTTGATGAGCTTGCGGTTTTCTTCCGAGATGCGACAGGGCCGATTATTGAGAACAAGCGAGACCGACGAGGGGGAAAGCCCCACCTCCTGGGCAATCTGCTTGAGGGTGACTTTGTTGGCCATCTCGCTCCTTCCAGGTTTACGCGCAATCTCTTGAAAGTATAGCGACCGCCCCTCTACCTCGGTGATAAACACTTTACCAATCCGGTAGACGGCTGTTTTATCGCCGCCAGCGCACCAAATCCGTCCGGGTGGGGTATATTGCAATCGATTGATGACAACGACCACCAAAAGGCGGATATTCGTATGCACGAGAACGACTTTTTTAACGAGGACCTGCTGTGCGCGCTTGCTGGCGTTGCCGGCGAGGACAACGTGCTGATGAGCGAGCCCATGCGCGAGCACACCACGTTTAAGATCGGCGGCCCGGCCGACGTCTTTGTCACGCCCGATACCGAGCAGGGCCTCGTCGCCACGCTCGACACCTGTTATCGCTGCGACCTGCCGCTCACCATCGTGGGCAACGGCTCCGACCTGCTCGTCGGCGACAAGGGTATCCGCGGCGTCGTCGTGGCGTTGGGCGAAGGCCTCTCCGACATTACGGTCGACGGTACGCACGTCACGGCGGCGGCCGGCGCCTTGCTTTCCGATGTCGCCGCGGCGGCAGCCGAGGCCGGTCTCACCGGCATGGAGCCTATCTCGGGCATCCCCGGATCGGTCGGCGGCGCCTGCTACATGAACGCCGGCGCCTACGGTGCCTGCATGGCAGACGTGCTGGAGTCTGTGCGCGTCTACAAGCCCGCCCGCATGCTCGACGACGGCACCCGCGGCAGCGGCAACATCATCGAGTTCGATGTCGATGAGCTCAACCTGGGCTATCGCAAGAGCCGCATCGCCGACGACGGCTTTATCGTGCTTTCGGCCACTTTCAATCTCGCCCCGGGCAACGCCGCGATGATCAAGGCCGACATGGACGACTACCGTCAGCGTCGCGAGGACAAGCAACCGCTCGACATGCCGAGTGCCGGCTCCACCTTCAAGCGCCCCGAGGGTTACTTTGCCGGCAAGCTCATCATGGATGCCGGCCTGCGAGGACACGCCGTTGGCGGCGCGCAGGTAAGCGAAAAGCACTGCGGCTTCATCGTCAACGCCGACCACGCCACCGCCGCCGACGTCGACGAACTCATCCGCCACATCCAGGCAACCGTCAAAGACCAATTCAACGTAGACCTAGAACCCGAAGTCCACCGAGTAGGCGAATTCCTCTAAAAAAGAAGGCCCCGAAAGGGGCCTTCACCATATTTATTCAGATAACCCAGTCCGGTGTGTCGCGCTCAGGACCCGAGAGGGCCGCGTGCCCGCCCGCAATATATTTGATTGATCGCGAGTTCCGCACGCAAAGAAGGCCACTTAATGTGGCCTTCGTCTTGCGCAGGACTGCCCGAGCAGGCAATCAAATATATTGCGGGCGGGCACGCGGCCTAGTCGGCTTTACGACAGCGCAATACCGCCAAGCCAGCCCCAACGCACGCCAGAGCCAGTACCATAAAAGCTAATGAACGAATCGAGCGACTTCGATGTAATGGCACCCTCGTTGCTCATAACGATGCCGCCGCCAACGTAGATACCCACATGACCGTAGATAAGGCCCGGAGCACCCGTGCCGCTGTGCGAGGAATCGGCCACGATCATGCCCACCTGCAGCGCCGAGCGGTCGGAGCTATAGCACCAGGCGTTAAACATGTCGCACGCATTGCCTCCAAAGTAGCCAACGCCGGCGTTACGGAAGACATTGGTGACCCACGCCGCGCACCAGTTCTGACCCGGCGAAGGCGTGGAGTAGCACGCGTTGACGACAGCCTGCTGCTTGCCCGAGCCGGCATTCTGCTGCGGAGTTCCGGGCGCGTACGATCCACCACCCGAGCTCGAACCACCCGAGTAGGAATTGTTCTTGTTCGCGGCAGCCGCGGCAGCGGCAGCCTTCCTAGCGGCCTCCTCAGCCTGGGCGGCAGCGAGGATCTCGGAATCGCGCTGAGCCATGAGCTCCTTGACGTCGTCGGAAAGACCGTTCAGCACGGTCTGGACTTCTTGCTGCTTGGCCTGCATGTCCTGCATCTGGGCAGTCTGCTGGTCCTTGAGCTTCTCTAAGTCGGCCTTCTGCGACTCGAGCTCGGTCTTTTGCGCATCGAGCTCTTCCTGGATGGTCTGAATGTCCTCGATGGCGTCGCGGTCGCTCTTGTTGATCTTCTCAACGTAATGCGCGTTGGCGACGAGTTCCTCAAACGAGCCAGAGGCCAGCAGCAGCGACAGGATGTTCGTGCCGCCGGACTTGTAGCTGGCGGCCACGCGATCGGAAAGGTCGTTGCGCTTCTTCTTGAGCTCGGCCTTCTTTTCATCGATCTGGGCCTGCGTGTCGTCAATCTTGCCCTGGACATTCTCGATGTCGTTGAGGGTCTGGGCATTCTTGTTGGCCAGCGCCGCATACTCATTTGCGATGCTGTCGAGCTGGGCCTGAACCTCGTCGAGCTGGGCCTGGGCGGCATTCAGTTTATCGGTGGTTTCTTTGGAAGCCTCCGCCGCATGGGCGCGAGTGGGCAGGCCAAAAAGAACTGCCGCAGAAGCGGCGCCGAACAGGGCCTTGAGGGCAGTGCGGCGCGAGAGCTCCTGGGAAAGGATGGAATCGCTGTTTGGTGACATATGTACTCCGTTACATGCTTATTTATATGTCGCTCAACTCATACATATTAGCGTACATATGGCGCGTCCCAACGATTTCCACGAACGGCAGGAAACTACAAGGTCGGCGGCTCGTAAGCAAATGTCAAAGATCAGGTTATGCGTACGCAAGCTCTTCTATGAGTACGTTAGCACAATCCTCTGCTTTTCCTACAGCGCACGATTTGGGCGTCCCTGCCTGCGCTATACTCCCCTGAAGAAGTGTTCCTGATTCGATAGGAGACTACATGTCCAAAGCACTCGACCCCAAAGACACCTGCGTCCTCGTAACCGGTGGCGCCGGTTTTATCGGCTCGCACACCGTCGTTCAGCTGCTCGAGGGCGGCTACCAGGTCGTCATCGTCGATGACCTCTCCAACTCCAGCGCCGTCGCCGTCGACCGCGTCAAGACCATCGTGGGCGAAGAGGCTGCCAAGAACCTCACCTTCTACGAGGCCAACGTGCTCGACCGCGAGGCCATGAACAAGATCTTCGACACCCATCAGATCGACCGCGTCATCCACTTCGCCGGCTTTAAGGCCGTCGGCGAGTCGGTGAGCAAGCCCGTCGAGTACTACCACAACAACATCGAGAACACCCTGGTGCTCATCGACGTCATGCGCAACCATGGCTGCAAGTCCATCATCTTCTCGAGCTCCTCGACCGTCTACGGCGACCCGGACAACCCGCCCGTCACCGAGGAAGACCCCAAGAAGCCCGCAACCAACCCCTATGGCTGGACCAAGTGGATGATCGAGCAGATCCTTATGGACATTCACACCGCCGACCCCGAGTGGGACGTTGTGCTGCTCCGTTATTTCAATCCCATCGGCGCCCATCCGTCGGGCCTGATCGGCGAGGATCCCAAGGGCATCCCCAACAACCTGGTGCCCTATGTCGCGCAGGTTGCCGTGGGCAAGCTCGAGGCCGTTCAGGTCTTTGGCAACGACTACCCCACCCCCGACGGCACCGGCGTGCGCGACTACATCCACGTGTGCGATCTGGCCTCCGGTCACGTTGCCGCCCTTAACTGGATGAACGGCAAGACCGGCGTCGAGATCTTTAACCTGGGCACCGGCACCGGTACCTCGGTACTCGAGGTCGTCGCCGCCTTCTCCAAGGCCTGCGGCAAGGAGCTGCCCTACGTGATCCGCGAGCGCCGCGCCGGCGACATCGCTGCCAACTGGTGCGATGCCTCCAAGGCCGAGCGCATGATGGGCTGGAAGGCTCAGTACGACATCGCGGATATGTGCCGCGATAGCTGGAACTGGCAGAGCCACAACCCCAACGGCTTCGCCGACGCCGAGTAGCACTCAACCGCGGTAGATTTCTAGGCATATTCCAAAATCTACGGGCCCCGGCCTCCAATGTGAGGTCGGGGCCTTTTAGGAGCTCGTTCTCGGGCTCGAGCTCGCGCATGCACTTGCGGCCGCCGCGACCGGGTGGTTGGTCAGCTCCTTCTTCCTGACCGTCACCCATCTTCCCAGGGTCTTCTCGTTGATGCCGAGGTCGGCTGCCACTTGGGCGATGGGCTTCCCCGACGCGGCGGCGAAGTCTGCGGCCTCGGCGCGGTACCCCGCTGTGTAGGAGGGCCCGTCTGCCATGACTGACACTCCTTTCTTTTTGGCGCTGAAACGATTATCGCCGCTCAACGCCATTCCTCTAAGTCAAGTGTCCTTGAATACGATACAGTTCAAATGGACGAGGAGAATCTGGCGCTCCTCTCGATGAGCCCGGAGAGGTCCCTGGTCGTCACCTTCCCCCGCGCGAACGCGAAGCGGACGGCGGCGAGCCATGTCCTCACCGCGCGTTCCATTTAGGGAGTCCTCGAGAAGTCGATCTCTCTGTGCGATAATCGAGCTATTGAGTCTCGCGAGTTTAGAGCTGGTGATATGCATTGAAAATCAAGATGAAAAACATCGGCAGGGTCGCTGAGGCCGATATCGAGATTAATGGTATTGCCGTGATCGCCGGGGAGAACGGGACGGGGAAAAGCACGGTTGGAAAAGCGCTTTATGCGGCCTTCAACAGCATGTCCGATTCGGAGAACAAAATCGACCGCATGAGGCGCAATAGTGTTGAGCGCGCCATCAGGAAGGCATATGTGGGAAGCCCTCTCGACTCCACGTCTCGCCACAGGCGAACTGCTGGAAGAATGAATAGTTTCATCGACAGGGTTTTTTCGGGCGAGTGCACGAGGGACGAGCTTATTGATGAGATAAAGGAGTATTACGGGGAGGAGATCTCCCGTGAGATCGAATCCGATTTCACGAATGGCGTAGCAGGAGTTGCCGATCAGATTATCGAGATCATGGATATCTCCGATGATGAGGTATTTCGTGCGATTGCGACAAACAGGTTCCGAAGCGAGTTCAACGGCCAGATCAATTCGGTTTTCGGCGAAGAGCCCGGGAAGGTCGAACTCCAGATAAAGGACGCATCTACGGTTTTCTCGGTTGCAAGTGACGAGGTGGCGGAGGTGCACGATAGGAGGGTTTTGCGATTCAGGGCGCATTATCTGGACGACCCGTTCCTGATCGATTCTCTCGGAGGACCCTACGGCCCCGCTTTTCGGTTCAAGCCCCTCCTTGGACACCAGGAGGAGCTGCGGCAAGATTTGATTCAGGCGACCATCCGTAACGATGACAGCGAGTCCTCGCTGTTCGAAGAGATCGCGAAGGAGCGACACCTGAAGGTTCTCATGGACAAGGTTTCCTCCTTATGTCCGGGGCATTTCGAGAGGAGCGAAAGTCGCGGTCACCTTACGTATCTCGAAGAGGGCTTCGCTCGGGGGTTGGAGCCTGGGAACCTTTCTGCTGGCTTGAAGACGTTCGCCATCATGAAGGTGCTCTTGAAGTCCGGCGCGCTAGATGCCGGAGGGACTATTATCCTCGATGAACCCGAGATTCATCTTCATCCTGCATGGCAGCTGGCCTTCGCCGAGATAATCGTGCTGCTCCAGAAAGAGCTCGGGATGCACGTCTTAATGAGCACCCATAGTCCATATTTCCTGAATGCGATCGAAGTGTATTCTAAGAAGCACGCTGTTGATGGATTGTGCTCATATTATCTTGCGGAGACCTGCACTGATGGACGCTCTCGCTTTGCCGATATAACCGGCTCGACTGAGGTCGCCTACGAGAAGCTGGCGGCTCCTTTTGATACGCTTGAGAGGGAGGAGTACGGCCTTGAGTAGCGACCTGTGCGCCTCCTGCCCTCATCCGAACTCTCCCGCGGTGCCAGATGGCAGCGATGGTTGCTCCCGTTGCAGGACCTGTATCCTAAGGGACTGCACGTCGACCATCTCCAAAACATCCAGAGACGGGAGCGTCTCTCTTGTGGATGACGATTTCCCTGTTGTCAATTTTGACTCTGTTAAAGAATGCTACTGCAAAAAGGTCAATAGGTGGATGCAACTCCCGCGCTCCGCCGATGCGCTGTATTGCGACCGGGAAACGTTATATCTAGTCGAATTTAAGAACGGCAGTCTGAAGGAGACGCTGGGGAAGAGGCTCAATCCCAAGGATGACGAAGAGCTTGGTATCAATCTTGGCCAAAGGGACGCCCTCATCGAGAAGTGCAAGGACAGCGTTTTGATCTGCTCGGACCTGTGGGGAAAGAGGACGAGATGGTTTCGCGAGCACTGCGTCTTTGTTTTGGTATACAACGAGGACAAGAACAAGACCGCGTTGAAGCGAGTTGCCAGTTCGATTAGGAGAAAAGCACGCTTTGGGCTTCCTGACAAATTGAAAGGGTTTTGCGTGAAGGATGTCTTGACGCTAACCGAAAAGGAGTTTTCGACATCGCTCCTTTCAACTTGGCGAGACGCAGAAGAAATCGCGGAGGTCGACGCGTAGGAGACCGAAAAGCATCCGGTGGCTATCTGCTCCCGATTTCGATCGTTCGTCTACAGTCGGTTTTCTTTCCGCTGCGACCGCCAGTTTGCGATGAGTCGCGCACCGTGTGAAGCTCAACACGGATGAAATACAAATAAAATCCCCCTTGCACTGTGTTGATAAATATTACTCGTCGAACTCATCTGAGCTGGGCCTTCTTGCATAGAACTGCCTGAACCTGAGCGTTTTCGGGTATCGCATTGCCCGATCGAGCACCATCGCGACCTTCTCAAGCTTGTCCTCGGGCGGACTCATAGCCACAGCCCTGCATGTCGTCCCGGTTGGAGCCGGGGTGAACCCTCAGGAAGCTCTGCATGAAGTAGCGCATCCGGTTCACGGGCCCCAGCGGGTTCTGGCCGTCGGGAACGCACTTGAGCAGCTTCGCGTTGTAGCGCTGGCTCTTCAGTGACAGCTTGTTGACAAGCGTCATGTGCGCGCCCTCCATGTCGTGGATGAGCGTGGAGCCGGGCGTCACACGGCCCTCGAACGTCGCCAAGGTCTTCGCCCTGCTCGTCTTGCCAAGGCCCTCCCGGATGAAGATTGAATGCCTGGTTCGTCGCAGCCGAGTGCGACACGGCCTCTACCCGAGACCATCATCTCTACACATAGCCCATCATTCGACAAGAACGCGCAGTTCGTCCTGCATAGGCGCATGGTGTCCCCCTCCGCCGCAAGAGGGGAGCAAAAGAAAGGTCCCCTTGTCACTACCGGACAAAGGGACCCCCCTGGGCAAACACGCTATAAAACCTTCTTGCCGAGCGGCTGAGTCTCAGGACACCGACGGCGCACCCGTAGACCTACCCATAATCCACGCCATTTCGAGCTTCTTGGTCTTCAACGTCACAATCCGATAATCATCCAGGCATCGAAATGACCTCGTCACAGGCGGCAAGCATCTCCTCGTCATGAGTGACAACGATTACAATATGGTCTCTCTTAACTTCGTGAAGCAATTTGATCAGCGCGCCTCGACTCTTCGCATCAAGTGCTGAGGTCGGTTCATCAAAAAGCATAACGTCCGGCGATTTCAACAGCTGTCTCACAATTGCAATCTTTTGCTTCTCCCCGCCGGACACCCCTCCTTTCCCGCCGTCAAGCATCGCCGCTGCCCCGTTCTCCACAGAGGCAATCATTTCGTCTAGCCCCAATATGGCAAGCATCCGATTCAGCTTATCCATCTCGTAATCATCAGAAAGCAGCGTAAGATTATCGAGAATCGTCCCCTCAACGATAGGGGGTTCTTGCTCCGTAATGCTGACTCGACACCGCCGCAATGCGTATCGGTCGATGCAACGCTGTGACACCCCGTCGTAGCGAACGGCCCCTTCTGTGTCATCTGGATATAACCCCAATATCACTGACAGCAGCGAGCTCTTCCCCGAACCATTCGGCCCCGAGATTCCATATAGCCGACCCCTGGAAAACACGAGCCCCTCAATGCTTAAAGCGACCCTTTCCGCCCCTGGATAGCGTAGCTTGATGTTCTCAAGACGGATTTCCTCAATCGGATCAAGCGCCAATTTGCCATTCGCTTCAACCGGGACATCCCAAATTCTTTTCAGCCGCTCATAGCATACGCGATTAGTCTGGTAATCCCTTCCCCAGCCCAACAAATACTGTACCGCTGAGCTTAAGTTCGAATAATATCCAACAGCAGTCACGAGAAAACCCGGCAACAGTCTCCCGCCCATCACTTCAACCGCGCCCACAGCAAGAAGACATCCTTGAGCGGCGGAAGCGACCAACGCGTTGCCAAAGGTAAATCTAGACCCTACTTCCTGATTTGCTCTCATCGTTGGATAGAGCCCATTAAAAGCTTCGACCAGTACAGCGCGGGACCTATCGAACAAAGCATGTTTGCGGATGAAATCAACTTTCTCCAACTGATCTTGTAGACAGGAAAAAAACCTCGCGCTCTGCTCTTGTACGTCAAAACTTCTCTCAAACAGCCTTGCGCGTGAAACCGCATAAAAAGCGGCACTCGCTGCCGCAAGAACAAGGCAGACCACACTCAACTTGATATTCAGGCTACCGAGAACAAACAGGGCGGACAAAAGGGTGATAACGTTGCTTGAAACCCCCACAACCGAGTTGATTACGAAGATGACAAGGTCATTAGCGTCGTGATTGATTTGCTGGTTATAATACGACGCGTTGAAGCCCTCGAAGAATGCCTGGGGAAGGTGCTTCACGTGCTCAAGCGTATCCGCATTTAAGCCGAACCCCGCATGCGACTGAAGGTTGATGTACAGCATCTCTGAGCAATACACTAGTCCCGCTCGAACCGCTTGGACCGCAACCAAAATAAGGCAACAAACGAGAACGGCGGCAAGATCGGCGCTGGCCGGCATCGCCAATCGGTTTACCACTATGCCGGTAAGAAAGGGACCCGCAAGCGCAAGCAGCCCGACCAAAACTGTTACGACAAGATAGGCGTAGAATCGACCGCCCAGTATATATTTTCTACAGAGATTAAGCATCAGCCTCATTTTGCCCCGCACCCCGTTTTGCCGTATTCATCATCTGGGAGAGCAGCATTTTTTGCTCGGCATCATACCGGAAGGAAACGCAACGTTTCCCCTCACCGTTTAAGGCGTGGTTGGGGCACCCTCCCATGCACATGGGAAAAGCAAAGCACTCTTGGCATTCCGGGTCATCCGGCTCATATGCCATCCAGTTAATCATGTTCTTGCTCAACATTGGCGGCTCGAAAATAGTTCCGACCCTCCGCTCCTTCATTCCAATGTCATCCCAGCACTTATACAAATCTCCGACGGGATCAACCACGTACGAGTTGATTCCAACGGCGCAACATATCCCGAAATTCGTCCCACCAAAAGGTTGAACTTTGAAGCCCCGCGCAATTGCCCTTTTATAAAACTCAGTCTCCTCATACGAGAACTCTTTTACAGTAAAGCAGTGGCTGTCGTTCGCACATACCTGATTGATATCGTCAACAGGGGCTAAATAGAAGTGAACCTTATTCATCAGGCCATTTAGCTCGAGATAATCCAATAGCTCTTGAGCGGCCTCGATGTTGGTCTTGTCGACGTTGCTCCTTATCGAAATATCGATGATGTCGGCACACTCTTTGACGTTCTTGAGAATACGTTCGTATGTAGGGCTTCCGTCGTGAAGAATCCTCCTCGAATCGTGATCCGACTTCGATCCATCTATAGTCACTTGCGCGCTCGTCACACCACATGCCGCGAGCCTCCTTGCAACATCAGGCGTCAGCAGATAGCCATTTGTCACTATCGATGCGGAATATTCACACGTTGGCCCCACGACATCTTTCAGATCCGACGTAATCCGTTCGATCATCTTCATTCCGAGCAGAGGCTCGCCGCCGTACCATCCAACTGAGAGACTTGCGATACCAGGATAGTAATCTTTCACGAACTTGGAGAGCTGTGTCAAAACCTCCTCGCCCATCGTCGTGTACGCCTGTCCCTTTTCATAGCAGTAGGGACAGCAAAAGTTGCAAGCCATCGTTGGCGCAATGGTAAGGGACAGAGCAGTATTCGCAAAGCGCGCGGCGCGACTTTGCAACCTGATCTCCCCAAGCTCGTCCCTCTCCTCATTGACTAGGATGCCTCCCCTTATCAGCTCCGCGACAAGATCATCGGCATCCCGAACGTCCCCTTCTTGAATCCTTTTGAATTTCTGCGCGTATTCCGGATTTAACGACAGGATGCCGCCGGTTCGCGCATTCATGATAAGAAGACTTCCGTTATGTTCATGCACCACATTAAATTGCGACAGTTTCACTTCGCACCATCTCCATTTCCAATCAAATCCATATCGACCCTCAGACGCTGCGCATACGCCAGCGCACTACCTTCTTCGATAAAAACTGCACGAAAGCAGCAATAGACATGCGAGCGACACGATGACCGCATGGCCGCATGCAGCCATCAGGACCGTCCCGCCGGCAGCCCCGCACGCCCTCATCCAATAAGCCATGTGAACCGGGGGTAAAACGGTTGGGAAACTCATCGCGATAACAAGGCCCGCGAACGTTGCGACCAGCAAGGCTCCCGACACAAGAGATCTGATCCTGAACACCTCATATGCAACCGCAACCATCAGCGTATAAGCGGCGTCTATAACGATATTCGACAGGAGTGCCGAGGTCACATTACCAACCGTAAGGCTGTCTAGACCGCTTCCGGAGCACACGGCAAAGACCGCAGCGACACCGAGAGTAAACACGATGTAGGGGCACAGCGTATACACTTCGCAAGCCAATGTCTTTGCCGCAAACAGCTGCCAGCTGCGGAAGCCCCGAGCAATCGAAACTCCCCTTGCCGACACGCTCGTCGCATCACCGAATAGCGTCCCCGCCACAACAACAGAGACGATTGGGAAGAACACCGTATGCGCCATGGAGACGACACTTAGCCAGGAAGAGATACCCGTTGGCCCAACCCCTATCGAGAAAAGATAGCCCGGATCGGCGGAAAAGCCAAAGAACTGGCCCTCTCCCCCTGCGGAGACCCATGCGCCGGACCCGGCAAACACATAAATCCCCGCGATGCCCAAATACATCAGCGCTATTATCACGGCGAGTTTCATTCTCCTTGCGCGGAACAGTTCCGCCCTGACCGACATCCCAAGATTCATCGAACCGCCGTCCTTACAAATAGCGAGACGAGCGCAACTCCAACCGACACAAGCACAGTGCCGCCCGCATACAGCAAAACCTGAATTACACCAACATTCTGCATACTCAGGGAACACAGGTTCATCAGGTAATACACGGGCGAGAGCATGAGCAGCAAGCTGGGCTGACCGCTTCCGTATGTACTTGGGAACCACACCATCACAAATATCGAAACCGCTATTGCAACGACGCTGCTCGCCACCACACTCCTCGTGAGCAAATACAGGGCGAAGGTAGCGGCGTACATCGAAATGAGCAGCAGCGCGATCATCAGCGCAATCGATACAAATTGGGCAAACCCTGAGCACGAGGCCCCAACGTCCCATTGGGCCATCTTGGTTAAATACAGCGCAGTCGTAGAAAGAAGATACACGGCACCGACCAGAGTGCAGTTCACCAACAGCTTCGTGATCACAATCGCCGCCTGCGACACCCCTCGCGATCTCGATACGGCGTAAGCCACGGATTCAAAGTCTCTCGACGTAGCGTAAACCGCGTAGAGAATCGTCACCGGAATCCAGACCACTGTAGACGCAAAAGACGTCCGGGCAACAGAGCCCAAAACGTCCCCTGCATCCACTAGGTTTCCAATAAAACCTATAGCCCCTCCAAGCGTATACGGGTCATCACCGGCGACCATGATCAGCACCTCAGACGAAGTCGCAGCCGCAACCACATACAGCACAGCCGCAAGCGCAATCATCAGAGCGGTCGCCGGGTGCCTGGCGAGCAACCATACCTCGCTCCGAAAAGCTGAGATGAACTCGCGTTTCATCACAGCTCGCTCTCTCGACCGATGAGCTCCGAATAAAACTCCTCAAGGCTCTTCCTATGAGAATACGCCTCCGCAACCCTCACACCTGCGGTCGAGAGCGCTTCGATTGCAATGCCCCGCCCTTCCTTTTTCTCCTCATAGCGCATAAGGACGCTGCCGTCCGGCAGAAAAGAATGTGAGGTCTCATCTCCGAGAACCGATCTCGTTCGCTCCAGATCGTCCACATGCAACACGAAACCACCGCGGCATGACTTTTCCAGCTGAGGTGCGGTCATCCTTCGAATGAGGCGACCATGACTTATGAAGAGGTAATCAGTTGCCAGCTTGTGCATCTCCTCAAGATTGTGGCTGGATACGAGAATCGTTTTACCTTGATCTTTGTTAAGATGCGTAAGGATTTTTCTTACTTCGACTATCCCCATCGGATCCAGGCCGTTTGTCGGCTCGTCCAGGATCAACAGCTCCGGATCGCCCAGCAACGCTATGGCCAGATCGAGACGCCTCCTCATTCCCATTGAGAAGTTCTTCACTTTCTTCCCGCCGGCCTCCCCCAAACCGACGGTTGATAACACACCGTCGATGGAACGATCGGTGGGAAGCCCCCACTCAATACAGCGAACGACCAAGTTGTCTCGCGCGGTCAGATTAGGATACGAAGCATTGAGGTCGGGCATATAACCCAGCCTTTCCCTGCAGCTCCGTATTTCACGTCTCCCGGTTTGCCCAAACATCGAGATCGTTCCTGACGATGGCTCCGAAAGCCCCGTGATCAATCGAATTAACGTGCTCTTGCCGGCACCATTCTCCCCAATGAGTGCACACAGCTCGCCTTCCATTAAAGAGAACGAGACTGATTTAACCGCTTCAAACCCGCCATATCTCTTGGATATGGCACGCAATTCAACTGGGACTTCCCGCATGGACGACATCCTCCCCGTCAATAAAAAGGGACGACATGGCAATTGTGCGGGGTTATAGGTAACGTCGGTTCGCCCCCCCATATTGCAATGCCACATCGCCCCTCAGGCGCTGCTGGCCAAAATATCTTTGAACAGTCTGTGCACGCCGTACGGCGTGCACTATCCGCTAAAAGCGGATAGTGCACTCCTGTGAAGAACACTTGGTGCTGCAGCTGCCGTGCGCGTAGAAGAAGCAGTTGCCGCACGCGGGTGCAACGCCTTCCTCCGGCTCGTTAATCCAATCCATCTCTCCCTCCTTTCCTTGCATACCGAATTGATAATGTTATTCTAATTCGATATGTGTCATATTTCAATATAAGCTTATTTATATATTACACAAGGTAAGCACCCCCCTGCATCCAGCACAGGAAATGACTCTCTCGTTCCCCAGTGACGCGGCGAGAAATACAGGCCACTGCAGGACGTTGAATGAACAGCCCGTGAAAACCGTTGTTTTCACGGGCTGCACCTGCTCAATACTTTTTTATTCTCCAGCCTCAGTCGTCTCTAAGATCGACCACGTAAACATGATCTGACTCCAGGACCGGGTCATCACCCGTCGCGGTCGCCCTGCTCAGCGCGTTGCGGGCGCGCCGCGTCGCCAGTTCCTCAAGTTCTCTTTCGTTGACGCGCTTAATAAGATCGCCAGGCTGGCAATCAAGCTCTACGCAAATATCCAGCAATGTCTTTAACCTAATTGCCTTCACCTTGCCATTTCGTATTTTTGAGATACTTGCCGGTGTGTGCCCGGTCGCCCGAATGATATCCGTACTCGTCTTTCCGCGTCGAAGCAATAAGCTTTCAAGCTCAATAATCAGATAGTCCATGCCGCCCCTCACACCAAATCCTCGGTCTGGTCTTGAAGCAGAGCTCCGTAGCGCCATATCGCAGAAATCGAGAAGCAGCAAACGGCCCCCAGCACAGCACCAATATCTATGGGCAGGGCCAGGTTTTCAAACATCGAATAGGCGTTCCCCAGCAAGTCGAAGGGGCCAATCACTATCGAAAGAAACCCCGGAGAAAACAAGAGGTCACCTATTGCTGCTGCAACAAACAGCCACCCGATAATCGAGATTCTTCGAGCATGCGAAAGGGTAAAGGGCGATTCGCCATGAGCCATGTCCATGCTGATTCCCCGCAGGGTCCATGTGGCCCCTCCGGAAATCAGAAGATACATCAAAGGAACCACTACGGAAACCGTCTTTGATGGATCATATAGGTTTCCTTGAGCAGCCATAAGCCCAATGGAAATAACCACCACCACCGAACAGCAACACACCGCTATAAACAGCGCCGTAAACAGAATCCCAAGCCTTCTTCCGAGAGTCATCATCTTCTGGATGGACTTATCGATCTTCTGGGCGCTATTCACCACAGCTCCTCCTAAAGCAATCAGAGGTCTTCTTACTTACTGTTTTTCCTACATTGTAACGAACTCGATAAGAAGAGGGTCGCTTCACGCCGCGCAATCCCGAACTCCAAGCGTTTCTCATCAGCATTGCCCATCTTTCGAGTCGAAATTCAAATCCAGTTTCTTATCGCATGCCGAAATCAACCCGAACTGGATGTGACTGGAAAACAGCGCGCTGCGTCGGTCGCGCTTTCCCGAGCGACTCTGGCACAACAGACGATATGAGTTGAACATTGGGGCCTCTCCCCTTGCAGCTCTCTCGTGGGTCGGGCGACAATGGTCGTACCATCAACCGCGGCCGCGCGCTGCGGGCCCTCGGCCTCGGCTGCGTCGTCGGGGCGGTCCCGAAGATGCACCGGCCCGCGGCCGACCGCGGCCGCAAGAACGACCGCCGCGACGCCGAGTGGCTGGCACGCATGCTGGCGCGCCGCAACGTCGTCGAGGTGTGGGTCCCCGACGAGCGCCCTCGAGGACGCGCGCGACGACCTGCAACACGCCAAGCAGCGGATGTCGAAGTTCCTGCTGCGCCACGGCCTCGTCTTCGACGAGACGACGCCGGCCGGCAGGCGCAGGGGCGCCTGGACGGGGGCCTACTGGGACTGGACGGAGTCCCTCTCCTTCGACGAGCCCGACGACGCCGCGGCCTACGAGCACTACATGGACGGAAATGACCTGGTAGAGAACCCTCGCACCGTCTACGTCGCAGGGGACGTAGACGAACTCGTCGAGCACGAGCAGCCTCGCGGGCGACACGTCGTTCAACAGTTTCGACAGCGTTCCCTTGCGCTTCGCGTTGCCGAGCTCGAGAACCAGCTGCGCGGTCTGCCAGAACCTGACCGACATGTCCGCGGCGACCGCGCGCATCGTGAGGGCGACTGCCATGCGCGTCTTGCCGCGCCTGGACTTACCGAAGAAGACGAGGTCTTCGCGCGATTGTTTGTGTCAACGGCCAACTGAATGTGAACCCTTCTTGCATTGTTGCAACCTGGCTGGCAGCCGGTCTTTAATGACGACGACCATTGTCGCCCGACCCACAAAAGAGCCGCAAGGGGAGGAGCTCCCAATGTTCAACTCATATCGTCTATGGCGCACTACCATTCACCGAAAGTCGGCAACTTTTTCATTCTCTCTATACATGTTTAAACAACATGTTCTACAATAGGGACAATAGAAATGGAAACTCGGGACGAGCCGTCTATCCATCTACGGCGCAGCCCCTTATTCAAAAGGACGGTGAGTGCATCCATGGAGCGTGCAAGCGGTGTTCTGATGCCCGTTTCGTCATTGCCCGGACCTTACGGCATCGGCGGCTTTGGCTGGAACGCCTACGACTTTGTCGATTTCCTCGCATTGTGCAAACAACATTACTGGCAGATTCTGCCCCTTACGACGACCAGCTATGGCGATTCGCCCTATCAGTCGTTCTCGGCCCGCGCGGGCAACCCCAACTTTATCGACTTTGCCGAGCTTATCGAGGCAGGGTATCTGGAGCAGCGCGATATCGACGGTGTGTATCTGGGATCCGACCCCAGCAATGTCGACTATGGCGCTATCTTTGGCGGCCGCCGTCAGATTCTCGACCGCGCCGCTGAGCGCTTTGCTGCCGACAAGCCGGCCGATTTCGATGACTTTATCCAGGCCAACGAGGACTGGCTCATCCCCTACTGTGAGTTCATGACCGTCAAAGAGGAGTGCGGGCTCAAGGCCTTTTGGGAGTGGCCCGAGAAACTCCGCCGCCGCGGCGATGCATCCAGCAGGGTCTGCGCCGCCCATCCCGAGCGCATGCTTTACCACCAGATGACGCAGTACTTCTTCGATCGCCAGTGGAGCCGTCTCAAGGCCTATGCCAACGAGCGCGACATTCTCATCATCGGCGACCTACCCATCTATGTCTCGCGTGACTCCGTCGAGATGTGGGCGACACCTGAGCTCTTTAAGATCGACGCCGCCGGCAATCCCGTGAGCGTCGCCGGCACGCCGCCCGACCAGTTCTCGGCCACCGGCCAGTATTGGGGCAACCCCATCTACGACTGGGACGCCATGGAAGCAGACGACTTCTCCTGGTGGGAAGGCCGCATCCGAGCCGCCCTCGACATGTACGACATCATCCGTCTGGACCACTTCCGCGGTTTCGAGGCATTTTGGGAGGTGCCGTTCTCCTCTCCCGATTCGTCATATGGTTCGTGGACGCAGGGACCCGGCCTCAAGCTCTTCAAAGTGCTCGAGGAGAAGCTCGGCACGCTTCCCATCATTGCCGAAGACCTGGGCTTTCTTACCCCTGGTGTCATCGACATGCGCGACACCACGGGCTTCCCTGGCATGAAGATCCTGCAGTTTGCCTTTGAGGGCACCAACTCGTACTACCTGCCGCACAACTACATTGCCAACACCGTCGCCTACGTCGGAACGCATGACAACGAAACGGCACGCGGCTGGTATGAGGGAACGGCCACCCCGCGTCAGCGCGAGCAGGCGGCCCTGTATACCCACCAGCAGGCAGGCGAGTCCATGGCCGATGCGCTCAACCGCACCATCGCCGCCAGCGTGAGCGATACCTGCATCTACACCATGCAGGACCTGCTCAATCTGGGCAACGAGGCGCGCATCAACACCCCCGCCACCCTGGGCGGTAACTGGACTTGGCGCATGCTTGATGGCGCCATCACCCGCGAACTCGAGCACAAGCTCACCGGCTGGACCGAGACCTACTTCCGCATCCCATCGGAAGCCGAAATCGAGCTTCCCCAATAGGAGCCACCGCGCCCGACCCCACCCCACCGTGCGGACGCGACCGCTTTTCCCGCGCGAGGCCACCCCAATCCCCTCGCGCGGGCTTCTTATGAATTGCAGACATGAAACAACCCATCACAGGAGAAAACATGCCCCGAATTAACCTCATGGAACTCGCCGAGCAGTCTTTTGGCACCTCACTCGAGCAGCTCGACGACCGTCGCATTTACAAGCTGCTGGTCAAACTCGTGCAGGAGAGCTCCGCCGCCTGCCCGCTCAACAACGGCAAGAAAAAGCTCTATTACATTTCCGCCGAATTTTTGATCGGCAAGCTGCTCATCAACAATATGATCGACCTCGGCATCTACGACGAGGTTAAGGACCAGCTCACCGCCGCAGGCCACGACCTCAACAAGATCGAGGAGTTCGAGGTCGAGCCGTCACTCGGCAACGGCGGCCTGGGCCGCTTGGCCGCATGCTTCCTGGATTCCATCGCCACGCTGGGCTTGACCGGCGATGGCGTGGGCCTCAACTATCACTACGGTCTGTTCCGTCAGCGCTTTGTCGACAACCAGCAGAAGGCCGTCCCCGACGAGTGGCTCGGTGAGCAGGACATCCTAGTCGACGATGACCGCTCCTACACCGTCGAGTTTGGCGATTTTGCCGTCACCTCCAAGCTCGTCAACATCGATGTGCCCGGTTACGGTCAGCCCACCAAGAACCGCCTGCGTCTGTTCGACCTGGCAAGTGTCGACGATGGCCTGGTCCCCGGCAGCTCCATCGACTTCGACAAGACGAAGATCGCCAAGAACCTCACCTTGTTCCTCTATCCGGATGATTCCGATGAGCAGGGCCGCCTGCTTCGCATCTACCAGGAGTACTTCATGGTGAGCAACGCCGCCCAGCTCCTGATCGACGAGGCCGTCGAGCGCGGCAGCAACCTGCACGATCTGGCCGACTACGCCGTGGTCCAGATCAACGACACGCACCCCACCATGGTCATTCCCGAGCTCATCCGCCTGCTCACCACCGAGCACGACATCGAGTTTGACGAGGCCGTTGCCATCGTGCGCTCCATGGTCGCCTACACCAACCACACGATCCTTGCCGAGGCGCTCGAGAAGTGGCCGCTCACCAGCCTGCAGAAGGTCTCCCCTGCCATCGCCGACATTATCGTCAAGCTCGACGAGGTTGCCAAGGCCGAGCACGACGACCCGCGCGTCGCCATCATCGATGAGCACGACACCGTCCACATGGCCCACATGGACATTCACTTTGGCTTCTCCATCAATGGCGTCGCCGCGCTGCACACCAAGATTCTGGAGGACACCGAGCTTCACCCGTTCTACGAGATCTATCCCGAGAAGTTCTCCAACAAGACCAACGGCATCACCTTCCGCCGTTGGATCCACGGCGCCAACCCCGCGCTCGCCAGCCTGCTCGACGATGTGATCGGCACCGATTGGCGCAGCACCGGCGACTTGAGCAAGCTCGCCGAATTCGCTAACGACAAGGATGTTCTTGAGCGCCTGGCCGCCACCAAGGCCGAGGCCAAGACCATCATGCGCCAGTTCATGGCGCTCGAGCAGGGCGTGACCATTCCCTCCAACGCCATCATCGACGTCCAGGTCAAGCGCATCCACGAGTACAAGCGTCAGCAGATGCTCGCGCTCTACATCATCTGGAAGTATCTCGACATCAAAAACGGCAACAGACCTAAGCACCCCGTCACCATCATCTTTGGCGGCAAGGCGGCGCCTGCCTACACTATCGCGCAGGACATCATCCATCTGATCTTGACGCTGTCGCAGTGGATTGCAAACGACCCCGACGTGGCTCCCTACCTGCAGGTCGTCATGATCGAGAACTACAACGTCACCGCCGCCGAGCGCGTGATCCCCGCCGCTGATATCTCCGAGCAGATCAGCCTGGCCTCCAAGGAGGCGAGCGGCACCTCCAACATGAAGTTCATGCTCAACGGCGCCCTAACCCTGTGCACGCTCGACGGCGCCAACGTGGAGATTGCCGAGCTCGTGGGCGACGAGAATATCTATACCTTTGGTGCCTCGTCCAAACAGGTCGAGCAGCTCTATGCCGACGGCACCTATGACGCCGGTGTGCTCTACCGCAAGCCCGGCATTAAACTGCTGGTGGACTTCATCACCAACCCGGCCTTTATGGCGACCGGCAACGTCGAGCGCCTGCAGCGCCTGCACGATGACATTAAGGGCAAGGACTGGTTTATGGCCCTGCTCGACATCGAGGAGTACATCCAGACCAAGGAGCGCGTGTTGGCCGACTACGAGGACCAGGACGCCTGGATGCGCAAGACGCTCATCAATATCGCCAACGCCGGCACCTTCTCGTCTGACCGCACGATCTCCCAGTACAACGACGAGATTTGGCACCTGAGCTAATTTCGCTTCCCTTACCCATCCTCTTGAGAAACGGAGTCGTGGCAACACGGCTCCGTTTTTTGTGCCCGCACGTTACCCTGCGACCCAACTCGGCCAAACAATCTCGATCTGTAACAACTACTCGGTAAAAACGGTCCCAGCTGTTACAGATTGAGACATACCGGCCCCCCTTGGGTCAATCTCGATCTGTAACATCTAGCAGCTGAAATTCACCTTTGGTGTTACAGATTTAGATGAAATGGTTAGCTCAGCGGAACCGTCTCGATCTGTAACATCTAACGTCCGAAATCGGCCCTACCTGTTACAGATCGAGACAAACGACCGGTCAGACAGCCCCAACACAAAGAAAGGCTCCCCTCTCGCCCAGCGGACGGGAGGGGAGCCTTATATGTGACCGCGGCAAAAGGATGGCAATACCGCAGTCGCCCAAAGGAAGGGCCTGGTTGCACCGGGCCTAGATAAGGTTCTTGCCAGAGACCTTATCGAAGAGGTGGGTCGCGTTCTTCTCGAACTTGAACCAGATGGTGTCGCCAGCCTTGAGCGCGCCCTTGGCCTCGAGGTCGACGACGGGGATAATCAGGACAAACTGGCCGTCGGGAGCGGTCACGTGGACATGCTCGGTCGAGCCCATGAGCTCGGTCACCTCGACGGTACCCTGGAGCGCGCCCTCCTCGCCCTTGTCGGCAAGCAGGATCTGCTCGGGACGCACGCCGGCCGTAATCTCCTTCACGTCGCCGCCGTCCCAGTTGAGGGCAAGCTGAGCGCAAGTCTCGGGGGCGAGCGCCACGTTCATATCCTCGGTCTTGACGGTAAAGCCGTTGCCCGAGCGCACCAGCTGGGCATCGAAGAAGTTCATCTGCGGCACGCCGATGAAGCCGGCGACGAAGATGTTCGCGGGATGGTTGAAGACCTCCTGCGGCGTGGCGATCTGCTGGACAACGCCGTCCTTCATGACCACGATACGGTCACCGAGGGTCATAGCCTCGGTCTGGTCGTGAGTAACATAAATGAACGTGCCCTTGATCTCGTGGCGCAGCTTAATGAGCTCGGCACGCATCTGGTTACGAAGCTTGGCGTCCAGGTTGGACAGCGGCTCGTCCATCAGGAAGACCTTGGGGTCACGCACGATGGCGCGGCCGATAGCGACACGCTGGCGCTGGCCGCCGGAGAGCGCCTTGGGCTTACGGTCGAGGTACTCGGTAATGCCCAGAATCTCGGCAGCAGAGCGAACCTTGCGGTCGATCTCGTCCTTGGGAACCTTCTTGAGCTCGAGCGTAAATGCCATGTTCTCGTACACCGTCATATTGGGGTACAGAGCGTAGCTCTGGAACACCATGGCGATGTCGCGGTCCTTGGGCGCCACGTCGTTGACACGCTTGCCGTCGATGAGCACATCGCCCGAGGTAATGTCCTCCAGGCCGGCGACCATGCGCATCGTCGTGGACTTACCGCAGCCAGAGGGGCCAACGAGGACGACGAACTCCTGGTCGTGAACGGTGAGGTTGAAGTCCTCTACAGCGAGCACACCGTCCTCGGTAACCTTGAGGTTGTGCTTCTTCTCCTCGGTCTTCTTCTTTTTGCCAAAGAAGCCCTTCTTTTTTGACTCGTTGTTGGGATACACCTTCTGAACATGTTTGAGAACGATCTCGGCCATGTCTCTACCTTTCGATATGCGGCGCCGCGCTGAGGGGCGCCGCAGAAACTTGCAAAACAGTTACGGCATCAGCCCTTGACGGCACCTGCCACCACGCCGTCGATGATGTACTTCTGACAGAGGATGTACATGATAACGATGGGGATAACGACCATCATGATGCAGGCCATCATGGGGCCGAGCTCGACGTGGCCGTAGCCGCCGCGGAAGTACTGGATCAAGATAGGAATGGTCTTGTACTTGGTGGAGTCGAGCGTAAGGTAGGGCAGCAGATAGTCGTTCCAGACCCACATGGTCTCGAGGATGCCGACCGAAAGATAGGTGGGCTTCATGATGGGAAGGACGATCTTAAAGAACACCTGGACCGGGTTGCAGCCGTCGATCATGGCCGCCTCTTCGATCTCGAGCGGAATGTTCTTTACAAAGCCGGCGAACATAAAGACCGCCAGGCCCGCGCCAAAGCCAAGATAGATAAAGCAGATGTTGAACGGCGTGTTGAAGCCGATGCGGTCCGCCAAATTGGACAGCGTGAACATGAGCATCTGGAAGGGCACGACCATCGAGAAGACGAACAGGTAATAGAAGAAGTTCGAGATCTTGTTGTTGACACGAACCACATACCAAGCGCACATGGAGCAGCACACCAAAATCAGCACGACCGACGTGACCGTGATGATGAGCGAGTACATAAATGCCGAGGCAAAGCCCTGCTCGTTAAGAGCGTGCAAGTAGTTTGCAAGGCCGTTGAACGTCTCGGGCGTGAGCAGATCGAATGCCGTGGTGGTGCTGATTGCAGTCGCTTTCTTAAAGGAATTGAGCGCGATCATGAACACGGGGTAGATCCACGCGAGCGACAGAATCGTAAAGAAGATTGAGAGCGCGCGGTTGATAACCTTATCGCGTTTCATTACTGCTGCACCTCCTTGGACCTCGTGGCCTTAAGCTGAATCATGGAGATGGCTACGACCAGGATGCAGAAGATGACTGCCTTGGCCTGGCCAATGCCCTGCCATGCGATACCGGCACGAGAATAGAACGTGTTGTAGATGTTCAGGGCGAGCATCTCGGTGGAGTGCGCGGGGGCGCCGCCGGTAAGGGCGAGGTTCTGGTCGAACAGCTTAAAGCCGTTGGTGATGGACAGGAACAGGCAGATGGTGATGGTCGGCATCAGGTTAGGGATCTTAACCTTCCAAAACGTCTGCCATGCCGTGGCACCGTCGACCTTGGCGGCCTCGATGTAGTCGGACGGAATGGACTGCAGACCAGCGATGTAGATGATCATCATGTAGCCGACCTGCTGCCACAGGGTCAGGATGATAAGGCCCCAGAAGCCAGCAGCAGAGTTAAGGGCGATGAGCTGGGCACCCACGTTGGAGAGCAGGCAGTTGATCAGAATCTGCCAAATGTAGCCCAGCACGATGCCGCCGATCAGGTTAGGCATAAAGAAGATCGTACGGAAGATGTTGGTGCCCTTGAGCGCTTTGCGGGTGAGCGCCTGCGCAATGGCCAGGGCGATCACATTGATGAGCACCGTCGACAGAAAGGCAAACGCCACGGTAAAGAAGAACGACGTGGAGAACTGCGGATCGGACAGCGCGCGCACGTAGTTCTCGATACCGACAAAGTGCGCGTTACTAATGATAATAAACTGGCAGAACGAGAGATAGAAGCCCTGGATAAAAGGGATCACGAACCCGATCATAAACGCCAGGCACGTGGGCAGCATAAAGAGCGGCCACCAGCGCTTGAGTGCTTTGCCCATAAAAGGGTCCTTTCAATATGCAGGGGGCGGGCAAACCAACGTCTGCCCGCCCCCTGTCGCTAATCAGATAGCTTGGGCAGCAACTGCTTACTCGGAAGCGGCCTTCTCGGTCTTCCAGCCATCGACGAAGGCGTTCTTGACGCCGTCCCACTTGCTGTTATCGGCAGCGTAGGCAATCAGAGCCTGCTTGAGGTTCTTCTTCCACTCCTCGGAGGGAATGTAGACGAAGTCCCAAGCGACGGTCTTCTTGCCGTCCTTGGCCATGGCAACGGCCTGCTGCGAGAAGACGTTGGTGGTCTCCTTGGCGCTCTTGAACGGAGCGGTCAGACCCATCTTGTCGGCGATGATGCTGGTCGGGGTGTCAGCGGTGACGCACCAATACATGAAGTCCTCGGTGGCCTTCTGGGCATCCTCGGAAGCCTGGGAACTGACGCACCAGTAGTTCTCGCCGCCGGAGCACAGGCCCTGGTTCTCCTCGCCGTCAACACCGATGTAGATGGGCATCATGCCAATCTGATCGTCGGTCATGCCGGCCTTGACGAGGTCAGAGTAGGCCCAAGAGCCGTTCTGGTAGAAGACGGCCTTGCCGGTTGCGAACTCGTTGGTGGCGTCGTCGCCGGTCTTGGAAGCAAGCTGCGAAGGATCGCAGGTGGAGTCGGTGATGTACAGGTCGAAGATCTGCTTGTAGTTGTCGAGGAACTCACCCTTGATCTCGTCGTCCTCCTGGTTGTGCTCCTTCTCAAACTCGTAGTAGAGCGGCATGTTGGCAAGGTGGGTGGTGTAGCGCCAGCTGGAGGAGTCGTCCATGCCGGCGGAAGTGAAGGCACCCTCGACACCAAGCTCGTCCTTGCGGGCCTGGATGTCGTCGGCACAAGCCTTCAGCTTGTCGAAGGAGTTGATGTCCTCGGCCTTGTAGCCAGCCTTCTCGAGCAGCTGCTTGTTGTAAATAATGCCGAAGCTCTCCTGAACCCAGTCGATGCACACATCCTTGCCGTCGGACTGCAGAGCCAGGGAGTCATCAATGAGCTCACCGCGGAGCTTGGTATCGGACAGGTCGGCGCAGTAATCCTTCCAGTTCTTAAGACCGGTGGGGCCGTTGACCTGGAACAGGGTCGGAGCGGAGCTCTTGGACATCTCGGACTTAAGCTTCTCCTCGTAGGTGTTGGAAGCGGCGGTCACGATCTTGACCTCGACGCCCTTCTCCTTCTTATAGGCCTTGGCGATCTCCTTCCACTCCTTGTCGACCTCGGGCTTGAATTGGAGGAAGTAGACCTCGGCAGCGTCACCAGAAGCGGAGGAGCCGGAGCCGGCAGAACCACCGCAACCCACGAGGCCCAGACCAAGAACTGCAGCCGCGGAACCAGCAAAGCCCAGGAACTGCCTTCTGCTCATTTCGTTCTTCATTACAATCCACCCTTTCACACCGTGGCGGCACCCTTTGCCGCCGCCTTCGGAGATTGGCTCGGGGACTTTGCCCCTTTTGCTGATTTGAACGATACGCTATTTGGCTAGTTGTTTGAACAAGTATTACTAGAGCGGTAGAAAAACTTCGGTGAACGGTAATTTCAACTTGATACTTGACAAGTTTTGTATAAACAATTATTTGTTATCGAATGCAGAGAAAACGCCCGGTCAAGCCGATGTACCGTCGGTTTGACCGGGCGTTTTCTCTTTGAGGCCATGAGTCTCGTCAGGCTGCGAGCTAGCCGGCTATCGCTTGGAATTGACGCGGTAATGGAAGATCTCGGGGTGTGTGCGAGTGTGCGTCACCTCAAACAAGATGCCATCCGAGGTGTACGACTGACTCTCCATGACGGCAACGCAGTTATATTTGCCGAGGTCAAGATAGCTGCAGTCCTCATCGTTGGCGAGCTCGACACTCACCGTACGACGGCTCGCCATCACTTTGACACCGCGCTTGTGCTCCAGATAGCCGTAAATAGAATCTGCCGCGATCTCGGGAGTCAGGCCCTTGGCGATCGACGCCAAAAAATAGCCATGGTCCACTTGGCACGCGTTGCCGTTGAGGCTTCGGACACGCACTACGCGAATCAACTCCTCGCCCACCTTAAAGCCCAGGTGACGAGAGAGTTGCTCGGTGCAAACCAGATGTTCGAAAGACTTAACGTCCGTCGATGCAACGGCATTGTTGCGCTTTGCAAACTCGCCAAACGACTCAACCTCTTCGAGTGCGCCCAACATGTCGGTTTCGCCCTTAAGCCAAATAACGCGCACGCCCTTGCCGTGTATAGGCTGCACAAACATCCCGTCGGCCAGCATACCCAAGGCGCGACGGACGGTATTGCGAGTGCATCCGAACTCCGCGGTCAGCTCGGCTTCGGTTGGCAGCATCTCCTGAAACGCATAGGTCCCATTAATGATGCGCGAGCGTATTTCTCGGTAGATTCCTTCGTATATCGCTTTTGGCATTGTTTCACCTCTACATTATTCATTTCCGGCTAGGCACGATAGCATTTCTTAAAGTTGTTTAAACCGAATATCGGTAAAGCGACAGGATTTAACCGTTGACGGTTTCTGTCATGCCCAAATCGGTTTCGCTCAAAACTGCCGGTACGACAATCGTCTGGTCCTCTACAATGAATCCATTGTTTAAACGTTTCCCCACGCGCAACGCGCCTCGATATTCGGAAGGCAGAACATGCTGCAAAAAATCCAACGCTTTGGCGGGGCAATGTTCGCGCCCGCCATGCTGTTTTCTATATCAGGCCTCATGGTCGGCGTCTCCGCTCTCGCAACGACTGCGGACATCGTCGGCGATCTCGCCGTATACGGAACCCCTTGGTACGTTTTCTGGGCTATCATCCAGCGCGGCTCGTGGACGGTCTTTAAACGCCTCCCGCTCCTTTTTGCCGTAGCGCTGCCCATCGGTCTTGCCCAAAAACAACCGGCTCGTTGCTGCCTCGAGGCTCTCGTCGCCTATTTTGCCTACTGCTTCTTTTTGAGCGAGATCATTAAGCTGAGCGGAGACAACCTTGGGCTTAAGTACCCGTCATCTTTGACCCCCGCCAACGGCATCACCGTCATCGACGGCATCAAGACGCTCGACACCGGCATTATCGGCCCGCTGGTGGTATCGGCAACCGTCGTCGCCATCCATGACCGCTTCTACGATGCCAAGGTTCCCGATTGGCTCGGCACCTTCTCGGGCTCCTCGCTGGTCTACCTCATCAGCTTTTTTGCCGTGTTTGCCCTTGCCGCTATCTCGGCCGCCATCGTGCCCTCCGTATACGCAATGACCGAAACGCTGCGCCATGCACTTACGAGCGTCGGCCCCTTTGGCGTGGGCATCTTTGTGTTTTTGGAGCGAGCGCTCGAGCCTATGGGGCTGCACCACCTGCTCTACATGCCAATCTACTACGACAACCTGGTCATTAACGACGGCATCTACGCCACGTGGAGCAGTTTGCTCCCCATCCTCTCCCATAGCACGCGCCCCCTTAATGAGCTTGCGCCGTGGGCCGGTTTTACCGCCACCGGCTGGGTCAAGCTCTTTGGCCTTCCTGCCATCGCAGCTGCGTTCTACTCCACCGCAAAACCAGAGCGCCGCGCCGGCCTTAAGGTCATCCTTTTGCCCGCCATCGTCGCCTCGGTGGTTTGCGGCGTTACCGAGCCACTCGAGTTTCTCTTTATGTTCACCCACCCCGGGCTCTTTTTGCTCTACGCCGTCTTATCGTCTTGCCTTGCCACAACCATGAATCTCTTTGGCATCGTCGGCATCTTCTCGGGCGGCCTGATTGAGATGGCAGCCTTCAACTTTATTCCGCTCATGCGCACGCATGCCGGTGCCTATCTTTTGGCGCTCGGTATCGGCCTTGCCTTTAGCCTCATCTTTTTTGTTAGTTTTCGAGCACTCATCTTGGTCTATGACCTTAAGACGCCGGGCCGCGAGGATCATGTTGCCAATCGCGCGGCAATCGATCGTTTAACGGAAAGCGGCTTTGCCAAAGAGCAATCTCCCAATGACGAGGTCAATAGTCGATCCGATCAAGATCACGTCCTCGCTGAGCGGGTAATTCAGCTTTTAGGTGGCGTTGGCAATATTGTGGGCGCAACCAACTGCGCCACGCGCCTGCGCGTCGAGGTCGCAGACCCTTCCATCGTTGCAGATAACGCGTCGTTTGTCGCGGTGGGCGCCAAGGGCCTCATCATTACGGACAAGACCGCCCAGGTGGTCATCGGCATCTCCGTTCCCCGCGTTAAAGAGCATTTTGACCAGATCATGGGCCTCGAGCCGGAATTTGTGCCCACCGCCTCGGCCTCCCCCGCCGCCAGCGCAGCCCATAAGCGCGGCGATATTTGCTTCTTCGATATCGACGGAACGCTCGCCTGGCAAGACCCCAGGCTCGCCCAAGACCTTCCCGAAGACGAGCGGGACCTCTCCCCCTACCCCAACGAGGCGGTCTCGCAGGCCATCCGCGAGTTTGTCGCCAACGGCAACATGGCCTTTATCTGCACGGGACGCACCCTGAGCTGCATCCACCCCAAACTTCTTGAGCTGCCCTGGACCGGCATCGTCTGTCTTGCGGGCGGTTACGCCGAGATCAACGGACACGCAATTCGCGATCTGTCGATGACGCCCAGTATGCTGCAGCGTCTTGCCCCCTACCTTGAGCAATCGGGCGAGGCCATCCGCTTTGAGGGCCTCAACGGCGTCGTGCGCATGAGTGCCGATGCCCCCGATGCCCCCGGATACGCGCGCACCCTGGGCGACGCAGTCACGCAGCTGCAACATTACAGTGTCTACAAGATCTTGATGTCTACATCGCTCGCCAACCGCATCGCCCAAGATAAGGCACTTGAGCCGCTGCTGTGCTTTAACGAGCTCGAACTCGAGGTAACCGAAATCTCGCCCCGCGAATGCACGAAGCGCGGGGGCATCCAGTCTGTACTCGATGCCCTCGATCCCCACCACGGAACCGTATACGGCATCGGCGACGCCAGCAATGACGTCTCGCTGATGAACGCCGTCGATGTCGGTATCGCCATGGGCAATGCGCCGGACTATCTCAAGGATAAGGCCGATTACGTGACCGACACCGTCGATCACGACGGTGTCGTTGCGGCGCTCGAGCATTTTAGGCTGATTTAGGCGCGCTCCATCAAACGCACGCCCGTTGTCCTAAATCGCCAAAACTGCCGCGCCAAACGCCCTGATGTGGCAATATGTTGTCTGCATATTGCACCAATGCAACCTCAGAAAGAATGCGAGAACCCGTGTCCAGTCCGTTTACCAGCTTTTTAGCCCAGCACTTTGACCAGATTAACGACTATCTGGCCACGTTCTTTGACGGACAGGCGACCTCTGCCGATATCGAGCGCTACCTGTACGCGCCGCTCTCGGCTTTTACGGCCAACGCCGGCAAGCGCCACCGCCCGCTTATCTGCATGCTCGCCGCAACCGCAGTGGGCGGTAGCTTTGAGAGTGCGCGCAGCGCTGCGGCAGCCATCGAACATTTCCAGTCGGGCGCGCTGATCCACGACGACATCGCCGACAACGGACAGCTTCGTCGAGGCAAGCCCTGCATGCACCTTACCGAGGGCACGGGGCTTGCCATCAATTGTGGCGACCTGGCGCTCACCATGGTCACCAAGACCGTTCTCGACGACCCCACGCTGGAGTCCGACGTGAAGCTGCGCGTGCTCCACGAGCTAACCGAGATGATCGTCCGCACCATCGAGGGTCAAGCGCTCGACCTGGGTTGGGTCCGTGACGGGCGCTTTGATATCTCGGTTGATGACTACCTGGACATGGCGACGCACAAGACCGCGTTTTACAGCGGAGCCACGCCGCTTGCCGCCGGAGCCATTATCGGCGGCGGCAGCGATGAGCAAATCGAAGCGCTGCGCGCCTTTGGCCTGCACACGGGCCTTGCCTTTCAGATTCAGGACGACCTGCTCAACCTTGTCGGCGCTAAGGAAGCCGCCAACAAGGACTTCCGCACCGACATCACCGAGGGCAAGCGCACGCTTGTCGCCGTACACGCCCTCTCTGATGAGCGCCACCACGACGAGGTCGAGGCGATTCTTTCCTCGGGTACCGATGATCCCGCGCAGCTCGCACGCGCCGTGGAGATCTTTCAGGAAACCGGCTCCATCGATTACGCCCACACTTACGCGCTCGACCTGACCGCTAAGGCCAAAGCGGCCATCGAGAACGTTGAGCTTGATCCGCACGCACGCGAGCTGTTCCTCTCCATGGCAGATTTCTTTGTGGAGCGCCTTAACTAACGGGGGTTATAAAACCTGTCAGCAGCGTATTTAGGCACAACTTGCTACACTGTTGAGTGCATGTTTATGCATCCCTTTGCGTTGTCTATCCGACAGACGCTCAAATAGTACGAATGGTACGCCGAAAGGGGTTCGTTCATGGAACCTATTACAACGGGCATGCAAGGAGCAGCCGTCGAGGACGTGCAGTCTCGTCTCCTGCAGCTCGGCTATACAATCGATGACACCGAGGTTGCCGACAAGCGCTTTGGCGCCACCACTGAGCAGGCCGTTGGCACCTTTAGGCTCGACAGTGGCCTTGCCGCTGGCTGCGCCGTCGATATCCCCTGCTGGAGCGCCCTGGTGGACGCCTCGTATAAGCTGGGCGACCGCACGCTCTATCTGCGCATGCCCAATTTCCATGGCGCCGACGTTCAGGTCCTGCAGCGCGCGCTCAACGTTTTGGGCTTTGCCTGCGGTGAGGACGACGGTTACTTTGGCCCGCACACCGAGGCCGCTCTGCAGCAGTTCCAAGAAAATGTCGGCCTGTTTGCCGATGGCATGGCGTTTCAGGATACCTACGCCTATATCAACCGCCTGCATCACGTATGGGAGGGCAAGCCCTCGGTTACCGAGGCCGAGTCGCGCATCGGCTTTGCCCGCGCCGCCAACGTACTCGAGCGCTTCCAGATTGCCGTCATCGGTGAGGACCCCATCGCGCGTAGCGTTGCATCGCGCATGTGGAACATCGCCACTGCGACGACCGATAGCAGCGGCATGATGCTTTGCGATTCCGAGGTCCCGACCGACGTGGATCTGGTGCTCGAGATCGCAAGCGATGAGTTGCCCGCAGATGCAGCGCCGCGCGCCACGATCGCTCTTGCCGAGTGTCACAACCTGGCGCAGCGCATCCGCACTGCCAATGTCGCCGCGCAGCAAAAGCCCGCGCGCATCCGCATTGAGCTCACGGGCATGACGCGCTACAACGGAACCTTCACCGCAAGCGACGCGCAGACACTCGCCGTACGCCTGCTCGATGGCGTTTGCGATGCCCTCGCAGATTAGGTAAACTAAACGAGTTGCTTTTGGGCAACACCACACATTGGGACGTAGTTCAACGGTAGAACTCCGGTTTTTGGTGCCGGCTGTTGGGGGTTCGAATCCCTCCGTCCCAGCCATTAAAACTGAGCGCCCTGAGCCCATAACGGCCCAGGGCGCTTTTTTGTGGGCAAGCGGAGGGATTCGAACCCGCAAGGAATCTACCTATATAAGACAGACGCCCCAAGCCCGAAAGGACCAAGAGCGCCTAACATCAAGAAAATATCAGCCCAGTTCCGAAAAGCGAGCCGCATGCGACAACCAAGTAGCCGCAGGCCCCGGGAGAGTGGGGACACCGGCTTAGGTTTATCGCGAGTTCCGCACGAACAGGAGGCCACTTAATGTGGCCTCCGTCGTGAGCAGGACTGTAGAGCAGGAAACCTAAGCCGGTGTCCCCACTCTCCCGGGGCCGAACGCCCTAGTTGTTCAGCATGCGGTCGAAGCTTCCCGAGTCGCCATCCCGATAGTCTGCGGTCATCAGAATCTCCTGCGGAATGCGCCCGCCCTCGCGCAGCACGTTGCGGAACTGCACGCGCGTAACCATGGGCAGATCCTTGATCGTCGCTGCCAGGTTCTGCGGCACACCCTGGTTGGCAGCCGCGGGCTCGCACTCTCCGCCGGCCTTCACGCGACGCTTATGCTCGGCGAGCATAGCGCGATACATGCCGGCATGCAGGCGAATCTCAACCACATTGGCATTGCGAGTCTGCTCGACGATGCGCGCGCCCTCGCGATCGATATCGCCCACGTAGTAGACGTAGTTAAAGCGATAGCCAATCTCGGCCAGATAATCGTCCAGGGCATGCGAGACGCTCGCCTTGCATCCGCCGCCAAAAATCACGCCGCCCACCTTGATGCCAAAGAGCTTGGCGTGCTTGCGGCCACGCAGCAGCTTGACGATCTCGTCGTAGGTGTCCAGGTTCTCGACCATAATGAACGGCTTGTCGGCTCCCAGCGTAAAAAAGCCCGTAAAGTGCACGGGGCGATTGGGGGCGACCTTGATCGCCTGCATGCTGATGCCCTTTTCGGTCATACGCCTGATCAGGCGCTCACCGTGCTTGCCGTCAAAAGCCTTCTCGTCGTTAAAGATCTGGTAGGCACGCTGGCGGCGCGAGGCAACCGGCGTATCGGCACCTCGGTTCTGCTCGATCCAAGCCTGGATGATTGCGATTTCCTCGGCAATCTTGCGGTTGGACATCTCGTTGTGCTGAGTGCGCTGCGGAGCCTTTTTGCCGTCCTTGCCCTCGACCTTTACGATCTGTGTCTGCTGCTCCTTGATCTTGGAGAGCGCCATAGGCGTGGGGACAACCTTGAGCAGCTGCCTGCCTAAAACGCGGGCAAGGGCAAACGCCGAGACCTCGCCGTGGACGGACGACTTGGGCTGCTGGGCAGCAGTATCTGCTGCGGCAGACTCCGGCTTCTTCTGAGACTTGCGCTTAGAATCGCCCTGGGAATTGCGCTCGTGCTTCGGCATAGACGCCTGCTTCTGCGGACGATCGAACTTGCTCTCCTTCGCCGGCTGGCGCTTAGGCTGCCCCGAAGAAACCTCGGCCTTCGCATCCTCGTTCTGCGGCGTGGTCTTCTCGGTTGCAGTCTCGGCATGGGAACTGCGGCCCCCACGATGGCGACGGCGGCGAGGCTTGCTCGACGTGCCCTGCTCCGCCTGCTCATCAGTAGGCTGCTGGCCCTTGGCCTCGGCATCAACCTCAAGCTGCGGCTCAGCAGGCTTCTGTTCGCGAGCCGCCGGCTCAACGGCCTTCTCGTCCTTCTCGCCCTGAGTGGTCGAAGCCGGCTCGCTCTTCTCCTGACACCTTACGGGATACGCGCGTCCCGCAAAACCGCGGCCGGGACGACATGAACCCGGAGCCCTCTTGGCAGACTCCTCAACATCGTCTGCAACCTCAGAAGACTCTTCAACCTCACGCGCGGCATCCTGCGCTGCAGCCTTAAAGTGAGCACCGCGACGACGCTTGGGCTCTTGGGCCTCCACGGGCTTTTGCTCCTTCGTGGGCTTCTGCGACTCGGCAGAAACCTCGGTCTCAACAGCCTCGGCATCCGTCTCGCCCTTTCGAGCAACGGCGCGACGGAAGCGCTCCTGCTGGGCGCGGCGCTGCGCATCGCGCTTGCCACCCCCGCCAAAACCGCCGCGTCCTGCCTTGGCCGTAAAGGCACGCACGACGTTCTCATCGAGCAACTCATCGGTATCGACATGCTCACGCGGAGCAGCTTCTTCCACAGCAGTCACGTCAGCGGAATCCTCGACGACAAAATCCTCGACGGACTCGGCAGGCTGCTCCTGGGCATCGCGGATCTCGGCATTGATGGTATAGAACGCCGGGCGCCCGTTAATGCCGCTACCCTCGATCTTGGTCACGATATTTGCCGCGATAAGCTCATCGCGCATCGCCTTGGTGTCACATTCCTTATCGACGGAGCGGAAAATTTGCGCCAGCGCACTCGACTTAATCTTGAGCGCCTTGCGGCAGAGCAGGTCGTAGGCAACCAGCTTGGCACGCTCAGCAGAAAGCGATGTCTGGCTGCTCAGACGCTCAGCCAGGGCATCGACATTATTTTGGTTATCGGAATATACCGTCTTGGCCACGGGGCCCCTTTCATATGTACACATATACGTCTATATGGTACAACGCGCGCCCTTATCCACGCAAAACATCTGCGAGAACACTCGAGCATCACCCGCTTTTGCATGAAAAAAGACCGAGTCCGCGAAGTCGCGGACCCGGTCTTTCCGAGTCATATAGATGTGACGTCCAACTCGTCAGGTCGACTAAGCCTTGGCGGCCTCGGCGTCGGCAGGAGCCTCAGCGGCAGCGGCGCGGCCGTACTCGGCCTTGCCCATCTCGGACCACTCAGGCTCCTCGTCGGGCATGGAACCGGCCTCCTTGCCGAAGAACTCCTTGAGGCAGTTAACGGCAACGATGAGGCCCAGGACCATCAGCAGGACGGCAAAGACGAGCTGCAGGCCCTTGGTGGCGGCGACGGAGACGGCGGCCGTGGTGGCGGTAGCCGGGATGGTACCGAAGAAACCGTAGGCCTGGACGGCGGTCATGCAGCCCATGGCGCTCTGGACCAGCGAGGTGAAGGTGCAGCAGAGCAGGAAGACGACGGGCACGTAGAGCATCCAGCCCTTGCGGCCGGTGCACTTGCAGAACACGGCGAGGGTGATCATGGTCATGCCGCCGAGCAGCTGGTTGGAAGCACCAAAGAGCGGCCAGATGTTGGCATAGCCACCAAAAGCGAGGGCGAGACCAGGAAGCAGGGTGACGACCGTGGCGAACCAGGGGTTGCCGAGGACCTTCATGTAGCCGGCCTTGGACTCGATGGCCAGGGCGTCGTTGGTCTGGGCAAAGAACTCGGAGAACGAGGTGCGGGCGATGCGGGCGACGGCGTCGAGCGAGGTCAGGGCCAGAGCGGAAACGTTCATGGTCATAAAGACGGTAGCGAGCGTGCCGTCAACACCGAAGGCCTGCATACCGCGGGAGATGCCAGCGGCGAAGATCTGGAACGGGGTGGAAGCGACGCCGGCGTTGAGGGCGCCGGTACCGGCGGTGTTCATGTCGGAGAACATGATGCCGGCGACGATGATGGCGAGGATGCCGACGAAGGACTCGACGATCATAGCGCCGTAACCGACCTTGACGGCGTCCTGCTCCTTCTCGACCTGCTTAGAAGAGGTGCCGGAAGAAACGAGGCTGTGGAAACCGGAGAGAGCACCGCAAGCGACGGAGACGAACAGGACCGGGAACATCATGCCTGAGGCAGTGGAGAAGCCGGTGAAGACCGGAGCGGTGATAGTGGCCTGACCGTTGACGCCCAGGACGACGATGCCAAGGACAGCGCAGACGATCATGACGATCATCATGATGGAAGTGAGGTAGTCACGCGGGGTCTTGAGCATCTGGATGGGCATAGCGCCAGCGAAGACCAGGTAGACCATGACGACGGCGAACCACTGGAACTTATCCAGGTAGACCGGAAACTGCATACCGACGGCGAACATGAGAACCATGAGGACCACGCCGGTGACGAACTCGGCAGCGCCGGTGAGGTTGAACTTCTTCTGGGCCCAACCAAAGGCGATAGCGACGAAGGTGAACAGGATGGAGATGGTACCAGCGCAGCCGGCGGCATAGGACTTGGTGAAGTCGATGGCACCGGTAGCAGCACCAGAAGCGTCAACGGCCGGGGTGAACATGAACGTCTTGCAGACCATGTCGGTAAAGGCGGCGATGACGATGATGCAGAACAGCCAGCAGAACAGCAGGAACAGGCGACGGCCGGTCTTGCCGATATACTTCTCGATGAGCTGAGCGAGTGACTTGCCGTTGTTCTTCATCGAAGCGTACAGGGCACCAAAGTCGTGGACGGCGCCAAAGAAGATGCCGCCGACGAGGACCCAGAGCACGACGGGCAGCCAGCCAAAGGCCATGGCGACGATCGTACCCGTGACAGGGCCAGCACCGCAGATCGAGCTGAACTGGTGCGAAAACGCGGTGAAGGCGGAGACGGGCGAGAAGCTGTTGCCGTCCTTCATGCGCTTGGCCGGCGTGAGGGCCTCTTTGTCAACGCCCCACTTGTTGGCCAGCCATCGGCCATAGCCCAGATAGCCGCAGGCGAGCACCGCCGCGGCCACAACCATGAGCAAAACTCCGTTCATTACATTTCCTCCTCTAAAAAGAACTTCCTAGACATAAAAAATGAGGGCCGTCGGTTGCGCTCGACGGCCCTCATCTTCATCAGCCGCCCGTTATCGTACGGGCTAGCTGTATGTGCTAACCCGCATCAGATAATTACTACGCTGATAATGTTTAGCTGATGCGTGAACATGTCTAAGAAATCCTCTTCAATCATGATGCGAACGATCCGTGCGTGTTCACATCCCCCAGTGGTTGAAAAGGAGTATGAAACTTTAGTTACCTAAAGTCAACGCAAATTTGTAATGAATTTTCGACTTTTTTGAATTTCTCGGTATAAAACGCCACTGACCTCGGACTTTACCCCACGACAGTTTTTGCATGAGAGATGCCCCTGAGAGCCGCGGGAGCCGGGCGGCGCATATGAACTTTCCTGCTCTACAGTCCTGCGCAAGACGGAAAGCACATTAAGTGCTTTCCTTTGCGTG
>CAUCUN010000020.1:0-45136 GCA_958445985.1 uncultured Collinsella sp. | reverse complement strand
AAAGGGAAGAGGCGGGGTATGCCCCGCCTCTTACACCACATCTCTGCGCGCTACCGGACGTTTGCTTCGCGCCGTTAAGGGGGATGGCTTTGTTGACTCCCTTTTCCCCATTCCCCTTAGCAGGTGCGCCATCCGTGTTTGCACTTGCAGCTCGGACGGTTTTAGATGACATTTAACAGATGATTGGGAGGGCTTATGAGCTCTGAAAAACGAGGAACGATTGGTTCGTTCGCTCTGCTGGGCATGACGGTCGCCGCCGTGTTCGGTATCAAGAACATCATCAACAACAACGCGGCCATCGGCTTGGCAGCTGCGCCGTCGTTCTTCTTCGCCACGCTTTTGTACTTTGTCCCCTATACCCTGGTTACCGCCGAGTTCGTCGGCCTCAACAAGGACTCCGAGTCTGGCGTGTACGCATGGGTTAAGACCTCGATGGGTGGTCGCTGGGCGTTCCTGACGGCATTTAGCTACTGGTTCGTTAACCTGTTCTTCTTTGCGTCCGTCCTGCCCAACGTCATCATCTACGCGAGCTACGTGTTCTTTGGTGCCAACGCCGAGCTTTCGCAGCTGTGGATCACCATTATCGAGATCGTCGTCTTTGCTATCGCCACGTGGGTTTCGACCAAGGGCGCTAAGTGGATCGGCTCCATTTCCTCCTTCGGTTCGACCGCGGCTCTCGGCCTGACCGCCGTGTTCATCCTGCTGTCCCTGGCTGCTGCCTTTGGCGGCGTTGAGTTCGCTACGGCTCCTACTCCCGCTAACATGGCTCCCGACATGAGCAACTTCGCAACTGCGTGGGGCTTCTTCGGTACGCTTGCCTGGATCATCCAGGGCGTTGGCGGCGCTGAGTCTGTCGGCGTGTTCCTTAACGACCTTAAGGGTGGCGTCAAGGCCTTCGTGCGCACCGTCGTTATCGCCGGCCTGACCATCGGCCTTCTGTATGCAGGCGCTTCGCTGCTGGTCAACCTGTTCATCCCCGAGGGCGGCGTTGCCATCTCCACCGGTATCTTCGACGTATTCGGCGCTGTCTTTGCCCACTTTGGCATTCCCATGGAAGTGTCTACGCGCGCCATCGGCTTGATCCTTCTCGCCGCCACGCTGGGCTCCCTCATGATGTGGACCTCCGCTCCCATCAAGGTCTTCTTCACCGAGATCCCCAAGGGCGTCTTTGGTAGCAAGATCGTCGAGCTCAACGAGCATGGCATTCCTGCCCGCGCTGCTTGGCTGCAGTTCGCCATCGTCGTCCCCATCCTGATCATTCCGGCCCTGGGCTCCGGTAACCTCGACGACCTGCTCATGATCGTCACCAACATGACGGCTGCCACCGCTCTGCTCCCACCGCTGCTGATTTTGCTTGCCTACTTTATGCTGCGCAAGAACTTTGACGCCGCTCCCCGTGGCTTCCGCATGGGTTCGCGCAGCTTTGGCCTGGTCGTTGCCGCATTCCTGCTTGTGGTCTTCTGCTTCGTGCTTATCTGCGGCACCATTCCGCTCGATCAGCCGCTGTGGCTGACGCTGGTCTACAACGTTGGCGGCGTGGTTGTCTTCTTGGGCCTTGCCGTGATGTGGTACAACCGCTACATCAACCGCCTGCGCGAGACCGATCCCGAGGCCGCCGAGAACGAGCTTCGCCCTTCCGTCCTCGATATGATGGAGTAGCGGCTAGGATTAATCTACGGCTGTGGAATAAATCGATTCCCTTTCCTAAGGAGGGGCCTTACGAGGCCCCTCCTTTTGTGTTTTGGGGCATGGTCTTGGCCCCCGTGGTCAAAAAATGCCAAATATGAGTACTGTTGCAAAAGAAGTGCCATATTTTTCGGCCTGCTCTGAGCGAAAATGGGCTCAAAATCGATTTATCTAACTCCCTTTAAAGGGCGTTTGACGGTTTTCAACCTCTTCGAATCGCTCAAATTAGGCAATTTGCTCTCGATTTTGCTGCTACTAAATTGGTGACAGTACTCATATTTGCCACTTTTTGACCACGAGGTGTTCAGAGGAGCTCTCGAGAAGCATCTAACGGTACAATAGCTACCACGTGGCTGGGTTTTGCCGGCCGAATGTGCGATGTCGTGGGAGGGGACATGGTCGAGTTTACAAAGACGATTAAAGATCCGTTGGGATTACATGCCCGCCCGGTTGCGCTGCTCTATGACATCATTGCCAAGCATCGTAGCGACGTGTCGGTCAGCATCGGCGACCGCCGCACGGATGGCCGCGATGTCATGGGACTCATGGCTCTCTACGGCGAGTGCGGCGAGGACATCATCTTCCGCGTTTCGGGCGTAGATGAGGCCTCCTGTGTCACATCGATCAGAAATCTCTCGCTTTAAGCATGACAGGGCGTGGTAAAGGATGGTCCTTTGCCGCGCCCTTTTGTTTCGTATAGGAAACTTTTTTGAAATCTGAACGGGGACCCTTTCCAAAAAGTTAACCACGTGTTAGTTTACTAAAGCGAACATAGACGTGGTTAACTTTTATCGCGTCGATGTTGAGGACGAACTGACGTTAGGAGCCACTCATGTCTTGCGGACCGCAGATGCCGGCCATGCCGCTTTCGATGGTAAAAGCGGGCGAAACCGTACGCGTGTCCCGTGTAAAGGGCAATGAGGACATGAAACACCACCTCAAGGACCTCGGCTTTGTCGAGGGCAGCGAAATCCACGTGGTGAGCTCGAGTGGCGCCAATATCATCGTCACTGTGCTGGGCGCACGCTTTGGTATCGATTCCAAGGTTGCCATGCACATCATGACCGTCGGCTAGTCTGCAGCATTTCATAAAAACCGAAAGGGGGACAAGAGGATGAAGACGTTGGGTGACGTTAAGGTGGGCGAGAGCTCTACCATCGTCAAGCTTCACGGTGAGGGTGCGCTTCGCCGCCACCTTATGGACCTGGGGCTCATCAAGGGCACTTCGTTCAAGGTCGTGAAGGTTGCACCGCTCGGTGATCCGGTCGAGATCAACGTGCGCGGCTACGAGCTTTCCATCCGCAAGGAGGAGGCCGCCGTCGTCGAGGTCCAGTAAGGACTCGCGACGCATATTTCTGCAGATAAAGTTAGGTTTTTCTAACTTAATGCAGCATCTTTGAAGCACATTATCCAGCCTGCGCGGAGAAAGCAGCGCAGGCACACAAGGAAGAAGGATTGAATGGCGGATTCTCAGATCCATGTCGCGTTGGCGGGTAACCCCAACTGCGGCAAGACCACGCTTTTCAACCTGATCACCGGCGCCAACGGCTACGTTGGCAACTGGCCCGGCGTCACGGTTGAGAAAAAGGAGGCCAAGCTCCTAAGCGACAAGAACGTTACCATCACGGACCTCCCTGGCATCTACTCGCTTTCCCCCTACAGCCCCGAGGAGCAGTGCTCGCGCGATTACCTCATGAGCGGCGAGCCCGATGTGGTCGTCCAGGTTGTCGACGCCACCAACCTCGAGCGCAACCTGTACCTGGCGCTTCAGGTCATCGAGACCGGCCTGCCCGTGGTCGTTGCCCTCAACATGGCCGACCTGGTCGAGAAGAACGGCGATAAGATCGACACGGACAAGCTTTCCAAGAAGCTCGGCTGCCCGGTCATGATGATCTCGGCCCTTAAGAACAAGGGTATCAAGGAGCTGTTCGAGCAGGTTAAGAAGTCCGCTGCTTCCAAGGGCCAGGTGCCGGAGCACAAGTTCGATTCCTCCATCGAGGACGTTCTGGACCACATCGAGAATAACCTGCCTGCGAGCGTTCCTGCCAACAAGCGTCGCTACTACGCCGTCAAGCTGTTCGAGCGCGACGCGGACGCCTGCAAACTCATCAACCTCACCAAGGAGAAGGCCGCTCGCGTGGAGGAGCTGGTCGCCCAGTGCGAGCAGGACTGCGACGACGATGCCGAGTCCATCATCACCGGTGAGCGCTATGGCGTCATCGCGCACATCATCGACGAGTGCATGACCAAGGCTCCGGCAAAGATGAGCACCTCCGAGAAGATCGACCGCGTGGTTACCAACCGTATCCTGGGCCTGCCGATCTTTGTGGTCATCATGTTCTGCGTGTACTACATCGCCGTTTCTACCTTGGGCGGCACGGTGACCGACTTCACCAACGACCAGCTCTTCGGTACCGACGGTTGGTACGTGCTCGGTCAGGGCCGCGACGCCTACGACGCGGCCGTCGAGGCTGCGGGCGACAATGCCGACTCGGTCGACCCGGCGCAGTACGGCCCCTATGTCCCGGGTATCACCACCGTGGTGCACGACGCCCTTGTGGCGGGCGGTACCGAGGACGGTGGCCTGGTCGATTCGCTGGTCTGCGACGGTATCGTCGGCGGCCTGGGCGCCATCTTCGGTTTTGTGCCGCAGATGTTCCTGCTCTTTGTGATGCTGTCCTTCCTGGAGGACTGCGGCTATATGGCCCGCGTCGCCTTCATCATGGACCGCGTGTTCCGCCGCTTTGGCCTGTCCGGTAAGTCCTTTATCCCCATGCTCGTGTCCTCGGGCTGCGGCGTTCCCGGCGTCATGGCTACCAAGACCATCGAGAACGAGAAGGACCGCCGCATGACGGTCATGACCACCACGTTCATTCCCTGTGGCGCTAAGCTGCCGATCATTGCCCTGCTCATGGGTTCCATCATCGGCGATTCTTCCACCACCGCCGCGTGGATCAGCCCGCTCTTCTACTTCCTGGGCGTCTTTGCCGTCATCGCCTCGGGCCTCATGCTCAAGAAGACCAAGCTCTTCGCTGGTCGCCCGACGCCGTTTGTTATGGAGCTCCCCGCTTACCACTTCCCGGCGATCCGCTCTTGGGCACTGCACGTTTGGGAGCGCTGCTGGGCCTTTATCAAGAAGGCCGGCACGGTCATCTTCGCGTCCACCGTCGTGGTTTGGTTCCTGTCCAACTTTGGTAGCTACAACGGTTCCTTTGGCTTCCTGCCTGCAATGGACGGCATTCCCGAGGAGTTCATGGACTACTCCGTGCTTGCCATGCTCGGTAACCTGGTCGCCTGGATCTTCGCCCCGCTCGGCTTTAGCACCTGGCAGGCCACCGCGCTGACCGTCTCTGGCCTTGTCGCCAAGGAGAATGTCGTCGCCACCGCCGGTTCGTTGCTGTCCGTGGCCGACGCCGCCGAGACCGATCCGAGCCTGTGGACCGCGTTTGCCGGCATGTTCCCGACTATGGGCGCTTGCGTTGCCTTTGGCGCTTTCAACCTGCTGTGCGCCCCGTGCTTTGCCGCCATGGGCACTATCCGCAACCAGATGGACTCCGGCAAGTGGACCGCGATTGCCATCGGCTACGAGTGCGCCTTCGCTTGGGTCATCGGCCTGTTCATCAACCAGTTCTACAACCTGCTTGTCCTTGGGCAGTTTGGTATCTGGACGATTGTCGCCATCGTGCTGCTGGTTGCGATGCTCTTCCAGATCTTCCGTCCCATGCCCAAGCATGCATGGACCGACGAGGACGAGACCAACGCTGCTTCCGCCGCAGTTTCCGCTTAATTCCGAATAAGGATTAGCCCCTTTTCACGAGCCCGGGTGTCCCAGCGACACTCGGGCTTTTTGTGCATGGGAGACAGATTACTTTGTCCCAGAAGTTAAGATGTGGCGTTTCCGCAGATAAAACCGACCAAAATAAACCTGTCCCTTTTTGGTAGGTGGAGAATGGGGTAAAGTAAGTGGTGGTTAACCAGAGGAGGCTTGCTATGGCACCTATCGATATTGTTGTACTGGCTGTTATCGGCGTTGCGTTTGTCGCCGTGTGCGTGCGCATCTACCGCAAGGGCACCTGCGCCGACTGCGCTCAGGGTGGCGTTTGCACGGGGCATTGCTCCAACAAAAAGACGTGCGCTGCACTTAAGGGCGTAGACAAAATCGCCGAAGACTTGGGTCGCGGTATCAAATAAGGTCCGGACATCCAAGCGCTCCGCGGGCATCCGTTCGCGGGGCGCTTTGTGCATTTGAGGGAGAGCACGGCGAGTCGAAGAGTATTTTTGGGGTATCGTTAACTGGACTATTAATTGGCAACTTATCTATAACGGAGTAACCGCATGAGCGCTCGCGTAACCATGAAGGACATAGCCGCCGAGCTTGGCGTTTCCATCAATACCGTGCACAAGGCTCTGACGGGAAAGGCCGGCGTGAGCGAATCCGTGCGCGCCAAGGTGAACGCTAAGGCCGAGGCCATGGGCTATCACCGCAACACAAGTGCCTCAAGCCTGCGCCGCAAGGATATCAATCTGGTGTTTTGCCTGCCCCGCGCATCGCGCGAGGGAGCGTACTTTTTTCGTTACCTGTGGGAAGGCTGCAATCGCTTTGAACAGGAGGTCATCGACCGGGGCATTACGGTTGAGCGCGTTGAATTTGGCGTGGGCGGCTACGCTGATGCACTCGAGCAAATCGACGAGCGTCTGCAGGTGGGCGAGAAGATTGATGGCTTGCTTGCCTATGCGCCGGGCGACGATCGTGCGACTGAGCTTTTGGGGCAGATCGCCGAGGCGGGCGTGACGATTGAGCTTGTCGACGGCGACCGTCCGCATTTGAATCGTTTGGGTGCGAGCTTGGCCGATTATTCGACGGCAGGCAGCCTTATGGCCGAGCAGGCGGCAAACCTGGTCCATGCTTCTGGGGCCGACGCCCGCGTGCTCCTTTTGACGGGCGACCCATATACCGATTCACACTATCTAACCGCCCGTGCCTTCCACAATTATCTGCGCGAACGAGATATTCCATGGCAGGTCGAGGACCTTGCCGGTGCCCATGCGCAAGTCAAACAGCTCAAGCATGAGCTCGAAAAGCGCTTGAGTGCGCCGGACGCCCCTGAGCTCATTTGTAGCGTTTTTGCCGTTGGTTCCGAAGTGGTTGCCGACGCGCTCGTCTCGACCGGCAAGGCCGGTCGGGTCATGGTGATCGGCAACGACCTGTTTCCCGAAAGCGCCCTGGCCTTGCGCCGCGGTATCTTTACCAATATTGTCTATAAGGACCCGACGAGCCTGGCGTATCGCGGCGCCAAGACACTGGGCGATTATTTGCTGTGGGGAAGGACCCCGACGGAGCCCGTCCAGAAGGGCGCCGTCGAGATGGTATTTGCCAGCAATGTCGACCGCTACTGCGAACTTGCGGGTATTTAGCCGATTGAGCAGGTACCCCCTCTTGCGACGTGCATTTTTGGGAGTATTCAGCATTGGCATGCCCTGAATGAGGTGCAGAACGACTGTTTTAAGTGCCCCCGATGGCGTAATTTGCCATCGGGGGCACTTTTTATGCCGATCGGGCGCTATCTGCGTTCCAAATAGGACGCTGAGGATGGCGCACGGCGCGCTCCAATGCTGAATACTCCCAAAAATGTACGTCGGGACATGACCCACCTGAGCAAAAGCGCTCAAGTTCGGTGTTCGGGGACGCCAAACAGTCCGCAATACATGCAAGTCACATCTCCAGCAACCGTTGAACGGGCAAAATCTACCGTTCACCCCGTGGTGGTTAGGTGAACGTTCACCTTTTGAGGTGCAATGGATTAGTATAGTGAACGTTCACCTAAAGGATAACGAGCGCGCCGTGCGCCCGCCTTGCCAGCAAAGGGGCTGTTTGATGAAAAACTTTATGGACGATCAGGATTTCCTGCTGAGCACCAAGACCGGCGAGGAGCTGTTCCACAACTTTGCCGAGGGCATGCCCATCGTCGACTATCACTGCCACATTTCTCCTAAGGAGATTTGGGAGGACAAGCGTTTCGAGAACATCACCGAGGTTTGGCTGGGCGGCGACCACTACAAGTGGCGCCTGATGCGTGCCAACGGCGTCGACGAGCGTTTTATCACTGGCGACGCCCCTGCTCGCGAGAAGTTCCAAAAGTGGGCCGAGACCCTGGGTCGCTGCGTTGGCAACCCCGTCTTTGAGTGGAGCCACCTGGAGCTTAAGCGCTACTTTGGCTACGAGGGCGTCCTCAACGGCAAGACTGCCCAGGAGGTCTGGGACCTTGCCAACGCCAAGCTCGCTGAGGCTAGCTTTACCTGCCGCAACCTGATCAAGCAGTCCAACGTCCGCATGATCTGCACTACCGACGACCCCGCCGACAGCTTTGAGTGGCACAAGAAGATTGCCGCCGACGACAGCTTTGACGTTCAGGTCGTTCCCGCCATGCGCCCCGATGCCGCTTTGCGCATCGAGCGCGGCCAGGAGTTTGCCGACTACTGCAAGCACCTTTCCGAGGTTGCCGGCGTTGAGGTCAGCGACTTTGAGGGCATGAAGGCTGCCATTTCCAATCGCTACGACGTTGCTCACGAGCTGGGCTGCCGCGCCTCCGACCACGCACTCGACTACGTTATGTACGTCCCGGCTACCGCCGACGAGATCGAGGCTATCTTTGCCAAGGGTCTGGCTGCCGAGCCGCTTACCGAGGAAGAGGTCCTCAAGTACAAGACTGCCTTTATGCAGTTCGTTGCCGGCGAGTATGTCCGTCTGGGCTGGGCCATGCAGCTGCACTTTGGCTGCAAGCGCGACAACAACCGCGCCATGTTCGCCAAACTCGGTCCCGACACCGGCTACGACTGCATCTCCAACTACACGCCGTCCGACCAGCTCGCCGATTTCCTCAACTCCATCCAGGAGACCTGCGGCCTGCCCAAGACCATCCTGTACAGCCTGAACCCCATCGATAACACCATGATCGATACCGTCATGGGTTGCTTCCAGGAGGCTCCGACTGCCGGTAAGATCCAGAACGGCTCCGCCTGGTGGTTCAACGACAACGAGGTCGGCATGCGCGAGCAGCTTACGGCTCTGGCTAACGAGGGCGTGTTGGGCAACTTTGTGGGCATGCTTACCGATTCCCGCTCCTTCCTGTCCTATCCGCGCCACGAGTACTTCCGTCGCGTGCTGTGCAGCGTGATCGGCGAGTGGGTCGAGCAGGGCAAGTACCCGGCCGACATGGAGCTGCTGGGCGAGGTTGTGCGTGACATCAGCTACAACAATGCGGTCCGCTACTTTGGCTTTGACCTGGACACCGTCGAGGCCTAAGCCCGCATCGAATCACATTGAACCCTGGGCGCCGTTGCCACACGCGGCGCCCCGTTTTGCTTGCACGCTAACAGACATCTAAGGAGACACATAGATGGAGAACATCAGCTACGATGCGCTCGAGAAGATCGGCTACAAGGGCTATCTGCTGCCCAAGGATGCTCCCGAGAAGGTCCTGCAGTTTGGCGAGGGCAATTTCCTGCGTGCCTTCGTCGATCGCTTCTTTGACATGGGCAACGAGGCCACCGGCTGGAACGGCAAGGTCGTCATGGTGCAGCCCATCAGCGGTGCCTTTGGCTTTGCCGACGGCATCAATGCCCAGGACGACCTGTACACCGTGCTGGTGCGCGGCAAGGAGAACGGCAACACGGTTGACGAGTCCCGCGTGATCAGCGCCTGCAGCCGCTGCCTTAACCCGTATCGTGAGGACGACTACCGCGCCATGATGGAGGTCGCTGTCTCCGACGACCTGGAGATCATCGTCTCCAACACCACCGAGGCCGGTATCGCCTATGACCCGTCCTGCAAGGCCGACGACATGCCACCTGCGAGCTTCCCCGCCAAGCTTGCCCAGGTGCTCCACACCCGCTGGGCTGCCGGTAAGCCGGGCGTCATCGTCCTCGCCTGCGAGCTCATCGATCACAACGGCGAGGAGTTGCTGCGCATCATGAACCAGTATGTGAGCGACTGGGGCTGGGAGGACGAGTTTGCGCAGTGGATGGCTAACGACTGCACCGTCTGCACCACGCTTGTCGACACCATCGTTCCGGGTCGCATTCGCGATCCCAAGGAGGCCGCGGCGGTTGCCGAGCGTCTGGGCTACGAGGATCCCTTCCTGGCCGTGCGCGAGCCCTTCCAGATGTGGGGCATCCAGGGCGACGAGTCGCTTGCCGAGAAGCTTCCCTTTGTGAAGGCTGGTCTTCCGGGTGTCTTTGTGACTCCCGACGTCACCCCGTACAAAAAGCGCAAGGTCCGCATCCTCAACGGTGCCCATACCGCCTTCGTTCCGGGTTCCTGGGTTGCCGGCTTTGATATCGTGCGCGACTGCATGCATGACGAGACCATTCGCGGCTTCATGAACACCATGCTCTACGACGAGGTCATTCCGACGCTTGCCGCCGACTTGGATGTCGAGGACTGCAAGGCCTTTGCCGCCGCCGTCGAAAACCGCTTCGACAACCCGTTTATTGATCATGCGCTGCTCTCCATCTGCCTCAACTCCACGGCTAAGTGGCGCGCTCGCGACCTGCCCACGCTCAAGGACTACGTTGCCGAGACCGGCAACCTGCCCAAGTGCCTGGCGACGAGCCTCGCTACGCTCATCTCCTTCTACACGCAGGAGCTCGTGTCCCGCGAGGGCGACGGCCTGCACCTGCGTCGCTCCGACGGCACCGAGTACACCGCTCAGGACGACGCCTTCGTACTCGATTTCTACGCCGCCCACGCCGGTGCCGACGATGCCCAGCTGGTGCACGACGTGCTCACCAACGAGCAGATGTGGGGCGAGGACCTTACGCAGATCGCCGGTCTTGAGGAGTTTGTCGTCAGTGCGCTCGCCGTCGTGCGCACCGAGGGTGCCAAGCAGGCCTTCGCCAACGCTCAGGCGTAAATTTCCGGCGCAGACGCGGGCGCGGGACGGCGTGCCCGCGTCTCGACTTCTGCTCAACCTGTAGGGTTAGGACCATTTGCAATGAACACTATCCAGATCAATCCGGCCGACAACGTGATCGTCGCGCTGTCGCCGCTTGCCAAGGGCACCGCCGTCGCGGTTCCCGGGGTGGGCGAGGTCGTGGCCGCGGAGGATATTCCGCAAGGCCACAAGATGGCTGTGCGCTCGATTGCCGCCGGCGAGGACGTCATTAAGTACGGCCTTCCTATCGGACACGTGACGGGCGATGTCCAGCCCGGTCAGTGGCTCCACACGCACAATGTGAAGACCAACCTTTCGGGCGAGGTCGAGTACACCTACAACCCCACGCATCCGGTCGTTGAGTCGGTTGAGCCCGAGACCTTTATGGGGTTCCGCCGCGCCGACGGTCGTGCCGCGACGCGTAATGAGCTATGGATCATCCCCACGGTCGGCTGTGTCAACGAAGTCGCCCGTGCCATGTGTGAGCAGGCCCAGGATCTGGTCGATGGCTCGCTGGAGGGTGTTTACTACTTCCCGCATCCCTTTGGCTGCTCGCAGACCGGCGCCGACCATGCCCAGACGCGTCGTCTGCTGGTGGCGCTCTCGCGTCATCCTAATGCGGCCGGCGTGCTATTCCTGTCGCTCGGTTGCGAGAACTGCACGCATCAGCAGGTGCTCGACGAGCTCGGTGACTTCGACCACGAGCGCGTCCGCTTCCTCACCTGCCAGGACGTCGCCGACGAGCAGATCGAGGGGCACAAGATTCTGTCCGAGCTGGCTGACCTGGCCAAGCAAGCAAAGCGTGAGCCCATTCCGGCCTCCGAGCTGGTCATTGGTCTTAAGTGTGGCGGCTCTGACGGCCTTTCGGGCATTACCGCCAACCCCACGATCGGTCGCGTGAGCGATATGGTCGTCGCCCGCGGCGGCACGTCGGTGCTTACCGAGGTGCCCGAGATGTTTGGCGCGGAGAGCATCCTGCTTGACCGTTGCGAGAACGAGCAGGTCTTTAACGCTGCCTCCGACATGCTCAATGGCTTTAAGGACTACTTTATTAGCCATGGCGAGGTGGTCTACGAGAACCCGAGTCCCGGTAACAAGGACGGCGGTATTACCACGCTCGAGGACAAGAGTTGCGGCTGCGTGCAGAAGGGTGGATCTGCCCCCATCGTCGACGTGCTGCCGTATGCCGGTCAGGTCACCAAGCATGGCCTGAACATGCTGTGCGGCCCGGGCAACGACATGGTATCCACCACGGCGTTGACGGCTGCTGGCTGCCACGTGATTCTGTTCTCGACTGGACGCGGCACGCCGTTTGGCGCGCCGGCGCCTACGCTCAAGGTGTTCACCAATCAGCGTCTGTGCGACCACAAGGCCAACTGGATGGACTTTAACGCCGGCGTGATTGCCACGGGTGAGCGCACGCTCGACGAGGCCGCCCGCGATTTGTACCAGCTGGTGCTACAGACGGCGAGCGGTAAGCTCACGAGTGCTGAGCGCCGTGGCTGTCACGAGATCAGTATCTGGAAGGACGGCGTCTGCTTGTAGCGGCAAGTGCGCCCAAGCATAGCGAGATGTCATCGGCCCCATCGGGAGTGTTCCCGGCGGGGCTTTTTCGTTTCGTGGTTAAGTGAATATGTTGGAAAATCTGATAAACGTTCACCTATCTCATGGCTGTCCAGCATGGCACCCTTACCAGCAGAAAATAGGTGTGAGGATCTCAATTGTGTCCGTTCAGCGGTAAAAATCGACCGTTCAAGGATATTATTCAAGTGAACGTTCACCTGTCGTAAGCAATCGCGCATAATCTAACTAAACGTTCACCCTGAACGCTGGGCAGACAGATGTCAGTGTGGACTCCAATGTCTTGCTGCAAGACAATCGAGAAAAGAGAGGGAGCTCGATGACTAATAAGATCGGAAAAAAGCGTAAGATCACATTCTGGACGCGCTTGGGCTTTGGTATGGGCGGTATGCTCAATTCCGGTGCCCTGACCTTTACGCACAGCTACATGGTGCTGTTCCTGTCCACGGAGTGTGGCCTGTCCGCAGGCGAGGCTGCACTGATCAGCTCGTTTGCCATCTATGTCAACGCCATTCTTTGCCCGCTGATGGGCTTTGTGGCCGATAACTTCTATGCCACCAAGATTGGCCGCATCTTTGGTCGTCGTCGTTTCTGGATCTTGCTGGCCATCCCGATGATGATCGCCGAGCCGCTCATCTTCGTGGCTACGCCGTTTGGCTTCCCGTACTACTTTGTGCTGTACTTGATCTACAACGTCGCGTACACGTTCTGCACCGCCAACCTGTCGCCGCTTACCATCGAGATGACCGACGACTTTAAGGAGCGTACGTACCTCACCGGCTACAAGCATCTCTTTGGTAACGCCGCCGGCTTCCTGATGGCTGCACTTGTGGGCTTCGGCTTTGGCACCTTCGGCGAGACCAACCCGTTCAGCTACTTCATCATCGCTACGATCAACGCTTCGGTCATGGCAATCTCGCTGCTTTGTGTGTACCTGTCCACGTGGGAGCACACCCCCGAGGAGGTCGCTCAGGAGAAGATCGAGAGCGTCGGCGAGGGTATCAAGAAGTTCTTCATCGACGTAATCTCCACCTTCCGCAACAAGTCCTTCCGCAAGGTCCTGTACGCACAGGTCTCCACGAAGCTCGCTGCTGCCTGCTGGTCTGCCTGCCTGTCCTTCTTCATCGTCTACTGCCTGCAGATTCCTAAGTCCTACGAGTCCGTGATGGAGATGCCTGGCAAGGTCGTCGCTATCGTCTGCACCGCCATCTGGGTCGCTCTCATGGCCAAGAAGGGCTTCCACAAGTCTTGGTACCTGGCCAACGTCGGTTGCGCTGCGTGCATCATCGCCTACAACTACTTCGCCTTTGGTCAGATCAATGGCACCTCCACGGTCGCCATCGCCATGATCGCCTACCCCATCATCTTCGCCATCTGGAAGTTCTTCTACGTCGGCTTCCAGTACCTGCCCGATGTTCTGCTCAACTACATCCCCGATGTCGATGAGCTCATCACCCTGCGTCGTCGCGAGGGCATCTACAGCTCCGCTCAGCAGCTCTGCCAGCAGATCGCCCAGGCTATCGCCGTTAACGCATGGGCCATCGTCCTTGCTGCCTCCGGCTTCATTCAGACCGCCGGCAACAGCGACGCCGTGACCCAGCCCGCCACCGTGCCTCTGTACATCTGCGGCTACATGCTCATCGGCTGCGCCGGCTTCTTCCTGCTCGCGGCTGTCCTTGCCCGCGGCATCAAGATTGACAAGGAGCAGTGCGACGTCCTTTGCGACGAGATCCGCCGCGTCAAGGAGGGCGGCAAGATGGCCGACGTCAAGCCCGAGGTCAAGGCGCTTTGCGAGGAGCTCTCCGGCTTTAAGTACGAGGACTGCTTTGCCCACAACAACGTTGGCTTCCAGGACGGTAGCGTAACCCCCGCCGAGTAAGGCCGACATATCGTCCAAATCACAGGGCCGTGCCACCGGAATTCCGCCGGCAGGCACGGCCCTTTTTCAACAGCGTACAATTTGCCTTTAGAGCATCTTTTTGAGGGAGAAATCCATGGAGACGAACGTTATCTGGCGCAACGCCCGCGCGGCCGTGATCGAGCTTGACGACGGCGGCTACTTTACCTGTGCCGATACGTGGGAGATCTTTGTCAACGACGAGCCCGCCGGTACCACGAATACGGTCGAGACCTATGTCGACGGCCTGACCCCCGGCAAGCGCAACCTGGTTCGTTTTGTTTGTGGCGAGCGTGAGCTGAGCGTAGGTGTCACCACGCCGGCTGAGCCTTTTACCATCAACGTTCGCGACTGTGGCGCCAAGGGCGATGCCGAGCATGATGACACCACCAACATCCAGGCTGCCATCATGGCCTGCCCCAAGGGCGGGCGCGTGCTGATCCCCGCTGGTAGTTATCGCATCAAGTCCCTCTTCCTTAAGAGCAATATCAACATTGAGCTCGCCGGGGGAGCGGTGCTGTTGGCCCGTCACGATCGCGCGGCGCTTGCCTACATTCCGGGCACGGTCACAGGCGACGAGGGTGCTGGGTATGCTGGCACCGATATGCTGCCCCTGGGCCGCTGGGAGGGCGAGAGCTTCTCGACCTACTGCTCTACCTTTACGGGTCTGAGCGTGCACGACGTGTGCATCTATGGTCGCGGCGCGATCGACGGTCAGACTGATTTTGTCGAGGACAACTGGTGGAACAAGGACTTTAAGAACATCTTCCGTCCCGAGGAGGGCCGCGAGGTCGCCCGCCCGCGCATGATCTTCCTGTCCGAGTGCCAAAACGTGAGCTTGGCTGGCTTCACCGTCCGCAACAGCCCGGCGTGGAACATCCACCCCATCCTGTGCGAGCACATCGATGCGCTCTGCCTGTCCATCGAGGGCCCCAAGAACTCCCACAACACCGACGGCTTCGATCCCGAGAGCTGCGGTTTTGTTCGCATCCTTGGTTGTCAGTTCTCGGTGGGCGACGACTGCATCGCCATCAAGAGCGGCAAGCTGGGCATTGAGCCCGAGCTTCGTCCCGCCACGCACGACGTGCTGATCTCTCACTGCTACATGCACGACGGCCATGGTGCCGTGGTGCTGGGATCCGAGGCTGCCGGCGGCATCAAGGACCTCACCGTGAGCAAGTGCCTCTTTGAACGCACCGACCGCGGCCTGCGCGTCAAGACCCGCCGCGGGCGCGGCAAGGATGCCGTCAACGAGGGCATTACCTTTGAGCACATTCGCATGGACGAGGTGCTCACGCCCTTCGTGGTCAACTCCTTCTACTTCTGTGACAAGGACGGCAAGACCGATTACGTGCAGTCTCGCGAGGCGCTGCCTGTCGACGACCGCACGCCCGGCTTTGGTGCCACGACGTTTTGCGATATCGAGGCCACCAACTGCCATGCTGCCGCGGCCTATATCACGGGTCTGCCCGAGAGCAAGGTGACGCGTCTGACGTTCCAAGACGTTCACGTTACCTTTGCCGACGATGCCGAGCCCTTTGTCCCGGCCATGGCCTGCGGCGTTGAGCCCATGGTGCGTCAGGGCATCATTGCGCAAAACGTCAAGGTGCTCGACCTGCAAAATGTGGTGATCGAGGGCCAGGACGGCGAGGAGCTGCAGCTCCAGAACGTTGACAAGGTTATCCGTTCCTAACTCGGGTTGATGACCAGGGCTGCATTGTCGGATAAATCGGCAATGCAGCCCTTATGCGATACGGCCGTGTGCGCTGCGCTACGCATCATGGTGAAAGGGAATACATGCTCAATAAAACGATTCCTGTCGGGGTCGATGGCTCGTCTGCCACGATTACGTCTTATGTTTTTGCCCCGACCGAAGATGCTTATGCTTTAAAACCGCTGCCTGCAGTTGTGGTCGTGCCAGGAGGCGGCTACGATCACGTTTCGCCGCGCGAAGGCGAGCCGGTAGCGCTCCGTTTGTTGGCGATGGGCTACCAAGCGTTTGTACTGAACTATTCGGTTGCTCCGGCTGTCTATCCGCTGGCATTGCAAGAACTCGCGCGGGCGGTCGATACCGTCCGAAGCCATGCGGCAGAGTACTGTGTCGATCCTGATCGGATTACGGTCATGGGTTTTTCGGCCGGTGGGCATCTAGTTGGCTTGCTCGGGGCGCTTTGGGACCAACCCTGGCTTGCAGAGTCGATTGCGGCATCGCCTGAGTCGATTCGGCCTGACACACTTTGCTTGGGCTATCCGGTCGTAAGCTCGGGGGCCTATGCTCATCGTGGTTCATTTGAACACCTAACGGGTGCCGATGGCGCTTTGGCTCAAAAGTTGTCGATCGAGAATATGGTGGGCGAGAGCTTCCCCCGTACGTTCTTGTGGCATACCGCCGAGGATGCATCGATACCAGTTCAAAATAGCCTCCTTCTTGCGCAGGCTCTTGCCGACCACGGGATTGGCTTTAGCCTACATGTCTTTCCGCATGGAAAGCATGGGGCATCGCTCGCCACGGCCCTAACGGCATTTAAGGGCTGCGCCGAGCATATTCAGCCACAAGTTCAGGGCTGGCCTGAACAGTTCGTTGCATGGGAGCGTGATGGACGATGAGCGAAAGTATCTATACGCTGCGCGTTTCGAGGGCTGCGGCAGGAGCGTATCCAACGATTTCCGATGCCTTGGCGGCAGCCGATCAGCTCTATCCGGATGCCGAGCAACCGGTGATGATTCGCGTCGATCCGGGCGAGTATCGCGAGCGGGTCGAGATTCATCGCTCGCATGTGACGATTGAGGGAGAGACGGCCGATAGCGTGCGTATCGTGGGCGGCTTGGGCGCCAAGATGCCCTCGGGGGACGGCTCGGGCATCGACGGAATGCTCGGCACCTTTAGGACCTATACCGTTTTGGTCGACGCTGATGACGTGCGGCTCGAGAACCTCACGATCGAAAACGATGCGGGCGATGGGCGCGAGGTCGGTCAGGCGATTGCCCTGTATGCCGATGGCGACCGTCTGGTTGTCGATGCCTGCTGCATTAAGGGGCACCAGGACACACTGTTTTTGGGCCCGCTGCCGCCGCATGAGGCTAAACCGGGTGGGTTCATAGGGCCCAAACAGTATGCGTCGCGCCGGGTGGGGCGCCAGTATTTTCGACGTTGCCGGATCGAGGGCGATGTCGACTTTATCTTTGGCGGCGCGCGTGCCTACTTTGAGGGGTGCGAGATCCGCTCGCTCAACCGCGATATGGATGTCAACGGGTATGTAACGGCAGCCTCCACGCCTAAAGGCGAGCCGTACGGATTTGTGTTCCACGGTTGTTCGTTTACAGCACCGGATGGCGTGGCGCCGGATTCGGTCTACCTGGGCCGTCCTTGGCGCGAATGGGCGCAAACTGCGCTGATCGATTGTTGGCTGGGGCGACATATCAAGCGCGAAGGCTGGTGGGATTGGAATAAACCGGCGGCGCACAACTGCGCGCAGTATGCTGGCGCGATCCTGCATGGGCCGGCGGGCGATACTACCGGCTGGGTGCCGTGGGCGAATAAACTCGATGTGATGGCTGCCGCCGGGTACGCTCGAGAGCAGGTGCTTGCCGGTGCGGACGGCTGGGATCCCGAGGGCGGCGACGGTGATGCGGTGGAGACGGCTGGGCTATCTGCCAATGGCCGCACCGTGCATATCGAGACGTACTGCGAAGACGAGCCTGCGCTGCGCGCCCGACTGAAGCGCGAAGGGCGCTCGGCGGCATTTGCGGGCAAGACCCCTGCAGACTTTGAGGCGTGGAGGATTGCGACCAGGACTCGCCTGTACGATGTTTTGGGCCTTTCGCTTATGGACCGCGTCCCGATTGAGATTCGTGAGCTCAGCCGCGTGCGGGTTGCCGGCGGCATCGTGCGCACCCATGCGATGTTGCAGGTCGAGCGTGATGTTTGGATGCCGTTCTACCTGTTGGAGCCGTCTCATCCTAAGCTTGATGAGCGGGGACTCAAACGCTGTTATATCTGCCCGCATGGTCATCAGGGAGCGGGTGCTGCAAGCGTAGCCGGTGTTGCGGGCGTGCCGGCTGTCGATGATGCCGTGCGTAAGTTCAATTACGACTACGGTCTGCGTTTGGCACGCATGGGTTACGTGACCGTCTGCCCTGATGCGCGCGGTTGGGGATACCGTCGTGACTGGAAGGGTCAGGGCGATGACGAGAACAGCTACCTGCGCGGTACGTGTCTGAATCAAGCACGTATGGCCGAGCCGCTGGGTCTTACGGTTGCGGGCCTCAACGCCTGGGATAACATGCGTCTGGTCGATTACCTAGAGGCGCGCGGCGACATTGCCATGGACGACCTGGGCTGTTTTGGCTTTTCGGGCGGCGGATACATGACGCTGTATCTGGCGGCGCTCGACCCACGCGTATGCAAGACGTTTGTCTCGGGCTACCTGTACGGTGTCGATGATTCGCTGCTGCATCTCAATGGCAATTGCAGCTGCAACTACACACCCGGACTTTGGCGCTTACTCGACATGGGCGATATTGCCTCGCTCATCGCGCCGCATCCGCTGTTGGTGCAGAGCTGCGAAGAGGATCATCTGAACGGTGCGCGCGGGCTGAAAAATGTTGACGAGCAGCTCAAGATCGTGCGCGATGCCTACAAGTTGCTGGGTCGCAGAGATGGCCTACGGCACGAGGTGTGTCCGGGTGAACACCATCTGGGCGTGGCACATCTTGCCGAGGATATCGAATGGCTCGATTCGCACGTTGCGGAATGCGCCCCCGTGCATAGCCCCTCGGCATGCTGCGAATAAACGGTACGTTCCTGTATGACCGCCGATGGGCGGATGAGGAGAAGATTATGGAAACGAAGAGCTTGAGTGAATCGACCATTTGCTGCTTTGGCGATTCGACCACATGGGGCGATAACGGATGCGGTGGGGGAGGCAACGACATCTCGTGGACCTCGCATTTGGGCGCGTTGCTGGGAGGCGCGGTCGTCGAGAACTTTGGCATCAAGGGTTCGCGTATCGCCATCAAGGCCGACCGCAGCGATTCGTTTGTCGAGCGCCTGGACGGCATCGACAATGCGGCTGATATCTACATCGTCTTTGGCGGCGTCAACGACTTTAGCCGCAACGTGCCGCTTGGCGAGTTGGGCAGTACCGATGTGCACGAGTTCTATGGTGCACTCGATTACCTGATCCGCACCATCACGGCGCGTTCGCCCCAGGCAAAGCTTGTGTTTATGACGCCGTGCAAGACGAGCGGTAAGCACGAGAAGGATATCCCGGCAAGCGATGAGCTCAATCACCTGGGGTTGACGCAGGCCGCCTACGTAAAGGCGATGCTCGAGGTCTGTGACCGCTACTCCGTTCCGGTGATTGACCTGTATGCGCAAAGTGGCATCAGCCCGTTTTTGCCAGAGCACCGCGAGCTCTATATGCCGGACGGTCTGCATTACAGTCCTGCCGGCTATGAGCGCCTGGCGCAGCGCATCGCCGCGGGTCTCACCGCCGTTTGCCGCTAAAAGTCTGCCGTTTGCGGGGAATATAGGGTTAACGTTCACCCTATATTTCCCGTTCGCGTTACACTAGGGGTAACGTTCACTTATCGTTTATGTCAGAGGGGACAGCAATGGGCTGCAATCAAATCCTGGACCGTTATATCGAGCAGTTGATCGAAACCTCTACGCCGCAGGCGCCGGCTTGGAATATCGAAAAGATTCGCGCCGGCAAGGAGAACACCTGGAACTATATCGACGGCTGCATGATCAAGGCGCTCATCGAGCTGTACGAGATCACGGGTGAGCAGCGCTACCTGACCTTTGCCGATGACTACATCGATTTCTTTGTCCAGGACGACGGTACCATCAAGCATTACAACCCGCAGGATTACAACCTCGATAACGTCAATGCGGGCAAGACCCTCTACAAGCTGTATGACCTGGTGGGCAAGCCCAAGTACCGTGCCGCCATGGACACCATCTACCGCCAGCTCGAGACCCAGCCGCGCACCAAAGAAGGCGTGTTTTGGCACAAGGCCGTCTATCCCAACCAGATCTGGCTCGATGGCATGTATATGGCCCAGCCGTTCTACATGCAGTACGAGCTGAGCTTTCACAACCGTCGTGCCTGCTCGGACAGCTTCCATATGTTCCAGGTCGTGCATGACCTGATGCGCAACCCCCTCAACGGTCTGTACTATCACGCTTACGACGCGAGCCGCAAACAGTTCTGGTGCGACCCGGTCACCGGCCTTTCGGCTAACTTCTGGCTGCGCGCCGAGGGCTGGTTTGCCATGGCACTCATCGATACCTGGGAGCTCATGCCGCCTTCGATGTCAGCCGAGAAGGACGAGATTCGCAAGATGTTCCACGACCTGATCGACGCCATGCTGCCGTATCAGGACGAGAAGACCGGCATGTGGCATCAGGTCATCAACCTGCCCAATATCGCCCCCAACTACCTGGAGGAGTCGGGCAGCGCCATCTTTGCCAACGCCATCATGAAGGGCGTGCGTCTGGGCGTGCTGGGCGAGCGTTACTACCAGTACGGCCGTCGCGCCTTCGACGGCATCTGCGAGACCTGCCTGTCCGAGTATGACGGGCAGCTGGCGCTCGACAACATCTGCCTGGTTGCGGGCTTGGGAAACACCGCGCACCGCGAGGGCACGTTTGATTACTACATGAGCGAGCCCGTGGTCAAAAATGATGCAAAAGGTGTGGCGCCGCTGGTGCTTGCCTATATCGAGACCATGCATCACGACAAGCTGGCCGGTAAGCGCGATCCGCTCGCCCCCTCGGGCGTGTGCTCCATCGAGGACCCGTTTGGCGGATACACCCCGGGCATCAACGCTCATAAGGGATGTGAATAACGTGGGGGCTATTACTCCGGGTGTACGTTTGCACGACCTTCCGCAGGGGACCGTCGAGGAACGCATTCGCATGGCGGGAGAGCTGGGCTTTTCGTGCATTCAGCTGCCGAGCAAGGTGCTCTACGCATCGATGGGGATCGATCGAGGCGGCCTGACCAGCGAGCTTGCCGACCATTTGCGTGCCGTGCTCGATGAGTCGGGCGTTTCGGTCGCCGTGCTCGGCTGCTATAAGAATTTGGCGACGCCCGATCGCCAACGGCTCATGGATAACTTTGCCGAGTACGAGGCGTGCCTGAACTTTGCCAAGATGCTCGGCGGCTGCCCGGTGGGTACCGAGACCGGTCGCCCCAATGCGCAGAACCGCGTTGCTGACGACCGCATGACCGATGAGGCACTCGATGCGTTTGCAGACGGGCTTGCACACATCTGCGATCGGGCCGAGGCCGTGGGTGGGCAAATTTTGATCGAGCCTGGTTGGAACGAGACCGTTAACACGCCAGATCGCTGCCGTGAAGTGCTGGAGCGCGTCTCGAGCCCGTCGCTCGGCGTGATCTATGACCCAGTGTCGCTGCTGCACCCCAGCGTCGTTGACGAAGCGCGGGAAATTACCGCGCGCATGCTCTACTTATGCGGCAGCAAGATTCGCGTGCTGCACGCCAAGGATTATGAGGTCGTCGACAACGAGGACGAAGCCGGTTGGTGCGACGGTACGGGTTCGCGCCTGGTGTGCCATGGCGTGGGCGAGACGGGACGATACGACTTTGAGCCCGTGGTGGCCTGGGCGGCTGCCGCCTGCCCTGGGATTCCCTGCGTGGTCGAGAACAGTGTGCCGGCGACGGGGGCTGACTGCCTGGCGACACTCGAGCACATGTCCGCTTGCTGCGGGGCTTTGCATCGCGAGTTATAGCATTGGCTTTTGTCGTGTCGGCAGATTGAGATTACCTGTATGGGGGCGGCGGTGAAGGGTCTTTATCGTCGCCCCATTGGATTGCATTAAAAAGGGGAGTTGCGTGGCTATCCACATTGTCGAAGAGGCGAATCGTTGCCTGGGTTGTAAAAGGGCGTTCTGTCAGCTTAAGGGCTGCCCAGTTCAGACGCCTATTCCGCAGGTCATCGACCTGTTCAAACAGCGTCGTCTAGAAGAGGCGGGCGAGCTACTGTTCCAGAACAATCCCATGAGCGCGGTCTGCTCCATGGTGTGCAATCATTCGGGCCAGTGCGAGGGCGCTTGCATTCAGGGCCGTAAGGGCACACCCGTGCATTTTTCGAGCATCGAGCACTATATCTCGACAGCGTATTTAGATCGTAAGGAGTGGACGCCCGCGCCGTCGTGTGGCAAACAGGTTGCTGTGGTCGGTTCCGGTCCCGCCGGTATTACCGTGGCCATTAAGATGGCCCAGCTGGGCTGTGCCGTCACGGTATTTGAACAGCGCCCCGAGATCGGCGGCGTGCTGGAGTACGGTATCCCCGAGTTCCGTCTGCCGCGCTCGCTCGTGCAAAAGTACCGCCACGTGATGTGCTCGCTCGGCGTGCGCGTTCGCCCCTCGACCACCATCGGCGGTGCGCTCCACATCGACGACCTGCTGCGCGACGGCTACGATGCGGTCTTTGTCGGTACTGGTACCTGGCGAGCTCGAAAGCTGGGTATTCCCGGCGAGTCGCGCGGCAACGTGCTGTTTGGTATCGATTATCTGGTCGATCCCACGAGCGTGGCAATCGGGCAGAACGTGGCGGTTATCGGTGCCGGCAATGTGGCCATGGATGTTGCCCGCACGGCCCTGCGCTCGGGTGCCCGCAAGGTCACTGTGTATGCCCGCTCGCGCCATATCTCGGCCATCGATGACGAGGTGGAGCTGACCGAGCTTGACGGTGCCGAGATTGTGTGCGGCAAGGCGATCTGTGCCATCGACGATAGCGGTCCGGTGTTCGAGACGGCTATCTTTGACGAGGACAACAATGTGGTGGGCTACGAGGAAGAGCTCGACCATGCGTCTGCCGACACAGTTGTGATTGCGGCTTCGCAGGTGCCCAAGGACAAGCTTGTGCTTACGACGGGCGGTCTGGAGACCGACCATCGCGGCCTGCTTTCGGTCGATGAATGCGGTATGACCACCGTGCCTGGCGTCTTTGCCGCCGGCGACGTGGTTAACGGCCCGCTGACGGTTGTTCACGCCGTAGCCGGCGCCAAGCTCGCCGTCGAAGGCATGACCAGCTACCTGGGCCTCTAGCCCATCCCATCCCATCCATCAGTTGCGGTGAAATACGGACTGTTTTGGCTGTCAAAGGCCTTATCTACTCCGTATTCCACCGCAACTTTTTGTGGGGTGGGCTAGAGACGCTGCATGCGGTACCCGACACCCATGTGCGTCTGAATCATCTTGGGGTGAGAGGGGTCTGCCTCGATCTTCTTGCGCAGGGTGCGCATGAACACGCGCAGGCTCGCCAGATCGCTGTCCCAGCTCGTGCCCCATATCTCGCGGGTGATGAAGGTGTGGGTGAGCACCTTGTCGACGTTTTTCGCCAGAAGGACGAGCAATTTGTACTCGGTTGGGGTGAGCGAGAGCTCGCGTCCGTCTTTCGTCGCGTATCCTGCGGCGTAGTCGATATGCAGCGGACCGTTGTCGAACGTGCTCGCTTCTGTCGACTCGCTCGACGCCATCGAGGAGCGCCTCAAATTCGCACGGACGCGCGCGAGCAACTCATCCACAGAAAAGGGCTTGGTGAGGTAGTCGTCTGCCCCCGCGTCAAGTGCTGCAATCTTGTCGGAATCTTCGGTGCGCGCCGAAATGACGATAATGGGGACTGCCGACCAGCTTCGGATCTTCGTGATGACCTCGATACCGTCAATGTCGGGAAGGCCGAGGTCGAGCATGATGAGGCTGGGGCCGTGCGACACCGCATCCATGATGGCGGCTTGGCCGTTGCAAACCTTGCTCACGACATAGCCGTGGAGGTCAAGCGCGGTCGAAACGAGGTTTTGAACGGTCGGGTCATCTTCGACCAGGAGGATGCGTGGCTTAGCGGCATTATTCATGAATCTCAATCTCCTCGGCGGGCAGGGTAAAACGGAAGACAGCCCCATGGGGGTGGTTGTCGCGAACTTCGATGACGCCGCCATGCGCCTCCACGATGGAGCGGCAGAGCGACAGGCCAAGGCCGATGCTTCGACGCGAATCCACGGGCCGCGTATTGCTTGAGGTGAAGAAGCGCTCAAAGATATGAGGCTTGTCGCAGTCTGCCACACCCGGCCCATCGTCTGCGACGTCCACCACGACGAACGCGCCCTCGCGACGTGCACTGATGGTGACAGTCGAGTCCTCGGGCGTGTATTTGAAGGCGTTCATGATGAGATTCGTAAGCACCTGCATGATGAGATGGACGTCGATGCGTACCAGCAGGATGTCGTCAGTGTGCTCGATGGTGACGGCGCGTCCATGCGATGCTTGGGCGACATGGCTGAGGGCGGCCTCGATGACCTCGTCGATGAGCTCGGATGTGAAGTTGAGGTGAATGGTGCCGTCCTCGACGCGTGTGATGGCGAGGAGGTTCTCCACGGTATCGATAAGCCAGAGGGAGTCGTCGTAGATGGCATCGGCAAGATCGCAGCGTTGTTCGAGGCTGAGCTTCTCGTCGCTCTTCCGAAGGATTGCCGCAGATCCGGATATAGCCGTGAGGGGTGTCCTCAAATCGTGGCCGATGGAGCGCAAAAGGTTGGCGCGCAGCTGCTCGTTTTTCGCCAAGACCGCAGCCTCTTCGCGCTCTTGCGCCGCTCGGTCGCTTTCGAGCGCCAAGGCGCATTCACCTACGATAGATAAGACGATCGAATGCTCGAAGGCTTCGGTCTCGCGCCCCTCCAGGGCGATGCCGATGACACCGAATACCTTGTCGCCGGTGCGAACCGCGAGGTAGAGACAGCGCGCCTCAGGCAGGGTCCGCGTGCTTGCGCCCGCGCGCTTGTTGTTGGTGTAGGTCCAGGTTGCAACAGCGCGCTCGTAGTCGGTGAGCAGCGACGCGGATCGGTTTTCGGTGCCAGCGGACTCATAGAGCGCCTTGCCGAGCGTGCCGTGTTCGGCGGGGTAGAAGACCACGTCGAGTTTTAGCAGTTTGACGAGTTGGTTCATGGCGACGCGGGCGCGCTCCTCCGCGCTATGGGCTTGCTGCAAGAGCTGGTTCGTTTCGAGGAGTACGCGCGTTTTGAATGCGTTCTCGGCGGATGTACGGGCGTTGTCGGCGATGCGCGCAGTTAACTCGCCGGCGACCATAGCGGTAGCGAACATGATGCCGAACGTGACCAGATAGCTTCGGTCGTAGCTGGCGAGCGAAAACAGAGGCGTGACGAAGCAGAAGTTGTAAAGCACTACAGAGAGCACGCTCGATACGATCGTGCAGATACGCCCCGTCGTGGTGACGGCGGTCAGCAGGGCCGTGAGGATATAGAGGGATATGATGCTGGAATCGGCAAATCCCAGATGGCGGAAAGCCGTGCCGATCGCCGTGGCGACAAGAGAGAGGGCCAGCGTGCGAAGCACGTTTTGGCTGCTGGGCGGCTGCAGGGCGAGCGCATGGCGGCGTCCTTTGGGCCGGGAGGGCGGAGTCGACTGGTCTGGAATGATGTAAATGTCGAGGTTCGGGGCGAATGTTATGAGCTGTTCTACGAGAGATTTGCGGCCGAAGAGGGCCTGACGGACGCTGCTGCGCTCGCCCGTGCGCCCCATGACGATCTTCGAAATACCCGACAGGCGCGCGAACTCGGAGATCTGAAACGCGATGTCGTCGCCATAGACGGTTTCCATATGTGCTCCGAGCTGCTCGGCTAGGGCGATATTGGCTGCAAGCTTGGCGCGCTCATCATCGCTCATGGCTTGCGTGCGTGGGCTCTCTACGAACAGGGCGACGAGCTCGCTGCGAAACGCTTTCGCCATGCGTGCGGCGGCACGGACGATGCGGGGATTGGTCGGCGCCGGGGAGACACAGACCAAGATACGCTCCCTGGTGTAGTAGTCACGGTTTCCCAGCACGCGTGCGGCGTCTGTGAGGTGGCCGGTGCGATCGGCGCAGCGGCGCAGCGCGATTTCTCGGAGTGCGGTGAGGTTCTCGACGGTAAAAAAATGCTGTTGCGCTCGGTCGGCTTGTGCGGGACGGTAGACGAGGCCGGCGCGAAGGCGCTCAAGTAGGTCTTCGGGCTCTATGTCGACGAGCTCGACCTGGTCGGCATCATCGAAGATACGGTCGGGGATTCGTTCGCTCACGACAACGCCGGTGATGGATGCAACCATGTCGTTTAGGCTCTCGATATGCTGAACGTTCACGGTCGTATAGACGTCGATGCCCGCATGTAGAAGTTCCTCGACGTCTTGATAGCGTTTGTCGTGGCGAGACCCCGGCGCATTCGTATGGGCGAGCTCGTCGACAAGGATGAGCTGAGGGGCGCGTTCGATAGCCGCATCTAGATCGAACTCGCTGAGCGCAATGCCGTTGTGCTCGATGAGTTTACAGGGCACGTTCTCAAGCCCTTGTGCAAGATGGGCAGTTGCCGGACGTTCGTGCGGCTCGATGTATCCCGCGACGACGTCGACACCTCGCCGCTTGGCGGCGTGGGCGGCTTGAAGCATCGCATAGGTTTTGCCTGTGCCAGCAGCGTAGCCAAAGAAAATTTTGAGGTGTCCCCGGCTGGTTCGAGTGTCGTCGACGACCTCGTCTTTCTCAATTGCCTTGAGGATGAGGTCTGGATTGACGCGAGTGTCCGATGCGTCGCGCTGCATAGCGTAGCCTTTCTGAAGCGTTGTCCATGCGTGCATACGCGGTGAAGACACCACTGTATGCTCGCGAGGTCGAGTATAGGCGCACTGCAGCTGCAATAGTGCTTTCTACCTGCATCTTTACGGCATCTTAAGGACGTGAGCCCCGGCCCTCACGCCTCTTTAATCCCTAGAAGCGTTTACTGTCCCCAGACGCTTGCGAGGGCAGGCGTCCGAGACATCGGACCGCGTGTGAAAGGGGCGGTAAATGGACATCCTCATTCCCATCATCGGAGTCGTCTGCATTGGACTTCTTATCTATTACATCTACATTCTGATGAGGAGTGATTCGTAAACTATGGACGCTGCGATTCAGTACATCTTGTACTTTGCCGTACTCGTCGTCCTGGCCGTTCCGCTCGGTCGGTTCATGGCCCATATCATGGATGGTGAGCATACGTTCCTGTCGCCTGTGATTGCTCCTGTGGAGCGTGGCGTCTATCGTCTGCTTCGCATCGACGCGGCAGAACAGATGGGGTGTAGGCGCTATCTGGCGAGCGTGCTGGTCTTTTCGGGGATCGGCCTCGTGACTCTTGTGGCACTCCAGGCGCTTCAGTCCTTCTTGCCGGGCAATCCCCAGCACCTGCCGGGTGTGCCATGGGACCTATCGTTTAATACGGCTGCTTCCTTCATAACCAACACCAACTGGCAGTCCTACTCCGGTGAGACCACCCTGTCCTACCTTGTGCAGTTCATGGGTCTCACTGTGCAGAACTTCGTTTCCGCTGGCACCGGTATCGCGGTCATGTTCGCGCTGATCCGCGGCTTCCGTCAGGTCAAGGAGCAGGGTCTGGGTTCCTTCTGGGTCGACCTCACCCGCACCGTCCTGTATGTGCTCATCCCACTGAACCTCGTGTTCGGCATCTGCCTGGCTGCCGGTGGCGTCATCTCCAACTTCAAGCCGGCTCAGAAGGCTGAGCTCGTAGAACCCGTCGCTGTTCAGCCTAATGCAGACGGCGGCTGGAGCGTCATCGACGGCGCCCAGATTGAGGGCGACACGGTCAAGGTCGACGGCAAGGTTGTCGAGGGCGCGCGCGTGGTCACCGAGCAGTTCCTGCCCCAGGGTCCCGCGGCTCCTCAGGTCGCCATCAAGCAGTCCGGCACCAACGGCGGCGGCTTCTTCGGCGCGAACTCCGCCCATCCGTATGAGAACCCCAGTGCCTTCACCAACATCATCGAGATGACCAGCCTGCTGCTGATCCCGGCCGCCTGTTGCTTCGCCTTCGGTATCGGCGTCAAGAATGCCAGGCAGGGCAAGGCCATCTTCGCGGCGATGCTTATCCTGCTCGTGGTCTTTACCGGCATCATCGCCGTTAACGAGCATATGGGTACGCCGCAGCTGGCAGATGGCGGCGCGGTCAACATCGAGATGACCGATGGCCAGGCGGGCGGCAACATGGAGGGCAAGGAGAGCCGCTTTGGCATCGCCTCCTCTTCCACCTGGTCCGCTTTCACGACGGCTGCTTCCAACGGCTCGGTCAACTCCATGCACGACTCCTACACCCCGCTCGGCGGGTTTGTCCAGATGCTCCAGATAGCGCTGGGCGAGGTGGTGTTCGGCGGCGTTGGCTGCGGCCTGTACGGCATGATCGGCTTCGCCATCCTCACGGTGTTTATCGCCGGCCTTATGGTCGGACGCACGCCTGAGTTCCTGGGCAAGAAGATCGAGCCGGGCGAGATGCGCTGGGCAGTTGTCCTGTGCTTGGCAACTCCGTTTGCCATTCTGGTGTGCTCGGCCATCGCCTGCATGGTGCCCGGTCTTGCCGACCAGCTCAACAATGGTGGCGCGCACGGCTTCTCCGAGGCGCTGTATGCCTTCACCTCATGCGGCGGCAACAACGGCTCGGCGTTTGCAGGCATGAACTGCAACATTCCCTGGATCAACATCATGCTCGGCCTCGAGATGCTGTTCGCCCGCTTCATGCCCATCATCGGTACGCTGGCTATCGCCGGCTCGCTGGCCAAGAAGGGCAAGGTCGCCGAGAGCGCCGGTACCCTGTCTACCACCAACGGCATGTTCGTATTCCTGCTCGTGTTCATCGTTCTGCTGATCGGTGCCCTGAGCTTCTTCCCGGCCCTGGCGCTTGGCCCCGTTGCCGAGTTCTTCCAGATGATTGCGTAAAGGAGGGCGCAGATTTATGACTATGCAAAAAGACATGATGGGCCGCGCGGTCCGCGACTCGTTTGCCAAGCTGGATCCTCGCGTCCAGATTCAAAACCCGGTCATGTTCCTGGTGTGGCTTTCCGCCGTCATGACCTCCGTCCTGGCCGTCGCTTCCATTTTCGGTGTGCAGGACGCGGGTGTGCCCACCTACTATGTGGTCGCCATCGCGGTCATCCTGTGGCTTACCGACCTGTTCTCGAACTTCGCCGAGGCGCTTGCCGAGGGCCGCGGTAAGGCCCAGGCCGATTCCCTGCGTGCGGCCAAGAAGGATGTCGAGGCCCATCGCATCGAGTCCGTTGAGGACAAGGAGCACTTCACCGTCGTTCCCGGCACCGAGCTCACGCGCGGCGACCTGGTGATCGTACGCGCCGGCGAGCAGATTCCCGGCGACGGCGACGTCATCGAGGGCGCTGCTTCCGTTGACGAGTCCGCCATCACCGGCGAGTCCGCCCCCGTGGTCCGCGAGGCCGGCGGCGACCGCTCTGCCGTTACCGGCGGTACCACGGTGCTGTCCGACTGGATCATCGTCAAGATCTCCAGTGAGCCCGGCCAGAGCTTCCTGGACAAGATGATCGCGATGGTCGAGGGTGCCGCGCGCAAGAAGACCCCTAACGAGATCGCTCTGGAGATCTTCCTGGTGGCCCTCTCCATCGTCTTTATCCTGGTCACGCTGGCCCTGTATTGTTACTCCTGCTTCTCGGTCGGTCTTAACGACATGGACAACCCCACGGCCGTGACCACGCTCGTGGCGCTGCTCGTGTGCCTGGCTCCTACTACCATCGGCGCCCTTCTTTCCGCCATCGGCATCGCCGGCATGAGCCGTCTGAACGAGGCCAACGTGCTGGCCATGTCCGGCCGCGCCATCGAGGCCGCCGGCGACGTCGACATCCTCATGCTCGACAAGACCGGCACCATCACCCTGGGTAACCGCCAAGCCGCCGAGTTCATCCCGGTCGACGGCATCGATCCCGCGGAGCTGGCCGATGCCGCCCAGCTTTCCTCGCTGGCCGACGAGACCCCCGAAGGCCGTTCCATCGTCGTGCTCGCCAAGGAGCAGTTCGGTCTGCGCGGCCGCACACTCGAGGATAAGGGTATGGAGTTCATCCCCTTCACCGCGGCGACCCGCATGTCCGGTGTGAACTACGAGGGCAATGAGATCCGCAAGGGCGCTGCCGATTCCGTGCGCACCTATGTGGAGGCAGCCGGCGGCGTGTTCTCCCAGGAGTGCGACGAGGCCGTCGAGCGCATCGCCAAGGCCGGCGGCACCCCGCTGGTCGTGACCAAGAACTGCCGCGTGCTGGGCGTTGTGTACCTCAAGGACATCATCAAGTCCGGCGTTAAGGAGAAGTTCGCCGACCTGCGCAAGATGGGCATCAAGACCATCATGGTGACGGGCGACAACCCGCTCACCGCCGCGGCAATCGCCGCCGAGGCCGGCGTTGACGACTTCCTGGCCGAGGCCACCCCTGAGGGCAAGCTCGAGAAGATCCGCGAGTTCCAGCGTGAGGGCCACCTGGTCGCCATGACCGGCGACGGCACCAACGACGCGCCGGCGCTGGCGCAGGCGGATGTCGCCGTGGCCATGAACACGGGCACCCAGGCTGCCAAGGAGGCCGGCAACATGGTCGACCTCGACTCCAGCCCCACCAAGCTCATCGAGGTCGTGCGTATCGGCAAGCAGCTGCTCATGACCCGCGGTTCGCTTACGACCTTCTCGGTCGCCAACGACATGGCGAAGTACTTCGCTATCATCCCGGCCCTGTTCTCGCCGATCTACCCGGGCCTTGGCGCGCTCAACATCCTGGGGCTCACCAGCCCGTTGACTGCCGTGCTGTCCGCCATTATCTACAACGCGCTGGTCATCGTCGCGCTGATTCCTGCCGCCCTGAAAGGCGTGAAGTACCGCGAGCTTTCGTCCGGCCAGCTGCTGACCCACAACCTGCTGGTGTGGGGTCTGGGCGGTATCGTGGCGCCGTTCGTATTCATCAAGATTATCGACATGCTGCTGGCCTTGTTCGGCATTGGCATGATGTAGACGGAGGTTTGTATGTTCAAAGGTATCGCATCGCGCGCACTTGGCGTGTTCGCGCTGTTTACCATCGTCTGCGGCCTGGGATACACGCTCGTGGTGACCGGCGTCGCGCAGCTTGCGTTTCCGTACCAGGCGAACGGTTCACTCATTACGGTCGACGGCAAGGTTGTGGGTTCCGAGCTCATCGGCCAGAACTTCGATGATGAAGCCCACATGTGGGGTCGTATCCAGAACGTGTCAATTGTCGAAGGCGAAGACGGCGAACTCATGGCGTATGGTGCCCCGTCCAACCTGTCCCCGGCGAGTGAGGAGTATCGGCAGCTGATAGATGCGCGCGTGAAGAAGATTCGCGCCGCCAATCCCGATGCCGATATGGACGCTGTGCCCGTCGACCTGGTGACGTGTTCGGGGTCCGGCCTCGACCCGGAGATCTCTCCGGATGCCGCCGAGTACCAGGTCCCGCGCCTTGCCAAAGCCACGGGCAAAAGTGAGGACGAGGTGCACGACATCATCGCCGCGTGCACCAAGGGTCGTTTCCTCGGCGTGTTCGGCGAGCCCACGGTCAACGTGCTCAAGGTGAACCTTATGCTGGATGGCGTGCTGTAGGTGAAGGAGCGGCGGATGAGGGCATGACTGACTATCTGAGCCCTCAATTCCACCCCGCCCATCAGTTGCGGTGAAATACGGACTGTCTTGGCTGTCAAAGGCCTTATCTACTCCGTATTCCACCGCAACTTTTTTGTGGGTCGATACGTAGGCAGGGGAGTGCGTGCGGTCGGGTACCGTGCGGTTGCTGGTACGATAGATAAGTCAGCAACTGCCGCCGAGCGGCTCAAATGAAAGGAACCCTGTATGGAGTCCTCCGCCTATCCGATGCTCTTTAGCCCAATCAAGGTCGGTACAACCGAGGTCAAGAACCGCGTCTTTATGCCGCCGGTATCTACCAACCTGGCCGATCATGGCTATGTGACCGATGACTTGGTCGATCATTACCGTGCCCGCGCCAAGGGCGGCGTGGGCCTCATCATCACCGAGGTCGTGACGGTCGAGCCTACCTATACCTATCTGCCGGGTGACATGTGCTGCTACGACGACACGTTTATCCCTGGCTGGGAAAAGCTCGCCGCGGCCGTCCACGAGTATGGCTGTAAGATCATGCCGCAGCTCTTCCACCCCGCCTACATGGCCTTTAACATTCCGGGTACGCCGCGCCTGATCGCTCCGTCCTTTGTGGGCCCGTCCTATGCCCGCGAGGCGCCGCGCCCCATTACGGTCGATGAGATTCACGAGCTCACGCATCAGTTTGGCGACGCTGCCGTGCGTATGCAGAAGGCCGGTGTCGATGGCGTCGAGGTCCATGCGGCGCACGCCCACGGTATGCTCGGCGGCTTTTTGACTCCGCTCTATAACAAGCGTACCGATGAGTACGGCGGCTCGCTCGACGCCCGCATGCGCTTTTTGCTCGAGGTCATCGCCGAGATTCGCGAGCGCTGCGGCAAGGACTTTATCATCGACGTCCGCATCTCGGGCGATGAGTACACCGATGGCGGCCTGACCCTCAACGACATGATCTATGTCTCGCGTCGCTTGGAGAAGGTCGGCGTCGACATGATTCACGTGTCGGGCGGTACCACCATCAAGCGCGGTTCCGCAATTCCCGCCGCCGGTACTCAGCAGGCCTCGCATGCCGCCTGCTCGCGCGAGATCAAAAAGCACGTCAACATTCCCGTTGCCACCGTCGGACGCATTAACGAGGCTTGGATCGCCGAGGAGCTGATCGAGGACGGTGCCGCCGACATCTGCATGATGGGCCGCGCCAATCTGTGTGATGCCGAGTTCTGCAACAAGGCCGCTGCCGGCAACGCCGACGATATTCGCCCCTGCATTGGCTGCCTGCGCTGCCTGAACGGCATTATGTTTGGCAAACGCATCTCCTGCACCGTTAATCCGGACGTGGAGCGCGACGAGGCTGGCTACGAGCCTGCCGCCGAGGCCAAGAACGTGCTCGTTGTGGGCGCTGGTCCTGCGGGCATGGAGGCGGCGTTCATTGCCGCCAAGCGCGGCCACAACGTGGTGCTCGTGGACAAGCAGGACGAACCGGGCGGTGAGATGCGCATCGCGGCCGTTCCGCCGGCAAAGCAGGAACTCACCCGTGTGATCAAGTATCAGTATCGCCGTCTTGCTGAGGCGGGCGTGAAGTGCGTATTTGGCACCGAGCTTACTGCCGAGGACATTCAGCGCGACTACGCCGGCTACGAGGTCGTCCTGGCCTATGGCGCCGAGCCCATCGCTCCGGCCTTCATGCAGGGATTTAAGCAGGTTATGACGGCCGACGACCTGTTGGGCGGCAAGGCTTTCCCGGGCAAGAAGATTGTCATCGTGGGCGGCGGCACCGTCGGTTGCGAGACGGCCGACTACCTGGCCCCGTTGGTCAACGATCTGTCGCCGGCCAATCGCGACGTCACCGTCATCGAGATGACCAAGACGCTCGCCGCCAACGAGGGCGGCGCCGGTCGCGCGGTGCTCATCACGCGCATGCTCTCCAAGGGCGTTCACGTGCTGACCGAGGCCAAGGTGACCGAGATTACCGAGGATGCTATCAGCTACGAAAAGGACGGCGAGATCCACACCATCGCCGATGCCGATACGCTGGTACTTGCCATGGGCTATCGTCCCAATACCAAGTTGGCCGACGACCTTGCTGCAGCCGGCGTTACCACCCACGTGTTGGGCGATGCCAACAAGTGCGGCAACATCCGCGACGCCATCGGCGATGGCTACAAGGTTGCTTGCGAGCTCTAGTCAACCCCTTGGTGCATGTGAGGCCTATCCCCGCGGCGTCAGTAGGTAGATAGCAAAAAGCGGCGGTCGTCCCGTACATGGGACGACCGCCGCTTGCGTCAGCTGCAATGAGTCATGCGATTAGAGGTCCAGAATCTCCTTGACCTTGGCGATGATGGCCTCGTCGGTTGCGTTGGCAAAGAAGTACTCCTGGAAGTGCTCGCCGGCCAGGGCGCCCTTCACCAGGTCCTGATCGATCTCGCCCAGGACGTCGACGAGCGGGCGCATGGTCACAGCGCGCACGCCGTCGAGGATCTTCTTGTTGCGCTGCTCGGGCTCAACGCGCTCGGCGGGGTAGCCGTTTCCCGAACCAAAGCCAAAGAGCTTCTCGAAGGTGTACTCGAGGTTGAGCTCCTGGCCCCAGCCGTTCTTGAGGGCGAAGGGCATGGCGACGGCGTTGCCATCGTTGACCTGGGCAAAGGTGTAGGCGTCGAGCGGGTCGGCAACGTGGCCGCACAGCACGCCGGGGAAGGAGTTGCAGGCGAGCATGGCGCCCTCGCCGGTGCCGCAGCCGGTCACGACGTAGTCGGCAGCGCCGGAGTTGAGCAGCACGGCGGCAAGGATGCCGTTCTGCACGTAGGTGAGGGGCTTGGAGTCGGCATCGGCATACATGCCATAGTTAAAGACAGTGTGGCCCATGGGCTCGACAACCTTCTTAAGGGCAGCCTCAATCATAGGGTTCTTGGAGTTCTGAGAGTTCTCATTGATCAGAGCGATCTTCATTGCGAATTACCTTTCTATTTCTAACTTGCGGTGAAATACGGACTGTTTTGCCTGATAGAAGCCAAAACCAATCCTTATCTCACCGCAACTCAAATGAAAAACGAGTGGGTGAAACCTGATGTGGGCAGTTGCGGCGACGCTTACTGCGGCTGCTTTCCAATGTATGCGAGGATGCCGCCGTCGACGTAGAGGATGTGGCCGTTGACGAAGTTCGACGCGTCGGAAGCCAGGAACACGGCGGGGCCCTTCAGATCCTCGGGCGTGCCCCAACGGGCGGCCGGCGTCTTGGCAATGATGAACTGGTCAAACGGGTGGCGGCTGCCGTCGGGCTGCGTCTCGCGCAGCGGTGCGGTCTGCGGCGTGGCGATGTAGCCGGGTCCAATGCCGTTGCACTGGATATTGGCCTCGCCAAACTCCGAGCAGATGTTCTTGGTGAGCATCTTCAGGCCGCCCTTGGCCGCGGCATAGCCGGCGATGGTCTCGCGGCCCAGCTCGCTCATCATCGAGCAGATGTTGATGATCTTGCCGTGGCCCTTGGCGATCATGCCGGGCAGGCAGGCCTTGGACACGATAAACGGTGCGTTGAGGTCAATATCGACGACGCGGCGGAAGTCCTCGGCGCTCATGTCGAGCATCGGGGTGCGCTGGATGACGCCAGCGTTGTTGACCAGGATGTCGGGCGTGGTGCCAAAGTCGGTCTCGATCTTGGCGATGAGCTCGGCGACGACGGTCTCGTCGGTGACGTCGGCAACATAGCCGTGAGCGTCAAAGCCCAGCCCACGGTAGTGCTTCTCGGCCTCGGCGACTTTGTCGGCGTGACGGGCGTTAAAGGCGATTTTGGCGCCGGCCTCTCCGAGCGCCTCGGCGATGGCCATGCCAATACCGTAAGTGGCGCCGGTCACCAGCGCGACCTTGCCATCCAGGCGGAAGCTGTCCATAAGATCAGACATAGCGATCCTTTCAAAAGAAACGTTCATCTATATAAGTCTTGCTTTTCATACAAGGTCAGTATAGGAGAAGAGGAGGATTTAAAAATCAGATTCTCCTAAAATCAGGTGAACGTTCACTTTTAAAAGGTAAACGGTGGTCTCGCCCTTGCCGTGCGGACGTCTATTTGCTCTGTTCTTGCGCTCCCTCTGCGATCATGTTGCGGTTATACACCAGGTGCAGATACATCGCGTCGTGCGCGGCGGTGGGGTTGCGCGAGGCGATGGCGTCGGCCACATCGCGGTGCGTGCGGATAGTTTCCTCGACGAGCTTTTTGCCGGTCACGTCGATAAAGAGGGGGACGGATGCCTTGAGCACGCCCATCAGGCGGGGAACGACGAGGTTTCCGGAGCTTTCGGCAATGGCATTGTGGAACGCGGTGTCGGCGGCGGAGTAATCCTCACCGGCCTCGGCCAGGCGCTCGGATTCGTCGCAGAGCTCTTTGATACAGACGACCTGGTCGTTAGTTGCGTGCTCTGCGGCCATGCTGGCCATCTGCGGCTCGATCATAAAGCGCACCTCGAGTAGGTCGCGCGCCAGACGCTGCTTGTCGTCGATAAAGGTAAAGCCCAGCGGGTCGTCGGCAACGCCGGGGTTTGACGCCACATAGGTGCCCGAACCCTGCTTAATGCGCACGATATTGCGCGACTGCAGCAGCTTCATGGCCTCGCGCACCGTGCTCCTGCCGGCGCCCAGGCGCTCGACGAGCACGGCCTCCTTGGGCAGGCGATCGCCTTGTTCAAGATGCTCATCCAGGATCAGTTGAATGATTTTCTCCGATATTTGCTCGGGGAGTCCCGATTCGGCGCGGGCCATAGCTATACCTTTCATTACAAAATTCATCTGAGCTATTTTAGCGCACCACGGATGTGATATTGGCCGCTGGATTTGAGTCGAGCGGCTTAGATATACCGTTCGCAGCGCAAATACGACCGTTTACCAAATACATCAGATGTATTTTGAACAAATTTCAAAATGAAACATCAGACCTTTCCAAAACACGCTATAGTCTAAGCCGAATTCAAAAGGTCTGATGAATTGGAGGAAAGATGTCAGACCCAACGTTTATGGCCGACCCCACCAGGCTGGTCATCGCCGCCATCATGGGCATCGCGCTGCTGCTTGTGCTCATCATTAAGTTCAAGCTGCACCCCGTGCTCTCGATGATGGTCTCGGCACTCGCGATCGGCATCGGTGCCGGTATGCCGCTCGACCTGGTGGCGGACACTGTCACCAAGGGCGTGGGAACCACGCTGCAAAACATCGCCCTGCTCATTGGCCTCGGCTCGATGTTTGGCCAGATTCTTGAGGAGAGCGGCGGCGCCAAGAAGATCGCCCAGACCTTCATCGATACCTTTGGGCAGGGTCATTCCAGCTGGGCGCTGGGCATTACCGGTCTGGTTATCGGCACTACGGTGTTCTTTGAGGCGGGCGTAGTCGTTTTGATTCCGCTTGCGTTTAGTGTGGCATCGCAGACCAAAAAGTCGACGCTCTACTACGGCATCGCGCTGCTCGCAGGACTTGCCGCTGGCTATGCGTTTGTGCCGCCATCGGCCGGTTCGGTTCTGGTCGCCGGCACGCTCGGTGTCGACCTGGGCACCATGATTCTCGTCGGTATCCCTACCGCCTTCATCGCCATGGCGATCGCCGGCGTCATCTGGGGTCGCAACGTGGGCGGTCGCATCTTTACCGATGTTCCGGAGCACTTTACCTCTGCCGAGGGTGCGAGCGACGAAAAGGAGCTTCCCTCCTTTGGCATGGTGCTTGCCATCGTGCTCACGCCGCTTTGTCTGATTTTGCTGGGCACGTTGTCCTCTTATATCCCCATGCCCGCCGAGCTCGCCTCGATTCTCGCCTTCCTGGGCAAGCCGTTTGTCGCTTTGACGCTCGCCACGCTCGTCGCGATGTATCTGCTGGGCGCGCGGCGCGGCTACTCCGGCGCCGAGCTCAAGGCCCTGCTCGACCGCTCTCTTAAGCCCGTCGGCATGATCTTGCTGGTTATCGCCTGTGGCGGCGTCATTCGCTGGATGCTGCAAGACTGCGGCTTGGGCCAGGTTATCGGCCCTATGCTCGAGGCCTCACCGCTGCCTTTGGTGGTCGTTGCCTTTTTGATTGCCGTCATGGTGCGTGCCTCTGTCGGCAGCTCCATCGTCGCTATGACCATGGCATCGGGCATTATGGCCGCCATGCCTGCGGTTGCCGGAGCCTCAGTGCTCATGCGTGCCGCTATCTGTCTTGCTATCTGCGGCGGTGCCACGGCCCTCTCGCACGTCAACGATGCCGGTTTTTGGATGTGCTCCTCGTTCCTGGAGATTGACGAGAAGACCACCCTCAAGTCCTGGACCGTTATGGAGACGCTCATCGGCCTTTCGGGTCTTGCCTGCGCCCTGGTGATTTCGTTCTTCGCCTAGTTCGCGTGGCTAAGCATCTTTTGCCGAGCGCATCGCTCGGTACCCATTTACACCTGATTCATTAACCAACGATTGGTACAACCGTTCAAATCAAAAGAGGAGAGCATCATGGACGAGAAGACCAAGGCACAGATTCAGCAGGAGGCAGCCGACCTGGTTGCCAAGCTGCAGCCGCGTTCCGGCAAGTTCCGCACCATCAGCCCCGAGATGGACCCGCTGCGTCTGGGCTCTGGCTGGTCCATCGAGGATCTGGACAAGCCGCAGGTCATTATCGAGTCGACGTTCGGCGACTCGCATCCGGGTTCTGCCGGCCTGTTTGAGTTGGTCGAGGAGGTCCGTGCCGGCGTTGCCGAGGCTGGCGGTCATGGTGCCCGTTACTTCTGCACCGATATCTGCGACGGCGAGGCCCAAGGCCACGACGGCATCAACTACTCGCTGCCCAGTCGCGACATGATCGCCAACATGATCGAGATTCATGCCAAGGCCACCCCGTTCGACGCCGGCGTCTTTGTCGCCAGCTGCGATAAGGGCCTGCCTGCGAACCTTATGGCCATGGGCCGCATCAACATCCCCTCCATCGTCGTTACCGGCGGTGTCATGGATGCCGGTCCCGATCTGTTGACCCTGGAGCAGCTCGGCGCGATTTCTGCCCGCTACGAGCGCGGCGAGATCTCCCGCGAGGAGCTTGAGTTTGCCAAGCACAACGCATGCCCCAGCTGCGGCGCCTGCTCGTTTATGGGCACCGCGTCGACCATGCAGGTTACCGCCGAGGCCCTGGGCCTTATGCTCCCCGGCACGGCCCTGCTGCCCGCTACCAGCTCCGACCTGCGTGAGTTTGCGCGCGAGGCCGGCCGCCAGTCCGTGTGGCTCTCCGAGCACAACCTGTGTCCGCGTGACATCGTGACCAAGGAATCCTTCGAGAACCTCATCATGGTCCACGGCGCCATCTCTGGTTCCACCAACTCCCTGCTGCACATCCCCGCAATCGCCCGTGAGTTTGGCATCGAGATGTCCGCCGACGACTTCGATCGTCTGCACCGTGGCGCCCACTACCTGCTCAACGTTCGTCCCGCAGGCGAGTGGCCGGCGCAGTTCTTCTACTATGCGGGTGGCGTGCCGCGCATCATGGAGGAGATCAAGTCGATGCTTCACCTCGATGTCATGACCGTCACCGGCAAGACCCTCGGCGAGAACCTCGAGGACCTCAAGAACAACGGCTACTACGAGAAGTGCGGCCGCTACTTGGAGAAGTGGAACCTCAAGCGCGAGGACATCATTCGCCCGTTTGACCAGGCCTTTGGTACCGACGGCTCCATCGCCATCCTCCACGGCAACCTTGCCCCCGAGGGCGCCGTCGTCAAGCACACGGTTGTTCCGCGCGAGATGTTCCAGGCCACGCTTAAGGCACGTCCGTTCGACTGCGAAGAGGACGCTATCCACGCCGTCCTGACGCACGAGGTCAAGCCCGGCGACGCCGTCATCATTCGTTATGAGGGCCCCAGGGGTTCCGGCATGCCCGAGATGTTCTACACCACCGAGGCTATCGCCAGCGACCCCGAGCTGGGCGCGAGCATTGCCCTGATCACTGACGGCCGCTTCTCCGGCGCCTCCAAGGGCCCGGCTATCGGTCACGTTTCGCCCGAGGCCGCTGTGGGCGGCCCGATTGCCCTGATCGAGGAGGGCGACCTGATCCAGATCAACATCCCCGAGCGCTCGCTGTCCATCGTGGGCATCGCCGGTAAGGAGATGGAGCCGGCCGAGGTCGACGCCGTCCTGGCCGAGCGCCGAGCCGCTTGGAAGCCCAAGGCTAATCGCTATACCTCCGGCACGCTCAAGTTCTTTACCGAGCATGCAGTTTCCGCCATTCAGGGTGGCTACATGGAGTAGCGCCCATGCGCATCAAATATCTCCTCTCATAGATGTGCGGCACAAAGAGCCCCGAGCCACGTCACCGGGGCGCGTTGTTCAGCGCCGCCGGGGCGCTCCACTCAAACGACAAGAGACGTCTTACGCAAGCGCCCGCGTGTCCGTGGATAAAACCACGGGCGTGGGCGCTTCACTTTATTCCCAGCCGCTTTATTCCCAGCCCTTCCACACGTCAGGCTCGTAGCCAACGGTTGCCTGGCGGCCGTTGCGAACGATGGGCTCACGAAGAATCTGCTGGTTATCGAGCACCTTTTCGAACTTCTGGTCGGCAGCAAGATACTGTACGAGCGCAACCGTGTCGGCATCTTTCGCCTTTGGATCGATCACAGCGTCGATCCCGCCGACGGCGCGCGCCACGCTTTCGAGCTCGCCTTTGCTCATCCCCTTTTCCTTCAAGTCGATGAACTGGAACTTCACACGACGTTCCTTGAAATAGCGTTGCGCCTTCTTAGTATCGAAGCTTTTCTTCGTGCCGAATATCTGGATGTTCATACGTACCGTCTTCGCTCAATTCTCGTCCGTCCATGATACGACAAGGGAGCCGAGCAAAAACAGAGCAGGCGGAGATGGAGGAGGACGGCGACCGACCGTCGGCAAGAGTCGGCCGGATCGGACTGGCGCCCAGCGCGCGCCGGCGACACGCTCGCAGCTGCACACATAGCCGATGTACAAGCTCGCCGCGGCGTTCCCTCGCCCCGCGGTGTGGCGATAGAGAAGCACGCCACCCGTCAACGATGGCGCCTCGGTGAAGAAAATCAACGTCTGGGTTACATCCCTTGAAAGGGGCGAAGACGGCTGCTAGAATACCTCCCCGCTATGAAGGATTTGACCAAAGCATACATCGCAATTCGGCGGCCCCTGGTATACGGGGCCTCTCCTGTTGTTCCCCAAGTGCGCTCTGAGCAGCCGCTTTCTTCCTGTCGTATCTGATGCACGCATAGCACGTGCATGTTATTTCGCCCGTGGGCCGGCGCGCCTTCGGCGAAGAATCGAATAGATACGAAGGAAGCTTATGTCTGATAATTGTACGGTCGCGCCCGCCAATGGGCGCATTACCGGTACCCAGATCCGCATCGTCGCGGTCGTCGTCCTGGGTGCCTTCTTGGCGCTACTGAACCAAACGGTGATGTCGCCTGCGCTGCCGGTCATCATGTCCGATTTCGCCATCGATGCCTCGACTGCCCAGTGGATCATGTCCATATACCCGCTGGTGAGCGGCATCATGGTCCCCGTTTCGGCGTTCCTTATCGACAAGTTCAGCACCCGCGCGCTATTCTTCGGGGCGACGCTGGTGTTCGCGCTGGGCACGCTGCTGTGCGCCGCAGCCCCTGATTTCCTGTTCCTCATCATCGGTCGCGTGTTGCAAGCGGCGGGCTCAGGCGTGCTCATGCCGCTTGTCTCGGTGGTTCCCATGCTGGTGTTCCCCGTCGAGAAACGAGGAACGGCTATGGGCATGGCGGGCATCGTCATGTCGGCGGGTCCCGCGGTCGGCCCCGTCGTAGGCGGTGCGGTGATCGACACGTACGGCTGGCGCACCATGATCGGCGCCATCGTCCCCCTCGCAATTCTCGTGCTGGTGCTGGGCGTGTTCATGCTGAAAAACGTGGGCGAGCTGAAGAACCCCAAGCTCGACCTGCCCTCGGTCGTCCTCTCCACCATCGCCTTCGGCGGACTTCTCTACGGGTTCTCGAGCGCCTCGTCGATGGGTTGGGGCAACCCCGTGGTGCTCGGCTCGATCGTCGCGGGTGTCGTGTGCTTGGTGCTGTTCGTCGTACGCCAGGGCAAAATCGAGGACCCGCTGCTTCAACTGGGCACGCTCAAGACGCGCGATTTCCGCGTGGCCGCCATCATCGTCACGCTCATCAACGCCGCATGCCTGGTCACCAACACGCTGTTGCCGTTGCTGCTGCAAACCTCGCTTGGCGCTTCGGCCTTCGAAACCGGCATGGCCATGCTTCCCGCCGCGGCGGTGGGCATCATCATCAGCCCTATCTCCGGCGTGGTGTTCGACAAGTTCGGTCCGCGTGCCATCTCGATCGTCGGCCTGGCCCTCATGACCGGCGCCCTGTTCCTGCTCTCGCTTTCGACGGTAAACACGCCCATCTTGGTGGTTGCGCTGTTCTGCATGCTGCAGTCCGCCGGCCAGTCGCTCGCGAACATGCCGGTGAACACATGGGGTGTCAATGCCTTGAAAAATGACATGATCGCCCACGGCAACGCCATCGCGAACACCGGCCGCCAGGTCGCCGGCGGTTTGTGCACGGCGCTCATCATCACGGTCATGACAAGCGTCACCGCGTCGGCCGGCGTCGATGCGAGCATCCAAGTAGCCACCGCCGTGGGCGCGGGCGTCGCTTACAAGGTGTGCGCGGCAATCGGCCTCGTTTCCCTTATCTGCGCCATATTCAGCGTGCGCACCAAGAAAACCGCACCGAAAACGAAGGAGGCATAAGCGATGTCCGAGATTCTGTCCGAGCGCATCCCGCTCGAGCTCGAGGGGACGCCCGTTTCGAGCATCATGATTGAAGAGCCGTTCACCTGCACGCAGGATTGCACGATTTCCGACGTGGTGCGCATGCTCGCCGAAAACGAGGTGAGCAGCATGCCCGTAATCGATGAGCGCAACCAGGTGGTCGGGTTCATCTCCGACGGCGATGTCATGGGAGCCATCGCGCAGCATCGCGCTCACACCATCTTCACGGGCGGCGACGCGTCCATGCTGTACTTCGACGATCAGAGCCTTGAGCAGCGCATCGAAGACCTGAAGGATCGCTGCGTCATGGATTTCGCGACGCGCCAGGTAGTGTGTGCCCGTCCCGAGCAGAGCATCGCCCGCGTCGCCGCGCTGCTGGCGAAGAAGAAGTTCAAGAAGCTTCCTGTGGTTGATGACGAGGGCAAACTCGTGGGGGTCATCCGCCGCTCCGCCATCACCAAATACATCTTCGGCATCCTTTTCCAATAGGGGCAGGTCGCACTTGAGGCGAACATCTCGAGGCATCGAGCCAGCAACTGGACCAGACAACCTTGACACGCACGCGCTTTCCCTCGATGCTTCGGTAAGGGGAGCTGCGAAAATCGCAGCACGGGTGATCGGCGCCGCGCCCCCGAAGGCAAAAGCGAACACGGGAGCGATACGATGGGAAAAGTCCTGGACGAAGATTTGGTTTATGAGATTCTCTCCGTCGTGGCAGAGATTCCGGCGGGATGCGTCGCCTCGTACGGTCAGATAGCGCGCCTCATCGGCAGGGAGAGAAACTCTCGCCTGGTCGGAGCGGTGCTGAGCGAGGCGGATCGCTACGGCGATTATCCCTGCCACCGCGTCGTCAACCACGCGGGACGCCTCGCGCCAAACTTCCCCGACCAGCGAGCACTACTGACGGAGGAAGGAGTCGCCTTCCGAGACAACGGCTGCGTCGACATGAAAAAGCACCAGTGGAACGAGTAGCCAGGCAGCGTAGCGTCGAAAGGAGCGACGCCACGGGGAACGACCTGCGCCCCGCCGCCGGACAACCTATGGCAAAGTGACACGTCCCACAAAGAGCGGCGCACCAGTACGAGACACGACTGCGACGTAAAAAGACCCTATGATACTCGTAAGCATCTATCTGATTGCCCGCCTCGAGGTACCCAAAGAACGAGAGATGCCGAAACCCCTAGACAAAGAAAAAGGTCGGGAGCTTTTATGCTTCCGACCTGAAGTTTCATGGTCGCGGGGGGGGGCGGATTTGAACCACCGACCTTCGGGTTATGAGGTCGCTACGACGTTGTTTCATTCAGACATTTCGACCCAAATTGAAGTCAATATAACTCCAGGTCATTTGATGTTTTCATAGATTTACGAAAGAAAAGTACGCGGAATAATTCGACCCAAATTCGACCCACAACGAGCTTGAAAGCGGTCAGGCGGAGCATTACCCTTGGGGTGTGACCCCACGCAGGGCCCACCACCAAGGGTAATGCCCACCCGCCCCAGCCCTTTGCGCCATTCCGCGCAACCGAGCGCGATTCTCAGGCACTTCAGGCAAGGAACACGATGAACGACCGACCTCTCGTCATAGGCAAAGGAACGAAGCAACGCCGCGACAAATACACGTGGCGCTACCGTCACAGCCTCGGCAAGGATCCGGTCACGGGCAAATACCGCTATTCGCCGTGGCAGACCATACATACCACCAAAAGCCGAGAGGTCGACGCCGCACTCGAAGCCTACAAGGCAGAACTCAACAGCGGCACCTACGTCCAAAAATCGAGGGACACCGTCGGCTCGTATGCAAAAAAGTTCCACGACAACCGCGAAGGAACCATCACGCCGCTCGCCTACTCGACATCCTACTCAATCGAGAACCGGACGCGCACATCACATGCGTGATGCTCATGCTCGACACCGACATGAGAAGGGCAGAAGCCCTCGGGATGACGTGGTCCGATGTCTCCGTCGAGAACAGAAGCATCCTCATTGAGCAGCAGTTCGCGGCCGATCGAAGCGTTCGCTCGCCCAAAAGCAAGAAAAGCGTGCGGAGGATCTCGATAAGCGAGACGCTGACGTCGTATCTCGAATTCTGGAAAAAGGAGCAGGCCCGCGAAATGGAAGCCTTCGGCCTGGAACAAGTCAAAGGCACTCCGCTCGTCCACTCATTCGAACGAACGAAAGACAGGCATCCCCAAGTCAACTTCATGGACCTGAATGGGTTTTCGCGCTGGTTCAGAAACTTCAGCGTCGAGAACGGGTTCGGCAAGTTCGAAGGCGTTCGAACATACCATTATGTGAAGGAAACTGTCGACGGGGAAACGATTTCGAAGCGTTATAAGCATAAAGAGTGGCTCGAATTGAGGGATTACCTCAGGAAGCATCCCAAGGTTCGCGAGGCGAGGCATATCAGCACATATGAGAGCGAGCACCTTCCTTACGGATATTCGGGCCTATCGAGCCACACTGCTACTGCCGCTACTGCCCGCTACTGCCCGCCAGCTTCCGAACCAGCGGGCGGTAGCAGCACCCCGAACATCTCGCCGACAGCGCAGAGAGTCGTCGACCTGGCGGCCAAGGCCGACATCGAGGACGTGATGCTGTGCGACCTGCCCGGCGTCCTGTCCTTCCTAGGGCTGCCACCTGAGACGGAGATGCCGCCGGGCAACAAGGGGAAGACGAAGCTCAAGAAGCTCTACAGGAAGGTGGCGCCGAACAAGGCATACCACTCCGGCGAGCGCGCCAAGGATTTGATCTCGCACCTCGACATGGCAGAGATCTGGAGTGGGAAGGATAAACTGGACTTTCTTTTAAGGATCCTCAAGCGTATTGCCG
>CAUCUN010000019.1:0-48620 GCA_958445985.1 uncultured Collinsella sp. | reverse complement strand
CCCGTGGGTTATACCCTAAGAGCAAACCACCCTTTTTAAGGGTGGTTCTGATTGCATCGCGGGGAAGCGTTTTATTGCACGTTGGGCGGGCTTGCAAACCGTTCGGACGCTAAAACGAACCGACCGCGCCTTCGCGTTGCCGAGGGTGTTCATAAGTGGATAGTATGGGCTTACTTATTACAACGTGCGCCGCGTCCGGGAAGCGCGGTGCCGCTCATTGGGAGGAACAACATGAAAAAGAAGCTGCTGCTTGCGCCCCTCATGGCCGTCTTGGTTGCATGCGTGGTCGTGCTTTCCGGCTGTGGAGGTCCTTCGGTTGAGGAGCTCATCACCGAGGATCTTACGACGCAGTTTGACGAGGTCAAGAACGGTGGCGACGACTTCCTCTCTGGTCTGGAGGAGGCTTCGGGCGACGAGTTCGAGCAGCTGGGTATCGATCCCAAGGAGTACGCCAAGACCTATCTTGAGGGCTTTGACTACAAGATCGGCGACGTGACGGTCGACGAGGACAAGGGTGTCGCGACCGCCGAGGTCTCTATTACATGCAAATCTATGAACAAGATCGTCGAGGACTTCTCCACCCAGTATCAGGAGAAGGTCGCTGCGCTTGACACGGTTCCTTCCGATGACGAGCTGTACAAGATGGCCGGTCAGGTTATGGTCGATGTGACCAAGGCCACCGAGCCCAGGAAGACCACGGTTATCTTCAAGTACACCTGCAACGACGATGGCGAGTGGTCTGCCGACGACTCCGTCAACTCCGAGATGATGGATGCAATGCTGAGCTAGTTCGTTGCGGCGTTTTACCAAACGCCGCAACTGCTCGACGCTGCAAGCCCGCCAGAGCGGCAATCTGCCTTTCAACTTCGGCGGCATGACCAGAAGGTCAATGCCGCCTCGTTTCAAGGCACCTTGCTCGCTCTGGCGGGCTTTCGCTGTCGTTGCCAAAACAACGGTGTTCCCTTGGCTGGCTTAAAGTGGCGCTTGTACCTGTGGCGTTGCCATCGCTGCCGAAGGCGGCACTTGGGGACGTTCCTTTTCTGACGGCAGTTGGGGACACTCCTTGTGCCAGCGTTGCATCGAGTGCTTGGGAAACCGCGACCCGGTTTTTGGCCGAATAGTGGGTCGCATTTTCCGGATGGGGTGGGTTACGGAAAGTGCGACCCGGAATATTACTCTGAAACGGGATGCGGTTTCCCTGATGCGCCTCAAACGGAAAGCGCATCCCATTCCGGAGCTCCAAAACGGGATGCGCTTTCCGCGCGGAAGAATTGCCGCAGCTGCGTTAAGCAGTGTCGCTCGTTACTCGCCCAGGATCAGCGCCGCGAGCTCTGCCTGGGTGTCCACCACGTAGTCGGCGCCGGCGGCCTCCAGCTCTGCACGGCCGCGGAAGCCCCAGCTGACGCCCGCGCTCTTAAGGCCGGCGTTGTGACCGGTCAGGATATCGACATTGGAATCGCCTACGTAGAGCGTGGTCGCCGGATCGGCGCCTAGCTCTTTCATCACATGCAGCGTAACAGGCGCCTCGGGCTTGGGCGGAAACGCATCGACGCGGCCCTGCACCAGCGCAAAGCGCTCGGAACCAAAATACTTCTCAATAAGCGGAGCCGCCGAGACGTGGTCCTTGTTGGTGAGCACGGCAAGCTGCACACCCGCGGCGCGCAAGCGGTCAAGCATCTCGATCGTACCGGCATAGGGGGCGGTGTGGTCCTCCTTGTGCTCGCCGTAATAAGCCCTAAACTCGGCAAGCGTCTGCTCAAACATGCGACCGTCGCCCGCATACTCGGCAGGCATAAAGCGTTCGACCAGCTTGAGCATGCCGTTTCCCACCTTGTAGCGGTACTCGTCAACGGCAAACGTGGGCCAGCCGTGCATCTCGCAGGTATGGTTGCCGGCGGCTGCCAGGTCCTCGAGCGTGTTGAGGATGGTGCCGTCCAGATCAAAAATCACATGGGAAAAAGCTGCTGCCATGAAAGCTCCCGTCATTGGGTTTCAAAACGCACCCCATGATACTGGGCATGCGTGCCGGGCATGTTTGGAATCTGAATATCTTTAATAGCCCTGAGCCTTTGTCGTTAGCAAATTCTCGGCAGCTGCTCTCCTACGAGCATGTCGAGGATGCGGGTCGAGCCCCAGCCGGTACGTACGCGCACGGCGGGGCGGGTGCCCTCGGCAAGTGGCAGCACGCGACCGATGACGGCGGCATTCTCGCCGTAGCGGGCGGCGCGCATGGCGGCCAGCGCGGCATCGGCTTGCTCGGCAGGCACGACGGCAACCATCTTGCCCTCGTTTGCCACCTGCAGTACATCGTAGCCGAGCATTTCGCAGGCGGCCTGCACGTCGGGACGCACGGGCACGGCATCTTCGTCGACCTCCATGGCAACACCGCTGGCCTGGGCAAACTCGTTGAGCGTGGACGCCAGGCCACCGCGCGTGGGGTCGCGAAAGCAACGCGTGCCGGGCGCTGCGGCCAAAACGTCGGCAATCAGGTGGTTGAGCGGCGCGGCATCGCTTTCGATGGTGCTCGAAAACGCCAGGCCCTCGCGTTGGCTCATGATGGCGATACCGTGGTCGCCCAGTGTACCCGAGACCAGGATGACATCGCCGGGCTGGCAGTCTGCGCCGCTGAGCGCCACGCCCGCGGGTACCTCGCCCACGCCGGCGGTATTGATATAGACGCCGTCGGCCCCGCCGCGCTCGACCACCTTGGTGTCGCCCGTGATTATGGACACGCCCGCCTCGTGCGCCGTCTCGGCCATCGTCTGCACAATCTGGCGGAGCTTATCCATGGGATAGCCCTCTTCAAGGATAAAGCCGCACGACAGGTAGCGCACGTTGGCGCCCGAGGTCGCGACATCGTTAACGGTTCCGCACACGGCGAGGCGGCCGATGTTGCCACCGGGGAAGAACTGCGGCGAGACTACAAAGCTGTCGGTCGACATGGCGATGCGCCCGCTCGCGGGCAGCGCGGCGACGCCGGCATCGTTGCCTTCGAGCAGCTCGGGCGAACCAAAGGCATCTAAAAAGACCTCATCGATGATGCGCTTCATCATCTGTCCGCCGGAGCCGTGGCCCAACAGGACGGTGCTATCGGTGATGCTATGGGACATATCCAAAACTCCAATCGTGGGAGGTGTCAGTGCGCGGGGGCGTTCGGGCTAGACTCGGTAACGGTAGTACGCCGCGCAGCTGCCTTCGGAACTCACCATGCACGGGCCGACGGGGTGCTCGGGCGTGCAGGTGCGGCCAAAGAGCGGGCAGCTGCTCGGCGTAATGGCTCCGCGCAGCACGTCGCCGCAGCGGCATCCGCGCGGCTCAACCGTCGGCTCAACGGGCACGTCAAAGCGAACGCGGGCATCAAAGCGCGAGAACTCGGGGCGGATGGAAAGGCCCGAGTTGGCAATCGGCCCCAGCCCGCGCCACGTGGTGTCGCATGGCTCAAACACCTGCTCGACCAGCTGGCGCGCCACGGGGTTGCCGTCTGCGTTGACGCCACGGCGGTAGGCGTTGTCAATCGCCGGCCTGTCCTCGACAACCATCTGGACCAGCATGCAGATGCCCTGCAGGATATCGACCGGTTCAAATCCCGTGACCACGCCCGGGGTATTGAATTCGTCGACCAAAAAGCTAAAGGGCGCCAAGCCCGTGATGGTGGCGACGTGTCCCGGCAGGATAAAGCCGTCGATGGCGGTCTCGGGATCGTTAGCGATGGCGCGCAACGCCGGCGGCGTGGTCTTGTGGGCGCAATAGACCGAGAAGTTCAAAAGCCCGCGCGCTTCGGCCTCCAAGATGGCGGCGGCGATGGTGGGCGTTGTGGTCTCAAAGCCCACGCCCATAAAAATAACCGGGCGATCGGGGTTTTGCTCGGCAATGTCGAGTGCATCGAGCGGGGAGTACACAATGCGAATGTCACGCCCTGCCGCCTTTTGTGCAGCGAGCGAGGTGGACGATCCGGGCACGCGCATCATGTCGCCAAAGGTGGTGATGATGGCGCCGTCTATGTTGGCGAGCGCGATTGCGTGGTCGATGTCGCGGTTGGCGGTGACGCAGACGGGGCAGCCCGGGCCGCTCAGCAGCTTGAGCCCGGCCGGCATAATGGAGCGAAAGCCATAGCGCCCGATGCTCACGGTATGCGTGCCGCAGACTTCCATAAGGTTGATGGTGCGGTCGCCGACAAGCTCATGAATGCGCTCGATGAGCTCGCGAGCCAGCTTGGGATCGCGGAATGCCGAGAAATCGATACCGGAGCGAGCCGGCTGCTCGGGCGCCACTAGTAAGCCTCCGCCGGGTTGGTGGCCAGCTGGTCTTCTTCGACCAGCTTGGACATGGCATTAACAAGCTCGAGCGTTTCCTGTGCTTCCTGCTCGTCGACAATCTGGATGCCAAAGCCGGCGTGTACGAGAATATAGTCGCCAACCTGCGCCGTCGGCACGAGCCGCAGCGACACGGGGCGCTCGATGCCCATCATGTCGACGGTGGCCTTGAGGCCGTCGTCGCGTTTGACTACTTTACCGGGAACGGCAAGGCACATATTGTTCCCCTTGTATACGCTTTGCGCTGGATGAGCGCTCAATAATCCATCAGTTGATGGTAGCGCTCGCGGGGTTCGCGGGCAAACGCGTTACGCCTGTGAGACGGCGGCTTGCGGGCTGGCCGAACAGCCTATTGTGGCGCGACCTGTGCGAGGCGAGTGCGTGCGACTGCTGCCTGACCGTAGGCGATGCAGCCGTCATTGACGGGTACGGTGTGGGGGACAAGGACAGTAAAGCCTGCGCTTTTGAGCTCGCGGGTGAGAAGCTGAAGCAGAAGTCGGTTCATGAACACGCCGCCCGAGAGCGCGACGGTGTCGATGCCCTCGTGCACGCAGATATCGCTGGCGATGCGCGCCGAGGAGCGCGCGACGGCGACATGGAAATCGAGTGCGAGCCTGTCGGCGGGCGCTCCGGCTTCAATTCCTCCCAAAAGTGCCTCAAAGAGCGCTTTCTGGTCCAGAACATAGGGGCCGTCCAGCCACGATGGGCCAGATGCGAAATAGCCGGCGTTGTCGTCGGGAAAATGGGCGATTTCGTTGTCGAGCGCGCGCCAGGCGGCGGCTTCGAGTTCTATGGCGGGTTCGCCCTCGTAGGTTGCCTTGTCGCAGATGTCCAGAATTGCTGCCGCGGCATCAAAGAGACGCCCCATGCTGCTGGTACGCGGGCTGTTGATGCCGCGCTCGATCATGGTGGCTGTCACGCTGCGCGTTTGCTCGTCGAGGCTGTCCAAAAGCCGAGCGGCACCTGGGTGCTCGAGCAGGCCGAGCTCACTGAGCAGGGCAAAGGCGTTGCGGCGGGCGTCGCGCACGGAGGCCGCCCCACCGGGGAGCGCCCAGGTGCGCAAATGCGCGGTGCGCTCAAAGCCGCCAAGGCTGGCAACAAGAAACTCGCCGCCCCAAATGGTCCCATCGGTGCCGGCGCCGGTGCCGTCAAAGGCGATGCCAAGGACGCGCGCGTCGGTTGTAAGCTGGCCCGCGGCGATGGCCTCGGCCATTACGCTCGCGATATGCGCATGATGGTGCTGCACCTCGACGAGCGGCAGATTGCATTTTCGCGTCTGCTCGCGCGCCCACTGGCCCGATAGATAGCTGGGGTGTAAATCGCAGGCCAAGGCGGCGGGCGCCAAGTCAAAGAGATCTTCCAAGCGCGTGCGCGCGGCGTTCCAGGCATCGAAGGTCCCGCCGTTTTCAACATCGCCGATATGCTGCGACACAAAACAGGTCGCCTCGCCGTTCGTCCCTTCACGCGTGAGCGCAATCGTGGCCTTTTGTTGTGGCCCGCAGGCGAGCACGCAGGACGGAGCGCCGTCGAGCGCCGGCAACGGCAGCGGCTGGGGTGCATATCCGCGAGCGCGGCGAACGGGCATAATGGCGCCGTCGACCACGCGCACTACAGAGTCGTCGTAGCGCGAGAGGATCGCGCGGTCGTTACCGAGCAGCGCGTCGGCGATGCCGGCGGCAACGAGGTGTTCCCAGGCAAGGTCGTCGTCGGTCTCGATGGGTTCTTCGCTCAGGTTTCCGCTGGTCATGACGAGCGCGTGCATACCGCAGGCTTCTGCCGCGGCAAACAACAGATGTTGAAGCGGCGTATAGGGGAGCATGACGCCGAGCTCGGGCAAGTCGTGCGCGACAGATGGCGCGAGGGCGAGGATGTCGGGGGAACCGCCGTTGCCCTCGCCAACAGTGCGCCGGCGCAGCAGCACAATGGGGCGGATACTGCCAGCGAGCAGATCGCGTTCAGCATCGTCGATATGACACAGGCGCCCGGCATCGGCAAGACTGCGAACCATGACGGCAAGTGGCTTGTTGCTGCGACGCTTGCGACGGCGCAGCTCGCGCACCGCTTGTTCGTTGGCGGCATCGCAGGCCAGATGGAATCCGCCCAGGCCCTTGATGGCGACGATGCCACCGCTGGCCAGCAGCTCAACGCAGCGCTCGATGATAGCGTCGCTGGCCTCGCGTGTGGTGCCGACGGTCGGTGTCGCGGACGAATTCCCGCACGCATCGCCGTTTACAGCCTCGCGCCACGTAATATGCGGCCCGCAATCAAAGCAGGCATCGGGTTGCGCGTGAAAACGCCGGTCGAATGGGTCGGCATACTCCGCGGCGCACTTGGGACACATGGGGAAACGGTCCATCGATGTGGCCGCTCGATCGTAAGGCAGCGAGCGGATGATGGTAAAGCGTGGGCCGCAGTTAGTGCAGTTGATAAAGGGGTAGTGATAGCGTCGGTCGGCGGGATCGAACAACTCGCGCAGGCAATCGTCACAGGTGGCGATATCGGGCGAGACAAGCGTCGTGTGCGCGGTCTGGTCCTGCGATGCTACGATGCGAAAACCCTGTTCATTGGCGGTATCCCAGCCGTTGGCTGCCAGGTCCACAACCTCGACATGCTCTACGCGGGCTGCCGCAGGTGCATGCTCAGAAAGCGCGGCAACAAAAGCATCGAGCGCATCGGCCGGAGCGTGCGCCTCGATATGCACGCCGTCGCCCGCATTGAGCACCCATCCGCAAATGCCATGTGCCATGGCCTCGCGATACACAAACGGTCGCATGCCAACGCCCTGCACAATGCCCGTCACATGAATATGCACATGCCGCATGCGACACCCCTCATCAAAACCGACCAAAAAGGGACAGGTTTATTTTGGTAGGTAAAACTTCTAAACCTGCCAAAACAAACCTGTCCCTATTTGGCAGGTGCGCTGCGGGAAATCCCGCTACAGCCCCAGGCTCTGCTTGGTGGCGGCGCAGGTGAGCTCGCCGTGCTTAACGCCGCGCAGGCCCAGCAGGCGGTCGGCTAGTTCGTAGACGCGCTCGCCGCGACCCTTGAGCGCCAGAATCTCCAAGCAGTTGTGGTGATCCAGATGCACGTGCATGGTCGATACGATCTCGTTGGTGTAGTCGTGCTGCACCTCGTCCAGACGGCGCGTCAGATCGCCGGTGTGATGGTCGTAGATCATGGTGAGCGACCCGATAACGTGCTCATCGGGCGTGCGCATCTGCTCCTTGGCGATCGAGGCGCGAATCAGGTCGCGCACGGCCTCGGATCGGTTGGCCACGTCGCCGCGGCGTGCGATCTGCTCGTCAAAACGGCGCAGCAGGTCGTCGGGTGCGGTAACCGAAAAACGGACCAGCTCGGAGCCGGAACCACTACAGTGGCAGCCCGCGTCACCGTCCGCCCCGTGCGGATGCTCGTGCTCGTACCCGCAGCTGTGCTCGTGTTCGGCCACCTTACACCAGCTTCACGGAGCCGACGGAGTTGTGGTCGGCCTCGATGGCTTCCTCGTAGCCCTCGAGCGCGTCATGCGCCTCGTGCAGCGCGGCCATGGCGGCCTCGAGCTTGGCGCCGATGCGCTCCATGTCAAAATTCTCGGTCGCATGCAGCAACTGATGGCTCCACTCATGAGCGAGCTCGATGGTGTCGTCGACCTGTTTGACGCTCATGGCAAGCTGGCTCATGTTCATTCCAACATCATGCATGGGAAATCTCCTTTTGTATGGGGCAGTTCAGTGGTTCAGATTTTACTACGCCCGCTCTGCGCACAGCTGCATAAGAAAACGGGTACGAGTCTGTGCGACCCGCACCCGTTCACTGGGGGCTGTTTGTGACTACCATACTATCCGTGGTTGCACTCGGTGCATCCAGAAGTCCGGCGAGCGGTGCAAAAGCGCTCATAGACGGCGGGTAAGTAACAAGCGTATTACAGATGCTTTTCCAGCAGCGCCTGCAGCCTCGCCTTGGGCAGAGCGCCAACTGAGCGGTCAATCTCCTCGCCGTTCTTAAACACAATCAGCGTGGGAATGCTCATGACGCCATACTTCATGGCCAGGTCCTGGTTGTCGTCGACGTTGCATTTGGCAACGGCAAGCTTGCCCGCCAGCTCATCGGCAACCTCGTCAACGATGGGCGAGAGGGATCGACAGGGCCCGCACCACGGTGCCCAAAAATCGACCAGCACGGGCAGGCTGTCGTTAACGATGGAATCGAAGTTCTCGGGGGTAATCTGATTAATGTCAGCCATGGTGACCTCCATAATGCGACGCGGCTTGGCCGCGTAAAACTCAGTACGACCGTGCTTATACCCAGCCGCCCGCAAAGCAACCACTCGCGGGTAGCTCTTTTATATAATGGTGGGCACGCAAACGATTGGAGAGCGCATGTCCACGTCACAAAGCCAGAAAAAAGAAGCCATCGCCCAGGCGGCCGAGCAGGAGCTCACATCGCTTGCGGTTCGTGGCGTGCGTATCGCGGGCAACGCGTGCTCGCCGATCGTGCTGGTCAAAGGCGATTTGGACGAGGCCGAGCGTTCGGGTGGCGAGCTTGCCGCCGGCCCGGATGGCGCGGCGTTGCGCAAGGCGCTTGGGGCCATCGGCTACGCGCCCGAGGATTTTTGCGTGCTGGCAAGCGTCGCCGGCGTGGGTGACGGAGCGGTCGCGGTGGGCGAGACTCTGCCGTGCGAGCTGTTCCGTGAGGCGCTTGAGGCTTTGGACCCCGAGGCGGTGCTGCTGCTCGACAACAACGCGGCTGACGCCATGCGCGAGACCTACGCCGATATGCTCGTGGCGATCGATGACTTCGACACCGCCATGCTCAAGCCCGGCCTGGTCGCCCATGTGCAGGGCCGCCGCGTGCTCGCGCTCGATGGCTTTGAGGCGGCGCTGACCGACAAAGCGGCCAAGCAGCGCATGTGGGCCTACATCAAGCAGCTGACCCCGGCGGCCGCTCCGCTGTAGCGGATTGGCGCCGGTGAGCGATTGCCTGGCGGGCAAGACACGCCGCGAGATCGGCGCCGCACTTCTACATCACAGCGCGCAGCTCAAACCGATCGCCGTTAATGCGGAACTGACAGTTGCCGTTCATGCGCTCCACGGCAAGTTTGATGCTCTTGGTGCCAAAGCCGTGGCCCGCATGCCGGGTCACGGGCATGCCGTCGACCATGCGCGGCGCGCGGTCAAACGTGTTGGAAACTAACAGCAGCAGCTGGCCGTCCTCTAATCGCAGGTCAAAGTCGACGAATCGCTTTCCCTGGGGCGCGGCGCTCGCGGCGGTGATAGCGTTTTCCAAGGCATTTGAGAGCACGCTAAACAGGTCGGCGTCACCTACGTGGATGGTTTCGGGTACGGCGGCGCGCAGGTTGGCGGTAATGCCGTTTCTATTGATATCCGAGTTAAATGACGAAAGCGCGATGTTTACGGTCTCGTTGGCGCAGAAGCGGCGTACGGCGGTGCGATCGCCGGCTTCGCAGAGTTCATCGATGCGTTTGAGCGCCTCGTCGGTGTGGCCCTCCTCAATTAAAGCGGCCAGGCCGCGTAGGAAGTGGCGCATATCGTGGCGAAGAATCGACAGCTCGCGCCCAGATTGACGCCAAACCTCGAGCTCTTTGATGGCGGCGCTGTCGCGGGTTTCGAGCATCCAGCGCTCTCGCTCGGCGGTTTCCTTTTCTTCGTATTCGCGCAGGTAAACGGCAAGAAACATAAGATAGAAGGCACAGAGCGCAAATGCCAAAAACTCAACCGTTACCACCGAGCCCGAGTGGAACAGCGTGGTGTAGACGTTGGTGGCATAGTCAAAGACGTAATAGACGAGCGGCAGGATTAAAAGGATGCCCAGCTCGGTGGTGCTTTTAATCGCCAAGCGTGGACCGATGTCGCCGGCCCAATGCAACAGGACGGCAAAGACGGCGAGTGTGGTCGCGATGCGCGCCAGATAGTACGCAATCTGCGAATCGGTTGCGGCAAAGGCGGCGATGCCCATCCAATTGCTGAACTGGCAGCTCAGATAAGCACTCGTAATGCCGAGCGCGGCAAGCAGCGGGCTCAGGCGGTAGCGCGCACACAGGTAGACGATAAGCGGCAGGTGCACGGCAAGTGGATAAACCTGTCGGGCAAATAGTTCGCCGCCAACGACATTGGCGATCGAAAAGGCAGCGCCGGTCACGATGCCGACCAACACCAGTTCAAGCGCATGACGCCGGTTGATCTCGACACCGCACAGCGCCGCCGAGGCAAAGACGCCAAAGAGCAGCGTCGTGGCGTGGTGGATTGCCCAAAGGACCATTTCGACCGAGGAGACCATCAGTGTCTCCCACCCTCAAAGCGCACCGCAAAGTAGGCGTCTTGGAATCCCTGCTTGCAACTGCGCGAAAGCGGGATGCACGCGCCCGAGCGCATGACGATGTCCGTGCGGTCAAAGTGATCGATATTGCGCAGGTTGACCTGGTAGCTGCGGTGGCATTTAAAGAAGACTGCGTTTTGCTCCAAGCGGTCCTCGACGCTGCGGAACGACTCGAGTGCCTCGATATCGCGTCCGTCGCGCAGGTGGAAGACCACGTGCTTGTTGCGCGCCTCGGCATATTCGATGTCGGACAGGCGCAGGGCGTGGTAGCCAAAGGAAGTTTTGATCACGAGCTCGTCGGTTGCCGCCGGGCGCATGCTCGAAAGCTCGTCGAGTAACTGCGCCAGGCGTTCGTAAGTCACGGGCTTGAGCAGATAGTCGAAGGCGCGGACCTCGTAGGATTCCAGCGCGAACTCGGGCGACGAGGTGAGGAACACCAGGCGCACGGCGGTGTCGGCCTGGCGCAGTTCGCGTGCGGTGTCCATGCCGTTGACGAGCGGCATGATCATGTCGAGCAGAATGATGTCGGCGCGCGATGCGGCATGGCGGGCCAGCAGGTCCTCGCCGCGTGTGACGAGCGCAACATCGACCGCCGTGCCCGTCTCGGTCGACCAACGGTCGATCATCCGGTGCAGTCTATCTAGAAAAGCGACATCATCGTCGCAGGCAATAATCTTGAGCATTCGGCCCCCTTAAGTAGTTCGATTTTGCCACATCGGGTACGCGCCGCTTGCGGGGGTGCGGACCGTTTGCGCCCCACGGCGTGCAACTCGCGCCAAGCGGTATTGCGGTGGCGAAAGATGCCTCCTGCGCCATCGAGAGCTCAGCTATCCTCAGCTTGCCAGTTCGAATATGGACCTGCCACATGATTGAATCTTTATTTCAACTTTACATCTAGGTTTACAGCTGTCTTGTCAGCTGTAAACCTAGGTGTCATACTAAAGCCCCAAGATTCGCCAAAAGAGAGGGGCCTTGATGGCACAGAGCGCGAACATGGATGCGTCGGAGCTTGCACGCGATATCGCGGCCGGCTTGGCATCGGCAACGACGGCAACGGAGCGTGCGGCACTGGTGCCCGCAGAGCTCGTCGAGGCCATTCATCAACTAAAAACCCAACGTGACGCGGTGATCCTGGCGCACTATTACGTGGCGCCCGAGGTTCAAGCCGTTGCCGATTACGTCGGCGATAGCTTCTACCTGGCAAAGCTCGCCAAAAGCCTGCCGCAGCAGACCATCGTGTTGTGCGGCGTGGAGTTTATGGGCGAGAGCGCCAAGCTGCTCAATCCCACTAAGACCGTGCTGCTGCCCGAGCCGGGCGCGGACTGTCCCATGGCGCACATGGTCAAGCGCGAGACGGTCGACGCGGCGCGCGCTGAGTACGGCGACGACCTGGCTGTCGTCTGCTACGTCAACTCCACGGTCGAGATCAAGAGCTGGAGCGACGTGTGCGTCACCAGCTCCAACGCCGTTAAGATCGTGTCCGAGCTGCCGCAGCAGCATATTCTGTTCATTCCCGACCAAAACCTGGGCCGCTTCGTAGCCGAGCAGGTGCCGCAAAAGCACGTCATCCTCAACAACGGCTACTGCCCGCGTCATCACATCATCACCGTCGAGCAGATCGTCGACGCGCAGGAGGCGCACCCCGACGCGCTCGTGCTGGTGCACCCCGAGTGCAAGGTCGACGTCCTGGCCGAGGCCGACTACATCGGCTCTACTGCCGGCATCATCAAGTATGCCGAGGAGTCCGACGCGAGCGAGTTCATTATCGTGACGGTCCGCGGCGTGCTCTACGAACTCGAGCGCCGTTGTCAGGGCACCGGCAAGAAGTTCTACTTCCCCGCGGTGCAGCCCACCTGCGTCAACATGGACCTCATCACGCTCGAAAAGCTCGTGCGCTGCCTGGAGACGGGCGAGGGCGAGGTGCAGATCGGCGTCTCGGACGAGGCTGCCGACCAGGCCAAGCTCACGCTCGACCGTATGCTCGAGTACGCAGCACGCTAGAACAATGTTGCATGAGGGGCGGTCCCTTATGTCACATTCAAGGGAGAGGATTCCTGTGGAAACCAAGCAATACCCCGATATGGAGTGCGACGTCGTCATTGCCGGCTGCGGCGTGGCGGGTCTGTACGCGGCCCTCAATCTGCCGACGAGCACGCGCGTGATCATGCTCTCCAAGGGCGCTGTCGACGAGTGCGATTCGATGCTCGCGCAGGGCGGCATTTGCGTGCTGCCCGAAGGCTCGGACTACGATGCCTTCTTTGAGGACACCATGCACGCCGGCCACTACGAGAACCGCCGCGAGAGCGTCGACATCATGATTCGCTCGAGCCGCTCGGTCATCAACGACCTGCTAGCGATGGGCGTGGATTTGGAGCGCAAGGCCGACGGCAGCCTCAATTTTACCCGCGAGGGCGCGCACAGCCGTCCGCGCATTGCCTTCCATGCCGACATTACGGGCAAGGAGATCACGACCAAGCTGCTCCAGGCCGTTCGCAAGCTGGACAACGTGCAGATTTTGGAGCACGTGGCCATGACCGACATCCTGACGGGCGAACGTGACGGCGCCACGGTGTGCACCGGCGTCGTCGCCGTAGCCGTGGACGAGGACAACTCGGTTCGCCCCGCCGACGAGCTGGCAAATGCCGTTGAGGGCGTGCATGCCGGTAAGCCGTTTAAGATCCATGCCCGCCACACGCTGTGGGCGACGGGTGGCATTGGCGGCGTGTACGACCACTCGACCAACTACCCGCAGCTCACGGGCGACGCCTGCTACATCGCTCAGGAGCATGGCATTAAGATGGAGCACCTGGACTACGTGCAGATCCATCCCACGGGTCTGTTCTCGCCGCAGCCGGGTCGCACGTTCCTGATCAGCGAGAGCTGCCGCGGCGAGGGCGCGATTTTGCTCAACGCCGCCGGCGAGCGTTTTACCGACGAGTTGCAGCCGCGCGACGTTGTCGCCGCCGCCATCCGCGAGCAGATGAAGCAGGACGGCACCGAGCACGAGTGGCTGAGTTTTGCCCCCGTCGAGCGCGACGTGGTGACCGGGCACTTTGCCAACATTCGCGCGCGCTGCCTGGAGGACGGCCGCGACATCTTGGACGAGCCCATCCCCGTTACGCCCACGCAGCACTACTTTATGGGCGGCGTGTGGGTCGACAAGGACGGCCGCACCTCGATGCCCGAGCTCTACGCCGCCGGCGAGACGGCCTGCAACGGCGTTCACGGCAAGAATCGCCTAGCTTCAAACAGCCTGCTCGAGGCGCTGGTCTGGGGTCGTCGCGCCGCGTGGTACATGCGTACCGGCGAGTCGCTGGCCGTGGAGCAGGCGGGCGATCCCGCGCTCGATGGCCGTCATCGCGCCCTGGGCGCCGACCCTCTGGCAATCGATGATTTGGCCCGTGCCGCCGGCACGCAGGCCGTGGAGGAGTAGACCATGAATCCCATTACCATGAAGCTCGTCGTCGATGATCTGATTCTGCAGGCTCTGCGCGAGGACATTACGTTTGAGGACGTGAGCACGGCGAGCGTGTGTCCCACGGCGCGTCCCGCCACGGTGGAGCTTATCGCCAAAGCCGATGGCATCATCGCCGGCTTGGATGTGTTTGCCCGCACCTTTGAGCTGCTGGATTCGCAGAGCTCGGTTCTGCTCGACGTTGCCGATGGCGACGAGGTGCACGCCGGCGACCATGTGGGTCAGGTGCGCGGCGATGCGCGCGTGCTGCTTTCGGGTGAGCGCGTGGCGCTCAACTACCTGCAGCGCATGAGCGGTATCGCTACCTACACGCACAGCATGGCCGCGGCGCTCGAGGGAACCAAGACCGTGCTCGTCGACACGCGCAAGACCACGCCGGGCATGCGCGTCTTCGAGAAGGCCGCGGTTGAGATTGGCGGCGGCAGCAACCACCGCTACAACCTGTCGACGGCCGTCATGCTCAAGGACAACCACATCGATGCCGCCGGCGGCGTGACGCGTGCGATCGAGATGGCGCGCGCCCATGCGTCGTTTACCACGACGGTCGAGATTGAGTGCGAGAACCTGGACATGGTGCGCGAGGCCGTGGAGGCCGGCGCCGACATCATCATGTTCGACAACATGACCCATGACGACATGACCGCCGCGATTGAGCTTATCGCCGGTCGCGCCAAGACCGAGTGCTCGGGCAACGTGGACGCCGACAACATTCGCGCCCTGGCCGATCTGGGTGTCGACTATATTAGCTCGGGCGCCCTGACGCACTCTGCGCCGATCCTCGACCTCTCGCTTAAGCACCTGCGTCTGCTGGACGGTAAATAATGAACGCCCGCGAGCGTCGCCGTGCCATCATGGACGTGCTCGAGGTGGCCAAGGAGCCCGTTTCGGGCAGCGCACTTGCCCGCGAGGTTGGCGTGAGCCGTCAGATCGTGGTTCAGGATATTGCCCTGCTGCGTGCCGATGGGCACGATGTCGTGGCCACCAACCGTGGTTATGTGCTGCAGGAGGCCCCCAGCAGCCCCGCCGTGCCCACGCGCTTGGTCAAGGTTCGCCACAGCGTGGAGCAGGCAGGCGATGAGCTCACGAGTATCGTCGACGCCGGCGGCGCCGTGCTCAACGTGATCGTCAATCACCGCGTGTACGGCAAGATCACGGCCGACCTGGACATTCGCAATCGTCGAGATGTCGAGCGCTACCTGCACGATATCGAGAGCGGCAAGAGCTTTCCGCTACTAACGGTGACGAGCGGCTATCACTTCCATCGCATTGCGGCGGAGGACGAACAGACCCTCGACGAGATCGAGGCGATGCTCAAGGAGAAAGGCTACCTTGCCGATTTAATGCCCTACGAGGACGATCTATCGTAGCTGACGCTGCAAACGCCCCTAAGCGGCAATCTGACGTTCAATCGTCGGTCGCGTACAAAAGTACGCTTCCCTCCTCTTTCACGTCACCTTGCTCGCTTAGGGGCGTTTTCGCTGACGTGAGCTCAACCTGCGACGGTGCCAAATTAGTTATCCGAACAAAAAAGGAGGCCTCCGCGGCGATGCGGAGGCCTCCTTTTTTGTGCACGGTGTACTTTTGAGTGTGCAGGTGGGGGAGTTGTTACTCCTCGACGATCTCGGTGATCGCGCCAGCGGGGCAAGCGTCCTGGCAAGCGCCACAGGCGACGCAGGAGTCCTCGTCGGCGACGGTAGCGACGTCCTGGAGCTCCAGAACGCCAGCGGGGCAGGAGTCGACGCAAACGCCACAAGCGATGCACTCGTCGGCATCAATTACGGGATGAGCCATGGTAGTTTCCTCTCTGTTGACCGACGCTACAGGCGATGCGCGCCGGTTTGATTCGGGCAAAAACATACCACGGGAGCGACCGTTTGCAATACCCTCTGACCGGCATCTTCATACCGTTCGCCGAGTATGCCAAGGTTTACTAAAAAACACGCAGGTGGGGCCGTTGAGCTGCATAAATGTTAGCTAAAGGTGACTTGAAATATAGGGCGATTGAGCGTGCTTGCGGAAACCGCATCCCATTATTTTGTCGAAAAACGGGTTGCAGTTTCCGGTTAGGCCCGCTAGCGGAAAATGCGAGCCGGTATCAGCTCTCAAAACGGGATACGGTTTCCGGTTGAGCCTTCAGACGGAAACTGCGACCCGGAATCCACGCTCAAACCGGGATGAGCTTTCCGCAAGACGGCCCCCAGGCACCCCCGGACGCAAACCTCAGCCATCTCTACATAGATCTCGATAGATTTGCCGAGAACTCAAACAGTGCGTCTACCTGCGCATTTAAGAACCTAAACTCTCAGCAATAAGAAATCTTATATGAATTGACTTAGATTTTGTATATTCCGGCCCATAAGGGGATACACTACATCCTGAAAGACAAGCCGAAACACCGCTTGGCAGACCGCCGAGTCGGTGCAAACGCACAAGAGAGAGGGAATTTCTAATGAGTAAGATTCTTGGTATCGACCTTGGTACTACTAACTCCGCTATGGCCGTTCTCGAGGGCGGTTCTCCGACCATTATCGTGAACGCCGAGGGCGACCGCACCACCCCGTCCGTTGTGGGCTTCCGTGCCGACGGCGACCGCGTCGTTGGTAAGGCCGCTAAGAACCAGGCTGTCACCAACCCCAAGAACACCGTGTTCTCCATCAAGCGCTTCATGGGCCGCAAGTACTCCGAGTGCACCTCCGAGATCAAGACCGTGCCGTATGAGGTCAAGGAGGGCCAGGGTGGCCGTGCCGTCGTCGACATCGAGGGCAAGGATTACACCGCCGAGCAGGTGAGCGCCATGACGCTCGCCAAGATGAAGGCCGACGCCGAGAAGTATCTGGGCGAGACCGTCACCGACGCCGTCATCACCGTCCCGGCCTACTTCAACGACGCCCAGCGTCAGGCCACCAAGGACGCCGGTAAGATCGCTGGCCTCAACGTCAAGCGTATCGTCAACGAGCCGACCGCTGCTGCTCTGGCCTATGGTCTGGACAAGCAGGGCACCGACCAGCGCATTCTGGTCTTCGACCTGGGCGGTGGTACCTTCGACGTCTCCATCCTCGACCTCGCCGACGGCGTGTTTGAGGTTCTGTCCACCTCGGGCGACAACCACCTGGGCGGCGACGACTGGGATCAGCGCGTCATCGATTGGATGGCCGATAAGTTCCAGCAGGAGAACGGTGTCGACCTGCGTCAGGACCCCATGGCCCTGCAGCGTCTGAAGGAGGCCGCCGAGAACGCCAAGAAGGAGCTCTCCGCCGCTCAGCAGACCACCATCAACCTGCCGTTCATCACCATGAACCAGTCCGGCCCGCTGCACCTCAACTACACGCTGACCCGCGCCGAGTTCGAGAAGATCACCCGCGACCTGCTCGAGCGCTGCAAGCAGCCTGTCACCAACGCCCTGCGCGACGCCAAGCTTAAGCTCTCCGATCTGACCGAGGTCATCCTCGTCGGCGGCTCCACCCGTATGCCCGCCGTCCAGGAGCTCGTCAAGACCATGACCGGCAAGCAGCCCAACATGTCCGTGAACCCCGACGAGGTCGTTGCTGACGGCGCTGCCGTCCAGGGCGGCGTGCTCACCGGCGACGTCGAGGGCATCCTGCTGCTCGACGTTACCCCGCTGTCGCTGGGCGTCGAGACCATGGGCGGCATCATGACCAAGATGATCGACCGCAACACCACGATCCCGACCTCCAAGACCGAGGTCTACTCCACCGCTGCCGACAACCAGACCAGCGTCGAGATTAACGTGCTCCAGGGCGAGCGCGAGCTTGCCCGCGACAACAAGTCGCTCGGTAAGTTCCAGCTGACCGGTATCCCGGCTGCCCGTCGCGGCGTGCCGCAGATCGAGGTTACCTTCGACATCGACGCCAACGGCATCGTCAAGGTCTCCGCTAAGGACAAGGGCACCGGCAAGGAGCAGCAGATCACCATTTCTGGCTCCACTGCTCTGTCCGACGACGAAGTCGATCGTATGGTCAAAGACGCCGAGGCTCATGCCGAGGAGGACAAGAAGCAGAAGGAAGAGGTCGAGGTCCGCAACCAGACCGACAGCCTGTGCTACTCCACCGAGCAGACCCTCAACGAGCTGGGCGACAAGGTTTCCGCCGACGTGAAGTCCAAGGCCGAGGCCGCTATCGCCGACGCCAAGAAGGCGCTCGAGGGCTCTGACGTCGAGGCCATCAAGGCCGCCGGCGAGTCCCTGCAGTCCGTGGCCTACGAGCTGGCCCAGGTTGTCTACGCCGACGCTCAGCAGCAGACCGACGGTGCCGCCGGCGCCCAGCCTGCCGACGATGACGTCGTCGATGCCGACTACGAGGTTGTGGACGACGAGGACAAGTAATCATGTCCGCCCGTAAAGCTCGCACGGAGGCGGCTGCCTCTGGCGCCGCCCCCGTTGACTCTGAGGAGAAGGACGTGAAGATTCCCGTAGAGGCTGCAGACGATACCGAGGTCAATGAGGCCCCGGCCGCCGAGGCTGCCGAGAACCAGGTAGAGGATTCCAACAAGGAGGCGACGATGACCGAGGACGAGATGGTGGAAGCCGCTATCCGCGCCGGTGAGGAAGCCGCCGACAACGACTTTAAGCTCAAGTTCGAGCAGGCCCAAAAGGAGCTTGCCGACGTGCGCAATGAGCTCGATGCTGCGGCAGAGGCTCAGAAGGCCGCCGAGGACAAGGCGAAGGACGCTACCGAGCGCACCGCTCGTCTGCAGGCCGACTGGGAGAACTTCCGTCGCCGCACCGCCAACGAGCGCATCGCCGAGCGCGAGCGCGCGACCGAGAAGCTTGTCACCGCGCTGTTGCCGGTGATCGACGATATCGAGCGCGCAATCGACCATGCCCGCAGCCAAGAGCTTTCCGACGACTTTAAGCAGTTCGTCGATGGCGTTGACGCGGTACATGCCAAGCTGCTCGATGTGTTCGCGCACGAGGGCGTTGAGCCCATCGATCCCAAGGGCGAGGCGTTCGATCCGCTCGAGCACCAGGCCGTGGGTCGCGTCGAGGACGCGTCGCAGTACGACGAGACCGTCAACGACGTGTACCAGAAGGGCTACCGCATGGCGGATCGCATTCTGCGTTCCGCGATGGTGACGGTGACCTACGGTGGCGAGAAGCGCCCCGCACCGGAGCCCGAAGCGGCGCCCGAGGATGCTACGGCCGATACGGCCGAGAGCACCGAGGAGTAATTGAGAAGGGCCCCGGGGCAAAACCCGGGGCCCTTTCTGGCCAAGTGCCATGTGACAGCATGAGCCGCCGTCCGCAGGGACGGCGGATGTAACAGGAGAGGAGCTACGATGGCTGCAGGCAAAACCTTCTATGACATCCTGGGCGTATCCAAGAGCGCCTCCGACAAAGAGATCAAGAGCGCGTTTCGCAAGCTCGCGCAAAAATATCACCCCGATGCCGGCGGCGACGAGGCCAAGTTTAAGGAGATCAGCGAGGCCTACGAGACGCTTTCGGACGAGAAGAAACGCAAAGAGTACGACCAGATGCTCATGTTTGGCGGCATGCCGGGCGCGGGCGGCGCGTATGGCGGCGGCTACGGTGCCGGCGCGGGCGCCAGCGGCTGGGGCGACATCTTCGACAGCATCTTTAGCGGCAACGGCGCCTGGGGCAGCGACTGGGGCTCGGGCTTTGCCGGGGCTGCGGGCGCTGCCGGTGCCGGCGCGGGCCGCAGCCGTGCTCGCAAGGGCGGCGACCTGTCGCTGACCGTCGATGTGACGGCCGAGGACGCGTTTCGCGGCGTGACGCACAAGGTCACCTACCGCATTCCCTCGACGGGCGAGCAGCAGACTATTACGGTCTCGGTGCCTGCAGGCGCGGTCGACGGCGGCAAGCTGCGTTACAAACGTCGCGGCGAGTATGGCGTTGCCGGCGGCGAGCGCGGCGACCTGGTCGTGACCACGCACGTGGAGGAGCATCCGCTGTTTAAGCGTAAGGGTGCCGACGTGACCATGGAGGTACCGGTCTCGGTCTACGAGGCGGCGCTCGGCTGCACGGTGGACGTGCCCACGCCCGGCGGTGCGACGGTCCGTTTGAAGGTGCCCGCGGGTACCCAGACGGGCAAGAAGTTCCGCTTTAAGGAGATGGGTGCGCCCGACGTTAAGCATCGTGGCCGCACGGGTGCGCTGCTCGTCGAGATCAAGGTGCAGGTTCCCACGAACCTATCCGATGACGAGCGCGACGCGATGACCAAGCTGCGCGAGGCCGACACGCGCGACTACCGCGAGAAGGTCAACCGTTACAAGGCGACGTACTAGGGCGGTCGTGACGCACGACCGCGCCCGCGGGCTTATGATGGACGATAACGAGACGGAAAGGGGTCAGGTAGCATGGCCGAGGACAATAGGAACAAACCGTTGTACATGATCAGCGTGGCGGCCGAGCTGACCGGCATGCATCCGCAGACTCTGCGCGTCTACGAGTCCAAGGGCCTGGTGAACCCCCAGCGCTCGGGCGGCAACACGCGTCTGTATTCGCGTGCCGATATCGAGCGCCTGGAGCTCATCAACCAGCTGACCGACGAGGGCATCAACCTTGCCGGCGTGGTGCGCATTCTCGATATGAAGGAGCGTGCCGAGGAGCGCGAGTGCGAGAACGAAAAGCTCCGCGCCCGCGTGCGCCAGCTCGAGGACGAGCTGCACGAGTACAAGATGCAGAAGAAGATCACCGCCCTGGCCCCGCGCGACGGCTCGGTTAACCCCGAACAGGTCATGCGCAAGCTGCTGGGCGCCGGCGGGGATCTCTAGGTTACGGCGTTTTACCAAACGCCGTAACCGGCCGACGCTGCGCGGGTCGCATTTGGACAATCTGACGTTCAACTTCAAGGGCGCGACCAGAAGGTCAGCGCCCTTTCGTTTCACGTCACCTTGTCTCAAATGCGGCCCGCTCGCTGTCCGTCCTCTGCCTGCGGCGTTGCCTTGCTCCGGATGCGGTGGTCATTGGGGACGTTCTTAAATGACTAGTCAAAGGGGACACTCTTGCGGCACTTGGCAGTTGGGGACGTTCCTTTTGTGCCGGCACTTTGGGACACTCCTTGTCAGGAGAGTGATGCAAGGTGCTCGTCCTATGCTTTACCGAGATAAAGTGAACGCGCAGATTCGTAACCCACTCGCAACCGTTCTATGGCACGATATTGAACGAATGTATGCTATGCGCCCAAATCTTTTGGGCAGAGTGGGAGACAGTATGGTCAAGCTGTACGAGGACGGCATCTACCTGCGCGGCGGCAGCGAGGTTGTGCCTGCGGCCGAGGCTGCCGAGCGCGGTATTACGCAGACGCCCGAGGATGCCAAGCGCGGCACCATCGCGTATTCGATCCTTCAGGCACACAATACGTCCGGCGACCCCGAGGCGCTCAAGATTCGCTTCGATGCCATGGCGAGCCACGACATCACCTTTGTCGGCATCATCCAGACGGCGCGCGCCTCGGGCATGGAGCAGTTCCCGCTGCCCTACGTGCTCACCAACTGCCATAACTCGCTGTGTGCCGTGGGCGGCACCATCAACGAGGACGACCACGTCTTTGGCCTTTCTGCGGCCAAGAAGTACGGCGGCATCTTCGTTCCGCCGCACATCGCCGTCATCCACTCCTTTATGCGTGAGAACTTCGCCGGTTGCGGCAAGATGATTCTGGGTTCCGACTCGCACACCCGCTACGGCGCTCTGGGCACCATGGCCGTTGGCGAGGGCGGCGGCGAGCTGGCAAAGCAGCTGCTGTGCGACACCTACGATGTCGCCTATCCCGGCGTTGTCGCCATCTACCTCACGGGCGCCCCGCGCCCCGGCGTCGGCCCGCACGATGTGGCGCTCGCCATCATCAAGGCCGTCTTTGCCAAGGGTTACGTTAAGAACAAGGTTATGGAGTTCGTGGGCCCCGGTATCGCGAGCATGACGACCGACTACCGCAACGGCGTCGACGTCATGACCACCGAGACCACCTGCCTGTCGAGCATCTGGGCCACCGACGAGGACACGCACGCGTTTTTGACCATGCACGGTCGCGGCGAGGACTACCGCGAGCTCAAGCCCGCCGATGTTGCCTACTACGACGGCTGCGTCGAGGTCGATCTGTCGAGCATTAAGCCCATGATCGCGCTGCCGTTCCATCCTTCCAACGGCTTTGAGATTGACGAGCTTAACGAGAACCTCGAGGACATCCTGCACGAGGTGGAGCTCGAGGCTGCCAAGATCGGCGAGGGCAAGACGCACTTTAGCCTGCTCGACAAGATCGTCGACGGCAAGCTGCACGTGCAGCAGGGCGTTATCGCCGGCTGCTCGGGCGGCAACTACGACTCCGTGGTCCAGGCTGCTCGCGTGCTCAAGGGCGCTAACACCGGCTGCGGCGAGTTCTCGCTGTCGGTCTATCCCACGAGCCAGCCCGTGGCACTCGAGCTTACACGCCGCGGCTACATCTACGACCTTATGGAGGCCGGCGCGATTGTGCGCACGGCATTCTGCGGCCCGTGCTTCGGCGCCGGCGACACGCCTGCCAACAACGGCCTTTCGATCCGCCACACCACGCGCAACTTCCCCAATCGCGAGGGTTCCAAGCCGGGCAACGGTCAGCTGAGCGCCGTGGCCCTGATGGACGCCCGCTCCATTGCGGCGACGGCTGCCAACGGCGGCGTCCTGACGCCGGCGACCGACCTGCCCGAGGAGACTTGGGACGAGGCCTGCGAGTACACCTTTGACGACGCGCCGTACAAGAAGCGCGTGTACTGGGGCTTTGGCAAGGCTGAGCCGGCCGACGAGCTGGTCGAGGGCCCCAACATCAAGCCGTGGCCCGCGATGGAGCCTCTCGGCGACGACATCCTGCTCAAGGTGTGCTCCAAGATCATGGACCCGGTCACTACGACCGACGAGCTCATTCCCTCGGGCGAGACGAGCTCCTTCCGCTCCAACCCGCTGGGTCTGGCCGAGTTTACGCTCAGCCGTCGCGACCCTGCCTACGTGGGCCGCTCCAAGGAGGTCGACGCGGTGGAAAAGCGCCGCGTTGCCGGCGAGGCAGCGGGCGACCTGGCGGCACTCGATGCCGAGCTTGCCAGCGTGTTTGAGGCGCTGACCGGCGCGGGTGTCGCGGCCGATGCCAAGGCGACTGAGTACGGCTCCATGCTCTATGCCAAGAAGCCCGGTGACGGTTCTGCCCGCGAGCAGGCCGCGAGCTGCCAGCGCGTAATTGGCGGCTTGGCCAACATCGTCCACGAGTACGCCACCAAGCGCTATCGCTCCAACGTGATGAACTGGGGCATGGTGCCCTTCCAGATGGAGGCCGAGCCCAGCTTTGAGGTGGGCGACTACGTCTTTGTGCCGGGTATCCGCGCCGCGCTCGATGGCGACCTGAAGGGCATCGCCGCCTACGTGGTGCGCGCCGATGGTGCGGTCGAGCAGATTGAGCTCTACATTGCCGATATGACGGCAGAGGAGCGTGCCATCGTCAAGGCTGGCTGCTTGATCAACTACAACAAGTTCAAGGCCGCTGCCGAGTAACGCACTTAATTGTCCGCCCGGGGCTTACCCTTTCCCGCCCGCTCACGCGCTTCGCGAGGGTCGCGTTCGGGAAAGGGTAAGCCCCGGGCTACATTTCTGCGTTCTCGTTGGGTCTTGAGGGACGCTAATAAATAGACCTGCTTGAAGCCGCCTCTGTTAATGGGGCGGCTTCTTTTTGTCGAAAACCGCCACAAAGGGGACAGGCACCTTTGTGGTGGTGGGGACGAGCTCGATGTTGTTGTGATCGTTGAGCGGCATGTTAATGGGCGGCTCTAGAGAATTTCATCTGGGCTGGCGGGCTTGGTTGTTTTGGGGATGCCGAGTTTGGATGACGCGAAATCGTCAACATCGTCCTTGATTCCATCTTTGGTGTAGACGGTGACCGTATAGGTGCTGTGCCCGAATTCGCTCTTGTCGCGTGTCGCCCAGGCCTGCCAGTAGGCAGCCCCGCTTCGCCCTTGGATTTTTCCGACACGGCGGAGTTCTGTTCGCTTTAATTTCTGGTCGCTATAGATGGTTCGACCGGCCTCCTCGGTGAGCCCGCACTGTCCAAGCAGCTTGTCGAGGACTTGGTTCATGTGGCGCTCATCGGTGTTTGGAGCATAGTCGTAAGCGAGGGTGATGGAGTCAAGAGGCTGGTTGTCGATCAGATAATTCATCGCCTGAGGGTCAAGGCAGAAATAAGGAGAGCATCCGTCGACCTGGCCGAGCAACGGTAACTTGGACTGCCAAAGTCCGGTGGGAATTCTATCTTCGTAGAAAACACCGCGGCAGATAAAGGAGAGCGAGGTGGCACGCGAGCCAGCGTCGACCATTCCGCATAAATCGAAGGGCGAGGCGATACCAAGGGAAAAGGGCGTGGCGACGATAAGGAAGAGCATCACGATGGGTATGGCGAGAATGGCGATGACGTTGCGATCGGTGGAATGAGGCGGCTTCATATGCACTCCTCGAGACAAAGATCTGTTGAGGATAGGCAGAAATGGATATGTTCAGAGAACAATTCAAGTTTAATCTCATGGCGCGAGATGGCCGACCGTTAGCGTCGAAAACCACCACAAAGGTGCCTGTCCCCTTTGTGGTGGTGAGGAGCGCGCGGCTTCTTTTGGTAATAGTGTTAGCTGGCGGTATCATTAGTGCAGGTGGCGAAGGTTTGCATTGTGGGGTGTTTTGCCGTGAGCCGTTTTGCCCGTATTGGATTGATTGTTTTGGCGCTTGCGATCACCGTGGTTGGCATGGGCGCTGTCGGCATGGCGTTTCTGCCTGCTGCGGTGACGGAGCCGGTGGTCAAGCCTGTGATTCAATCTGTCGAACTTCTGACCGGCGACGACAAGCCTGAGACCATTACCGTTGATTTTGATGAGCAACCGGCTGCGCTTGGCATTGGTAATTATCCACATATTCAGCTTGGGGCCATGCGCTATACCACGGATACAAGCCTGATCGATAGGACGTCCGAGCTACTCAAGGGCAAAACATTTAAGCGTTGGTACGGATATGCGTCCTATCGGGCAAAAGCGAACGACATGGTTGGCGGATGCCACTCTTCTATCGAGCTGGACACTGCAAACGGCGCAAAGTTATGTGATGTCTCGTACGATCCGGGCTACGAGGGCAGTGAGGGTCCGGGCATCTACATCATGGACGGCGATGTCGCCTATGTCATGGAGGGCGACCAGACCGAGCTCAACGATTTTATGGGTCAGTGTATCCAAGATGCCTATAAACAGACCTGCTTGCCTGACCCGCAGACTGCACGCGATAGTGGGTCTGCCCGTACATGGCTGTTCGAGGATGAGATGCCCTGGACCGTCGAATCGGGAAGTATGGGTTCGGCGAAGGAGTAGAGACTGCGACCACCACAAAGGTGCCTGTCCTCTTTGTGGTGGTTTTCGGTCTGTCTCGATCTGTAACATCTTGGCCGCTAAAAGTGGGCCTGGTGTTACAGATTTAGATTTTTGATCCGGGTGTTTTCTGTTCGTCTCAATCTATAACATCTGGAGCCATAAACAGTCGCTAGATGTTACAGATTGAGATAGTAAGGGGACGAGGCCGCAGCGGGTGAGCGTGCCTGCCCCCTATCTCTTAATCACTCATAAAATCTTATATATAGAGACTTAGATTTATGTATAAGATCGTACAAAGCTGGCAACAATACTTCTCGAACAACGTGAAGCCGCCCCGTAGGGCGGCCACCCCAAGAGAGGTGATTCCATGAGAATCGATAAGCTAGCAATGACGTCGCGCGAGGCGTTGCAGACCGCCATGAGCACGGCTGCCGACGCGCAGGCCGGCGCGGTGGAGCCGATTCACCTGCTGTCCGCCCTGCTCGGTGCCGGCGAGCGCAATATCTCCGTGATCATCGAGCGCATCGGTGCCGACCCGGCTCAGCTCGCACGCTCCACGCAGGATGCCATCGACCGCGCGCCCAAGGTTTCGGGCGAGGGCCAGCAGATGGGTCTGTCCAACGAGCTCGTCCGCGTCATCGAAAAAGCCGAGAAGAAGGCCACCAAGATGGGCGACAGCTTTGTGGTGACCGAGCATCTGCTGATGGCGCTTGCCGAGGACAAGGGCGAGGCGGGCCGCGTGCTGCGCGACGCCGGCGTCACCAAGGAGCGCATCGAGCAAGTCTACGAGGAGCTGCGCGGCGATGACCGCGTGACGTCCGCCGAGGACAAGACACAGTTTGAGGCGCTGGAGCAGTACGGCCGCAATATCTGCGACCTTGCCCGCGCCGGTAAGCTCGACCCGGTCATCGGCCGTACCGACGAGATTCGCCGTACCATCCAGGTCCTGTCCCGTCGCACCAAGAACAACCCCGTGCTCATCGGCGAGCCGGGCGTCGGCAAGACGGCCATCGTCGAGGGCATCGCCCAACGTATCGTGGCCGGCGACGTGCCGAGCACCCTGCGCGACCGCGACCTCATCGAGCTCGACATGAGCGCGTTGGTCGCCGGCGCCAAGTACCGTGGTGAGTTCGAGGACCGCTTAAAGGCCGTGCTCAAAGAAGTGCAAAAATCCGAAGGCAAGGTCATCCTGTTCATCGATGAGCTCCACACCATCGTGGGCGCGGGTGCCACCGAGGGCTCCATGGACGCCGGCAACATCCTCAAGCCGGCGCTCGCCCGTGGCGACCTACATGCAATCGGCGCGACCACGCTCGACGAGTATCGCAAGTACATCGAGAAGGACGCGGCGCTCGCCCGCCGTTTCCAGACTGTGATGGTCTCCGAGCCTACCGTCGAGGACACCATTTCGATCCTGCGTGGTCTGAAGGAGAAGTACGAGATCTTCCACGGTGTGCATATCACCGATAGCGCGCTCGTGGCAGCTGCCGACCTCTCCGATCGCTACATCGCCGACCGCTTCCTGCCCGACAAGGCCATCGATTTGGTCGATGAGGCGGCAAGCCGCCTGCGCATGGAACTCGACAGCATGCCGGTCGAGATCGACGCCACCACGCGTCAGCTCACTCAGCTGCAGATCGAGGAACAGGCGCTCATGAAAGAGACCGATGACGCCTCCAAGGAGCGTCTGGAGGCCCTGCGCCAGGAGATTGCCGAGGTCCAGGAAAAACTCAACGTGCAAAAGGCCGGCTGGCTCAACCAGAAGAACGCCATTGACCACGTGCAGGAGCTTAAGAGCCAGCTTGACGAGGCCAAGAGCGAGGAGGAGCGCGCGACGCGCAACGGCGATTTGGGTCGTGCGTCCGAGCTGCGCTACTCCGTGATTCCGGGCCTGCAGCAGCAGATTCAGGATTCCGAGGCCGCGCTCGAGGCGCAAAAGCAGCAGGACGGCGAGGGCCTCAACGAACAGGTGACCTCCGATGAGATCGCCGAGGTCGTGAGCGCCTGGACCGGCGTGCCCGTGTCCAAGATGATGCAGGGCGAACTCGACAAGCTCAAGGGCTTGGAGGGCGAGCTGCATAAGCGCGTCATCGGCCAGGACGAGGCCGTCTCCGCCGTCGCCGCAGCTGTGCGCCGCAGCCGTGCGGGCCTCTCCGATCCGGACAAGCCCATCGGAAGCTTCTTCTTCCTGGGTCCCACCGGCGTGGGCAAGACCGAGCTCGCCAAGGCGCTGGCCGAGTGCCTGTTCGATGACGAGCGCGCGCTCGTGCGTATCGACATGTCCGAATACATGGAGAAGTTCAGCGTCCAGCGTCTGATCGGTGCGCCCCCGGGATACGTGGGCTACGACGAGGGCGGCCAGCTCACCGAGGCCGTGCGCCGTCGCCCGTACTCCGTAATCTTGCTCGACGAGATGGAGAAGGCTCATCCTGATGTCTTCAACGTGCTGTTGCAGGTGCTCGACGACGGCCGTCTGACCGATGGCCAGGGTCGTCAGGTGTCCTTCAAGAACACGATCATCATCATGACGTCTAACGTGGGCTCCAAGGCTATCGCCGAGCTTTCCGGCAAGGACGAGGAGGAGATGCGCCATCAGGTCGACGCGGCCATGGCTCAGACCTTCCGCCCCGAGTTCCTCAACCGTATCGACGATATCGTGGTGTTCCATCCGCTCGGTATGGCGCAGATCGAGAAGATCGTCGACATCCAGCTCGCCGACGTCCGCGCGCGTCTGGCCAAGGAGCGCATGACGCTTGCCATCACCCCGGCGGCCAAGCAGATGCTCGCCGTGGGCGGCCTGGACCCGGTCTTTGGCGCCCGTCCGCTCAAGCGTCTGGTTCAGCGCGAGGTCGTGGATGCCATCGCCGCCGCTATCATCGACGGCACGGTGCGCGAGGGCGATCAGGTGACGGTCGATGTCGACAAGGACGGTGGCTTTACCGTCGTGTGCGACAACACGCCGGCGGCCACCTACGAGGTCCCCGACGCAGAGTAAATTATGGGGCCGGCTTTAACCGCACCTCATCGCAAAACGCCAAGGGCGGCGGATCCAATCGGGTCCGCCGCCCTTTTTCGTGCGACAATCGATGATGTTGAGCATGAGCACATGGCAAGGAGATATGCAGATGAAAGACGAGAACAAGACGCACGCACCGGTTGCTGAGGCAGCGCCCGCCGCGCCGGTCGCACCGAAGGCTTCTCCCAAACCGGCGCCCAAGCCGCGCGACCCCTACATCCGTGCCGAGAACGAGGACGATGACGGCTACGATCCCTACAGCGATCGCCGCCCCGAGCGCGAGCCGATGTTCGAAGCCGACCCCTGGCGCTAAGTGCCACCCAAAAGGCCACCAATAAGTTGCGGTGAAATAGGGACTGTTTTGCGGTTTGACCAGCAAAAACAGCCCTATTTCACCGCAACTGCGTTAGGGATTTTTCTACAGGGGGAGGGTAGTCAAAAAAGCCCCGTCCCAGATTGACTGCTCGGGGAGTCGCATTCGAGCTCGGTTGTCCTCTTAGCCACTCGATATCCTTCGGAGCAATAACGGTGATAAAACTTGCTTAAGTGTTAATCAAGCTACACACAATCTTGCTCTCTAATTAATCAAGAATCGGTATAATTTTGATTAGCTAGAGAGCAAGATTGGAGAATCATGGCATTCAACGACTTGATCGCCCAGAAAATAAAGGACTTTGAACAGCAGGGGGTTCCGCAGGTCTTTGAGCGAGACCTTGATCTAGGAAACCCACAGGAGCCAAAGCGTGACAACATCGTAAATGTGATTGTGGGGGCCCGCCGTTGTGGAAAGACGTATCGCCTGTATCAGGAGATGCGGCGGCTTCAGAGCCGGGGCGTCGAGCTTGACCGGATGCTTTACTTCAATTTTGAGGATGAGCGCTTGCGCCCGTATGAGCCATCGCTGCTGGCGGACGTGCTCGACACGTTCTATGCGCTGTATCCTGTTGCTCGAACCGAGGGCGCTTACATTTTCTTTGACGAGATCCAGGAAATTCCCGAATGGGGTGCGTTTCTGCGGCGTGTAGTCGATACGGAGAAAGCGACCGTCTATGTGACGGGATCTTCTTCTAAGATGCTGTCCTCAGAACTTAAGAGCGAGTTCAGGGGTCGTTCTCTTGTGCGAGAGCTTTTTCCGTTGAGTTTTTCGGAATACGTTCGATATAAGACGGGGAGCGTTCTCGAGCCAGATGCGACCTTTTCCCCGAGCGATGCAGCGCTGCTTCGACATCATCTGATCGGGTATCTTGAACAAGGGGGATTCATCGCGACACTTGAGCAGACGCCCACAGACGCGATTCAGCTGCTACAGGAATATGCTTCGCGAACGGTCGCTATGGACGTCGTTGAGCGTTACGACGTCAAGAACCCTCGCCTGGCATCGCTGTTCTTGACGCGGTGTATGGCATCTTCGGGACGAGAGCTGTCAGTGAACAAAGTGTACAACGAGTTCAAGAGCAGACAGATACCCGTCAGTCGTAATTCGCTCAGCGATTTACTTGAGTATTATGAGGACGCCTACCTGTTATTTTCTGTGCCGGAGTTCACGCGTTCACTGGCAAATAACATGCGGTCTGCGTCTAAGGTCTACGCTGTCGACCCTGCGATGTTTGGAGCATTCTCTCCCGCATCAGCATTGGACCAGGGCCAGAGGCTCGAGACCGCAGTGTTCAATGCGCTAAGAAGAAAGACTCCCGCGGTGAGGACCGGCTCGGTCTGCCGCCTGCTGATCAAAGAGAAGAGCAAAAGCCATGAGGTGGACTTTGTAGCTGGGGACGCGCTTCTCATGCGGGCTTATAGCCTGATTCAGGTGAGTGCGGATATGGCACGTGAGAAAACGCGCGAGCGCGAAATTGCCGCGCTTGATGCCTCGATGGCCCAGTTCGATCTTGGCGAGTCGGCAATCGTTACCATGGATGAACAGACCGATATTTCATGCGAGCACGGTGTGGTCCACGTTGTGCCCGCATGGAAGTGGCTCCTTGCCTAATCATCTATGGACCTGTGGGGTCAGGACCTCCTGGCTCCCTCATCACGGTTGGGGAGCACCTTGCTGCGCCAGGCTAGTCCTGGGCTTTGATACTCGGCATCAGAATCTGGGCGAGGTAGTCGGTCTCGAGTTTGGCGGCGGCGTCGGCCTTGCCGTCTTTGCCGACCAGCACGTTCTTGATCTGGCTATAGGTATAGCGGTTGCCGGTCGTAAGCTCGACAAGCTCAATGGCCGTGTCCATGGGGTAGGTTGACACGGGGTTCTGCGTCTGTCCGTTGATGGTCTGGGGCACCACGTACGGATAGACGGGGCCGCTGGCGTAGACGGTATAACCGTTGCCTAGATTGGCCGCGCCCAAAACCGTATCGCCTTCATCGGGCGTAAAGCTCTCGCCCTCGCGCACCGCGACGAGCGTCACGAGCGGCGTATTGGCGTCGTCGCCCAGATAGATGCATAGCGTGCTGCCATTCTGCCAAGTCTCGACCTTGCCGTACCACTCGACGGGGATATCGAGCTGGTAAAGGTCGGTTGCCTTGTGACGGGCGTCAGCATCACGGGATGCCTGTGCCTTTTGCGCGCTCACGGCATTGACGGCGGCGTCGCGCCGCGCGGTTGCTGCCTGCTGGAGCACTTTGGCAGCCGCGGCGGAGCTCGCACCGCCCTCTTCGGCATACTTGGCGGCGGCATCGATCTGGTCGTCAGTCACCGTGTCGGCCGAAGGCACTTTGAGCTTAAAGGTGGCCTGGGCACTTAAATCCTGTCCATCGCTCTTAACGGTGACCTGCGTCTTGGTGGTCGGGACGGTATAGATGGTGCCGTCGGCCGCGATGGGGGAGGCAGCGATGGAGAGCGTGTAATCGCCGGGCAGCAGTTTGATGCCGCGGCCGTGCTCGTCAACATAGAGCGTTTCGCTCACGGAGGAGCCGTCAGAATCCTGACCGCTCACCTGTACGGGAATCTTGGAGTCAGTTGAGCAGTCGAGGCCCGCGGCATGCACGCCAATCTGCACTGACATCATCGTGTGGGCATTGGCGGCGACAGCGGCAGCCTGCTCTTGCTGATATCCGTTCCAGGCAGCATAGCCTGCACCGCCGGCGACGAGCGCGACGGCCACGACACCGGCGACCATCAGATTGCGGCGCTTGGGCGACATCTTACGATGACGAACCTCGGCTTCGCGTGCCGAGGGAACGGACGGTAGGGGAATATCGCCCATGGCGATGGTCTCGTCCACGGCAGGAGCGGAGCCCAGGCCGGGAAGCTCGCGGGTCAGCGAATCTTCGGCCGGCAAGCTGTCGAGCAGGACGGTTTCCTCGCCTGTGTCGGATTCGGGCTGGTTGCCGGCCTCGCTATCGGTGTCTTCGTGACCTGCCCCATCTTCGGCAGGCTCAACGTCGTCTGCATCCTGACCATCGGACTGCGCCTCGGCTTCCGGCTCATCCTGCACATCAACGCCCGAATCGTCAAACGCAATCTCATCGAGTGAAATCCGGTCTAAGCTCTCCAAGGCCTCAGCGCAAGCTTCTGCATCTTGGGCCGCATCCTCTTGGCCCATCGTCTCATCATTCATACATCCCCCAAGCTCAATATCGGGACAACAATGTACCCAAAAACAGGGTCATATAGAGCTGTCAGGCGATTGGAAATCTGATTTTATCTGTGCGAGAGGTTTTGAATATGTGTGTGGATGCGCGCAACAACAAAAAGCCCCCGGAAAGCGAACAAATCGCTTTCCGGGGGCATGCAATACGTTGCATTGCGCGGAGCCGGCTATGCTGCTTCGCGCTCAAGCGATGTTTGCGCCAGGCGCGTTACTCGGCATGTGCGTAATCCACCTTGGCGCGGCGAGCGGTGGCCTTCTCCCAATCGCTGGTGCCCTCAAAGACATCCTGCTTGTAGGGATTGCGGCCGAGCTTCTTGGCGCGGTAGGCGATGTAGATAATCGCGGCGACGTTGGCGACCAGTGCGGCGATCGAGACCGCGGTAGCGGCGCTGGGGTCGAGCGTGGAGTGGGTCACAAAGATGGACTCCTCCTGGAAGTACGGGAACACCTGGGCAAACATGCACCAAATGGCCAGCGTAAAGGCGCGGTTCTGGATCCAACCGCCCTTGTTCCAGATAAAGGCGGCGACGGTGGGCGCCAGCAGCAGCGCAAAGCCGCAGAACCAGGAGTGGGTGGGCAGGCAGTTGTAGGTGTAGCAGAAGTTCCAGATATCGTAGGCGATGATGTAGACCCAGGTCATGTCGGGCCACAGCATGTCGGTCTGATCCTCGGAGGCATAGACGCTCCACCAACCGGTCATGCAGAAGATGTTGATGATACCGGCGATGCCGTTGAACACGTTGTTCCAGCCGGCCAGCTGCGTGGCGCCCTCGGAGGTGACCCAGGTGGACTGGCCCAGGACAAAGAAGTGATAGGCGCTCTCGAAGTCGGACACGACGGCGATCATGATGTTGATGGCGACGATCACAAACGGCCATGCGCGGAACCAATGCACCTTGCCGATCTTTCCCCACTGGTACTTAATGGCAATGAAGCCCCAGCAACCGGCGAGCGCCGCGTATACCTTGGCGTAGTGGAACCAGCTGTTCTGGTACACATGGGTGGGGTTGGTGAGCGCCCACTCGGCACCCTGCGAAACGCCCACGGCGATGGCGACGCAGTAGATGGTCATGGCCAGCGGAGCCACGCCAAAGATGATTGCCGCGCCGAGCTTGGTGCGGCGGCCGACCTCGTTGAGCACGATCAGGCCGATAAAGACCATGGCCCAGCCGGCCCAGTGGATAAGGGTATCGCTACCCCAAACATCGAACAGCATGCTGCTCTCCTTTCACACGCCCGCGGCCCCTCTTCTGATCGCGGGCAGTTTGGCCAAATGTCGTCAGTTCTGGGGCTTGCGCTCCGGATACTTGGCGGTGTAGCCCTCGATGTGGAGCGTCGAGGCGATGATTTCCTTGACCGTCTCGTCGGGCACATCGGGGTGCGTGCGGATATACATCAAAAGACCCATGATGAGGGTGTAGAACGTCTCGTAGACATGGTCGATGCGTAGCTCATGATGGGCGACAAAATCCACCACGGTGGTGTCGCAGATATACTGCGCCACGCGTTGGACCACGTTGTGCAGAAAGCCGCCGTAGAGCGCACCGCTGCTGGAGGTGAGCGTACTCGGCAGCTCGTGGCCGCTGGCGACCAGGCGCTTAAAGAGCGGGGCGACGGTGTCGAGTGCGCCCTCGATATCGCCGACGGTGCGGTTGGCATTCCACTGCTCGAGCTCGGAGATAAAACCGTCGATTGCCTCGTCCATGACGGCGGTGACGGCGGCGTCCATGTCGGCGAAGTAGTGGTAGAACAGCGAGCGCGTGCAGCCGGCTCGCTTGGTCACGGCCGATACCGATAGGTGGGACACGCCCAGCTCGGAGCTTACGGTGCGCACGGCATCGAGGATCTCGCGACGGCGTTCGTCGCCCGTCAAGCGCTTTGCCGTGCTGTCGGGCGCGGGGACGGCGTCGGCCACAGAGGTGTTCGCTGCGTTACTGCTCATGTGCTTGCCGCCTTTCATCCTCTTTTGCCTGACCGTTCGCCTAACAGTCTTGAATATTGTTGACGGTTCGTCAATACTATTTTTGACACAATGTCAACAATGGCGGGTGAACGGCATGGGGCATGCCCGGCCTGCAAAAAAGAGGGGCGCTGCGGCCTCGTCGGGCTGCGGCAAGAGAAGGGACAACCATGATTCTCAACGGACCGGGGATTAGCTACACCGAGCCCGACATCGGTTCGGAGTTCGTGCCGCCGCTGCCGGAGCATCCGCGCGAGGCCATCGTCAAGCTGTGCGAGCACTGCACCAACCGCCTGCTGCATCGCGACGAGCTGCTGGGCTACGAGTACTGGTCGTTTGCCGAGGCCGCGACCGACGAGCAGGCCGAAGTGCTCTGCAAGATGAAGATGCGCCGTCCCTATACGCTGTCCGAGATGGTCAAGCTCACCGGCATGCCCGAAGCCGATATCGAGAAGATGCTCGACGATATGAGCTACACGGGCCTGCTCGAGTACAACTGGGAAAACCCCGAGCGCGCCAAGCAATGGGTGTTGCCCATGCTGGTGCCGGGTTCCGCCGAGTTCCTCAACATGCGCGTGAGCCAGCTCGAGGAGCACCCGGTCTATGCCAAGTTCTTTGAGCAGGCGTCCAAGGGACCGCTGTCCAAGGCCACGCCGATGGTGCCGCCCGGAGGCGCCGGTATCGGCATGCATGTCATTCCGGTCGAGAAGGCTATCGACGCCGCGAGCACCTCGGTGCCGATCGAGCATATCGAGCATTGGCTCGACAAATACGATGGCAAATATGCCGCTAGCACCTGCAGCTGCCGCGCGAGCCGTCGCGTGATGGGTGAGGGCTGCGCCGACGACCCCGCCGACTGGTGCATTGCCGTGGGCGATATGGCCGACTATGTGGTTGAGACCGACCGCGGCCATTACGTGACGCGCGACGAGGTCTACGACATCCTGCGCCAGGCTGAGGACAACGGCTTTGTGCACCAGATCACCAATATCGACGGCGAGAACAAGATCTTCGCTATCTGCAACTGCAACGTCAACGTGTGTTATGCCCTGCGCACCTCTCAGCTGTTCAACACGCCCAACCTGTCGCGCTCGGCCTATGTCGCCAAGGTCGAGAAGGACAAGTGCGTTGCCTGCGGTCGCTGCGTTGAGGTGTGCCCGGCCGGCGCCGCCAAGCTGGGCCAGAAGCTCTGCAGCAAAAAGGCCGGCGGACAGGTGCCCGAGTATCCGCGCCAGGAGCTGCCCGACGCCACCAAATGGGATCACACCAAGTGGTCGCCCAACTACCGCAACGACAACCGTATCGAGACGCATGAGTCCGGCACCGCTCCCTGCAAGACGGCCTGCCCTGCGCACGTTGCCGTTCAGGGCTATTTGAAGCTCGCGGCTCAGGGTCGCTATGACGAGGCCCTAGCACTCATTAAGCGCGAGAACCCGCTGCCCGCTATCTGCGGCCGTGTGTGCAACCGCCGCTGCGAGGACGCCTGCACCCGCGGCCGTGTGGACGCCGCCGTGGCCATCGACGAGGTCAAGAAGTTCATCGCCCAGCGCGATCTGGATGCCGCGACCCGCTACGTCCCGCCCGTGGTGACGCCGACGCGCGCTGGCGGCTTTGATCAGAAGATCGCCATCATCGGTGCCGGTCCGGCCGGCCTGTCCTGTGCTTTCTATCTGGCCGAGAAGGGCTACAAGCCCGTCGTGTTCGAGAAGAACGAGCGCCCGGGTGGCATGCTCACCTATGGCATTCCCAGCTTTAAGCTGCAGAAGGACGTCATCGAGGCCGAGGTCGAGATCATTCGCCTGATGGGTGCCGAGTTCCGCTATGGCGTGGAGGTCGGTCGTGATGTGACGCTCGACGAGCTGCGCGAGCAGGGCTTTAAGGCCTTCTACGTTGCTATTGGCTGCCAGGGCGGCCGCCTTGCCGGTATTTCGGGCGAGGATGCCGAGGACGTGACCGTGGCCGTCGACTTCCTTCGCGAGGTTAACAGCGGCAAGATCGATACCCTGTCCGGCCGCACCATTGTGGTGGGCGGCGGCAACGTGGCCATCGACGTTGCCCGCAACGCCTGCCGTCTGGGCTCTGAGCACGTTGAGATGTTCTGCCTGGAGAGCGAGGTCCAGATGCCCGCCAGCGAGGAGGAACGTCGCGAGGCCGTTGAGGACGGCGCTCACATCAGCTGCGGTTGGGGCCCCAAGGAGATTCACCTGGACGAGGCCGGTCGTGTGTGCGGTATCACCTTCAAGCGCTGCACGCGTGTCTTTGACGACGAGGGCCGTTTTGCGCCCGAGTACGACGAGAACGATCTGCGCCGTGTCGATGCCGACCGTGTCGTCATGTCGATTGGCCAGTCCATTGTGTGGGGCGACCTGCTGGCTGGCTCCAAGGTGGAGCTCGGCCGCGGCCAGGGCGCCCTTGCCGATCCCCAGACTTACCAGACCGCCGAACCCGACATCTTTGTGGGTGGTGACGTCTACACTGGCCCCAGCTTTGCCATCGACGCTATCGCCGCCGGCCACGAGGCCGCGGTGTCCATCCATCGCTTTGTGCAGCCGGGCTCCACGCTCACCATCGGCCGCAATCAGCGCCGCTACACCGCACTCGACCGCGATGACGTTGTGCTCGAGAGCTACGACAACGCGAGCCGCGAGGTTGCGCATGTGGACCGCGAACGCGAGAAGGCTGCGCCGTTTAGCGAGTATGTTGAGACCTTTACCGAGGAGCAGGTGCGCGCCGAGACCGCCCGCTGCCTGGGCTGCGGCGCCTCGATTGTCGACCCCAACAAGTGCATCGGCTGCGGCCTGTGCACCACCAAGTGCGCGTTTGACGCCATCCATCTGGATCGCGACCGCCCCGAGTGCTCCACGATGGTCAAATACGAGCAAAAGCTCCCAAGCCTGGGCAAGTACGCGCTCAAGCGCGCCATCAAGATTAAGTTCGGTCGCAAGTAAGTAGCCATAACGGGAACGGCGGAAGAAAAAGTGCATGAATTGGGGATCGTTTACCACATCATTCGCGATGTCGAGAATGTAGCGCGCGCTCATGGCGTGCGTCGCGTTTCGAGCGTAACGTTGCTGTTGGGCGAGGTCTCGGGCGTCGTTCCCGACTTGCTGCTCGACGCTTGGCGCTGGGCAGCAGATAAAAAGCCTATCGCGCAGGGCGCGGAGCTTGTTGTGGAGCCCGTCGAGGCTGTGACGCATTGCGAGGCATGTGGCCGCGACTACGCGACGGTCGAGCACGGCAAGACCTGTCCCCATTGCGGTAGCGGCGAGACATACCTGCTGCAGGGCCAAGAGGTCATGATCAAACAGATCGAGACCCCCGAAGAGGATCCGGCAGACGCTGCTCCTGACGGCCTCTCCGACGCCCCCGATGCCGTCGACGCCGCCAACCCACTCCACATCGCCTAGGATTCCCTATAAGTTGCGGTGAAATAGTTCCTAAATCCAGCCTTCTGGCTCTTAAACAAGAACTATTCCACCGCAACTATTTTGAGTGGTTTCGTAGACCATAAGTCACGAAAAAAGTCAAGCCATGTCTGTTTAAACAAAATGGCGGCAGTATAAGCGCATTCGCGCTTGCCTAAAATCGATATTAATGAACAGCCTGCTTGTATCTGTAAAATGCATGGCTTGATGAGCGACGCCTTGTCATGTAATGAGTCAAAAAGCAGTAACGTAATCAACTTGTAACAAACTTAGACGTTTAAACAAATAATCCAACCTTTTGCGGATTTAGCTATAATTCCACAAACCAAACAGGTATACTCCTTTCATGTCGTGTAGGAATTACGTAGACAAAAAGGAGGTTATGTGATGGTAAGTATTGTTCTTGCTAGCCACGGGGACTTGGCAGCTGGAATCAAGCAGACGGGCTCGATGGTCTTTGGCGATCAGCCGTCTGTTGCCGTGGTCTCGCTCGAGCCGAGCATGGGCCCCGACGACTTCCGTGCCAAGGTCGAGGAAGCAATCGCTTCCTTCGAAGACCAGGAGCAGGTGCTCTTCCTCGTTGATCTGTGGGGCGGCACGCCGTTCAACCAGATCAGCGGGCTCATCGAGGGCCACGATTCCTGGGCTATCGTCACCGGTGTCAACCTGCCTATGCTCATCGAGGCATATTCGCAGCGCTTTGACGCAAAGAACACTGCACATGCGATCGCAAAACATCTCGTGACTGAGGCTAAGGCTGGCGTGCGCGTCAAGCCCGAGTCTCTGGAGCCCGAGGAGAAGAAGCCGGCTGCGGCCGCCGCTGCTCCTGCAGGCGCCATCCCTCCGGGAACGGTCATCGGCGATGGGCACATCAAGATTGCCCACGTCCGTATCGACACCCGTCTGCTTCATGGCCAGGTGGCCACCACGTGGACCAAGCAGATCAACCCCAACCGCATCATCGTGGTTTCCGACGGCGTTGCTCACGACGAGCTCCGCAAGACCATGATCGAGCAGGCTGCCCCTCCGGGAGTCCATGCCAACGTCGTGCCCATCAAGAAGATGGCCGAGGTCGTCAAGGACACGCGCTTTGGTGACACCAAGGCCATGCTGCTCTTTGAGAACCCGCAGGATCTGCTCAAGGCCATCGAGGCCGGCGTCGACATCAAGGAAGTCAACATCGGTTCCATGGCTCACTCCAAGGGCAAGGTCGTCGTCACCAACGCCGTCGCTATGGGCGATGACGACGTCAAGACTCTCGAGGCCCTCAAGGCCAAGGGCGTCAAGTTCGAGGTCCGCAAGGTTCCTTCGGATTCCTCCGAGGATCTCGACGCCATGTTGAAGAAAGCTAAGGCCGAACTGGCCGCTCAAGCATAGTAAAGGAGGGTCCGATACATGTCTGCAATCACTATTCTGCTTGTTGCGATTGTCGCGTTGCTTGCCGGTATGGAAGGCATTCTGGATGAGTTCCAGTTCCATCAGCCGCTCGTGGCATGCACGCTTATCGGTCTCGTAACCGGTCACCTTCAGGAGGGCATCCTCCTGGGCGGTTCGCTCCAGATGATGGCCCTTGGCTGGGCTAACGTCGGCGCCGCTGTCGCGCCTGACGCCGCTCTGGCCTCGGTCGCTTCTTCGATCATCATGGTGCTCGCCCTCAACGGTGGCGCCACCGATTCGGCCAAGGCCGTTACCACCGCTATCGCCGTCGCCGTCCCGCTGTCGGTCGCTGGTCTGTTCCTAACCATGATCTGCCGTACCATTGCTACCGCTATCGCTCACGCCATGGACGGTTGCGCCGAGAAGGGCGACTTCTCCGGCATCGAGCGCTGGCAGTATGCTGCCATCCTCATGCAGGGCCTTCGTATCGCCATCCCGGCAGTGCTTCTGTGCGTCATCCCGGCCGAGGCCGTTACCAACGCGCTTAACGCTATGCCCGACTGGCTGTCCGGCGGCATGGCTGTCGGCGGCGGCATGGTTGCTTCCGTCGGTTACGCCATGGTCATCAACATGATGGCCACCAAGGAGACCTGGCCGTTCTTCGTCCTCGGCTTTGTCCTTGCTGCCATCCCTCAGCTCACGCTGATCGCCCTTGGTCTCATCGGCATCTCCCTTGCCCTCATCTACCTTGGCCTTAAGGATCTGGCCAAGCAGGGTGGCGGCATGGGCGGTGGCTCCGGCGACCCGCTCGGCGACATTCTGAACGATTACGAGTAGGAGGGGAGTGATACATATGGCAGAGAAAAAGATTCAGCTCACCAAGGCTGACCGCAAGAAGGTTTGCTTCCGTCATCAGTTCCTTCAGGGCTCGTGGAACTACGAGCGTATGCAGAACGGCGGCTGGTGCTTCGCAATGATCCCTGCGATCAAGAAGCTCTACACCAGCAAGGATGACCAGATTGCCGCTCTTAAGCGCCACCTGGAGTTCTATAACACCCACCCCTATGTTTCCGCCCCCGTCATTGGCGTTACCCTCGCCCTCGAGGAGGAGCGCGCCAACGGTGCTCCGATCGATGATGTCGCCATCCAGGGCGTCAAGGTCGGTATGATGGGCCCGCTCGCCGGCGTCGGTGACCCCGTCTTCTGGTTCACCCTTCGCCCGATTCTGGGCGCTCTGGGCGCTTCCCTGGCCATGTCCGGCAGCATCGTCGGTCCGCTGCTGTTCTTCTTCGCGTGGAACATCATCCGTTACGCTTTCCTGTGGTACACGCAGGAGTTTGGCTACAAGGTCGGCTCCTCCATCGCCAAGGACCTCTCCGGTGGTCTGATGGGCAAGGTCACCGAGGGCGCTTCCATCCTGGGTATGTTCATCATCGGCGCCCTGGTCGAGCGCTGGGTGTCCATTTCCTTCACCCCGATCGTCTCCACGGTCAAGCAGTCTGCTGGCGCCTTTATCGACTGGGCTAGCCTGCCCTCCGGTTCCGAGGGTATCAAGGAAGCGCTGACGATGTACAACTCCGTCGGTGCTACCGCCCTTGATCAGATGAAGGTCACCACGCTTCAGGCCAACCTCGATCAGCTCATCCCCGGCCTTGCCGCCGTGTGCCTGACCCTGCTGGTCTGCAAGCTCCTCAAGAAGAAGGTCAGCCCGATCGTCATCATCCTGGCTCTCTTCGCCGTCGGCATCATCGGTCGCTTCTGCGGCTTCATGTAAGCACGCTTCGGCTTAAGACCGAGAGTTGCTAGGTAAGGGCTTTTGAGCCATTGAAACGGACCGCACCCGGTGGGTACACTGGATGCGGTCCGATTGTTTTTATTGGAGGGCGAGGCGCGTATGGCGCAATCTCAGAACAGCACGGTCGATCTGGCAACGCCGGCAACCTGCCTGATGGGGCTTACCAGCCACGGTAACGTGATGGTGGGCAATAAGGCGTTCGAGTATTACAACGAGCGCAATCCCGAGGATTATATTCAAATCCCGTGGGACGAGGTCGACTATATTGCCGCCGAGGTTTTACGCGGCACCAAGAAGATCACGCGTTTTGCCATCTTCACCAAGGACAACGGTCACTTTACGTTTTCGACGCGCGACGACAAAGAGACGCTTCGTGCTGTCCGCAAGTACGTCGACGAGGATAAGCTTGTGCGTTCGCCCGACTTTATCGATGTGACGGCCAAGGGCGCCAAGAGCATCCCCTCCGTTATCAAAAACCTCTTCCACAAAGGTAACTAGTCATTAAAGAGCGCCCCCCAAAGTGGGACGCAGTTTCCCATGGGGCTCGATTGGGAAAGTGCATCCCAGTTCGAGCGCCGATTCCGGGATGTAGTTTCCGGAACGGGGTCGTTTGGGAAACCGTGTCCCGTTTCGAGCCGAAATTCTGGGACACAGTTTCCAGCGAAGCCCCATTGGGAAAGTTTGACCCAGAATTTGCCTGGATAGTGGGACACACTTTCCGGTGGGCTGTTCCACCGCAACTTCGAAGAGTGGCTATACGCTGTATTACAACGGCGTAAATCTGCTACACTAGTACAACATGCCTCCGTAGCTCAGGGGATAGAGCACCGCTCTCCTAAAGCGGGTGTCGTGCGTTCGAATCGCACCGGGGGCACCAGAAGAAAATGCAGGTCAGACGGTATAAATCGTCTGGCCTGTTTCTGTATGGATAGGGCTAAATAGACGATAGAGGGGTGAAAAAGGGGTGAAAGAAAGTTCTATGATGAAAACAGCTCGCCTACATATTTCACTCCGATATTTCACCCAAATATCCGGTTTTCAACCCTTTCCACAGTCTGCGGGCTTATAAGAAGCCCTCCGACTATGGAAAGGGTTGAAAACCTAGGGTGACGTTGCTGTGAGAAGGGCGAGTTTCCAACAGCCCCCGGTGTCTCCGGGTTACACTTGGGACCCTCCGACACCGAGGACCGTTGAAAACTCGCCCTTCTGCTAAGCAGGCATTTTTTCTAAGTAGGCCAGTTGCTTCAGAAGCAGCTGGAGAGTAATTGACATTCCAAATATTTCCATGAAAGTGAAGTCTGGCTCGCCACCGTTTACAGAGGGAAGCATAATTGCCTGGCGTGCCATCCTTGTAGCATTGAACTTGTACAGATAGCCAAACTTGCTCTTTTGCTGCTGGATGGCGACTTTTAGGAAGAGGTAGATAAACTCGTTGCCCTTGTTGTTCTTGACGTGAAAGCGTTTAACGTCATCGGAGAAAATGCACTCATAGGGGTGGTAGAACCCAAGGCAGACGCCATTACCGTTATAGTTCACGCCAAGGACATTGTTGTCGAGCGACGAATTCTTATCAGCCGTAAAACCGGCAATCCCGTTGCTATTGTCAAGCGCCCCAATAAACGGTCGTCTTCCATACTTTCGGTTACGAGATTCCAAGCGCCTCCCGGAACGAATGTCGAATATTTGGCTGATTGAGTACGATTTCCAATCTCTTTCGTGCAGTGAGGAGTGGTCGAACTCGGGGTTATTTACTCTCTCTCTCTCTCGATGGAGGCGATGCGCTTCATCAGGAATTCGCGGCAGCGCTGGACTTGAATGGCTTCTCGCTCGCGGATGTAATCCTCCATGAACTGCCAATCGGGATTGCTGGACTCATCGATGGGAAGCATTACTCGTAGCAAATTGAGCCGTTTTAGGCTGATCGACCTTCCGTGGCCGAATAGCGTTCGCTGTTTAGAAATGGATGCGGCCACGAATTGCATGGCATATCTTGAGAGGTTTCCGATTGAGTCTCTTGGCCTTAAGTCCGTTACGTGGGTGTCGAGAGCGAACTCCATTGGTTGGTAGTACGCGAGACCCGCCCCGCCATCGCCGTCGTTGTTTAGAGTGATGGCGTGGCCACGATGAAGTCTTTCGTTTGGGATAGAGACAAAAGCCTTTACGCCGTTGTCGCAGTTGCGAGCGGAAATAAGTGGAACGTCTCCGACCTGAAGAGAGGTCATGTTTTTCTCGGTGCCGCGAGCCGGTTGAAATAAATCCGAGATTTTAAAGGGTGCCCAATCCCTGTTATTCAAATCGAGCATCGGGGCCCTCCTCGAAGAGATAGCTACGACCATGAGAAACCATGTCTAGCTGGAATGTTAGATAATCGGCTATTGCCTTCTCGAAATCCTCTTCGGTAGGTATCTCGTCGTTGAAGTAATAGAAGCTGTGCAGCCACTCGTCATCTGGCTTGACGGTCGAGCTGACGCAGAATTTCGATGGGGCGTCTTCGCGGCCGTTCCAAACGTCAAGAAGATGCTGCTTTCTGTCCTTTGCAGAGTCGCCTTCGACCAGGCCGACGTGCGCCCTTACCTCATAGCCATCATCCCTAAAGTCGATGAAACGGCATTCCTTTTCAGGGTCATGTGGTTCGCCGGCAGTGAACACGGCTATGACGGGATTCGTTCCGACCCCATAGAATGTATCGGTGTTGCACGTAATAACGCCTTCGAGGGTGTGATGCTTGAGGATGGAGACCTTGAACTCCTTCTCGGCTTTGCTTTTTCCGGTCATGGATGATTGCGGAACGATGACCGCCGCTCTCGCACCTATTGTGAGAGAGTCGAGAAGACGTTCCACAAAAGATAGCTCGTATTGGCTTGGATCCGCTTTGGTTCCTTGGCTGTATGGAGGATTCATCAGCCCGACCGTTGCCCCTTTGAGCTGTATCTGGGCCGGGTTTTGCTTGAGGAAATCGCAGCATTCGAGGTTACTGTTTCCGTCTCGCCTAAGAATCATGTTTGCAGCCGCGACTGCAAACATGTTGCTTTGGAGCTCGATGCCGTGAAGGCGCTTTTTCTTAATGTCTTTGCGTTGCTGCTCGCTGGTTGCAGAAGAAAGCATGCGATGCATGGCGGCGATGAGAAATCCCGCCGTTCCGCATGTTGGGTCAAGCACCGTATCTGTAGGCTTAACATCAACGAGCTCACACATAAGGTCGCAGATGTGCTTTGGTGTGAGTACGATGCCGAGTGTTTGGCCGTCCCCGCCGGAATAGCTCATAAACTCGCCGTAAAAGCGACCTATGAAGTCTTCAGAAGTCTGCTGGTACTTGATGCTTTTGAAAACGTGTTCGTTAAGGAAGTTCGTGTAGTAGTGCAACGGGGTCATCCCTAGGGTGTCATTGACCTCGTTTAAGCGAAAGCTTGTTTGAACAATGCCGAACTCAGCAAGAAGCTTGTTTTTCTTCACATCTGGCCCGACGTTGGAGCGCGTGAGTCTTCCACGAATGGCGTTCATCAGCTTATCGCCGTCGCGCATGCCTTCGGTCTGGTCCCCGGTAAGGGAATCGATTGAGAATCCGCCGTATTCGATTTCATCCAAAGCTAGAAGAATCCCCGCTACCACAAGAGCCTTGTCTTGGTCCTTGATGGAGCCGTAGGTGCGAAGATATTCGTGAAGCTCTGCCGCATCCTTGAGAATTTGTTCGGTGGTCTTCTCGACGTCGGTTGGTTCGTCAAGAACATACCGTGTGTAGTATTCAACGATGTTGCTCGGTGAGAGCCAAGTGAACGATTCGAGGTCTGGGAGCCTCTTGTAGCCTTCTCGGTCATTCACGAACACGGGAGATATGGTGTGATGCTTGGAGTCCCCTGAAACCCCAACGGCGAAGACCTCAGTGAAAGGGCTCTTCTTTGCGATGTGCGAGGCGTAGTGATAGGCACCGTTGACGGCATAATCGGTAACGGCCTCGGTGCTCATGTCGAGGATGTCAGAATCTGTTAGCTTTTCATGTCGGCTCTGGCTCGCCTTATCTTCGATGACAAGAACAAAGCGGCCAATTTTCGAAACGTATTCAGGATAGCCAGCGTTTCCCGTTCCGCGCTTGGATGCGTCCTTGAGGGCGTTGTCGATTTCTTTGATGCTGCTCCCCTGTGATGTGAACTCAATATCACATTCGGTGAGCCTGTCGGCAACCCAAAGGTCGAGTGCGGCTTCTTTCCTGGCCATGTGAAATCCTTTGATAACGAGCTGGTGCGAATTGAATCGCGACAAAGATATCCAACAGTTTAACCTCCGGCTATAGAGCAAAGGAAAACTACTTCCAATCGGAATTATCGAACGGTAGCGATTCGAGGTTGTCACGTAGCGATCGGCCTTGAGGCCGATGGGTCCCGCTTATGGGCGGGACCCCCGCGACGCATAGCGTCGCTCTCGCTGCGGCTCCCTGGCAACGCTCCCCAGGGTCGCGTTTCGTCCGCCTCCGCTCACGCCGGCCCCACCCGCCGAACGGCTTCGCTCGATGGCTTCCAGAAGTCGCCATCGCTCCGCCGTGGTCGCCGGGCGGGGCCTCTCGCGCCGGGTCGTCGAGCACCGTCGTGCGACGCTCCCCATGGGTCGCGTCTCCTCGGCGTCGGCTCAACCGGCGCTCACCTGCCCGGGCTCGCGTTGTCTTGGCAACCGGCTCGCTCCGTGCAGGCAAGATATGGATTCCGTTGCACGGAATCATCTTGCCCGCCTGCGGCGGGGCGGCGAACCGCTCCGAGGTCGCTCTCGCCGAAGGGCTAAAAGAAAAGGCCGGGACGCCTGTTGCGTCCCGGCCCCAAGAGCTCAGTCGTCGCGCCCGTTCTGATTCTCCAGCGCCTTTCGCTCAAGCTCCCAGAACGCCCGCATCGCCGTCGCTATCCCGCGCAGCGTGAAGCGGACGGCGATGCCGGTCGAGCGGTCGACGGCGAAACCGAGCCTTCCGCCGTTGACCTTCCTCACGGCCCCGAGCGACTTCGAGGGGAAGCGGTACTGGAGGCTCCCGCCCTTGGACTTGGCGAGCTCGATGCCGTCCCGCCTGAGCCGCCGCTCAAGCTCGCCCATCCGGTCAGGGCAGTCGCGCATGCGCCCGACCTCCTCGATCCGGCGGGCGACCGCGACGCGGATGCGGGCGTTCTCCGAGCGCTCGGCCTGCCCCTTTCGGGCCATGTCGCGCTCTTCCGTGCCGGGTTGCCTCGCGTGGACGCGCGAGTTGGCCTTGCCGCGCTCAAGCTGCCTGAGGCCGTACCTTTCGTCCAGGGTACGGACGGTCTTCACGCGTGATGCCGCCGCCTTCCGGGCGGGGCCCTCGTCGAGCCTTCGGCCGGTTTCCAGATCACTGCGGTTGATGCCGAGGTGCACGGCGTAGCGGTCGGTGGCGTCCGCGCGGCAGCGCTCGCGGTGCAGCACCATCACGACTTCCTGGTTGGGGTAGCGCTCGGCCGCGTACTCCCTCGCGTAGCGCATGCACAGCTCCGGCGTCATCTTCCCGCCGTTGAGGTCGCACTCGTCTGGGAGGAACCCGAGTATCTGGTGCTGCATGTAGGTGCACCTGGCACCGGCCTTGCCGGGCCTATCGTGACCCATGGCCGCCCTCGTGTCTGCCATCTCCTGAAACCAGCGGTCATCGTCGATGATGTTCTGCGTGCCGTGGGCGAGCGCCTTGTCGCGGTCCCAGGAGAGGTAATCCCTGAGTCTCGCGTGTTAGCGCTACTGTAAAAACAACCAATTTCGCCATCGCACTTTAGCCGATTCCGCCAACGCAATTTCCCCAATCGCGCCAACGCATTTTCACCATTTCCACCAACGCCGGGGCTTACGCTTCGACCGACAAGCGAACGATGCTTTCGGGAGGAGCGGCCGTGGCGGAGAAGAACCTGATCGGAGAGTTGGACATGTACAGGGAAGCGGGCATAAAGCCCAACTTCAGCGACATAGCGAAGCGCTACGGCAAGGACAGGCACACCGTGGCGGCGTACTGGAGGGCCGAGGGCGGCCGGCCCCGCGACGGGCGCGCCGACAGGGCGGGCTCCTTCGACGCGCACATCGAGGAGGTGGCCGCCAAGGCGCAGCTGCCGGGGGTCACCAAGAAGGGCATCCACGAGTGGCTGCTGCACAGGTATCCCGGCGAGAACCTGGCCGGCTACAACGCCTTCACCCAGTTCATGCGCAAGAACGGCATCGCCGTCGGGGCCTCCGCCGGCCCGGAACCGCACCCGCGCTTCGAGACGCCGCCCGGGCTGCAGCTGCAGTTCGACTGGAAGGAGTCGGTCAGGATGGCGAACCGCGACGGCGAGCTGTTCGAGTTCAACGTGTTCGCGGCGACGCTGGGCCATTCCCGCAGGCACATATTCATCCGGTCGGGGACCAGGACGACCGACGACCTGGTCAGATGCATGTACGCCACGATCGCGAGGCTCGGCGGCGTGCCCCGCGAGTGGGTCACGGACAACATGTCCGCCCTGGTGACGGTCAAGGGCGGCAGGCGCCTCAAGGTCCAGCGCGCATACGAGTTCGCCAAGGCCGCCGGCTTCGAGCTGAAGCTGTGCCGCCCGCGCAGCCCCCAGACCAAGGGCAAGGTCGAGTCGTCGAACCGCTTCCTGTCGCGGCTCGCGGCCTACCAGGGCGACTTCGACGGCTGGGACGACATCGACGAGATCATCGCGCGGATCGAGGACGCCAGCAACTCCGAGCCCAACGAGACCACGGGGCTGCCGCCCTCCGCGCTGTTCATGGAGGAGAAGGACGCGCTGCTGCCCGTCGGCAACCTTCGCGCCCTCGAGGAGGCGATGGGCGACGTGGTGCGCGTGGCCAGGGTGCCGGCCACGATGCTGGTCAGCGCGCACGGCGAGCCCATGTCGGTGCCCAGGCGCTGCATCGGCAGGCCCGCCCGCATCGTCTGCATGCCCGGCGGCGCGATGGACTGCTACGTCGGCGGCGAGCTGGTGGCGACGCACGTGGCGGGCGGGCCGGCCTACGACCCGGCGCACTACGCCGAGGCCATGGCCGGGAAGCGCTGGTTCGGCGACGCCGCCGGCGACATCGAGGCGGCGGCCGCCGCCAACCTCGGGCTGCTCGACTCGATAGGGGGCTCGCTGTGAGCGCCGCCGTGCAGGCCAGCCCGCTCAACCGTCTGGCCGCCAATCTCGAGGAGCTGGGGCTCGAGGGCATGGCGTCGTCGGTGCCCGAGTACGTCAGGCTCGTCGCCGACGGGAGGAAGAGCCTGGTCGACGCCATGCTCGAGCTCACCGACGCCCAGATAGCCCTCAAGCGGCGCGCCGACGACGAGCGCCGCACGAGGATGGCCAACTTCCCCTACATAAAGACGCTGGCCGACTTCGACTGGGGTTTCCAGCCGAGTGTGCCCCGCGGGCTGGTCGAGCAGCTGGCCACGCTCGAGTTCGTCGACCGCGGCGACAACGTCGTGCTCGTCGGCAGCCCGGGCGTCGGCAAGACCCACCTGTCGATAGCCATAGGCCACGAGGCGGTGATGGCCCGCAAGCAGGTGTACTTCGCCGACTGCTCGAGGCTGGTCGAGGACCTAAAGCACGCCTCGGCGAAGGAGGCGCTGGCGCGCAGGATGCGGTTCTACGAGCACTGCAGCCTGCTGATAATAGACGAGCTGGGCTACCTCGATATCGGGAAGGAGGGCGCCGACCTGCTGTTCCAGCTGGTGAACAGGCGCTATGCGCTCAAGCGGTCGACGATCGTCACGACCAACGTGCCGGTCGGCAGGTGGGGCGACGTGTTCGGCAGCAACGTCACGGCCTCGGCGGTCGCCGACAGGCTGTGCCACCACTGCGCGATGATCAAGATAACGGGCCGGTCGTACCGCCTGAAGGACGTGTCCATCGGCGGTGAGGACGGGAAGGAGGAGGGCGCCTAGGCGCCGAAAGCGGCACATCCGCGTTGACGAATCCGGCGTATCCGCGTTGGCGCGATTGGCGAAAATGCGTTGGTGAAAATGGTGAAAATTATATTGACGCTAACA
>CAUCUN010000018.1:0-55837 GCA_958445985.1 uncultured Collinsella sp. | reverse complement strand
CTACGCGGTCTCCCTTATGCGTAAAACTGCCAATAAGCTGGACCTCTTCTTTTGCCAGCGGCACAAATTGACCGTCCTGGGATAGCACCCGGGCAAAGTCATCCATGCGCAGCAGATACTGTTGCACGGTGCGGGGATCTGCCGTGTCGCAGATAAGATAACCGGGAAAGAGCGGCTTGGTCGTATTGACCCATTCGCCGTGTACTTTAATCTCGGTTTGAAATTGGGGATAAAAGAGCTCCTGCATGGCACCAGCCGGCACCACGCGCTCGATGCGCTCGCGCATTGCGTCTTCGCGGCCGTTAATGACTTGGATCACATACCACACGAGCACCACCCCCTTGCTGTCTTACGTGTGGCTCACAGGGTTTGGGTATGGCTTCGCCAGGGCGCTTGTGCGCGAAGGCGCTCCATATTTAAACCCTGAGCCCAGTTAGACAAGCACGTGGCTCTGCCCCACCGTGAACGGTATGTATGAGTGCAGTTGCTAGAGACACGGACGTGTATCGCAAAAATGACCGCGTCCCCAGCTTGCTGCGTGCGATCCAGTCAAGCGGGTACAAAACTGGACCGCACGAAGCAAGCTAAAGCATGCATACTGACAACTATTTCGCTGGTTTAATTCAGCGGAAATAGGCGTCGAACTTTATTGGGTTTCTGCTCAGGAGGGGCACCGCCGTTACGGCCGGATGCTCTCTGCGCGCTGGCGTGGTTGCTCATATTGATGCGTATAACGCATCCGCACAAACAGCAACGCGGAGTTGAAACCATGTGATGTAAAGCAGTTTAGCACAGCTTTTGGGAACGACTGTATTAGGTTCTGGTTTGTAGCATATAAGGCGCAAGCTGCGTTCGTTAGGCTGTTTTGTACCGATTAAACGTTACTGCAGGTTATGGGCAGGGTTGTGTAACGATTGCGAGGCGCAAGGTCGATGCGTTGCGAGAGCACTCGTCACACAATGGGCACGCCCGACTACAGAGTTAACGCATTTTGAGACGGATTGTTGGACAACTTTTGGGAAATGGCTGGGTATATGGGCGCTCAATTTCTAGAGCAGGGCTGATGGGCATCCCTGATCGAGAGGAAAGCAGCAGTAACAGGATGGTTAGCTGAGCGCTAATATTCCCCTGGAAAGCGAGTGTTATGATTCGATCTACAAGCTTTCGAATCGAAAAGGCGGAATAAGCATGGGAAATCCCGTGATAACACTCAGGGACTTGATGCCGGTGGCACACCCCGAGAAGACCAAGGTTAAGTTCAACATGAACGCTGGCGACGTGAGCCTACGCGCGTACGACCTGCTGCTAAAAGATACCTCGACCACGGAGAGGACCGATAGCGGCTCGCGATGGTACGAGATGAACGCGTGGAGGAGCGCGACAGGGCAGGCGAACAACAACCTCAACCATGCAGAGTACCTGCTCTCTTTCGCCCAGTACTACACCTACGGGCCCGAGTACTTCATCTTTGGCGGCATGCACAAAGTGGAGAAGGTGGTGCCCGAGGTGCTGGGCAGCGTGGGCTACAAGCTGACGCTTCTTCCTGACTACGAGGCCTACATCAAGCGTCTTATCATCAAGCTGAAGAAGCCGATCGGACGCAATATCTACAACAAGTTCTACGAGAAAGCGATGCAAGACTTTGAGCCCGTTGTATACGAATACTCGATGAGCCTGGGCAACGTGAGCCCCTTCCCCGGCTACAAGTACGTTCGCATCGACCACAAGACACTGCAGGCCGTCATCGCTAGCGTGGGCTCCGACTGGTACTGGGCGCTGGACAACGTGAAGGGCGTCTACTGCATCACCGACACCGTCACGGGACGGCTCTACGTGGGCTCGGCCTCGGGCGACAGCAAGAAGGACGCAGGCGCGGACCTGGGTATCTGGCAGCGTTGGCGCGCCTATGCCAACCCCGAGGACCCTACGGGCGGCAACAAGGAATTCAAGGCCATCATGGCTAAGCACGGGGCTGGGTACATCATCGAGAACTTTACCTACTCCATCCTTGAGGTATGCGACACAAAGATGACCACTGCGGAGGTGTGCGAGCGAGAGAGTCATTGGAAGGACGTATTGGGATCGCGCAAGTTCGGCATGAACAAGAATTAGGTGAGTACCATGGGTTTACTGCGGACGGTGAGGGATTGCGTTTACGGCATGGCCGTGGGCGACGCGCCTGGCGTGTCCTACGAGTTTATGCCGCGCGGCAGCTTCACCCGCGATGACATGACGGGCCATTTGTAAAAAATGCAGTTCAGGCCACTAAATATCGTATGTAAATAAAAAAGGCCACTCGATTGAGTGGCCTTGCATTCACGATGGTGGAGACGAGGGGGATCGAACCCCTGACCTCTTGACTGCCAGTCAAGCGCTCTCCCAGCTGAGCTACGCCCCCGTGACGAAGAGAAACTATAGGGGAAGTTGGCGCGACGTGCAAGGACTTTTTTGGGTCAGACTCTAAATACCTATTGATATAGGTAAGCGATAGCCGTGCCGGTGTGAACTTGGATCGTGGCTGTTGACCTGACGACGTTGCTAATGCCCGTGTCAGCTAACAAGCCCAGGGGGCTGTGATCTAGCTCCCACTCAAGACCGTGTTCACTTACCTCGGTGTTGGGGGCTATGGCGATGATGGAGAACGTCTCGCCCTCGGCACCCTTGATGGTCCACGACTCACCTGCGTGAAGGATGCGAGCGACCACCTTGTCTTCGGCGATCCAGATGGGAGCATCCTCGTAGCCTGCGAGCAGCCCCAGTACGGAAAGCGCCATGTCGGGGCGGCCGCCGGTGGCGCAGGTCGCAACCACTTCGGCACCCGGCCAGCGACGGCGGACCGAATCGAGCGCCAACGCCAAATCGGTGTAGTCCTTGTACGGGTCATGGCGCTCTACCTCAAAAGCTTCGGCGGCATCGACCAACGCGCGGCCGGCGTCGCTCACCGTGTCGGCGTCCCCCACATACACGTCGCAGCCCAGCCCCGCGCCCAGCAACGCGTCGAGCCCGCGGTCCACGGCGACAACGTGGTCGCACTCCCCCGCCAGCTGACGCAGCAAATCCGCGCTCGCCACCACGGGCGAGCCGCAGACCACTAACACCTTACAAGCCACAGCTCTCGCCTATCCCTCAAACGTAAGAACGCGGGTCAGATCCAGGTCCTCATAGCTATCGATAAAGATGTCGCAGTTGGCACGCACCTCATCGCGCTCCATACGGCCGTGCGGGTCATCGATACCCACGCGCTTAAAGCCTGCAGTGCCAGAGCTCTTTAGGCCAAAGACGGCGTCCTCAAACACCCAGGCGCGCTCAAACTTGCAGCCGTGGCGCTCCTCGAGGCGGCGCAGCGCAAGCTCATACACATCGGGGAACTGCTTGGAGCGGCCCGCCTCGCCCGTCGTGGTAATAAACTCCATATAGCGATCAAGGCCGGCGCCCGCAAGTGCAGACTTAACCAACTCGGCGGGCGTGGACGTGGCAACGCACATGGCAATACCGGCCTCCTGCGCCTGCTTCAAAAATGCAAGCAGGCCCTCACGCGGCGGCACCTTGGAGTAGCCATCGATCAGGATGTCGCTCAGCTCGCGGTAGAGCTCTTCGCCATTTTCGCCAATACCCCAGATGTCGTGGTAGGCCTGGCACTCGTCCTCGAGCGACAAATGCTCAAACTGGGCAAAATCGTCGACCGTCACGTCAATACCGTGGCGGTGCAATAACTCGGGCTGGGCATAGGCCCAAACGGGGGTGCTATTAACCAGCGTGCCGTCGCAATCGAAAATAAAAGCAACACTTGTGGCAGCGATGTGGTCCATAAACGAGCCTTTCAATGTCAAAGGGTAAACAACCTGCTAAAAACGTTTTACCAAACGTCAACCTAACAATCTTGAAACCCTAATTGGTAAAACTGTCAAGAGTTTTACCATCGCAATTCTGCCAGTGGCATAAACATGGCGCTTACCGATTAAACGCCACCGCAAATCCACTTTCGTTCATAAAACTAACGTACAGGTGTTATCGTAGTTTTTGCCGAAAGTTCCACCGAGCACGCGGGGTGGAACGAATCACAGAAACTTCGCCGTCCCTTCGATTCGTGCAGCCTTGGACCTTTCGCATCTAGTCACCAAGGCAATACGCTGCCGCGTCATGATGGGATCAAACGTGAGCGATACAAAGCTAAAGCCAGCAACAAAAAAGCCTGCTACCCGTAAAGCCGCCCCGCACGCGCCGGAGCTCACCAAGGACGATGTCTACCTGTTTGGCATCGGCACGTGGGAGCGCAGCTGGGAAAAGATGGGCGCGCACCCCGACACGCAGAACCGTACGCGCGGCTGGCGTTTTTGCGTTTGGGCGCCCGGCGTAAAGAGTGTTCACGTCATTGGCGAATTTAACGACTGGGACGAGCAAGCCAACCCGCTGGTGCCCATGCATACGAGCGCTATTTGGGAAGGTTTTATTCCTGGCGCCGAGCAAGGCCAGCTCTATAAATATCTCATCGAGACCAACGAGGGCGAAAAGCTCTACAAGGCCGATCCGTATGCCTTTAAGGCCGAGTGCCCTCCGGGAACGGCGAGCGTGCTGTGGACCCTCGATGGCTACAAGTGGAACGACGCTGCTTGGCTCAAGCGCCGTGCCGACCATAACCACATGTCGCAGCCGCTCAATATCTACGAGGTGCATATTGGCTCGTGGAAGCGCCACGGAGACGCGCCGCAGGGCGAGCCCGACGAGTACGGCAACTACCCCGGCCCCATGGATCCCTTCCCCGCGCAGCGCGGCGAGTTTTACACCTACGATGACCTGTCGGTGGAGCTCGTGGACTACGTGCGCGACATGGGCTATACGCATATCGAGGTTATGCCGCTTATGGAGCATCCCTTCGATGGCTCCTGGGGCTACCAGACGACCGGCTACTACGCCGCCACATCGCGTTACGGCAACCCGCAACAGCTCATGCACTTTATCGATGCATGTCACGAGGCCGGCATTGGCGTGATCATGGACTGGGTACCCGGCGGTTTTTGCGCCGACTCCCATGGCCTTGCCACCTTTAACGGCCACATGCTGTTTGAGCACGAGATTCACCCCAACTGGGGCACGCACAAGTTTGACTTCGCCCGCGGCGAGGTCCGCTCCTTCTTGGTCTCCAACGTGCTGTATTGGCTCGAGAACTTCCACGTGGACGGCATTCGCATGGACGGCGTGTCCAGCATGCTGTACCTCAACTTTGGCATCGACGATCCCGGCCAAAAGAAGTTCAACAAGTACGGTACCGAGGAGGACCTTGACGCCAGCGCGTTTATCCGCCAGGTCAACTGCGCCGTGGAGGCCCACTACCCTGACGTGATGATGATGGCCGAGGAGTCCACCGCGTGGCCGCTCGTGACCTATCCGCCGCAGGACGGCGGCCTGGGCTTCCACTACAAGTGGGACATGGGCTGGATGAACGACACCCTGCACTACATGCAGACCGATTTTCCGTGGCGCCCCGGCAACCACGGCCTGCTCACGTTCTCCATCATGTACGCCTTTACCGAGAACTTCATCTGCCCGCTGAGCCACGACGAGGTCGTGCACGGCAAGTGCTCGCTCATCGGCCGCATGCCGGGTGACTGGTGGCGCCAGTTTGCCGGCCTGCGCACGCTCGCCTTCTACCAGATGACGCACCCCGGTGCCAAGCTCAACTTTATGGGCAACGAGATCGGCCAGTTTATCGAGTGGCGCTACTACGAGTCCATCCAGTGGTTCCTGACCGAGGAGTACGAGACTCACAAGCATCATCAGGCGTTTATCAAGGCGCTCAATCACCTATACACCGCCGAGCCCGCCCTGTACGAGCGCGGATACACCGACGACGGCTTTACCTGGATCGATGCGGACAACTCCAAGCAGTCCATCGTGAGCTTTGTGCGCCAGGGCGAGGACATCGATAACGACCTGGTGATCCTGATCAACTTTGACCCGGCGAGCTACGAGAGCTTCCGCGTGGGCGTACCGCGTGAGGGCGACTGGGAAGTCATCTTCGACTCCGACCGTCCCGAGTTCGGTGGCAGCGGCTATGCCGGCGAGGAGCCCTACACCTGCTCGAGCGAGCCCTATCCTTGGAATGGGCAGATGGACTCTATTGAGATTAAGGTGCCCGGTCTGGCTGGCGTGGTGCTTAAGCGCCGCGGACCGAGTAGCTATAAGCCGCCTGTGGTCAAGGAGCCCAAGAAGGCGACGCGCAAGCGTGCGTCCTCGGTGAAGCCCAAGGCCGCGGCTGCTAAGAAGGCATCGGTTAAGGCGAAGGCTGCCAAGCCCGCCGCCAAGGCCGCTTCCAAGACCACGGCAAAGAAGGCAGCCACCAAAAAGGCTGCTCCCAAGGCCAAGGCAGCTGCTGTTAAGGCTCCTGCCAAGAAAGCGTAACAAAGGCGTTACCACTGTAATTACCCGCCCCGCGGGGGCGTAGGATACATGTCATAACCGTTCCGGGAGAAACATCCCCGGGGGAAAGGAACGTATGAATAAGATCTTCGACAACAAGCAGGAGTTTATCGAGCTCTATCGCGATTCCGTCATGAGCATCAGCGGCAAGAGCGTCGAGGCCGCAAGCGACCTCGATCGCTTTAACGCCCTGGCCAAGCTCGTGGCCGAGAAGGCCCGCACCGTTGCCACCAAGAGTGACGCCCGCGCCACCGCCGAGGGCAAGAAGCGCGTGTACTACTTCTCGATCGAGTTTTTGATCGGCCGCCTGCTCGACAACTACCTGCTCAACTTTGGCGTGCGCGACATGGTCGCCGAGGCACTCGACGACATGGGCTTTGACCTGTCCGTCATCGAGAACCAGGAGTCCGATCCGGCGCTGGGCAACGGTGGCCTGGGCCGTCTGGCCGCATGCTTCCTGGATTCCATGGCAGCCGAGGGCATTGCCGGCTACGGCAACGGCATGCGCTACCGCTACGGCCTGTTTAAGCAGGAGATCGTCAACGGCAGCCAGGTCGAGGCCACCGACGAGTGGCTCACCCATGGCTATCCCTGGGAGGTCCGTCGTCAGGACAAGGCCGTGACCATCAAGTTTGGCGGCCATGTCGAGGGCTTTGAGGAGAACGGCCGCACGTTCTACCGCACGGTGGACACGCAGGACATCCTGGCCGTCCCCTACGACATCCCCGTGGTGGGCTATGCCGGCGAGACCGTCAACAAACTGCGCGTCTGGGCTGCCGAGCCGGTCGAGGAGCACTTTGACCTTGAAGCCTTCAACCGCGGCGACTATGCCCTGGCCGATGCCGAGCGCGCCGAGGCCGAGGCCATCAGCGCTATCCTCTACCCCAACGACGCCGGCGAGCACGGCCGTCTGCTACGCCTGAAGCAGGAGTACCTGTTTGTCTCGGCCGGCATCTACAGCCTGCTCGACACCTTTGAGAAGGAACACGGCGCTAACTGGGAGCTGCTGCCGCAGTTTGTGGCCATCCACACCAACGATACGCATCCCGCCATGTGCGGCCCCGAGCTCATGCGCATCCTCATCGACGAGAAGAAGCTCGAGTGGGACGACGCCTGGAACATCGTGACGCAGGTCGTGAGCTACACCAACCACACCATCCTGCCCGAGGCTCTGGAGAAGTGGCCCATCGGCACGTTCTCCAAGCTCCTCCCCCGCGTGTACCAGATCATCGACGAGATCAGCCGTCGTTGGCACGAGTCGTTCGACACCACGCAGGAGGGCTGGCAGGAGCGTCTGCGCCAGACCGCCATCCTGTGGGACGGCGAGATTCGCATGGCCAACCTGTCCGTGATCTGCAGCCATAGCGTCAACGGCGTGGCCAAGATCCACTCCGACATCATTAAGAACATCGTGCTCAAGGACTTCTATGCCCTGACGCCCGAAAAGTTCAACAACAAGACCAACGGCATCTCGCACCGTCGCTTCTTTGCCGAGGCCAACCCCACCTACGCCAAGCTCGTGACCGAGGCCATTGGCGACGGCTGGCTGAAGGACGCCTTTGAGCTGGAGAAGCTCAAGGAGTTCCAGAACGACACCGAGTTCCTGAAGGCCGTGGGTGCCTCCAAGCGCGCCAACAAGGAGCGCCTGGCCGCCTACGTTAAGGCCGAGACCGGTCTGGTCATTGACCCCAACACCGTCTTCGATGTCCAGGTGAAGCGCTTCCACGCCTACAAGCGCCAGCTCATGAACATCATGAAGGTGATGGACATCTACAACCGTCGCATCGCCGATCCCAACTTCCACGTGACGCCGACGACCTTCATCTTTAGCGGCAAGGCTGCCTCGAGCTACACCTTTGCCAAGGAGACCATCCGCCTCATAAACTCCGTGGCCGACGTCATCAACAACGATGCCCGCGTGAACGAGGTCATGAAGGTCTGCTTTATCCCCAACTTCCGCGTGAGCAACGCCCAGCTCATCTACCCCGCCGCCGAGATCTCGGAGCAGATCTCCACGGCCGGCAAGGAGGCCTCGGGCACGTCCAACATGAAGCTCATGATGAACGGCGCCATTACGCTGGGCACCCTCGACGGCGCCAACATCGAGATTGCCGACCTGGCTGGCCGCGAGAATGAGGCCATCTTTGGCCTGACCGCTCCCGAGGTCGAGCAGCTCTGGGCATCGAACAGCTACTTTGCGTGGGATACGCTCAACAACGATCGCGACCGTCTGGGCCGCGTGATGGACGAGCTCAAGGACAACACGTTTGCCGGCCTTTCGGGCAACTTCGAGAGCATCTACAACGAGCTCATGAACAACAACGACCCCGACCTGGTTATGGCAGACTTCCGCAGCTACGTGGATGCGTGGGAGAAGCTCACCGGCAGCTATGGCGACCAGGAGACCTGGAACCGCAAGGCCCTGCTCAACACCGCCTCGAGCGGCTGGTTCTCGAGCGACCGCACCATTCGCGAGTACCGCGACGAGATCTGGCACGCGTAAAGGCGCGCGAGCTCCCCTATGCCAGCACGGCATTACTCGACGGGCGTGACGTTGCGCCGCGCCCGTCGCTAATGGGTTTAGGAACATCGATGACAGAAGGAGAAATCGATGAGTAAGAAAGAATGCATCGCGATGCTCCTCGCAGGAGGACAGGGCAGCCGATTGGGGGCACTCACCCAAAAGATCGCTAAGCCGGCGGTTAGCTTTGGTGGCAAGTTCCGCATTATCGACTTTTCGCTCTCCAACTGCTCTAACTCGGGCATCGACACGGTGGGCGTTCTGACGCAGTATCGCCCCTACCTGCTGCATGCCTACGTGGGCTCCGGCGAGGCGTGGGATCTGGACAGCCGCGACGGTGGCGTGTCAATCCTGCCGCCGTACGAGACGCAGACCGGCGGCGCCTGGTATGCGGGCACGGCCGACGCCATTACGCAGAACCTCGACTACATCAAGGCCAACGACCCCAAGTACGTCCTGATTCTTTCGGGCGATCACCTGTATCGCATGGACTACCGCAAGATGCTCAAGACGCACATTGAGAACAACGCCGACCTCACGGTGAGCGTTATGCCCGTGCCGTGGGAGGAGGCCAGCCGCTTTGGCATCCTGACCACCGACCCCGAGGACGGCCGCATCACCAAGTTCACGGAGAAGCCCGATAAGCCCGATTCGAATCTCGCGTCCATGGGCATCTACATCTTCTCGGCCGACGTGCTGATCGAGGCACTCGAGGAGGACGCTCTGGACCAGCGCTCGAGCCACGACTTTGGCAAGGACATCATCCCCAAGCTGCTCGGCGAGGGCAAGCGCCTGTACAGCTACGAGTTCCACGGCTTTTGGAAGGACGTCGGCACCATCGCCAGCTTCCACGAGACCTCGATGGACCTGCTGGGCAACAACCCCGAGTTCGATCTGTTCGACAAGCACTTCCCCATCATGTCCAACATCACCACGCGTCCGCCGCACTACATTGGCCCTGACGGCCGCCTGGACGACTGCCTGGTCTCCAACGGCTGCAAGATCTACGGCACCGCTCGCCACTCGATCCTTTCGACCGATGTCATCATCGAGGAGCGCGCCGTGGTCGAGGACTCCGTGCTGCTGCCGGGTGCGCACGTTAAGAGCGGCGCGCACATCTGCCGCGCAATTTTGGGCGAGAACTCCACGGTCGAAGAGGGCGTGAAGCTCGGCTCTGTCGATACCACCAAGGATACGGCCGTCGTTGGAAATGACGTCGTTATCGGGAAGGGGGAATGATCCGATGATCAATCGCAAGGCCATCGGTTATATCACCGCTAACTACTCTTCGACCTACGGCAGCGTGCTGCTCAAGGACCGCCCCATCGCGTCCGTTCCGTTTTTGGGCCGCTACCGCCTGATCGACTTTCCGCTGTCCAACATGATGAACGCCGGCATCAAGACCGTCGGCGTCGTCATGCCGGGCAACTACCGCTCGCTGATCGACCACGTGGGCTCGGGCAAGGACTGGGGCCTGGACCGCAAGAAGGGCGGCCTGTTCATGGTGCCCGGCAACGCGTATGGCACCACCAAGGGCGGCATGCGCTTCCTGCTGCGCGACATCATCTCCAACAAGACGCTGTTCCAGCGCTCGGACAAGCCCTATGTCGTGATGATGGGCACCAACATCATCTTTAACATGGACCTCAACACCATCATCGACGCGCACGAGAACTCCGGTGCCCAGATGACCGTGGTGTACTGCAAGGCCACGCGCAACGTCGATGACGAGACCAAGCTGCAGATCAACGAGAACGGCCGCCTGACGGGCGTGAGCGCCGGCGTCGTGTACGGCGACAACGCCTCTATGGACTGCTGCATCGTCAACCGCGAGACGCTGCTCGAGATCATCGACCACTACCAGGCCGCCGACTATCTGGACCTGCTCGAGGCACTCCAGGGCGACTTTGGCAACATCGACGTGTGCAGCTACGAGTACAAGGGCGAGGTCGTGGGCGTGTTTAGCGAAAAGTCGCTGTATCGCCGCAGCATGGACCTGCTCGACCAGACCGTGGCCGACCAGCTCTTTGACCCCGAGCGCCCGATCCTGACCAAGGCTCACGACGTGCCGCCTTCGCGCTATGCGACCGGCAGCCACGCCTGCAACTCGATCATCTCGGCCGGCTGCATCATTAAGGGCACCGTGCGCAACTCGATCCTGTCGCGCGGCGTCGTGGTCGAGGAGGGCGCCTCGGTGACCAACTCGATCATCAACCAGAGCTGCATCATCAAGAGCGGCGCCCGCGTAGAGAACGCCATCCTGGACAAGAACAACGTGGTTCCCACCAACACCGAGCTTCGCGGCACGCCCGAGAACATCCTGGTGCTGGGCAAGGCTCCGTTAACTTCCGATACCACCATCGTACGTTAACGTTGGCACCGCAACATCGCTCGTAACATGTAGAATAGCCGCCCGGTTAGCGCCAGGCGGCTATTCTCGAATTGCAACATGGGAGACAATATGGCTGATTCCAGCAAAAAGATGCAGATCGTGTTTGCCTCGGCCGAGTGCGCGCCGTTTGTAAAGACCGGTGGCCTGGGCGACGTAGCGGGCTCGCTGCCTGCGGCGCTTGTGCGCGCCGGCGCCGAAGTCATCGTGATGGTGCCCAAGTACGCCACCATCAAGGACGAGTACAAGGCGCAGATGGAGCACTTCTCCGACTTTTACGTGAGCCTGGGCTGGCGCAATGAGTACTGCGGACTCGAGAAGCTCGAGCACGACGGCGTCACCTATATGTTCATCGACAACGAGCGCTACTTTGCGCGCGACAATCCGTACGGCTTCTTTGACGACGGCGAGCGCTTTGCGTTCTTCTCCAAGGCAATCACCGAGAGCCTGCAGCACCTGCCGGCCGGCTTTGAGTGCGACATCCTGCACTGCAACGACTGGCAGACGGCACTGGCGCCCGTGTTTTTGCGCGAATTCTATCAGGGCCTGCCGCTGTATGACCGCGTTAAGACCGTGTTCTCGATCCACAACGTGGCGTTCCAGGGCCAGTTTAGTGACACCGTGATGGAGGACATCCTGGGTGTGGCGCACATTCCGGCAGCCGCCTCGCAGCTGCGTTGCGACGCTTGCAGCATCAACTACATGCTGGGCGCCCTGCGCTATGCCGACGCCATCACCACGGTGAGCCCCACCTATGCCAACGAGATCCAGACGCCCGAATTTGGCGAGGGCCTGGACGGCGTTCTGCGCGAACGTTCGTACGCGCTGCAGGGCATTTTGAACGGCATTGACGTGGCGGGCTTTGACCCGGCAACCGACAAACGCATTGCCGCCAACTACACGGTTGAGGACCGTTCCGGCAAGGCTGTGTGCAAGGCCAAGCTGCAGGAAGAGCTGGGGCTCGAGGTTCGCGACGACCGTCCGCTTATGGTCATGGTCACGCGTCTGACGCGCCAGAAGGGCTTGGACCTGGTCATGTACGCGCTCGACCGCATCCTGGCCGGCGGCGTGCAGGTGGCGGTGCTGGGCACCGGCGACCGCGACTACGAGGACGGACTGCGCTACTTCCAGGACAAGTACCCCGGCACCATGGCCGCACGCATCGAGTTCGATCCTGCGCTGTCGCAGCGCATGTATGCCGCCGCCGATATGTTCCTGATGCCTTCGAAGTTTGAGCCCTGCGGCCTGTCGCAGATCATTGCCATGCGCTACGGCACCCTGCCCATCGTACGCGAGACCGGTGGCCTTAAGGACACCGTGATCCCGTATAACGAGTTTACCGGCGAGGGCACAGGATTCTCGTTTAGCAACTTTAACGGCGATGAGATGGGCGATGCGGTTTTCCGCGCGGCGCGTCTGTTCTGGGATAACCGCGATGCCTGGAACCAGCTGGTCACGCAGGCCATGAGCCAGGACTTTAGCTGGACGCGCTCGGCCGACAAGTATCTGGACCTGTATTTCTTTATGCATCCGGAGATCGAGAGGCCGGCGGCTGTTGTCAACGAGCCTGAGGCTGTTGCTGAGCCGGTGGCCGCTGAGGAGCCCAAGGCCGAGGAGAAGCCGGTTGAGGCTGAGCCCGCAAAGGCCGAGCCCGAGGCGAAGGCCGAGGCTACTCCCGAGCCCGAGCCTGAGGTGAAGCCCGCTGCGAAGCCTGCGGCAAAGAAGACCACGACTCGTAAGACGACGGCTAAGAAGGCCACTGCGACCAAGGCGGCGGCAACCAAGACCACCGCTGCCAAGAAGACGACCACGCGCAAGCGCACCACCGCAGCTGCCAAGAAGGCTGCCGAGGCCGAGGCTGCTCCCGAGGTAAAGGCTGAGGTCGCTGAGACCAAGCCGGCCGCTAAGGCTCCGACCAAGACCACTGCCAAGAAGTCGACGGCGTCCAAGACCACGACCGCCAAGAAGGTAACGGCAGCCAAGAAGACCACGGCTACGAAGTCGACGACCACGAAGGCAGCCACGACCAAGGCAGCCACGACCAAGGCAGCCGCAAAGCCGGCCTCCAAAGTCGAGGAGACGCCCGTCGAGGCAAAGCCGGCCGCCAAGACCACCACACGCAAGCGCACTATAACGACGGCCAAGAAGACCACGGCAAAGGCCACAACTCCCAAGGCAGAGACTAAGCCCGCTGATGCCAAAGAGGAGCCCAAGGCCGAGGTAAAAGCCAAGCCGGCGCCGAAGGCCGCTGAGGTCAAGGCTGCCCCGAAGGCAGAGGCCAAGCCAGAACCCGCCAAGGAGACTCCGGTCTCCCCCGCCGCTCAGGCCGAGGAAAAGGCTCCAACCAAGAAGACGTCCGTCCGCAAGGCAACGGCCACCCGCAAACGCCGCTAGTCCACAGACGATCCAAAACCTAATCAAACCCTAAGTAAGGGGCGCTCCAACCGGGCGCCCCTTCTCTGTAGATAGTTGGTAAAACGATTTTCTAGGACAACCGTTCGCCGATGGTAAACGGATGTTGTTTATACAGCCTGTGTACAACAGATATACTTATATCTTGTGCGTAAAGCCCATGGCCCGCAGGCCGTGATTCTATTGAACTGGACCGAATTATGAGATTGATTCACAACAGCCGTCTGCCGCAGTTTCGTACTCCGTTTGGCGCTGTGACCACTGGAACTTCCGTTTCGCTCTCGGTGATTTTGGAGGATGCCGACCCCAACCAGGCAACGCTTACGCTGCGCACCTGGGTCGATGAGATCGGTGAGTCTCTGTATCCCATGACACACGAGGGCGACGGCATATTTACCGTAGAGCTTGAGTGCGCCGAGCCCTGTCTTATCTGGTACAGCTTTATCTGCAATATCGAGGGCCAGCCCGAGGTCCGCCTGGGCGCACCGCAGGGTCGCACCGGTGGCGAGGGCGTAACTTACAACTATGCCGAGGTCCCGTCCTTCCAGATCACCGTCTACAAGCACCGCGAAGTTCGTCCCGAGTGGTACGAGCGTGGCATGGTCTACCAGATCTTCCCCGACCGCTATGACCGCGACGAAAACTGGCGCGAGCGTACGCTGGCCGAAGTCAAAAAGCCGCGCAACGGAATCCAACGCCGCATAGTCGAGGACTGGAACGAACCGCCCGAGTACGAGCGTGCCGAAGACGGCTCCATCAAGACCTGGGACTTTTACGGCGGTTCGCTCAAGGGTATCCAAAATGACCTACCCCGCATCGCCGAGCTGGGCTTTACGGCCATCTACCTCAACCCGATCTTTGAGGCCGCGAGCAACCACCGCTACGATACGGCCGACTACACCAAGATTGACCCGATCCTGGGCACCGAGCAGGACTTTACCGAGCTGTGTCAGGCGGCCGAGAAGCTTGGCATTTCCATCATTCTGGACGGCGTGTTCAACCACACGGGCGACGATTCGATCTACTTCAACCGCTACGGCAACTACCCCGGAGTGGGCGCGTGGCAAAGCGAAGATTCGCCGTGGCGCGATGCGTTTTATTTCCACGAGGACGGCTCGTACGACTGCTGGTGGGGCGTGGGCAATATGCCCGCCATCAATGAGAGCTCCGAGCTGGTACGCGAGCGGCTCCTGGGCAAGGACGGCGTCATTCGTAAATGGCTACGTGCCGGCGCTCATGGTTGGCGCCTAGACGTGGCCGACGAGCTTTCGGACGATTTCCTGACCGAGATCAAGAAGGCCGTACTTGCCGAAAAGCCCGACGCACTGCTGCTCGGCGAGGTCTGGGAAGACGCCTCCAACAAGATCAGCTACGGCCATCTGCGTCGCTACCTGCAGGGCTCCGAGCTGGACTCTGCTATGGATTACCCCTTCCGCGACATGGTCATCGGCTTTTTGATGGGCTACAAAAACGCCTACCAAGCTGCCGAGGATATCGAGACCCTGCGCGAGAACTACCCGCGCGAGGCATTATCCTGCGCGCTCAATCTGCTGTCGAGCCACGACCGCCCGCGCATTATCTCGGTGCTCGGCGGTGGCCCCGACGAGTCGCAGCTGCCCGAGAGTGAGCGCAGCAAATGGCGCCTGGACGAGAACTCCATGGGCCTGGCCAAGAGCCGCTTTTGGCTGGCGACGCTCATGCAGATGACGTTCCCGGGCGTTCCCTCAATCTATTACGGTGACGAGTACGGCTTGGAGGGTCTCACCGATCCGGGCAATCGCCGCACCATGCCGACCAAGGAAAACCTGCACGACTTCGATACGTTCGCGATCGTCAAGAACGCATCTGCTGTGCGCCGCGCGCTGCCGTTTATGATTGACGGTGAAATCAAGGCCTTCGCGCTCAATGACGAGGTGCTGGCCTACAACCGTACCGGTAAAGACGGCGAGTCCGCGACCGTCATCATTAACCGCAGCCTGCGCAATTCGCATCGTGTGACGATTCCGGCGCTCGACGAATGTGCGAGTGACGTGATCAGCGGTCATGAGTGCGAGATCCACAACGGTACGGTCACGCTCGATCTGTATCCGCTGGGCTCGTCAATCATCTATCACCATGCTGAGCAGCGCCTGCAGGAGCCGCTCGATCACGGTGCGGGTGTTGTGTGCCATATCACATCGGTGCCGACCGACGACGGCAAGCCGGGTACGATCGGCGCACCCACGCGTCGCTTTATCGACCATCTGGCCGCCATGGGCATGCGCTACTGGCAGGTTCTCCCCGTCAACCCCACGGACTTCTTCCGCTCCCCTTACGCTGGGCCTTCGGCCTTTGCGGGAAATATTGACCTGCTGCCCGAAAGCCAAGAGGAGCTGGCGGCCGACTTTGAGACTTGGAAGGCCCGTGGCGGCGAGGATGCAGACCCGCTGTACACGGCGTTTAAACATCGCAACGCCGATTGGCTCGAGAAGTACTGCGTCTACATGGCCGTTAAGAAGTACTTTGAGGGCGAGTCGCGCCACGATTGGCCGGCGGATGTCGCGCGCTACAACGAGCATCTGATTGACGACAAGCGTTTCCACGACGAGGCAGAGCTGCAGGCGTACATGCAGTACCGCTTTGACCTGGCCTGGTGCGAGCTCATGAACTATGCGCACAAGAAGGGTATCGAGGTCATCGGCGATATCCCGATGTATGTCTCGGACGATTCGGCCGACGCGTGGAGCGAGCCCGAGAACTTCTGGCTGTCCGATACCGGCAAGGCGATTGAGATTTCTGGCGCGCCGCCCGACAATTTTGCGCCCGAGGGTCAGGTGTGGGGCAACCCCACCTTCCGTTGGGATCACATGAAGGAGAACGGCTATCGCTGGTGGATGGACCGTCTGCGTCGCGCGTTCTCGCTCTACGACCGTGTGCGCCTGGATCACTTCCTGGGATTCCACAGTTACTATAGCATTCCCGCCGGTAAGGCCTGTGCCGACGGGCGCTGGTTGGCGGGCCCAGGCAAGGACCTGTTCCAGACTGCCTATGACGAGCTGGGGCCGCTCAACTTTATCGCCGAGGACCTAGGCTACCTGACGCCCGGCGTTCGCGCCATGGCTTCTACCTGCGGTTTCCCCGGTATGGACGTACTGGAGTTTAGCGATTACGACGTCCGCAACGGCGTGTATCCCACGCCGGGCAAGATTCTGTACACCTCGACGCACGACACGTCGACGCTCGCCGGTTGGTGCACGCGCTCCTTTGCGGGCGGCGACGAGCCGAGCGGTGTTGAGGTGGCGACCAAGCTGATGGGCGACGCGCTCGCAAGCGACGCTCCCCTGGTGATGATGCCGCTGCAGGATATTCTGGGGCTAGGCGACGATGCGAGAATGAACGTGCCGGGCGTGGCCACGGGCAACTGGACGTGGCAGGCCGATGAGACCGACGTTGCGGCCGCCGAGGGCAAAACTGCACAGCTCCTGCGCAACACCCATAGATTCTGGGGCGAAGCGTGATAAAACCCCCGATATAGGGTACAGTTACAAACGTTTGAATTTTTGCGGGCAGAGTGATCTGCCCGCTTTGTGCTGAAAAGGAAGTATTATGGCACGCTACGATTACAAGTGCTCGAGCTGCGGCAACGTGTTTGAGGTTGAGCATCCCATGTCCGAGACTCCCGAGGTCGTGTGCCCCAGCTGCGGTGCCCCGGCGGCCAAGACGTTCTCGGCCAGCGGCATTAAATTTGAGGGCAGCGGTTTCTACAACACCGACCAGCGAAGCGGCGGCTCCAGCACCAGCGCCACGAGCGGCTGCTGCGCCAACTGCCCACATAGCCACTAGAAACCAAGCAGCCCCGCGACCGAAATCGATCGCGGGGCTGATTCTTTAGCTACCCAGGTTTCCTTATGAGTTGCGGTGAAATAAGGACTATTTGGCGGCTAGAAGCCGCTATTCAATCCCTATTTCACCGCAACTTAGTAGTTACTTGTGGATCAGGCGGGCGCAGAAGTGGCCGTCGTAGGAATCTGCGTTTATGGGGACGCTTTGGAAGAGGCCGCGGTCGTTTTGGTGTACGGAAACGAGCTTCTTGGCCTGCGCGAAATCGGGAAGCTGCAGAATCTGGGCTTCGGAGAGCGGCGCCACGGTAAAGCCGGCGCCCTCGGGAGAGGCCAGGAAGGCATCCACGACCTGCGTGTTCTCTTCGTCAAAAACCGAGCAGGTGGCATAGATAAGCTCACCGCCGGCAGCAACGCGCGCAGCGGCTTCCTTGAGCATCGTCAGCTGTAGCTTGGGCAGCTCAGTCGTAACGTCGTTCTCGGTCAGGCGCCACGGTATCTCGGGATGACGGCGCATGGTGCCGGTGCCAGAGCACGGCGCATCGATAAACACCGTGTCGAACAGGGCGGGCTCGCCAAGCATCGCGTCAAAGGACGTAAGCACCTCATTGAGCTCGCAGGCATCGCCCGACACCGTACGAACACCCGTAATACCCGCCTTATGCAGGCGCGCGAGATTCTGATCGCATTTACGATCATGCAGGTCGAGCGCGGTATGCTGACGCTCGTACCCAGCACGTTTGGCCTGGCACATCATCACATAGGTCTTGGTGCCGCGGCCGGCACCAATCTCAAGGCAGCTTCCAGGGCGCGTGGCAGCCGTGGCGATGAGCTGGGCGTTAAGATCCGAGGCCACGGCAGCAGCGCGTTCAAATACGCCAGACGCAACCGTAACCTGAGCATCGACAGGCGCATGACAACCCGGGAACACTGGTGCCACAAGCTGGGAGATAAACGGATCGGGCTTGTTCGCAAAGGCGTTCTCATGCAGGGCCAGAGGCGCGGGGGCCAGATTGCCAGCAAAGTTGAGCGCACCCTCTGGGGTATCGAACGAAGCCATAATACGAGCGCAAAGCCAACGCGGCAGACCCATCAGGCGCGACAGACGAACCAAGCGTCGCTCAGACTCATCTACATCGGACGCAGTGGCAAAGTTCTCAACGTTGTCCGCGACCTTATGGAGCACGGCATTGGCCAAACCGGCGGCAGACTTAGCTCCGCTGCGCACCAGCTCAACGCCCTGACTCACCGCAACGCGGCCAGGCGTATGCAGATAGAGCATCTCGAAGGCCGAGATACGAAGCGCCATGCGAACACGCGGCGCAACCTTTTTAGGCTTATCAAGAAACTGATCGAGCAGTTCGTCCAAAATACCCTGCGTGGCGGCCACTCCCAGTGCCAAGCGAGCTGCAAAAGCGGAATCGCGCTGGTCAATAGCCTTGGCCGATGCGCGAGAGGACAGCACGTCACGCGCATACATGCCGCGGCGATCGGCCTCCATTAACACATCGAGCGCAAGCTTGCGCGCGGGAGACAGTTTGCTCATGACAAAACACCCCAGATAAGATCGGCGCCTTGCAGCCCAGCAGCCCAAGCAGAAGCGGCCATGGCACGCTTGCCATCGGGCTTAACCTCGAGCAGTTCAACCGCACCATCGGAAAGGCCAAGGAAAACACGCTTATTCTTAACGTCAACGCCGCCCTTGCCAAGCGAAACATCGGCCAGCGCAGCATCGAGCACACGCACGGTCTTGCCGGCAATCACGCAACGAGCAGGAGCGGTATCGGACGAAGCGAGCACATGACGAACGCAATCGAGCGCAGCCATCTGCGGATCCAGACGCATCTCCAGCTTGGAAATCTTGGCAGCATGGGTAACGAGCGCCTCATCCTGTTCAGTCCACACGGCGGTGCCATCGGCAAGAGAAGGAAGCGTATCGGCAAGCAGTTTACCGCCCAGCTCGCCAAGCTCCATAGTCAGTGCCTCGGCATGCTTACCGGCAACCGACGTGGAAGCCTGAGCACAATAAGCACCAGTATCCACGCCATGCCCAATACGCATAATGGAAACGCCAGCAACCTCATCACCAGCAAGAATGGCACGCTGAATAGGAGCAGCCCCACGCCAACGAGGCAGCAAGGAAGCATGAACATTCACAATGCCGAGCGGCGCCATATGCAGAACCTCATCAGGCAAAATGCAACCATAGGCAGCCACGCAGAAAATATCAGCCTGGGCAGTTTGAAGCGCCTCAACAACCTCAGGCGTCATACGATTGGCCTCAACGACCGGCAACCCCAGCTCAAGCGCCTTGGCCTTAACAGGAGAAGGCTCAAGCTTCTTACCACGCCCACGAACAGCATCAGGACGAGTAACAACAAGCGCAATCTCGTTACCAGCCTCAACAAGCGAAGTCAGCGAAGGCACAGCAAAACCAGGCGTACCCATAAACACAATACGCATAAAAGTTAGTCTCCTCTCAATAACGAGCCGAGACGGCTACAAAAAAGCGTTCCAGGTCGCAAGCGCACCCAGCCGCAAGAACAGTTCAACAAAGACAAATATACCCAAAAACAAAGAAAGAGCCGAATAAAAGCAGCCCTCCCAACAAAGCACCTATCAGCAAAGACGCCCTTCCCCGGCCCGACGGCACCCGGGCGAACCGAGCTAGAACAACGCAGTCCCCGGTGCTGAGCGCCCACATATCGTCCCGCGCGCAGTTTCGCAGCGAAGCGAGAATGTTTGAGCACGGGATGATATGTGGGCGCTCAGCACCGGGGACGGTGGGACCTACTCCGTCTCGCCCGGTCGAGCGCCGCGGGCCAAGGCGTCCTGGTACTCCTTGACGGCCTTGAGCCTCTGCATGGGCTTCAGTCGCTCGAACATGGTGTTGCCGTGCAGGTGATCGATCTCGTGCTGCAGGCACACGCAGAACAGGTCGCCCGAGGCCTCGTAGCGAATCAGGTTGGCATCCAGGTCGTACGCCTCGACGACGACATGATCGGGACGCTCGATCTCGCAGCTGATGCCAGGAATGGAAAGGCAGCCCTCGCTAAAGGGCACCAGATGGTCACTCTGCTCAACAATGACGGGATTGATAAGCACGTACGGGTCGTAGTCGTTCTTGTCGCTGTAGTCGCAGTCGATGGTGACGAGCTGAATGAGCTCGCCGATCTGCGGAGCAGCCAGACCGCAACCGCCGTTCTCGAACATCATCTTCTTCATCTTCTCGGCAAGCGCCTCAATCGCCGGGGTGATTTCCTCGATGACGGCACACTCCTGGCGCAGACGAGGGTCGGGCGACAGTACGATTCCGTTGGCTTCCATGGCCATCCTTTCGGGTTGTTACATCAAATCATAGGCGTCGACGTCAACGCTCACGCTCACGCCGCGCACAGAGCCCACCTCTTTGAGGCAGGCGTCGATATCATCAGAGACATGGTACCCCACGGGCGACTTCACAAGCAGATGGAAGCGGTAACGGTCCTTGGCTCTCTCGATTACACACGAAGCCGGGCCCAGCACCAGCGGCACGGCGCTCCCCGCCCGCAAAAAGTCGGGAGCGGCGGCATGCCAGCGACGCTTGAGGAGCTTCGCGATGCGACCGATGTAGTCCCGCGCGTCACCCGCGTTCGTCGACCATACCAAGATGTTGACCAGGCGCACGAACGGCGGATACAGGGCGTCGCGGCGCTGGTCCAGGTCGTAGTCAGTAAAGATCGAACGGTCGTGCTCGGCGACGGCGCGAATGACCGGATCCTCGGGCAGGTAGGTCTGGATGATAACCTCACCGGGGCGATCGCCGCGGCCGGCGCGGCCCGCAACCTGCTCCAGCAGATCGTAGGCGCGCTCCCCTGCTCTAAAATCGGGCAGCTTGAGCGCAAAGTCGGCATTGACCACGCCCACGAGCGTGACCTCGGGAAAGTCGAGGCCCTTGGCGATCATCTGGGTACCCAGCAGCACCGCGCAATCGGCGGCATCGAACTGCTCGAGCAGCTTTTTGTGTGCGTCCTTGCCGCGCGTGGAATCGGCGTCCATGCGAATGATGGCGACATCCTCGGGCAGCATCTGGTGCAGCGCGTCCTCGATCTGCTGCGTGCCCAGGCCCATTTTTGCCAGGTAACGGCTGCCGCATTTGGGACAGCGACTCGTGGGTGCAGGATACGGCTGCACGCGCCAGGACGAACCACAGGTGTGGCACTGCAGCGTATGGGTGCGTTCGTGGTACGTAAGCGCCGTGGAGCAGTGGTTGCAGGTGGGAACGCAGCCGCACTCGCGGCACATCAAAAACGGCGCAAAACCGCGTCGGTTGTGCAGCAGCACGGCCTTCTCGCGGCGCTCGACAACACGTTCCAAGCCTTCCATCAGCGGTTTTGAGAACATGGAGCGGCTGCCGTGCGAAAACTCGCGGCGCAGGTCGGCAATGCGAACCGTGGGTAGCACGGCATGTCCCGGGCGCTCGGGCATCTCGACGCGCGTCCACGTGGCACCGTTGTACGTGCCGCGGCGACAGCAGTCGAGGGCCTCGGCAGAAGGCGTGGCCGAGCCCAACACGAGCGGGCAGCGATAGCGGCGCGCCATCTCGGCCGCCACCTCGCGCGCATGGTAGCGCGGACTGGAGCCCTGCTTATAGCTGGTCTCGTGCTCCTCGTCGATGATGATGAGGCCCAGGTCGCTGAGCGGGCAAAAAAGCGCCGAACGCGCGCCGACGACAACACGGGCTGCACCGCTGGCGACCATGTCCCACTGGTCCAGGCGCTCGCCGGCCGAAAGACGCGAATGGAAGACCGCGACCGTCTCGCCAAAGCGCGAGCGGAAGCGGCCGACAGTCTGGGCCGTCAGCGAAATCTCGGGCACCAGCACGCAGGCCGAACGGCCGGCCACCAGCACGCGCTCGATAGCGGAGAGGTAAACCTCGGTTTTGCCGGAGCCCGTAACACCGTCCACGAGTACCACGTCGCCGTGCGCATCCAGGCGAGCGCGCTCAATCTGCGCGAGCGCCTGCTGCTGGCCTTTTGTAAGCGCGACCGGCGCCTTGCCGCTCGCCGAGGACAGCGTGGTCTGCTCGCTGCAGCCACGCCAGGCGCGGCGCTCCTCCACCACCACGACGCCTCGTTTTTCGAGCGCTTTAATGGTCGCCGACATACTGTTGAAGAGCAGGTTGAGGTCGCGCGTCGTGACCGGGCCGCATTGGAGCGCCTCAATGAGCTGACGCTGACGGACCGCGGTCTTGGGCGGCGTGTAGTCGAAACCCTCGGGCGTGAGCATGACCCAGCGGTTTTGGATGGGTTTAACGGCGGGGCGCTCAACGGTCCACACGCCGTCCTCGCCCTTAACCACGCGCGGGCTTCCACCCGGGGGCAAGAAAAGGCGCAGGCACTCGGAAAGCGTTGCGACGTACTCGCGGCTCATCCAGCGCGCAATACGGGCGGCCTCGGCGCTAAAGAGCGGTTTGCTGAGGATGGCCTCGATGGGCTTGATGCGCGCGGGGTCGAGGGCGATGTTGCCTTGCAGGTCGGCCAGCTCGGGCGCAATATCGACGATATAGCCCGCGGCGGCACGGTTACCAAAGTGGACCAGGACTGTGGATCCAATCTGCGCCTCGTTGGCTAGGGGTTGAGGAATGCCATAAGCAAACGGCTCGGACAGCGCACGCGTCGGGATGTCGAGGACCACGCTCGCATAGGCGGCGATGGGCTCAGATGCAGACTTAGGCTGAATCGAGGCAGAGGCAGGCACGGGCTTCACCAGAGCCTCCTCCGGTTCCGGCGAACCAAACAGCGACAGTTGCTCGGCCACGGCCCCAGCACCTCCTATCCCATACGTCTACAGAAACAAGAGCCCCGCTCGAGGTGAACGGGGCTCGGATACATACGTTTGCGCAGCGATTACAGCGCCATCGTGCGGGCGCGGTCGATGCGCGCCAAGCAATCGTCGCGGCCGACGAGCGCCATGGTCTCGCCCAACGGAGGGCTCACCATGTTGCCGCAGACGGCGACGCGCACAGCCTGGAACACCACGCGCTTCTTGAGGTCCATCTGCTCGGGCAGCGGCTCAAGCGCAGCGTCGATGTTGGCAGCCGTCCACTCGTCCACGCCCTCGAGCGCGGCCTTGGCGGCATCCAGAATGGCACCCATGCCCTCCTTGGCCAGGCCCTTGTTGACGGACTTCTCGTCATACTCGAGCGTCTCGGCCGTAGCGAAGATGGGAGCGGCGACGGTCACGGCGTCGGCCGGCATCTTGGTGCGCGGCTTAACGATGGCGGCAAGTGCGTCGATCCAATCCTCGCCGTACTCGACATTACCCTCGATGAGACCCGCCTCGTGCAGCTCGGGAACCATGATCTCGTCGGCAAACTGAGCATCGGACATGCCATTGATGTACTCGGCGTTGACCCAGTCGAGCTTCTTGGGGTCGAAGGTCGCTGGGTTCTTGGAGATGCGGTCGAGCGAGAACTTGCTGGCCAGGACATCGCGCGGGATGATCGTGGTCTCGCCGTCGAGCGACCAGCCGAGCAGCGCCAGGTAGTTGACGAAGGCGTCGGACAGGTAGCCGGCGTCGCGGTACTCCTCCACCGAGGTGGCGCCGTGGCGCTTGGAGAGCTTCTTGCCGTCGGCGCCCAGGATCATGGAGATGTGGGCGAACGTGGGCACGGGCGCGCCGAGGGCCTCGTAGACCATGACCTGACGCGGGGTGTTGGACAGGTGGTCGTCGCCGCGGATGACATGAGTGATCTTCATCATGGCGTCGTCGACGACGGTCGCAAAGTTGTACGTGGGCGTGCCATCGGAGCGGAAGATGACAAAGTCGTCGAGCTCCTTGGCGTCGAAGGTCACCTCGCCGTGGACGGCGTCGTGGATAACGACGTCGCCGCGGTCCTCGGGCACCTTGATGCGCAGGACGTAGGACTCGCCGGCCTCGATGCGACGGCGGGCCTCCTCGGGATCAAGATCGCGGCAACGGCGCTGATAGCCCTGGAAGGGGTCCTTGCGCTCCTGCGCGGCCTTGCGGTCGGCGTCGAGCTGCTCCTTGGTGCAGAAGCAGGGATAGGCCTTGCCCTCGTCCCAAAGCTTCTGGGCGGCCTGCTTGTACAGGTCCAGGCGCTCGGTCTGGGCGTAGGGGCCAAAGTCGCCGCCCACCTCGGGACCCTCGTCCCAGTCCAGGCCCAGCCAACGCATGGCGCGCAGGATGATCTGCGTGTTCTCGTCGGTGGAGCGGGTGGGGTCGGTGTCGTCGATGCGCAGGATGAACGTGCCACCGTTTGCGCGGGCGAAAGCCCAGTTATAGATAGCGGTGCGGGCACCGCCGATGTGCAGCTTGCCCGTCGGTGAGGGTGCAAAGCGGACGCGAACGTCTGATGCCATGGAAATCTCCTCGATTGCAGGATGGATGTCTAACCGCACCAGTATAAAACATCAAAGCTGCCTCCGCACAAAGGGCACCGACCCAATCATTGGGGACAGACTTAAATGACCAGTCGCTGGGAACGTTCTTGGTTTAAGACTGATCATTTAAGTCTGTCCCCAATGAGTAGGTGCGGAGAGGGTGTGAATGTTGGATTTACGCGCTATGATGTGCCCTTGCATATAGAGCTCGGCGGAATGGTAACGGTCGCCGGGACACGTTTTTGAAAGGACAATCATGTCAGAAGAACTTCGTTCCATCCCACCCCAACACGGGTCCTTTGTATTTACGTCGGAGTCGGTGACCGAAGGCCATCCCGATAAGATTGCTGACCAGATCAGCGACGCCGTCCTCGACGCAATCCTCGCTAAAGAAATAGAGCTGCAGGAGCAGGGCTACATTGCGCCCAACGGCGTGCCCGCCAATGTCGAGAACGTCCGTTGCGCCTGCGAGACCCTCGTGACCACCGGCACCGTCATCGTTGCCGGCGAGATCCGCACGCAGGCCTACGTCGACGTGCAGGAGATTGCCCGTGGCGTTATCCGCCGCATTGGCTACAACCGCGCAAAGTTCGGTTTTGACTGCGATACCTGCGGCGTTATGAGCCTCATCCACGAGCAGTCGCCCGATATCGCCCAGGGCGTCGACGAGTCCTTCGAGACCCAGACCGGCGTCACCACCGACCCGATCGACCTGATCGGCGCCGGCGACCAGGGCATGATGTTTGGCTATGCCTCCAACGAGACCAAGACCCTCATGCCCATGCCGCACTACCTGGCGAGCCGCCTGGCCGAGCGCCTGGCCGCCGTACGCCACGACGGCACCCTGCCCTACCTGCGCCCCGACGGCAAGACCCAGGCCACGGTGCGCTACGAGGACGGCAAGCCCGTCGAGGTCACGACCATCGTCATCTCCACGCAGCACGCCGCCGAGATCGAGGACATGGGCAAGATCAAGGACGACCTCATCGAGCACGTCATCGCCCCCGTCATGGCTGCCGAGAACATGCCGTGGGACAACGCCGACATCTATGTGAACCCCACCGGTCGCTTTGTCGTGGGCGGCCCTATGGGTGACACGGGCCTCACCGGCCGCAAGATCATCGTTGACACCTACGGCGGCTACGGCCGTCACGGCGGCGGTGCCTTTAGCGGCAAGGACTGCACCAAGGTTGACCGCTCCGCCGCGTATGCCGCGCGCTGGGTCGCCAAGAACGTGGTCGCCGCCGGCCTGGCCGACCGCTGCGAAGTCGAACTTGCCTACGCCATCGGCGTTTCCAAGCCCCTTTCAATCATGGTCGACACCTTCGGTACCGCACATGTTGCCGAGGACAAGATCGTCGAGGCCGTAGAGAAGACCTTCGACCTGCGCCCGGGCGCAATCATCCGCGACCTAGACCTGCGCCGCCCCATCTACGAAAAGACGGCAGCCTACGGTCACTTCGGCCGAGAAGACGCCGACTTCACCTGGGAGAAAACCGACCGAGTCGAAGAACTCAAAGCAGCCTGCGGCCTGTAATTGGGAACCACCAAGGTCACAACACGCATGCGCTTTCAAAAGAAGTACCGCCCCCAAGCGGTGCTTCTTTTTTATTAATCCGGTGGTGAAGATGCTCCGATATGAGCCTACGCAGCGTCCCTAGCTAATGAATTTTGGAGCACACGCGCCTCTACCATGTATCCTTAGTCCCGAGGGCGGGGCATAAGGTCGATCGCGAGTTCCACACGAGCCGGAGAGCACTTAATGTGCTCTCCGTGCGAGCAGGACTGTCCGAGCAGGCGACCTTATGCCCCGCCCCTCGGGACGACGGGATAGATAAGGAGCACCCATGGCAGGCAAGCCGCAAACACTAGCTACGACCTCGGCATTCGAGATCTTGGGGCCTGTCATGGTCGGCCCTAGCTCGTCGCACACCGCCGGCGCCCTGCGCTGCGCCCAAGTTGCCGCCAGCCTGCTGGAAGGCCGCATCACCAAAGTCACCTTTGGCCTGTGGAACTCCTTCGCCCACACCTACCGCGGCCACGGCACCGACCGTGCGCTCGTCGCGGGCATCCTGGGCCTCGACACCGATGACGAGAATATCAAGCAGGCCTTCGACCTCGCTCGCAAGCAGGGCCTCGAATATCACTTTAACATCAAGGGCGACGACGCCTCCATCCACCCCAATACCGTCGACATCGACATGGTCGACGACACGGGCGCCACGGCACAGGTTCGCGGCGAGAGCCTGGGCGGCGGCAAGATGCGCATCAGCCGCATTAACGGCGTCGGCGTCGACATATCGGGCATGTATTCCACGCTCTTCGTGGCGCACAAGGACGTCCCCGGTGTACTCGCCGCGCTCACCAACCTGCTCGCTTACGCACACGTGAACATCGCCTTCTGCCGCACCTACCGCACCGAAGTGGGCGGCCAGGCCTACTCCGTCTTTGAGACCGACGGCGCGCCCGACGACACCGTCGTCCCCATGCTGCGCAAGCTCGACAATGTCGATTACGCAACGTTTATCGAGCTCCCCGGTTCTGCCTCGTCGCTCTCCCCCGGCGTCTCGGCCAAGGAAATCTTCGACGACGGCGAGCAGCTGCTCGATGCGTGTGAGGAACTGGGGCTCAGCATCGGCGCCGTCATGGCCGTTCGCGAGGCGCGTCTGACCGGCGAGGCCCACGCCGTCGCTGCCATGCGCCGCGTGCTCGACGTCATGCGCGAGGAGACCACGGCCCCCATCGCCAATCCGCAGCGTTCGCTCGGCGGGCTTATCGGCGGCGAGGCCAAGCTTGTCGAAACCACCGGCCGCAACGATTTGAGCGCAAGCCTGATGGGCCCCGTTCAGACCGATGCCGTGGCCCGCGCGATGGCCGTACTCGAACGCTCCGCCACCATGGGCGTGATCGTCGCCGCCCCCACGGCAGGCTCAGCGGGTGTTGTGCCCGGCTGCGTGCTTGCGCTCGCCGATCGCCTGCAGCTCGACGACGAGCAGGTCATGGACGCGCTCTACTGCGCAGCCGCCATCGGCCTCAACCTCACCACGAGCGCCTGCGTCGCCGGCGCCGAGGGCGGATGCCAGGCCGAGGTGGGAAGCGCCGCCGCCATGGCAGCCGCCGCGCTGGTGCAGATGCTCGGCGGCACGCCCGAGCAGGCGCTCGACGCCAGTTCCATCGCGCTGAGTAACCTGCTGGGCCTCGTTTGTGACCCCGTCGGTGGCCTCGTGGAGGTGCCCTGCCAAAACCGCAACGCCATCGGCGTGGCAGCGGCCTTTAGCTCGGCACAACTCGCCCTCGCAGGCATTAAGAGCTTGGTGCCGTTTGACCAGATGGCACATGTCATGCTCTCGGTGGGCCACGCGTTGCCGGCCACGCTGCGCGAGACGGCAAAGGGTGGCATCGCGCAGGCTCCGGCCGCACTTTCGGCCTGTGCAAAATGCGGTGTGTGCGGATAGCGGCAAAGAACGACTCAAAGGTGGGACAAATGTCCCACCTCTTTTGAATGCCACCGTTTCCGTACCACAAACAGCAGGGCAATCGCTATAATGCAAGCCCAGTAAAAACACGATGAACCGCAAGGCGAAAATCGAAGGATATGCATACGATGTCGCAAAACGATCGAACTCAACTGATTCCCGATCCGCAGCAGCCGAGCAGGCACACCGGCGGCGTTCAGTCGCCGCGTCCTATCGCGCCGAGCCACGGTCAGCAGCGTGGTGCGGCAAACGCTTCCCAACGCCCGAACCAACAGCGACATCAGCGTCAACAACGTCAGCAGCGCCAGGCAAACGGCAATGCGCCCAAGCAGCCCCCCACGCACACTCGAGGCGATCGCGGCCCCGCGCGCAAGTCCGCCGGCAACAATAAGTCGGGCAAAAAGACGACGCTCTTTGTCGTCCTGGGTCTTATCGTCATTGTCTATATCGTAGGCGTCGTAGCATTTTCGCAGCTAGCATACCCCAACACCACCATTGCCGGCGTCGACGTCTCGTTCTCCAACGCTTCGTCTGCCGCCACCAAGGTCAACTCGGCATGGAAGCACTATAAGCTCACCGTGACAGGCGATGACTTTAGCTGGACCTATCAGCCCGAGTCCGATGAGCCCATCGTCGATGGCGAAGCTGCCGCAAAAGAGATCATCAGCCACAACGAAGCCTTTGTATGGCCGGCCCGCCTTGTGGAATCCTTAAGCGGCAAGACCAAAACAACCGCTACCACCAACGAAGTCGATCTTGATCAAGACGTCGACCTGTCCATGCTCTCCGATACCTTTGACCAAAAGAAGTTTGAGAAGGATCTGGGCGCCGCCATCGACGAGTTTAACGAAGGACGTTCGGGCACGTTCGAGGCCAATAGCTCCTATGACGAGCAGGCTGGCAAGTTTACCGTCGAGAAGGCGCGCTCCAACGAAAAACTCAACCGCGAGCATGTCATTAAGTATGCCGAGCTCGAGCTTGCCTCGCTGGCCGAGACCGTAGATCTTTCCAAGCTCGGCAACGATGCCTATGAGCCACTCAATGGAACGCTGACCGATGATCAAATTCAGGCCGCATGCGATGCCGCCAACAACTTCCTGGGCGTCAACGTGACCCTCAAGCTCAACGGCGAGGATGCCGGCAAAGTTGATGGCAGCTCCGTATTGCAGTGGATCAGCTTTGCCGATCCGGCCAACCCCACGCTCGATACGTCGCAGATCAGCAGCTGGGCAGCCGAGCTCGCCAACGGCTTTAATACCGTGGGCTCCACTCGCTGGTGGACGCGCGCCGATGGCAAGCAGTGCGCCGTCGAAGGCGGTGACTTTGGTTGGTCCATCGACAGCAGCTCGCTCGCCAAGCAGGTCGAGGACGCCATTAACAACAAGCAGACCGGCGAGATCGAGATCAAGTACTCCCAGAAGGCCGACACCTTTACCGCAAAGGGAGAGCCCGACTGGAAGGCGTATATCGACGTCGACCTGTCCGAGCAGCACGCGCGCTACTACGACGAGAGCGGCAATATCGTGTGGGAGGCCAACTTTATTTCCGGCAAACCGGGCGAAGACGCCACCCCCGAGGGCGTGTGGCAGATCAACAGCAACGACGGCGGCAGCACCCTGATCGGAGCCAAGGACCCCGAGACCGGTAAGCCCAAATACGAAAGCCCGGTGAGCTACTGGATGCCATTTGAGGGCAACATGATCGGCTTCCACGACGCTACATGGCAAAACGACAAGAGCTTCGATAACGCCGAGTCGTACAAATGGTGCGGCAGCCACGGTTGCATCAACCTGCGCCTGGCCGACGCCAAGGCACTTCACGACTGCATCAAAGTCGGCCTGTGCGTGGTTGTGCACTCGTAGTGCAACGCGTGCATTCCTACAACGTGGAACCGCTGCGACCAATCTAACAGTTCCGAAAGAAACCGTCCTATGCGCCCGCCCCAACCGGTGGGCGCATATACTTATCGAGGTACTTTCTATAAAGGAGACGCTATGCCGAATGTCCCCACGATCACCCCGGGCCCGGATGATACCGAGCACACGCCCGAAGATGTCACCGAAACGATTCCTCTGATTACAGACGTACATGCCGATAAGCAGAACGGACGCAAGAACGATACGGCCGAGATTTCCGATGAAGAGGCATATGCCAAGCTCAAGGCAAAACGTGCCGAACGTCGACGCAAAAAGCTCATCCGACGCGGCATTGCGGCCGGCGTCGTGGGTGCCATCGCGCTCATTGCCATTGTCGCAACCCTGGTTATCAATGCGCAGCCACAGGGCGCTAACGAGCCTGTGACCGACATGGTGACCGAGGGCACGTTTACCACAACGGTCGAGGCTAAAGGCCAGCTCAAACCCATTTCGTCCTCAGTGGTCTCCCCTTCTGTCGACGGTACGGTCGATTCGATCAACGTGCAGGCGGGCCAATCCGTCAACGAGGGCGACGTGCTTATGACCATTAAAAACGACGAGCTCGATCGCAACGTTGCCGAGGCGCAGCGTGCAGTTGCTGCCGCTCAAGAAGACCTCGCTAATGCGAAGAAAGCCGCAGCTGCCGCTCAGGCCACCCCAACGACGGACGTCGATGGAGCTTCCGCAGCGGCTGGCGTCTCCGCCGCATCGGCGGACACGAACGCCGTATCGGCCGCGCAGCGCAGCCTCGCTTCGGCCCAGGCAAACCTCGATCAGGCGAACGCCAAGGCCGCCAGCCGTACGGTCACGGCCCCGAGCTCGGGCAGCATCGTGGAGCTCAACGCCAAGGTGGGCGCCACGGTAACAGGCGGCATGATCATGGGCGAAAGCGATACGAGCGGTGGCAAGCAGTGCATGCAGATCGCCGACCTATCCAAGATGAAGGTGACCGTACAGGTGGGCGAAAAGGACATCGCCAAGATCGCCGTTGGGCAGAGCGCCAACGTCACGTATCCCGCGTTTCCCGATATCGTGAGCCAGGGCACCGTCACGGCTATCGCGTCGGTGGCAAACTCCGACGCCGCTAACGGTGGCGGCGGCAGCGTAACCTTTAACGTCGACATTCTCATAGAGGCGCCTGGCGCGCGCCTGAAGCCGGGCATGACGGCCGAGGTATCGGTGGTGACCGAGCAGCTCGACGACGTGGTGATGGTGCCGACGATGGCGCTCATGACCGAAGACGGCGAACATTATTACGTCAACGTGGCGACCGATGACGAGGGCAAGCAGACCCGTCGCGTGAAGGTGACTGTCGTGACGCAAAACGACAACGAAGCCGTAGTCGGCAAGACACAGGTCAAGCGCGACGACCAGGGCAACGAGATCAACCCCAACGTGCCGGTTACCAAGCTGCGCGATGGCGACACCCTCGTCATGGACACCGGAGCGGACGCAACGGCTGACGGCGGCTACGGCGCGGATTCGGGCAGTATGTCTGCCGACGAGGGCATGTAATGCGTCCCGTTATCGACATCCGCAACGTGCACCGCATCTTTGAGAGCGAGGCGGGGTGTGCCCACATCCTGCACAACGTGAGCCTGGCGGTAAATCCCGGCGAATTCGTCGCTATCACCGGCCCCTCGGGCTCGGGCAAGTCGACGCTCATGAACATCCTAGGCTGCCTGGATAAGCCGACGGCGGGCGGCTACTACCTGCAAGGGCTCAACGTGGCCGAGCTTGACGATGACGAGCTCACCGAAGTTCGCGCCCTGAGCATTGGCTTTGTCTTTCAGAGCTTCAACCTGCTGCCGCGCCTGTCGGTTATCGAAAACGTGATGCTGCCGCTGGCCTACACCAATGTGCCCCGTAGCCAGCGCGAGATGCGCGCCGTGCACGCGCTGCAGGCCGTCACGCTGCCGGTCGACCACTGGGACCACCGCATATCCGAGCTCTCGGGCGGCCAGATGCAGCGTGTCGCAATCGCGCGCGCCCTCGTCAATGACCCGCCCATCATCCTAGCCGATGAGCCGACGGGAAACCTGGACTCCGCTACCGGAGCGCTTGTGATGGAGACCTTCCATAAGCTCCAGAAGCGCGGCAAAACCATCGTGCTTATCACACACGACCCCAGCATCGCCGCCGAGGCCGACCGTGCCGTGACCATCCGCGACGGTCGCATTCACGACGGCGCGTATATTCCACATGCACCGCGGACCCTGCGCAGCGCCGTAGATAGCCTGCCCATGATTTCCGCCTCCACCAACCCGCCGAAAGGAGTGGTGGCATGAGCGCCCGCGATCTCATCCAGGAAGCCCTTCACTCGCTCGAAGCCAACAAGGGGCGCAGCCTGCTCACCATCCTGGGCATTGTCATCGGCATCGCCTCGGTTATCGCCATGACTTCGCTCATCGGCGGTATCCAAAACAGCCTGGTCAACAGTCTGGGCCTCAATGCGGCACGCATGGTGCAAATCTATTCGTCGCAAGAACTCACCGAGTCGGACATCGAGAAGCTTCAAAAACTGGTGCCGCAGATAGAGCAGATCGGCATTGTCGACAGCGCGTATACCGAGTATAAGACCGGCGATAAAAGCTATACCGTCATGGCACAGGGTGTCGATAGCGACATGCTCGGCGCCGTGGGGGCCAGCAAGCTCGTTGCGGGGCGCACCTATTCCCAGGCCGAGTCCCAATCAGGCTCGCGCGTGGCGCTCATCAGCCGCAACGGCGCCGATCAGCTTTACGGCAACGAACAGGATGCGCTGGGGAAAACCATCAAGGTGTCCAACGGCGAGGTGCAGATTGTAGGCGTGATTGATGGCGGCAGCGACTCCATGGGCTCGCTCACGCTGTATATGCCACGCGAAACTATCTCCGGACTGTTTGGCGACGAGAATCCTTCATTCCCCAGCGTGACGGCACTTGCCGCCGAGGGCACGGACATGGATGAGCTCTGCAAAACCATCGAGTCCAAGGTGCGCGCGATGAAGGGCATCGAGGAGGAGGACGAGTACGACAGTGTATCGGCAACCTCCATGAAAAGCGCTATCGATGCACTCAACTCCTTTATGGGCGCATTCTCGCTCATCATGGGTGCTGTCGCCAGCATCTCGCTGCTTGTCGGCGGTATCGGCATTATGAATATGATGCTCACCAACGTATCTGAACGCATCCGCGAGATCGGCATCCGCCGTGCTCTGGGCGCCAGTCGTCGCGATATCGCCGCGCAGTTTTTGGCCGAGTCCTCGGCGCTGTGCGTCACCGGCGGACTATTGGGTGTCCTGATTGGCTATCTGCTGGCATGGGGACTCACGTTCTTTGCCGCAAGCTCGGGTATCATGAGCGAGTTTGGAGCTACCGGGACGATCACGCCAAGCTTCTCCATTACGACAGTGTTGATCGCGTTTGCCGTATCGGTCGGCATCGGCGTAATCTTTGGCTTCTATCCCGCTCGACGCGCGGCAAAGCTCGACCCGGTGGAGTGCCTACGCTACCAGTAAGCCACCACCAACAAGTTGCGGTGAATTAGGGACTGAATGTGCTATCTAGCAGCAAAAACAAACACTATTTCACCGCAACTTATTGAAGGGCTGCTTGCGCCAGTTCCGGGCGTCGTCCTCGAGCTATTGGCGGATGACGGTCTTGTACGGTTCGAGCTTGCTCGGGGCGCTCCTCCTCGCAGGCGGGAGGGCACGCATGCGCGGCGAGCGCCTAGCGCGCGAACTCCCGTAAGAGCGCGTCTTTCACTTCCCGAAGCGAAAGGGCCCCGCCTCCCTCGGCGGGACGGGCGACCACGATACAGCGCGCTCCCACGTCGTGCGCGGAGGCGATCTTCTCGGCCGTGCCGCCTACGGTTCCCGAGTCCTTGGTCACAAGCCACTGGGCGCCCACCTGCCGAAGCATCGCCTCGTTGAGCTCGCGGGTGAAGGGCCCCTGCATGCCGATGACGTGCGACGGCGAAAACCCCGCGTCGATGCACTTCGTTATAGCACCGGGCAGCGGGAGCACACGCACGAAGAAGCGCTCCGCGAAATCGGCGACGCGCGTGTAGGGAGCAAGCTCCTTGCTCCCCGTCGTGAGAAGCGCGCGACCCGGGTTCTCGGAGAGAAAGCGCGCCGCGCAGGCGATCGACGCGACCGAGACGACGCCTTTGGGCAGCGCCTCGACCGGGCGCGCAAGGCGCAGGCATCGTGCACCCACGGCGAGCGAAGCGGCCCGGATGTTGCCGCTTGCGAGCGTAGCGAAGGGATGCGTGGCGTCGACGACGATGCGCGCGCCGGAAAGCTCGCGCTCCATGTCGGCCTCGTCGAGCCTGCCCGCATGCACCTCGATGCCCGGAAGCTCGCCCAAAAGCTCACCTCCGTACTCGGTTGCCGCGTAGGCACGGGCGGGGATGCCCGCCCCGCTCGCCCATTCGCACAGAAGGCGGCCCTCGGTGGTGCCGGCGAAGATGCGCAGCGCCGGCGCGGATGCGGGCGCCGTCACTTCGGGCCGCCTGGGCGCGTGATCTGGTAGAGCAGCGCGTTCATAATGGCGGCCGCCACGGTCGAGCCACCCTTGCGACCCCTCGCGACGATGGCCGGCACGCGTCGCGCGAGTAGCTCCTCTTTCGCCTCGACCACGTTCACAAACCCGACCGGCACCCCAACGACGAGCGCGGGCGCGATCTTCCCCGCGTCCATGAGCTCGGCGAGGCGCAGAAGTGCTGTGGGAGCGTTGCCGACGGCCACGATGAGCGGACCCTCGATACCGCAAGCTTTGTCCATACTCGCAACGGCGCGAGTCGTGCCCGCGGCGCGCGCCGTTGCGGCGACATCAGGGTCGGCCATGTAGCACACGGCCTTGCAGCCGAGCTTCGCGAGTGCGGGCTTGCTTATGCCTGCGAGCGCCATGTTCGTGTCGGTGAGCACCGTGGCCCCTGCGCGCAGTGCGTCGAGCGCACAGTGCGCGGCGTCATGGGTGAACACGAGGGAATCGGCGTACGAGAAGTCGGCAGTGGTGTGGATGACGCGCTTCACGACGGGCTCTTCGAGCGGAGGGAACGTGCGGCCGCCGAGCTCTTCGGTGATGATCTCGAAGCTGCGCCGCTCGATGTCGCCGGGCGCCATCTCCTTGGAATCCATCTAGTACTCCACTCCTTCCCTTGCACATATCCCCTGCTCGTAGGGGTGTTTCTTGCACCGCATCTCGGTTATGTAGTCGGCCTTCTCCACGATCTTGCGGGAAGGCGCGCGCCCGGTGAGCGCTACTTCGACGCCGCGCGCGGACATCTCGAGCGCGCGGTCCACGAGCGCCTCGTCGACAAGCCCCTTTGAAAGCGCGTCGAGTGCCTCGTCGAGCACGAGCAGCCCCTCCTGCGCGCCCTCGAGCTCGGCGAGCGCGAAAGCGAGGTTCCCATCGTGCAGCTCGCGCGTCGCGGCAAGTTCTTCCGACGTCATCGACCAGGTAAACTTGTCCGACACCTTCCCCGCGAACACGGGCACGCCGAAATGCTCGACGAGCAGGCGTGCCTCCCCGCTTTCGCCGTCTTTCAGGAACTGCACGACGACGACGCGGCGGCCTGCGGCGAGCATGCGAAGGGCGAGGCCCATCGCCGCCGTGGTCTTGCCTTTGCCGTCGCCATGATACACGTGGATCATACGCCCTCCTCGATAATGCGGTAGACATACTCCATGTCGAGCGCCCCGCGCACGGAGTCGGCCAGGCAGTCGAACTCGCGCGCACGGTGATCGGCCGCGGACACCGCGCCCTCAGCACCCACGACGCTCTCGGGCAGGCCGCGCATGCGCGCGAGCGAGCGCGCGAGGGCGAGCGCCACTCCCGGTTCGTCGAACAGGCCGTGGAGATAGGTTCCGAACACGTTTCCGCAGGCCGCTCCTTCTGGTTTGCCGCCAATCGTGCCCGCAGGGGCGCAGGAGACGGTCGTTTCGCCGTCGTGAATCTCGTACCCGCGCGCCGTAATGCCGTTCCACACCGAGAACGCGCCTTGGGCGCCCGTGATGCGCAGCTCCGACTGGGCGAGGCGCTTTTCCTCCTTGAACACCGTACTTGCAGGGATGAGCCCGAGCCCGCGCGCGGTGCCAGCGCCTTCCCTGCCGTGCGGGTCGGAAAGCTCGTCTCCCAAAAGCTGGTAGCCTCCGCATATGCCGAGCACCGGCGTGCCCGCGCCCGAAAGCGCGCGTACACAGGCTCCGATGCCGCTAGCCGCAAGCCAGCGCGCGTCGTCGAGCGTGGTCTTTGAGCCGGGGAGCACCACCAGGTCGGGTCGGCCCAGATCGGTCGTCGAGGAAACGTAACGCACGCCCACGCCGGGTACGCGCGAAAGCGGGTCGAAGTCGGTGAAGTTCGACAGATGCGGAAGGCGCACGACGGCGACGTCGATGACGCCGCACGCCTCGCGGGCAGATAGGCGCGGCGCGAGCGAGTCCTCGTCGTCCAGGTCGAGCGTAAGATACGGCACGACCCCCACGACGGGAACCCCGCACATCTTCTCGAGCGGGGCCAAACCCGGGCGCAGGATTTCCACATCGCCGCGGAACTTGTTCACCACAAGCCCCCGCAAAAGCGCGCGGTCCTCGGGCGCAAGGAGCGCGACCGTGCCGTAGAGCTGGGCAAACACCCCGCCTGGGTCGATGTCGCCCGCGAGCAGCACGGGAGAGGACACAGCGCGTGCGAGCCCCATGTTGACGATGTCGTTTTCGGCAAGGTTGATTTCGACGGGGCTGCCGGCGCCCTCGATGACGATGACGTCGTTTTCCTCCGCGAGCGAATCGAACGCCTTCAAAATCTGCGGCATGAGCGCCTTCTTTCGCACGAAGTAGTCCCTCGCAGCGAAGGCTCCCTGCGCCTTGCCGGCCACGATGAGCTGGCTTCGGTGGTCGCTTTCGGGCTTGAGCAGGATGGGGTTCATGCGCACGTCGGGCGCGATGCCGCACGCCTCGGCCTGCATGATCTGGGCGCGCCCCATCTCAAGCCCATCGGCCGTGACACCGCTGTTGAGCGCCATGTTCTGGCTCTTGAAGGGAGCCACGCGCAGGCCGTCCTGCGAAAGCACACGGCACAGCCCCGCCGCAAGCAGGCTCTTCCCCGCGTTCGACATGGTGCCCTGGATCATGATGGGCTTCGCCCTACCCACGGGTATCGACCTCCTTCGCCGAGCCTCGGCCATCCGCGCCCGCCATAGCGCCGCTGCAAGAAGCGCCGCCCCGTTCGTCGGGTTCGCCTTCGCCCGATGCACCTTCCGCCCGAAGCGCGCGGCTGAACGCCTTCGCAAGCCGGGCATTCTCCTTGTGCGTGCGCACGGCGACGCGGCACCAGAAACGGGACAGTATCGAAAACGAGTCGCACGTGCGGACCAAAACCCCCTGTTTATACAGGCGCTCGGGGATGTCTTTCGCCGGCGTGCGGACTAAAAGGAAGTTCGCATCCGACGGCACGACGGAAAGCCCGAGCGAAGAGAGCTCGTGGGAAAGCCACGCTCGCTCGCCCGCCAATACATCGCGCGTGCGCGAGACGTATTCGACGTCTTCCAGGGCGGCGATGCCCGCGGCCTCGGCGACCGAGGAGACGGGCCACGCCTGCCCCGCCCGACGAATCCCCTCGATGAGTTGGGCGTTTCCGCTGATCAGATACCCCAACCGCAACCCTGCCATTCCGTAGAGCTTGGTGAACGCGGAGAGCACGGCCACATGGTGCGAACACGCGGCGCGTGCGGCCACGCTCCTTTCGCGGGCGTCGGGCGCAAATCCGAGAAAGCACTCGTCCACGACGAGCAGCGCGCCCACCTGCTCGCAGCGGCAAGCCGCGGCATCGATCACGCGGGGGTCGACGAGGCGCCCCGTCGGGTTGTTCGGATTGCAGAGGTACGCCACGTCTCCCGGCCCCTCGATCGCGCGGGCGAAGGAGGCGGGCACGTCGAAGTCATCCGCTTCGGAGAGCGGGAACTCCTGCACGCATGCGCCGTAGTACGATGCCGCCTCCGCATATTCAGAGAACGTCGGCGCGCACACGACGATGCGTTTCGGGTGCACCGCCGCGGCGAGCCGCCAGATGATGTCGGACGCGCCCGCGCCGCAGACGATAGTATCTTCGGGAATGCCCTGGGTGCGCGCTAGGGCACGAACGAGGGCGAGGCTTTCCCTATCGGGGTAGGCGTCGATTCGAGAAAGCGCCTTGCAAGCTGCGGCGACGGCGCGCGGCGATGGGCCTGCCGGATTCACGTTCACCGAGAAGTCGATGAGGTCGGAGGCGCCCCCTTCGCAAGCGATGCCGAGCGATTGCCGGCTGCCCCCATGCGCACGGGCGCGCAGGATTCCCCCGGCAGCCCGGGACGCGGCGTGGTCTTCCCTCATACCATCGCCCCCACGACGAGCACGACCGCCGCGCGCGCGGCGCCGAAGACGACGAGCGCGCATACGGACGCGGCGAGCATGAGCCTTGTCGCCCGGGCGATGTCGCCCCACTCGATTTCGCGGGACGCGTCGCCTATCGTCGGTTTCTCAACGAGCTTGCCGAAATACACCGCGGGTCCTGCCAGGCGCAGCCCAAGCGCGCCCGCGCACGCTGACTCGGTCTGCGCCGCGTTCGGGCTCGCATGGCGACGCCTGTCGCGGCGCCAGATGCGCGCCGCCCCGCGCGCGTCGAGCCCGACGATCGGGCACACGGCGATCATGAACAAGGCCGATAAGCGCGAGGGAATCCAGTTCACCGCATCGTCGAGGCGCGCCGAGGCGCAGCCGAAGTCGATGTAGCGCTCGTTTTTGTAGCCCACCATGCTGTCGAGCGTGTTCACCGCCTTGTACGCCATGCCCAAGGGCGCACCCCCGATCATAAGGTAGAAAAGCGGCGCGATGACGCCGTCGCTAGCGTTCTCCGCCACCGTTTCCACGGCGGCGCGCACGACGCCCTGCTCGTCGAGAACAGACGCGTCGCGTCCCACGATGAGCCCGACGGCTTCGCGCGCCGCGACAAGGCCGCCCTTCGAGAACGCGCGGGCCACGGCCAGGCTCTGGCGGCGCAGCTCGCATGTCGCGAGAATCTGATAGCTCGCCCATGCCTCGGCCACGAAGCGCAAGCCGGAGTGAACCATGCCGCAAAGATGTAGGATACCCAGGGTCAAAAGCCCACACGCAAGCGGAAGCGCCACGGCGAGCACAAGCCCTGCGGCACGCGTGCCCGCGGACGTTTGCGGGAATGCGCCCCGCAGGCGGCCTTCGGCCCATGTGATCGCGTGCCCCATGGCGACGACGGGATGGGGAAGCCAGCGCGGGTCGCCGAAGGCAAGGTCGGCCGCGAACCCGGCGGCGACGGCAAGAATCGTCATCACCGGGCATCGCCCCCCGAAGCGGGGCGAACGTCGCGAAGGCAGCGCCCATCCCAGGTGGCGGCCCATGCGCCGCCCGGCTCGGTATGCACGTCGAAGTATCCCATTTTCGGGACAGCTAGCTCGGAGAGCAGCGCTTTCACGGTACCCGCATGAACAACGAAGACGGCGCGCCCACTCCCCTGGGCGCGCTCCGATTCGCACGCCTCCCGAAACGCCGCGACGACGCGGCGGGTGAAATCGCTCTTGCCCTCGCCATGCGGGCAGCGCGTCTCACACCAGGAGTCTACCCAGGCGCGGTAACGCGCATCCTCTTTAAGTTCGGCGGCGCTTCGCCCCTCGAAGTCGCCGAAATCCATCTCGCGCAGACCGGGGCACGCCATAAGCTCCGCGTTCGGGAAGAGAATGCGTGCCGTCTGGTCGGTGCGGGCCATGCCGCTCGTGATAACACGGAACACGTCACGATCGCACGCGAGGTCGCGCAAAGCGCGCTCGCCCGCGCTCGACAGGGGCTCGTCGGTGCCCGCCCCGCTGTAGCGATGGTCTTCCGTGCCCGCCGTGGCACCATGGCGCACGAAGACGACTTCCAAAGGCGCGCCCGCGCCCTGCGTCCCTCGAGGAGCATCGGCAAGGTTTCCTTTGATGACCTGGGGAATCTCGCACGTCATGCGCACGACGACGTCGGCGCGCGCAGCGAGCGCGCATCCCAGGCGCCCCGCGCGCTCGCGCCATTGGGCGTCTTCCGCATGCATAGGGACGACCCCCGAGCCGACCAAGGACAGAATCACTGCGTCGAAGCCGATCAGTCGCTCGAGCGCCCGGTCAGCGTCGAGCGCGCGTACGAGTTCCTCAGCATGGTACGCGACGCGGCCGGCAAAAGCCGCGGGCACGCCGCCCTCCGCAAGCTGCGCCGCGTCGACGAAATCGTCCGCCGCGAACCCGAGCTTTTCGCGCACGAAGGTCCTCTTCCCCGAATGCGCGCCACCTACCACGAGCATCATAGGAGCATGCCCCCCGCCACCAGCATGGCAAGCATCGCGAGCTCGGCCCATTGCAGAAACCATCCGGCCAAATCCCCCGTCACCCCGCCGAAGCGGGACAGGGCAACATGGCGGTACCACGCGAGCGCCAAAAGCCCCGCCACCGCCATAAGGGCGCCGACGGCCCGAGCGCACGCGACCATCCCTGCAGCCGAAGCCGTAGCGAAAGCGCAAAGCGGCACGACGATCGCCGCGCGCTTCTTCGCGGGCGAGAGCCCCGCGGCCATGCCATCCGCCCGCGCGGCAGGCCAGCATTCAACGGCGAGCCCCGAAAGCGCGCGGGAGAACACGAGCGAGCACAGAAGCGCGAGTAACGCCCACGCCGTAAGCGGCAGCGCGGTGAACAGGGAAAACTGCAGAATAAGGTACACGACAACACCGATGACCCCGAAGGCGCCCGCCCGCGGGTCGTGCATGATCTCGAGCTTTCGCTCGCGCGGGGCCCAACTTGCAAGCGCATCGGAGGTGTCGCAGAGCCCGTCTAGGTGGATGCCTCCCGTCACCGCCACAGGCAGCGCCACGAGCACGGCCGCGACGATGGTCGCGGGCACGCCGAGCAGGTTCGCCACGTGCCCCCACGCCGTCATGAGGAAGCCTTCCGCAAGGCCCACCAGGGGAAACGCGGCAAGCGCATGGGTTGATCCGAAATCGGTCCAGGCCGATTTCGGGACGGGGATACGCGAGAACGTTCCGAACGCCGCGCCGATTACCTCTGCTATCTTCACCTTGTAGGTCCTTCGCCTTTCATCCACACGGGAATCCCGCATACCACTTCGACTGCACGGTCGGCCAGCGCCGCCACGCCCGAGTTCACGCGCGCGAGCGCGCGCCTCCATACCTCGGTCTCCTCATCGTAGCGCATCCCATCGGCGAACACGTCGACGGTGACCACCACCGTATATGCAGCGGCCTGAGCGAGCCGTTCAATGCCTCCGAGCACCTCGCGCGCCACAGCGTCGGGGTCACGTGGGGACAAGCCGCCTTCCGCGAAAAGCTCGTTTGCAACCAGGTTGCCCACGTCCTCCAAAAGAAGCGTGCAGCCGCGCGGAAGCCCGAGCACTGCGGCGCCCACGTCACGCGTGCGCTCGAGGGTGGAAAACCCCTTGCCCTCGCGCAGCGCCCGATGGCGCGCGATGCGGCGGGCGCCCTCTTCCCCGAAGGGCTCCATCGTTGCCATGTACACGCGAGGGCCGTCGTGCCCGAGGCACAGGGACTCGGCGTAGGCGCTCTTGCCGCTCGCGGCGGCGCCGATGACGAGCGTCACCGTCATTTTCCGGCCTCGAAATGCTCGTAAGCAGCCATACCAGTCGCCGTGAATGTCTTCCCATCCCGGTACACGCGCAGCGCCGAATCCAAAAGGGGCAGATACGCCATGGCGCCCGCGCCCTCGCCCAAGTGCATGCCTGCGTCGAGGGGTGCCTTTATACCGAGCTCGCGAAGGAGCTCCTGGCTTGCGGGTTCGCTTGATGCGTGGGTGCCCACGAGGTAGCCCAAGGCGTTGGGGCACAGGCGCGCCGCGCACAGAGCCGCCGTGCAGGATATGACCCCGTCGAGGAGTGCCGGCGCCTTCGAGGCCGCGGCCCCCAGGTAGAAGCCGCACATCGCCGCAATGTCGAAGCCGCCCACCTTCGAGAGCACGTCGATCGGGTCGGCGGGATCGGGCGAGTTCGCATAGATAGCGCGCTCGACCACGTCGCGCTTGCGCGCGAGCGAGGCGTCCGAGAGCCCCGCGCCGCGCCCGACGAGGCTCCGCGCGTCCGCCCGGATGAGCACTGCGGCCACCGCCGCCGAGGTGGTCGTGTTGCCGATGCCCATCTCGCCCGCGGCGAGAAGGCGCACGCCGGCGCGGGCAAGCCCGCACGCGACGGCGATTCCGACCTCGATCGCGCGCACGGCCTCATCGCGAGACATAGCGGAGCCGAGCGCGATGTTACCGCTCCCCCGCTGCACGTTCGCGCGCACCATGCGCGCGTCTTCTATGCCCCGGGCCATACCCACGTCGACGGGCACGACCTCGGCACCCGCGAACGCCGCCATGCGACAGGCGCTCGTGGCCCCCTCGCACATGTTGCGCGCGACGGCTCGCGTCACGTCTTGCCCGCTTTGCGACACGCCTTCGGCAACGACCCCGTTGTCGGAGAAGAATACCGCGAGCGCACGGGGAAACTCGGCCACCTCGGCGCTCCCCTGAGCTGCGGCGATACAAGCGACGGCGTCTTCAAAGTCGCCCAATCCCCCCAAGGGGTGCGCGATGGAGTCCCACGCGGCGTACGCGGCGGCGCGGGCGCACTCGTCTGCGGGCGCGATCCGGGAGAGCGCGGCTTCGAGCACGGCGCCCGGCGCCGACGAGAACGCGCGCTCGACTTCCTCGCGGATGCAGGCAAGCGCGGTTTCAGTTGCTTCAGCCATGCCGTCTCCTCTCTGCGAACGACGCTGCGGCAGACGCGAACGCGCGCGCAACGTCGGGGTTCGCAGGATAGTACACATGCGGGAAGCCCGCAACCAGGGACGGGGTGGTCGTCATGCACGGCCAGCCCTTGTCGCGCCGGGGCTTCTGCGCCCAGAAGTCGCCGCCCGGGCAGGTGGACTGCCAGTAGTGGAACTCGTGCGCGCGGATGCGTGTGCCGCGCGGCCCGTAGAGCCCGTCGCGTTGGGAAGTGAGATCCACGTACCCGAAATGGAACAGCCTTCCCCCGTTCTCGCTTGCGCCCTCAAGGGCGCCCGCAACAGGCCAGCGCCGCCCCTCGCTATCGGCGATTTCGCGCTGCAGGTACAGAAACCCACCGCATTCGGCGACCGTCGGCATGCCGGATTCCACCGCACGCCGCACCGCCTCGCGCATCGGCGCGTTCTCGGAGAGCTGCCGCGCATGGAGCTCCGGGTAGCCGCCTCCCAGATAGAGGGCGCTTGTCCCCTGGGGCAACTCGCTATCACACAGGGGGCTGAAAAAGGCCAGCTCGCAACCCAGGTCCTCGAGCGCGCGCAGGTTCTCCTCGTAGTAGAACGAGAACGCCTCGTCACGCGCGACGGCGATGATGGGCCGCGCTCCCGCGATCGGCTCCAACCGGTAAGGTTCCTCGCGGATATCGGGTGCCGTCGCCGCTATTTCGAGCAAGCGGTCGACGTCGACGCTCTTTTCCACCAGCTCGGCCATCTTATCGATGCGCGCGGAGAGCTGCTCCACCTCGTCGGCGGTCACAAGCCCCAGATGCCGGCTTTCGAGCGAGAACGCCTCGTCGGCGGGGATATTCCCCAAAACCGCGACGCCCGTGTGCTTCTCGATCGCAGGCGCCGCATAGGCGCAGGCAGCGGCGCTCGTCTTGTTCAGCACGACGCCGCGCACGTTCGCACAAGGCAGGAACTCGGCGATGCCGCGGATTACGGCGGCGAGCGATAAAGACGCGCCGCGCCCGTTCACCACTAAAACGACCGGCGTTTCCGTGTCGCGCGCAACCTGGTAGCTGCTCGCGTCGGCCACGCCGGGCGCCATGCCGTCGTAGAAGCCCATGACCCCCTCGAGCACCGCGACATCCGCGCCCGCGGCGCCGCGTGCGAGCAGGGCGCGCAGCGTCGGGGCGTCGGTGAAGAAGCCGTCTAAGTTGCCCGAGCGCGCACCCACGACGCGGCGATGAAAGAGCGGGTCAATGTAGTCGGGGCCACATTTGAAGGCCGCGCATGCAAGGCCGCGGCGCGCGAGCGCGCGCAGGAGCGCGCACGTTACGACCGTCTTGCCGCTCCCGCTCGAGGGCGCAGCGACCATGAAGCGCGGAATGGACGTGCTCACCGGGCACCGCCTTCCCCACCTGCACCACGCGCGCTGACGAGGAACACGGGGTTTTGAGCCTTCATAAGATGGTGCGAGCCTACAGCCTCGGCGCGGGCGGCCGACACCTGGCACGCCTCGAACCCCTTAAAGCGCGAACCCGAGAGGAGCGCGCACGCCTCGGTGAGCGTCTCAACGGTGACGCATGGCACGCACAGGCGAACCTGCGAGTTCTTCTCGAGCGCCGCCTCCAAGATGGAGGGAAGCTCGCCCGCGCTCCCGCCGACGAACACGGCATCGGGGACGGGCAGTTTCGCGAGCGCTTCGGGAGCGACGCCGGGGACCGCATACACGTTGCCGCACCCGAATGCATCCGCGTTCTCTCGGATGAGCCGCACGCCGGCCGCGTTGCGCTCGACCGCCCATACCGACCCCGCTCGCGCGACGAGCGCCGCCTCGATCGACACGCTCCCCGTGCCGGCGCCGACGTCCCACACGGTGTCGGTCGCGGTAAGGCGCAGCTTCGCGAGCGCGACGGCTCGCACCTCCTGCTTGGTCATGGGAACGTCACCGCGGATGAAGAGCTCGTCGGGAATGCCCGAGGAAGCGTACGGCCAGCGGGAGCTCGCGGCGCGGGATGCGCCCGCAGAGTCCACCGCGGAAGAAGCCGCCGCGGGCGTAGACGCGCCGGCCGGCGCCTCGGAGGCTGCGCTAGAGCCCGCAGGCGACCCGGCGCCGCCTGCGAAATCGATAAGCATCACGTTCAAGTCGTCGAACGTCTGACCTGCGATTTCACTTGCGGTCGCGCAGGTGATGCGCTCGTCGGGGTACGACAGGCGCTCGGCCACCGTCACACGCGCGTCCCCGAAGCCCGCCTGCACAAGCTCGCCCGAAAGCCTCGAGGGGTCTTCCCCGTCCGACGTGACGAGGAAGAGCTCGCCTGCGCGCTCGGCCTCGGCCACGATATCGCACGCCACGCCGTGAGCGCTCGCGAAGCGCCAATCCTGCCATGGACGCGCGAGGCGCGCGGCGAGATACGACGCTGAGCTTATGCCGGGAACAACGCGCACGTCCACCTGCGCGTCGCCGGAGAGCGCCTCCACCAGGCGGCGCGCGCCGCTGAACAGCCCCACATCGCCCGTCATCACGACCACGGCGCGCCGCCACGACGCCGCATCGGTGAGCGCGGCGACGATGTCCGCCGTCTTCACGAGCTCGCATCTCACCACGTCGGGCGGCACGTCGATGCCGGCAAGCGCGCGATGAGCGCCGATGACCACGTCGGCGATGTCGATCGCGTCGAGCGCCGCGCGCGAGAGCAAGTCGGGGTTTCCGGGCCCCGCCCCGATGATCGTTACCTTTCGCATGGAATCTCCCGATACCCGCGCGGCGTGACCATACGGCCGCCTACGAGCTTCGTGTCAGCGTTGCCGACGAACACGGTGGTGAACATGTCGGCGTCGATCTCCCCCAGCTCGGAGAGCCTGCACATGCCCGACTGCTGCCCCTCGCGCCCGATGTTGCGTACCCAGCCGCAGAGCGTGTCGGGGGCCTTCCATTCGAGCATAATCTTCGCCGCGCGCGAGAGCCTGTCGGCGCGCTTTCTGCTGCGCGGGTTGTACAAACAGATGCAGAAGTCGGCGCTCGCCACGGCGGCGAGCCTGCGCTCGATGACCTCCCACGGCGTGAGCAGGTCGGAGAGCGACACGACCGCGAAGTCGTGGGCAAGCGGGGCGCCGAGCACCGCCGACCCGCTCTGAGCCGCGGTGGCCCCGGCGATAACTTCCACGTCTACATCGGGGTAGTCCTCCGCAAGCTCCAGCACGGGGCTCGCCATGCCGTACACGCCCGCGTCACCGCTGCACACGAGCGCCACGGCTTCTCCGCTCTGCGCGCGCGAAAGCGCCAGGCGGCACCGTTCGACCTCGTGCATCATCGGCGTCGCGAGATGCGCCGCGTCGGGCACGGCGGCGAGCGCGAGCTCCACGTATTTCGTGTACCCCAGAACGATGTCCGCCGCCTCGAGCGCGCGCCGGGCCGCAATCGTCATGCCGTCGGGGCCGCCCGGGCCGATCCCCACCACGAAGAGCTTTCCCATCACCGCTCCTTAAACGAAAGTTCGATAGTTACCTTGGAAAACGCGACGGTCACGCCGCTGTGAGCGAGCTTCGGGAAGATAAGTTTGCCCCCGTCCGCGAGCGCCGCGCGCTCGCACACGTTGTCGACCCCCACCGTCGCGCGCACGAAATCAGATGGCGAAACGCTGCCATCGACTTGCGACAACTCATCTGCGGAATACGTCACAAGCGGAATATTGCGCGCGCGGCAGAAGGCGAGCAGACCCTCCTCGTGCGCCTTCACGTCGATCGTCGCCGCCTCGCGCACGGCCGAAGGCGAGATGCCCGCCTGCCCGCACGCGAGAAGAAACGCCTCCCCGATCACTTCGGCGCACGCACCGCGTCGGCACCCTATGCCCGCAACGATGCAGGGCACGACAAGGCGAAGCGGCTCGGGCGCAGGCGCTTGCGCCCGCACGCCCGCGGGCTTACCCGTCTCACCGGCGGGCACGACCTCGTCCGTTGTCTCCGCCGCGAGAACGGACGCGCCTGCATTCGCGCCAGCGAACGGCGACACGACGATATCGGCCCGAGCGCGGTCGGACGCAATGTCAACCCCCTCAGGCGGCTGTCCCGAAATCGGCATGTCGGAATAGAGCGCCACGCGCCCGCCCGAAAGCAGCCGCGCCGACACTCGCTTGATGGCCTCGGGATTCGAAACGGCGAGCCCCGCACGGCGCGCCCACGTATCCACCACCCACACGCCGCGGACGTCAGTCGCCGTGGTGATGACGGGGATTGCCCCTGCCGCGCGTGCCACAGTTTGCGCAAGCTCGTTCGCACCGCCCAAATGCCCCGATAAAAGCGGGACGGCAAAGCGCCCCGCCTCGTCGATCACCACAACCGCGGGATCGTTTGCCTTCGAGGCGACATGCGGCGCGATCGCCCGCACGGCGATGCCCGCCGCGCCCACGAACAGAAGCGCGTCCGACGCTTCCCACGTGAGCGCCGTCCATGCGCGCAGGTCGGCCTTCCCCTCGCCGAACCCGCGCGAAACGGAAACGTCCCAGCCAGGGTCGACTTCACTTGTCTGCGCGCAATCGGAAAGCGCGTGTGCGGTGCGCTCCGCCAACGCATAACCCCTCTCAGTGAACGCTATGCAGGAAACCCTCATCTAGCGCACCACAATCGTCGAGAAGTAGCTGCCCCGATCGGGCACATCGTCGAGCGAGCGGTACACGCGCTCGCCCGGAAGCCCACAGTCCTCTACAAGCTCGGCACCGTCGAAGGCGCCCTCCTCGCAAAGGAAGCGCTTCGTGTCCGCAAGCGAGCGGCGCGCCTTCATGACCACCTTCGTCCCCGGCCAGCCGATTGCGCGGCCCACCCCGTACAGCACGCCTTTACTCATACGTCGCCCCCAATTCCCCGATAACTGCATCGGCGCCCGACGTACGGAAAAGCTCGCGGCGCTCGGCGTCGAACACGACCGCGGCGATGTCGCATGCGCCCGCCGCGCGGCGGCGCAACCTGTCCTCGATTGCCGCAGCGAGCGAGGCGCGCGCAGCGTCCCCCACGCCGGCGGCCTCGATTACCTCGAGCGCCGCCGTGGTCGTGACCGACGACATGATCTCGCGAACGGTCTTCGCGCCCGCGCCGGCCAAGGCCGCGTGGGCGGCCAGAATCTCCGCGCGGCAGTCGGCGGTACGCGAATGGGTGTCCATGATGCCGCCCGCGACCTTCACCAGCTTGCCGATGTGTCCCACAAGAAGGACATTGGTAAATCCCTCGCGAACGCAGCAATCAATCGCATCGCCCACAAAGTTGGAGATGAAGACCACCGGCGCACCGTTTAGGTGGAAATGCCCCGAGATGAACTGCGCGCCGTAGTTGCCGGGCGTGAGCACGACTCCGCGCCGCCCCATAGCCGCATGCTGCCGGATCTCGAGCTCGATGCTGTCGCGCAAGGCAGCGAGGCTGCGCGGCTCGACGATGCCCGTCGTGCCCAGGATGGAGATGCCGCCCTCTATCCCCAGGTGCGGGTTGAAGGTCTTTTCGGCAAGGGAAACGCCCTCGGGTACCGAAATCGTCACAGCAATATTTCCAGAAAAGCCGTGCGCGGCGCACACCTCGCGCACCGCCGAAGTGATCATCGCGCGCGGCGTCGCGTTGATGGCGGCCGCCCCCACCGGCTGCTCGAGCCCGGGCAACGTCACGCGCCCCACGCCCACGCCGCCATCGACGGAAACTTCCGATTCGTGCGCGGGCACGTCCTTGCTGTCCGCAGCACCCGTGCCCGACCCCGAATGTTCCACGCGCGCGTACACGAGCACGCCGTCGGTCACATCGGCATCGTCGCCTGCGTCCTTACGCACGGCGCACTGGGCGCACCCCTCGCCGATGCATGCGTCGACCACGTCCGTCTCGACGGGCAGCCCGCCGGGGGTGACGATCGACACGAGGCCGACGGGCTTTCGTGACAAGAGCATCTCGCAGGCTGCCTTCGCCGCGAGCGCGGCGCAGCTCCCCGTGGTGTAGCCGCAGCGCAGGCGGGTCGTCCCGGTATATATGTAGTGCTCGAAGGCCACGCTAGCTGCTCGCCTTCCGATACCCCGTGGCAAACGAAGGGTCGTAAAGCTTGCTGCGCTCGTACGACTCCGCTTGCGCGCCGTTGTGCGCAAGCCCGCCGCGAGCCCCGAGCACGCGGCCCACCACCACGAGCGCCGTGCGGTCGATGCCCTCTCGCGCGCCCGCATCGGCGAGCGTGCCCACTGTGCATCGCACCACGCGCTCCTCAGGCCAGGTCGCCTTGTACACGAGCGCCGCCGGCTCGTCGGAGCTGCGGCCCGCGGCCAAAAGCTCGGCGGAAAGCTCGGCGAGCATACCCGAGCTCAGGAAGATGACCATAGTCGAGCCGCTTTCCGCCATGGTGCGCATGCCCTCGCCCGCGGGCATGGGGGTACGTCCGGAAAGCCGCGTGATCACGACCGACTGGCTGATTCCCGGCAGCGTGTATTCCTGGCGAAGCGCCGCCGCGGCACCGCAAAAGCTCGACACGCCGGGCACCACCTCGTAGTCCACGCCGCGCGCGTCGAGCGCGTCCATCTGCTCCTGGATGGCGCCGTACAGGCACGGGTCGCCCGTGTGCAGGCGCACCACGTCCTCGCCCCGCGCATCTGCCGCGCACATCACGTCGAGCACTTCCTCCAAGGTCATGTGCGCGCTGTCGTAGACGATGCAGGATTCCTTGCACTCGGCGAGCAGCTCAGGGTTCACAAGGCTTCCCGCCCAAACGACCACGTCGGCTGCGCGTAGAAGGCGCGCCCCGCGCAGCGTGATAAGGTCGGCGGCGCCCGAGCCTGCGCCAACGATATGAATCATCCGAGCCTTCCCTTCCCGTTTCTCATCGCAACCGTTTACGCCGCCATTCGCGCAGCGGGCAAAACACGGCGCCTGCGGCGGCAATCGGCGCAAATACGCAGGCAGGAGGCGCAATGCCGCCCGCCCTGGCTTTGACACGTTCACAAGTGCCCACTATCATAGTAAAAGATTCGGCAACGAGCATATGACAATCGGATAAAAGGAAATGACCGGCGCGGCGCCCGCACAGCCCGCGCTGGCTTGCGGAGGGAACCAGGTGGGAATCCTGGGCAAGGGACATTACTGTATAGGACGCGCGGGCGAACCGCCTCGCGCCCCAAGCCAGACTGCTTCGCCTTTTCCTCACGGCATCGCCGTGGCGTTAGCTCCTTGTGAACCCCGAGGGGTGCGCTTTTCTTTCGCTTGTGCCGACAAGCAACTGTCGCCGGGGGACCGGCAAACCGAGGAAAGGAAAAACCATGTCCGACCAGATGTCACGCCGCGGCTTCATGGGCGCCGCAGCAACCGGAGCCGTCGCGCTCGCCGGAATCGCGCTCGCGGGCTGCTCCAACACCTCCGCGAGTTCCGAGAAATCGAGTGAAAAGGAGAAGGCCGTGAAGCCGGTCATCCTCGTCACGAGCTTCGGCACGAGCTACAACGACTCGCGCCACATCACCATCGGCGCCATCGAAGACGCTATCCGCGAGAAGTACTGGCAGGACTACGACATCCGCCGCGCCTTCACCGCGCAGATCATCATCGACAAGCTGAAGAAGCGCGACGGCATCACGATCGACAACATGACCGAGGCGCTCGACCGCTGCGTGGAAGACGGCGTGAAGGAAATCGTCGTGCAGCCGACGCATCTCATGGGTGGCCTGGAATACACCGACGTGAAAGACGAGCTCGACAAGTACGCCGACAAGTTCGACAAGATCTCGCTCGGCGACCCGCTGCTCACCTCCGACGACGACTACAAGAAGGTGGCCGCAGCCATTAAGGAGAACATGGCGTCCTTCGACGACGGCAAGACGGCGCTGTGCCTCATGGGTCACGGCACCGAAGCCGATTCCAACGCCGACTATGCCAAGATGCAGGAAGTGTTTAAGAACGAGGGCTTGACGCAGTTCTTCGTCGGCACCGTCGAGGCTGAACCGACCTGCGAGGATGTTATCGCCGCCGCGAGCGCCGCAGGCTACAAGAAGGCCGTGCTCGCGCCGTTCATGGTGGTCGCGGGCGACCACGCGAACAACGACATGGCAGACGAGACCGACCCCGACAGCTGGGCTGCAAAGTTCGTGGCCGCTGGCTTCGAAGTGACGTGCCTGCTCCAGGGTCTGGGACAGAACGTCGAGGTCGACGACATCTACGTCTCGCACGTGGACGACGCCATCGCCAAGCTGTAAACTCGCCGCGCACGGGGGCGCCGGTCGCGTCCCCGTGCAACGGGCATGCGCCTTCCCCGACTGACGGCGCATGCCCGTTGCATTCGCATCCCGCGCGCCCACCGCACGGCGCGGGCGGTCGAAGCGATTGAAAGGAACCCCTCCATGTTGAAGAAAACCCTCGCCTTCGCCCTGTCGGCGGCGCTTTTCGCGTTCTCGCTCGCCGGCTGCGGCGGAAATTCAATCGACAGCGCAAAGGCAAGCGATGCCGATTCCCAGGAAAAAACTGAACAGGCGGCCGATGCGCCCGAGGGCGCAAGCGCTGCCCCCATCACCGCCGACAAGGTGGCCGACGGCACCTATCCGATTACCGTAGATTCCAGCTCGAACATGTTCAGGATTGTGAACGCCCAGCTCATCGTGGAAAACGGCTCCATGCACTGCGTGATGACGCTTTCCGGCACGGGCTACGGCAAGCTCTTCATGGGCACGGGCGACGAGGCTGCCGCCGCAAGCGAGGCCGACTTCATCCCCTATGTGGAAAACGCGGAAGGCAAGTACACCTACGACGTGCCCGTTGAAGCGCTCGACGAGGACACCGCCTGCGCCGCGTGGAGTATTAGAAAAGAGCAGTGGTACGACCGCACGCTCGTGTTCGAATCCGCCGGCGTCGATCTGCGCGCCGACGCACTGAAGTAACGCCATGCGGTCGATTCTTCCCAAGGGGGAAAGCAGGAAGCGTCGCAGCATCGCGGTGCGCGCGATCGCCTGCGTTCTCGTCGCCCTGCTCGCGCTTCCCTTCGCGGGGTGCAGTGCGAGCCCGAACGCGACCGGTGGCACGGCAGGCTCTCAGGAATACACTGTGAGCGTCTCGCTCTCCGGCGGGTCAGGGCGCGCAAGCATCGCCTCACCCACCACAATTGTGAAGGATGGCGACACCTACACCGCGACCATCACCTGGTCGAGTTCGAACTACGACAAGATGACCGTCGACGGCGTAGACTACGCGCCCGTAAACGACGGCGGCAACTCCACGTTCGAGATACCCGTCACGCTCGACGAGGACATCGCCGTGTCGGCCGAGACCGTCGCCATGTCGACGCCGCACACCATCGACTACACGATCCACTTCGACTCATCCACCATGAAGAAGAAAACGGGCGACGATGCAAGCGGCGACTCCCCTGCGGGAACGGCTTCAAGCGCCGCGGCCGACTTCCACAACGCCGATTTGGGCTGCGGCTGGGAGCCGACGGGGACGCTTCAGCTAGAATACGCCAAGCACTTCACTGTCGACGAGTTCGAAGGCGGCTTGCGGCTTATCTGCGTTTCGAACGGGGAGCGCTTCCTCGTGGTGCCGCAGGATGCGAAGGTACCTGATGGGTTGAGCTCCGACATCGCGGTCATAAGGCGCCCCGCCGACAAGGTGTACCTCGTGTCGTCGGCGACGATGTGCCTGGTCGACGCGCTCGATGCGAACGACAATATCCTCATGTCGGGCACGAAGGCCGACGATTGCTCGGTCGGGGGCTTCAAAAGCGCGCTCGAAAGTGGGGCGATCGCCTACGGCGGCAAGTACAGCGCGCCCGACTACGAGCGAATATCGGCCTCGGGCTGCACGCTCGCCATCGAGAACACCATGATCAACCACACGCCCGATGTGAAGGAAAAGCTGCAGAAGCTCGGGCTCGTCGTGCTCACCGAACAGTCGTCGAGCGAGCCCGAAGCACTCGGGCGCGTCGAGTGGATTAAGCTTTTCGGCGTCCTGTTCGACAAGGAAGACGAGGCCGCGCACCTGTTCAACGAGCAGAAGGCCCGCGTCGAGCAAACGTCGAGGCTCGCGTCGTCAGGTAAAACCGTGGCGTATTTCTACATTAACTCGAACGGGGCCGCCGTCACACGGCGGGCGGGCGACTACGTGGCGCAGATGATCGAGCTTGCAGGCGGCAGCTACGCGCTCGATGACGCGCAGACGGCGTCGACGTCAGGTTCGTCAGTAACGCTCGAAATGGAGCGCTTCTACGCGACGGCGAAGGATGCCGACATCATCGTCTACAACGGCACCATCGACGAATCGGTTGCCACCTTGAAAGACTTCGTAGGCAAAAACGCGCTATTGTCGCAGTTCAAAGCTGTAAAGAACGGCAACGTCTGGGTCACAAGCGCCGACATGTACCAGCAGATGACTTCTACCGCCGACATTATCGACGAGCTGCACGGGGCGTTCACCGGCGATGACGCGAGCGACTTCCATTATCTGAGGAAACTTGGCTAGCGTCATGAGAAGCCGGCTTTCCATGGCATACGACGAATCGGGGCGCGCCGCACGGTGTCGCGTCGTGACGGCGCTGCTCGCTGTTGCCCTCATCGTGCTCGTCGGGGCCAACCTGTGCATCGGGAGCGTGCTCGTGCCCGCAGACCACATCCCCGGCATCCTTTCGGGCGGCGTGGCCAATTCCATGGAAAGCCAGGTCATCTGGGAGATTCGCCTACCGCGCGTGCTTTCAGCCGTGCTTCTCGGCGGGGCACTTTCGCTCTCCGGGTTCCTGCTGCAGACGTTTTTCAACAACCCCATCGCCGACCCGTTCATCTTGGGCGTCTCCTCGGGCGCAAAGTTCGTCGTCGCGCTTACGATGATCGTACTTCTGGGCGCGAACCAGGCCATGTCCTCGCCGGCCATGGTGGCCGCAGCGTTTCTGGGCTCGCTTATCACCATCAGCTTCGTGCTCCTCATCGCACGGCGCATAAGATCCATGGCCATGCTCATCGTGGCGGGCGTCATGGTGGGATACATCTGCTCGGCGGCGACGAACTTCCTCATCGCCTTCGCCGACGACCAGTCCATCGTGAACCTGCACAACTGGTCTTTGGGTAGCTTCTCGGGTTCGAGCTGGGACGACATCGCGGTCATCGCGGTCGTGGTGATCGCCGTGAGCGCATGCGTATTCGCGATATCGAAGCCCCTTTCCGCCTTCCAGCTAGGAGAAGCCTACGCGAAAAGCGTCGGCGTGAACGTCGCACGCTTCCGCGTGGTGCTCGTCCTTCTAGCGAGCATGCTCTCCGCCTGCGTGACCGCGTTCGCTGGTCCGGTGTCGTTCGTAGGCATCGCGGTTCCGCATCTCGTTAAGTCGGCGCTGAAGTCGTCGAAGCCCATCCGAGTGATTCCTGCGTGCTTCTTGGGAGGCGCCATCTTCTGCGCGGGCTGCGATTTGATCGCGCGCACGCTGTTCTCTCCCATCGAGCTTTCCATCAGCGCCGTCACCGCAATCTTCGGCGCGCCGGTGGTTATCGCGCTCATGTTGAAGAAGCGGGTGAGGTAGATGGAGGAATTCGTGCCGCGGCCCAAAACGCTCGGAGGGGAGTCGAACCTCGAAACCCCGGTCGAAACGCAGGCTGACGGAGCACCGCTTTTCCGAATAAGCGACCTGTCGGCTGGCTACGACAAGAAGGTCGTAGTCGAAGGCGTCGATCTGGAGGTTCGCGCGGGCGACGTCGTGGCGCTCATCGGGCCGAACGGCTCGGGCAAGTCGACCATCTTGAAAACCATCACACGCCATCTGGCACCGCTTGCCGGCACAGTCGAGCTCGACGGGCGGGAGATTTCCCGATGGAAGACGGCGGAGTTCGCAAGGAACCTTGCCGTCATGCTGACAGATCGCCCCCGGACCGAGCTCCTCACCTGCCGCGATCTCGTAGAGGCGGGAAGGCATCCCTACACCGGGCGAATGGGCACACTCTCGCCCTACGACCATAGTCGGGTCGACGAGGCCATGAAAACCGCACATGTGGAAGAGCTCGCCGAGCGCGACTTCATGCAGATAAGCGACGGGCAACGCCAGCGCGTCATGCTCGCACGCGCCATCGCGCAGGATCCGCGTGTGCTCGTGCTCGACGAGCCCACGTCGTATCTCGATATCCGCTACCAGATCGACCTGCTGCGAATACTTCGCCACCTTGCGAAATCGCGGAATGTGGCTGTCATCATGTCCATCCACGAACTCGAGCTCGCGCAGAAAAGCGCCGACAAGGTGATTTGCGTGAAGGACGGCCGGGTCTTCCGCTCCGGCGCACCCGAGGACATATTCACGCGCGAGACGATTGGCGAGCTCTACGGCCTTCAACATGGCACCTTCAACGAGCGCTTCGGCAGCGTGGAAATTGGGCGCCCACACGGCGATGCGCACACGTTCGTCATCGCTGGCGCAGGTACGGGGTCGGCTGTGTTTCGTCAGCTCATCCGGCAGGGCAAGGCGTTCTACGCGGGCGTTCTGCACGAAGGGGACATCGACTGCGAGCTCGCGCGCGACCTGGCGACAGAATACGTGGCCGAGAGCGCCTTCGAGCCGATCGGGGATAAAGCCATAGCCCGCGCCAAAGAGCTCCTCGTCCACTGCGCGCGCCTTATCGTGTGCCCCGCCACCTTCGGCACCATAAACGCCCGCAACGCAGAGCTCGTCGAGTTCGCACGCTCACATGGTATCGAGGTCATGCGAGCGTGCGAAGGCGCATCGGAGGATTCCAATGGTGGAGTGGGAAGGATAAACTGGACTTTCTTTTAAGGATCCTCAAGCGTATTGCCG
>CAUCUN010000017.1:0-56537 GCA_958445985.1 uncultured Collinsella sp. | reverse complement strand
ATCTTGAACACCTTTCGCTCTTAACTAGGTGTCCAATTCATCATACCCACTCCAAAAGCCTCCCATTTCTCGTGTCCAAGAAATGGGAGGCAGTTCACCTGCACCGAGGAGGGCTTTTGCGTGACTGCGGGGCGACATCGCGGCCCTATTCCTCAAAACTGAAAAATTTTCGTTTTTGAGGAATAGGATTAAGGCAGCTCGGTCTTTCGCGAGGTATATTCGCTATAGAGCCTATTCCTCAAAACTGAAAATTATTCAGTTTTGAGGAATAGCGATAAAAGACCGCGAGGAGGCCCCAATGAAACTCATCAATAGAACGTCATATATGGACACGTTGACGAGCCTTATTGGCGTGCCGGACATCAAGGTCATCACGGGCATCCGCCGTAGCGGTAAATCAAAATTGCTCGAGGCCCTCCGCGATTACGTGGAGGCAAATCTGTCCAATTCGAATGTCATCCATATCAACTACAACCTCGATGAGTTCGAGAACCTGCTCGAGTATCACGCGTTGCTCGCCTATGTAAAAAATCATCGAGTGTCCGGCAAACAAAACTTTCTGCTTATCGATGAAGTTCAGATGTGCGACGGTTTTGAGCGTGCGATCAACAGCCTTCACGCATCCGAGCAGTACGACATATTCATCACCGGATCGAATGCCTTTTTGCTGTCGAGCGATCTGTCGACGCTCTTTACGGGGCGCACCTTCGAGATCGAGGTTTTCCCGTTCTCGTTTGAGGAGTATCGCCTCTATGGCGATGAGGGCGAGGTCGACCGCGACTTCGATGAGTACGCGAGAACCGGCGGAATGTCCGGCTCTTACCCTTATCCACTGCAGGAGCAGCGCTATCAATATCTCTCCAACGTCTTCAAGACGCTCATTGTGAGAGATATCGTGCAACGGCATAACGTGAGAAACGAATCGGCGCTGCTACGCATTGCCGATTACATGATGGACAACGTTTCCAACATTACGTCGGCACGCAACATTACTGATGCATTAAATGCGGATGGGCTAAAGATTACGAACAAGACGGTCGGTACGTACATGGGGTACCTGTGCGATGCGTTTGCCTTCTATAAAGTGCGTCGGTACGACATTCGCGGCAAAAAATACCTTAAGAGCGGTGAGAAGTACTATCTGGCGGACCATGCGTTTAAATATGCGCTTCTTGGTACACGTGATATGGATTGGGGACGCGTATACGAGAACATGGTGGCAATCGAGCTGCTGCGTCGCGGATACGAGGTATACGTCGGCGTGCTCTATAAAAAGGAAATAGACTTTGTAGCAATCAAGCGGAGCGAGAAACTCTACATTCAGGTGAGCGACGACATCAGCTCGGATAAGACATTTGAACGCGAGATTTCGCCACTGCTGAGCATTGGCGATGCGTATCCCAAGATGATTCTTGCCCGCACACATCACGAGGCCACGGATCGCGACGGAGTGCTGATCGTGGACCTGGCGAGGTGGCTGTGCGGTGAGGCGTAGCAGAAAGCCTATTCCTCAAAACTGAAAAATTTTCGATTTTGAGGAATAGGACTGATGCGTCGCCTAGTTCGCCGCTCGTGCTCGTGCTCGACTTAAGCCCCCGCTCTATCCCATCTCCTGCATGCGGCGGTAGATTTCGCAGATACCCTTGATGGTGAGCTGTCCATCGACCACGTCGAAGGCATCGGTCGAATCGGCGACGATGCCGGCGAGACCGCCCGTGGCGATAACGGTGGCATCGTCGCGGCCCAGCTCGCGCTTCATGCGCGCGACCAAGCCCTCGGCCATGGCGGCGGCGCCCACCACGGCGCCGACCTTGATGCATTCCTCGGTATCGCGGCCGATGGCGTGCTCGGGCGCCTCGAGCGGCACGCTGGCGAGCTTGGCGGCACGGGCGGCAAGCGCGTCCATCGAAATGCGGATGCCCGGCGCAATCGCTCCGCCAATGTAATAGCCGTCCTCGTCGATGACGTCGATATTGGTCGCGGTGCCAAAGTCCACCACGATCGCCGGGGCGCCGTAGAAGGTCTCGGCAGCGACGGCGTTGGCGATGCGGTCGGCACCAACGGCCTGGGGGCGCGCCGCGCGCAGCTTGGTCACGGCCGCCGTCTGCGGTCCAATGACGATGGCGTCTGCCGCGATGCGGTCGGCCACGGCGTGCCACTCGCGCGAGAGCTGCGGCACCACGCCGGCAAAGGCGATCGCGTCGACCGCGCCGAGCGAGAGGTCGTACATCTTAAAGAAGCCCATCAGGCGCACGTGGATCTCGTCGGCGGTATAGGAGCGGTCGGTGGGCATACGCCACGACTGCACCAGCTCGTCTCCGTCAAACAGGCCCATGGCCGTCTGCGTGTTTCCCATATCGATAGCGAGCAGCATGTCTACTCCAGGTGTCGGCGTAAAAGGACGCGCACCATTGTATACGCGCCGCCGGCGCTCGGCTGCGATTCGTTCACGGTGATATGGTCTGAGGGGTTTAAATATGAAGGAATTATGCTCTACGAGATTTTCCTTGCCGTTTACCGAACTCCCGCGTAATATTCTTTCTTGCGCACATGAGGCGCCCAGACATTGCGGGGTGGAGCAGTCTGGTAGCTCGCCGGGCTCATAACCCGGAGGTCGTAGGTTCAAATCCTGCCCCCGCGACCAAGGACTTGCAGCTCGTCGGCCTAGCCGGCGAGCTTTTTCGTTATTCCGGGACCGTGTTTTCGGTCCAATTCTCGGTCTCTCAAACAAAATCTCGATCTGTAACATCTAGACCCGATTTAGGCGGCTAGGTGTTACAGATCGAGAAAAACCCGCTGTTGGGCTCATCCCATCCACCTGCCGCTACCTGCTGTCCGCCGATTTCCGTTGCGCTGCTGTATTCCCATGCCATATCCTCTAGATAACTACGCGGCATCATCGCCGCCGCGCCTACAAGAGAGGAATGTCCATGACCACACCTGCATCCAAGCTGCTCCAGCCCATTACGGTTGGCCCCCTTGAGCTCAAGAACCGCATTATGTTTCCGCCGCTGACCACCGGCTACGAGGAGCGCGACGGCTCCATTGGCAAGCGCAGCCTGGCTTTTTACGAGCGCTTGGCCCGTGGCGGCGTGAGCTACATCGTCATCGGCGACGTCGCTCCCGTCATGACCGCAAGCCCCACGCCCAAGCTGGCAACCGACGCCCAGATCCCCACGTTTAAGGCGCTGGCCGATGCCGTCCACAAGCACGGCGCCAAGGTCGCGCTGCAGCTGTTCCACCCCGAGTACGATGTGCCCGGTGTCGGCCGCATGGTCATGGGCTCCATGGCTGCCGCCAAGGCCGCGCAGGAGGCCAAGGCCGCCGGCGACGAGGAGACCTTTGCCGCCAAGATGGCCGAGTCCAACGAGATCCGCAACCAGGCCTACGCCAAGCTGCATCACGACATGCAGCACTTTGTGAACGAGGCGAGCGTAGAGCAACTCACCCAGATCAAGGAGGCCATCGCTGCCTCGGCCGCCCGTGCGCAGCAGGCCGGCATCGACGCCATCGAGGTCCACGGCGATCGTCTGGTGGGTTCGCTGTGCTCGGCCATCCTCAACCAGCGCACCGACGAGTACGGTGGTTCGTTCGAGAACCGCGTTCGCTACGCGCTGGAGGTCGTCGCCGCCATTAAGGAGGCCGCGCCGCAGCTGATGGTGGAGTACAAGCTCCCCGTGATCATGGAGAACCCCGACGGCACGCCGCGCGGCAAGGGTGGCCTGCAGCCCGACGAGGCCTGCGAGTTCGCCAAGCTGCTCGAGGGTGCGGGCATCGATATGATTCAGGTCGCACAGGCCAACCACACCGGCAACATGGGCGACACCATTCCGCCCATGGGTGCCATGCCCTACAACTGGACGCTGCCCGTGGCCGAGCGCGTCAAGGCCCTGGTCTCCGTGCCGGTGGCAACCGTGGGCCGCGTGGTTTCGGTCGAGGCCGGCGAGAAGATTCTGGAAGATGGCGCCGCCGACATCATCGCCTATGGCCGCTCGCTCATGTGCGACCCCGACATTGCGCTGAAGGCCGCCACGGGTGAGCCCATCCGCGAGTGCCTCAACTGCAACAAGGGCTGCGTCGATGCGATTCAAAACCGCAAGTACATCTCGTGCGTGCTCAATGCCGAGAATGGCGATGAGGCAACCATCGCCATTAAGCCGGGCGAGGGCGACAAGAAGATCGCCGTGGTGGGCGGCGGCATCGCCGGTCTGGAGGCCGCGCGCGTGGCGGCCAAGCGCGGCTACGACGTGACCGTCTACGAGGCGAGCGATCATCTGGGCGGCCAGATTGTGCTGGCGGCCGCGCCTCCGCGCAAGGACGAGATCATGCGCTCGGTCGAGTACTACGAGAAGATTCTGCCCGGCCTGGGCGTGAAGGTCGAGCTCAACCATGCCGCTACCGCTGAGGACCTCAACGCCGCCGACGCTGCGATTGTGGCCGTGGGCGCACACGACGTGGTCATCCCCGTTCCGGGTGCCGATTCGGAGAAGGTCGTCTCGAGCTGGGACGTGCTGGCCGGCAAGGTGGAGCTCAGCGGCCGCGTCGCCGTCATTGGCGGCGGCCTGGTGGGCACCGAGACTGCCGAGTACCTGCTGCAGCACGGCTGCGAGGTGGCGATCGTGGAGATGCTCGACAAGATTGCCGCAGGCGAGTCCGAGACCATTCTGCCGCTGATTATGAGCGACTTTGCAGAGCACAACGTGGAGCAGCATGTTAAGACCCGCCTGACCGCCATTACCGACGAAGGCGTGGAGGCTGTTCGCACCACCGAGGACGGCGCCGAGGAGCCGGTGAGGATCGCCTGCGATTACGTGGTGATGGCCGTGGGCTCCAAGGCCAACGCGTTTGACCTGGATGGCGTGACGGTGCCCGTGACCTGCGTGGGCGACTGCTCGGGTGAGCGCACCGCCGACATTGCGAGCGCCATTCGCACGGCGTATCACGCGGCCAACGAGCTGTAGTTGAACATCGCGGCCAGGCGGGGCGGTAGCACGGATCCGCCTCGCCCGGCTGTGTCCCGTCGGGTGTCAACCGGTGCGGGGCCTGCAAGCGCAGCAGGTCCCGCCCTTTTTGTTTTGCTCCGGTGGATGGCAATGCGAGGTAATCATGAGGAGTGAGGACGTCTACTGCCTTGCAGATCACTCAAAAATATTGGGGGAGGGGTTAATAACTATATCCTCTATACCAAAGGACATAAAGAGATGCCAATTTTGTTGACAAGCGAATGACGATTAGCTGCGAGTCAGCTACCAGCGTAAATAATCGATAAAGAAATGTCGTAATTTGATGCCAAATGCCCAGATAACGCCGCGTCTATTTTAATTAACTGCTTTGAGCAAACAGTAAAATGCTACTATCTAACTTGCACGTAAGAAAGCAGATTAACGGCTAAGGCTAAGAAGTGGCAGGTATGTCGGAAGCAACTAGGACTCGCACGCATGCGCCCGAGGTTAGGCAGCGCGCCGTCGAGATCCTCCAAGAGGGGGTCGGTCATCGCGCTCTCGCCGCGGAGCTTGGCATTCCCCAGGCCACGGCTCGTCAGTGGGCCCGCGCGTATGCCGTGGGCGGTGCCGACGCCGTTCTCAATGCCGGTTCGCATCATCACACCTATTCGTACGACGTAAAGCTCGCTGTGGTTAAGGACCGTCTGGAAAACGGCTTGACGGTTCGCGAGGCCATGATCAAGCACAAGATTCCCAGCGAGTCTTCGGTCAAGGCTTGGTGCCGTCAGTACCGCGAGAGCGGTGAGTCCGCACTGGTCGATAAGCCGCGCGGTCGCAAGCCGCGCGTTAAAAAGGCGGAATAGCGAACGGGATGGTGCGCCCACAGGGGCGCATTTTTCTTACCGCGCCTCTGCTCCAATGTGGACATGCCCTTACCCCGTACGCCCAAAACTCCCCAGTTGACCGAAAACCTGCCACCGCAACCCCGTAATTGAGCTATAACGTTAAACAATTGCAGCGTTTTTGCATGGGGGAGTGATGGTATGACGCTACTGTATTTCCTTACCCTGTTTCCGCTGGTGCCGGCGTTGGGCATGCTGTTCGCGCGCGGCGACCGCGCCCGCGATGCGGTGGGGCTCATAGGTTCCGGCATTATTATGGCGGTGACAGTTGTAGTCGCCGTCATGTTTTTTGGCATGGGTCCGCAGAGCTTTGAGGTTGCCTCCGGCACCTCGCATGTGCTCTCGATCATCAGCTCCGTCATCGACGTCATCCTGTGCGCCGTAATCCTGTACAACGCGTACAAATATAGGAACGCGCTCACCACGGTGCTCGGCATAGTCCAGCTGGTGGGCTCGCTCGCCTTTGCAGCCATGATGTTGCCCGCGGCCGAAGCCGTCACGGCAACGCCGCTCTACCTGGACTACATGAGCGTGATCATGGTGCTCGCCGTCGGCATCGTCGGCAGCCTAATCTGCGTGTATGCCTTGGGTTATATGAAGGACTTCCAAGCGCACGATGAGCACGAGGCCGCGCTGCGCGGGCAGACCGCGCCCGACCGTCGCCCGCAGTTCCTGGCGCTCATGTTCCTGTTCCTCTCGGCCATGTTCGTTATCGTGACGAGCGACAACCTTGAGTGGCTGTTCTGCGGCTGGGAAATCACCACCGTGTGCTCGTTCCTTATGATTGGCTATACGCGCACGCCCGAGGCCATCAAGAACGCCTTTAACCAGATCATCCTCAACATGCTGGGCGGCATCGCGTTTTTGGCCGGACTCATGTACCTGCACGTTAACGGCATGCCGCTGACCATCCCGGGCATGATCGAGCTTTCCGGTGCCGGAACCGTGCAATCCGCGCTGCTGGTGATGCCGGTCATCCTGCTGTCGCTCGCCGCACTCACCAAGGCCGCACAGATGCCGTTCCACACTTGGCTGCTGGGCGCCATGGTTGCCCCCACGCCCACGAGCGCCCTGCTGCACTCGTCAACCATGGTCAAAGCCGGCGTGTTCCTAATGGTCAAGCTGAGCCCGCTCTATGCCATCTATCCCGTGACCGGCTTTATGGTCACGAGTGTGGGTGCCATCACGTTTTTGCTCGCTGCCCTCATGGCCATCTCGCAGAGCAACGCCAAGCGCGTGCTCGCGTACTCCACCATTTCCAACTTGGGCCTCATCAGTGCCTGTTTGGGTGTCGGCGCGCCCGAGGCCGTATGGGCGGCCATCTTCCTGATCCTGTTCCACACGGTGGCCAAGTCGCTGCTGTTCCTGTGCGTGGGCACGGCCGAGCATCATATCGGCAGCCGCAATATCGAGGACATGGACGGTATGTTCAGCCGTATGCCACACCTGACGCGCTTGATGATGCTGGGCATCATGGGCATGTTCGTGGCGCCGTTTGGCATGCTCGTGTCCAAGTGGGGCGCTCTGGTGGCGTTTGCGCAGACCGGCAACGTGCTCATGATCATGGTGCTTGCCTTTGGCTCGGCCGCGACGTTTTACTTCTGGGGCAAGTGGCTTGCCAAGCTTTCGGGCGTCGACCCCACGGCTCAAAACGTTGAGGTCAATGTCCATAAGACTGAATGGATGGCGCTCAACACCATCGCCGCGCTGCTGATTCTGTGCTGTGTGGCGTTCCCGGTTATCTCGAGCGGTCTGGTGTCGCCTTACTTGGCCATGGTGTTTGGCCGCGTGCCGTACGTTATCGGCAAGGACGCCATGTATCTGATGGTGGTTATCGTGGCGTTTATCGCCGTGGTGCTGCTGACTTCATTCCGCGTGAGCAACAAGCCGCACGTCAACGTGTACCTTTCGGGTGTGGGAACCGACAAATATCGCCATTTCCGCGGCTCGATGGGACACGAGGTGAAGGCCGAAAAGCGCAATTGGTACTCGGAGGACGCCCTTGGCGAGAAGCGTATTGGCCCCGCGGGTAGCGTCGTGTGCTGCAGCATTATCTTTTTTGCGCTGCTGTGTTGCGCGTGGATTGGGCCCGAGAGACTTGCCATGAGCGCGCCCTCGGTGTTGCGCGGCAAGTATTTTGAAGGTTCGGGCGTCGTGGGCATTTTTATTGGCACCGTGGCATTTGCCTTGCTGGCGCCGCTTGTGGGCGGCCTGATCGACGGCGTTGACCGCAAACTTTCGGCCCGCATGCAGGGCCGTGTGGGCCCGCGCCTGCTGCAGCCTTTCTACGACGTTTCCAAGCTGCTGCGCAAAGCCCCCGCCAGCGTAAACACCATGGACGATACCTACATGGCGTGCGCGCTCATCTTCACCGTCGTGGGCGGCGGCATCTTTGTGTCGGGTTCCAACACGCTGCTGTGCGCCTTTATGGTTACGCTCGCCGCGATCTTTGTGGTGCTGGCGTCCGCCTCGACGCAAAGTCCGTTTGCCCAGGTTGGCGCCGATCGTGAGTTGCTGCAGGTTATGAGTTACGAGCCCGCCGTTCTGCTGATGAGCGTGGGCCTGTACCTTGCCACCGACAGCTTCGATTCCATTGCCGTGACGGGGCAGTCGGCCCCCATCATCGTGTACAGCGCGCCCATTTTCCTCGCGCTGCTCGCGGTGCTTACCATCAAGCTGCGCAAGTCGCCGTTCGATCTTTCGTACTCGCATCACGCGCATCAGGAGATCGTCCAGGGCGTCGCCACCGAGATGAGCGGCGGCACGCTGGCCAAGATGACCCTTATGCACTGGTGCGAGACCGTGCTGTTTTTGATGTGGGTGGGCATGTTCTTTGTTTGGGACAACCCGGTGAGCTGGGTGGTCGCCCTGGTCGTGATGGCTGCGACGTATTTTGTCGAGGTACTGATCGACAACACCTTCGCACGCAGCACCTGGCGCAGCTGCTTTAAGCTCGGCTGGGGCGTGGCGTTGGTGTTTGGCCTGCTCAACCTTATGCCCATCCTCGTCGACGTGTTTATTTAGGAGGCGGCATCCATGGATCATAAAATGTCGCGCTCGCCGTGGGTTATTCATTACGACGGTTCGAGCTGCAACGGATGCGATATCGAGGTGCTGGCCTCGCTCACGCCGCTGTTCGATGCGGAGCGCTTTGGCGTGGTCAACACCGGCAACCCCAAGCATGCAGATATCTTTTTGGTGACGGGGTCGGTCAATGCCCAGAACCTGCCCGTCGTGCGCCAGATCTACAACCAGATGCTCGAGCCCAAGTGCGTGGTGGCCTGCGGTATCTGCGCGTGTTCGGGCGGCGTGTTCCGCGATGCGTACAACGTGATCGGTGGCGTGGACCGCGCGATTCCCGTGGACGTGTACGCGCCCGGGTGCGCCATTCGTCCCGAGACGGTGATCGATGCCATCGTGGAGGCGTGCGGCATCCTGGATCAGAAGGAAGCCGTGATGCGCGCCGGCGGCGACCCGCTCACCGTGGGCGGTGCCGCAACCTGGGACGGTGGCGTTGAGCTGGGCGAGGACGGGTTCGTGGCTGCTGCGGGGGCCGGGGTCGGTGTCGACGCAGGCGCGGCTGACGGTGCGCCCGTCGCTGCAAAGGAGGCCGAGTAATGCAAAAGGCAATCTATACCACCGTTGGGATCGACGAGCTTCTGTCGCATGTCCAGGCGCTCAAGGGCGTCGGCGCGCGCTTTGTGCAGATGCATGCCGAGCGCTGTGTGGACGACGGATCGTATCGCCTGGTCTATACGTTTATCAACGTCCGCGCTGCTCAGGAGAATATTGCGCAGGACGGCAGCTATGCGATCGAGAACCTGGTGGTCGAGGGTATCGACCGGTACCAGGAGATTCCGTCCATCAGCTCGTACTATCCGGCGGTGTTCCCGTTTGAGAACGAGGCGCATGACCTGTTTGGTCTTGCCATCACCGACATGCAGATTGACTTTAAGGGCTTTTTCTACCAGGTCTCGACTGCCGAGCCCATGAGCGTTATCACGCCCGAGGTGAAGGCCGCGCGCGAGAAAACCATGAAGGTCCGCGCGGCCGCCGAGGCCAAGGCGCGCAAGGCCGCAGCCGAGAAGGCCGCCGCTGCCGCGGCTGCTGCAGGGGAGGGCGCCGCAGGTGCTGCTGCCGCCCAGCCCGATGCGGCTGCCGGCTCCGATGCTCAGCACGATGAGGCCGCTGCGAAGGCCGCGCTCAAGGCTGCCGAGATGGAGGCAAAGCTCGCCGCCATGGATCCCGAGAAAGCGGCTAAGGTCCGCGCGGCGCTTGCCGCTAAGGCCGCCCGCGACAAGCAGAAAAAGGAGGCGTAAGGTCCATGGCACATCGCTCCGTTATTCCGTTTGGCCCGCAGCACCCGGTGCTGCCCGAGCCGCTTCATCTGGACCTGGTGATCGAGGACGACCGCGTCATCGAGGCAATTCCGCAGATCGGCTTTGTTCACCGCGGACTCGAGAAGCTCACCGAAAAGCGCGATATGCACCAGTTTGGCTACATCGCTGAGCGCATCTGTGGCATTTGCGCCGTGGGTCACAGCTATGGCTATGCCAGCGCCTGCGAGCGCATGCTCGACATCGAGGTGCCCGGCCGCGTGCAGTATATCCGCACCATTCTGCACGAGCTTTCGCGCATCCACTCGCATCTGCTGTGGCTGGGCCTGCTCGCCGATGCCTTTGGCTTCGAGGCACTGTTCTATCGTTCGTGGACTCTGCGCGAGCAGATTCTCAAGATCTTTGAGAGCACTTGCGGCGGCCGCGTGATTCTGTCGATTAATGAGATCGGCGGCCTTAAGCACGACATCGAGGACTCCGAGCTGGCGGGCATTGTCCAGACGCTCGACGCCATGCGTCCTGACTACGAGGCCCTGGTGCATACGTTTTTGGACGACGCCAGCTGTGGCGAGCGCCTGCATGGCGTGGGCGTGATCAGCAAGAAGGACGCGCTGGAGCTTTCGATGGTCGGCCCGTTCGGCCGCGCCTCGGGCGTGGACTACGACGTGCGCATGTTTGGCGACGGCGCCTATGCGGATCTGTCTGCGTTTGAGCCCATCGTGGCGACCGACGGCGACTGCTATGCCCGCTGCCAGGTGCGTTGTGCCGAGGTCACGCAGGCCATGGACATCATCAAGGAGCTTGTGGGCAAGATCCCGCACGACGGCATCGGCGGGCGCACCAAGCTTACGCCGGCCGACGGCGCGCGCGGCGAGGTTGTGATTGAGCAGCCGCGCGGCGAGGCGTACTACTATGTGCGCGGCGACGGCACCAAGAACCTGGACCGTTTTCGCGTACGCACGCCGACGTCGCAAAACCTGGCGGGTCTGACACATGCGCTGCAGGGCGTGCTCCTTGCCAACGTGCCCATGATTATCCTGACTATCGACCCCTGCATTAGCTGCACGGAAAGGTAGGCGCGGCATGAGTTTGCTGACATTTGCCAAGACGGCCTTGGGTTCTATGGTCAAGCGGCCGGTCACGGTTTGCTATCCGCAGGAGAAGCTGACGGCGCCCGAGCGCTTGCGCGGGCATATCGTTAACGACATGAACGTGTGCATCTGCTGTGGCATGTGCGCGCGCCGTTGCCCGGCGGGCGCGCTCGCGGTCGATCGCAAGGGCGGAACGTGGTCGATCAATCCGTATGCCTGCGTGGTGTGCGGCGAGTGCATCGAGAGCTGCCCCAAACACTGCCTGACTATGGACACCGCTCGCACCCCAGTTGCAGCGGACAAGACTCCCACGGTAGTAACCAAGCCGGAATAGCGCTGAAATAGAGCTGGAATAGGGGCCGGTGGGGCAAAATTGCCCCACCGGCCCCGCGCTTAAACGCGCGGTTGGGCTGCCACGAACAAAACTATGCCGGATTACGGGGCTGGATAGCGAACCTCCGACCATACAGAAAATCGTAAAAACAAAACCGCAGGTAGATAGCCCGCCGTTTTTCAAAAAATGGGGGTATGGATGAGGGCTCCGACTTTTGCCCCGTAATCCGGCATAGTTTTGAAATAGCACCATATTCGTAACAGCCCTTTAACTCCCGTGGACGGAGGAAAACGGACTATTTTGGCCTTGCGAGGGCTGCCGCGTGACCCGTCTGCCACGAAATGGGCCCATCTACTACGTTTAAGCCGCTACCCTCAACCACGGCAAGCAATGCGAAATGAAAACCGCAGGTAGAACGCCTGCGGTTTTTCATGAAAAGCGGTTATGGTCGGGGGTATCGAGTCAAACGTAGTAGATGGGCCCATTTCGTGGCGAGCGCCGTCAGCCGATCTCCGCGGGCGGAAGAAAACGGATCATTTTGGTCCCGCGAGGCCTGGGATGGTACCCGTGCGGGACTATCCGTGCAAAACTATGTCGGTTTACTACGATGAATCCGAGATTCCTGACCACACCCGCATTTTTGCAAATATCGCAAGTGTTCTACCTGCGGTTTTGTAAGTGCGCAATTTGCCGTGGTCGGAGATATGCGGTTCATCGTAGTAAACCGGCATAGTTTTGAAATGGCATCAAATTGGCGGCAGCCAGCGGCTAGCCTCGCAGATAGGCGATGGCGATTTGGGTGCGGTTGCGCAGGCCCATTTTGGCAAGGATTGAGCTGATGTGGTTGCGCACGGTGCCTTCGCCCATATAGGCGGTGGCGGCAATCTCCTTGTTGTCGAGGCCGCGGGCGATGAGCTCTGCGACTTCGAACTCGCGGTCGGTCAGGCTGACAAAGGCCGCGGGCCGGCGGGTCGTGCCCGCCTCGACGCCCGTTCCGTCAAAATCGATGTCCTCGATCGCCTTTCCCTCGAGCACGCGTTTGCCATCCATGACCTGCGCCAACGCTGGCGGAATGGCGGCGACATCGGTTTTAATCAGGTAGCCGCGGGCGCCCAACTTGAGCGCCGACACAATGTACTCGTCATCCGAAAACGTCGTCAGAAACACCACGCGCGCCGCGGGATCGCGCTCAAGGATTTCGCGTGCCGCCGAAAGTCCGTCGCGCTTCGGCATCTGGATGTCGAGCAGTGCGATGTCGGGTGCGTGCTCGGCGTAGAGCGCGACCGCGTCGTCGCCGTCGGCACCGGTGCCCACCACCTCTATCTGCGGCTGAGCGCCCAGGATAATCTTGAGTGAATCGACCACCAGATGGTCGTCGTCGACAACTATGAGCCTCATCGGCCCTCATCTCCTTGCTGCTTGGGAATGGTGGCAAACACGCGCCATCCGGAGGCGCCGACTCGCGAGCCGGCAGTGAAAGTGCCGCCAAGTGCCTCGACACGCTCGCGCATGGAGGCGAGCCCCATACCCCCTGTGGCGCTGCGGGCGCCTGTTCGAACCCCGCCCGTTCCATCATCGGTAACGATGAGCTGGTAAAACGATGGGTGCTCCATGCACCGCACGGTAATGGTTTTGGCATGGGCGTGGCGCATGGCGTTGGAAAGCGCCTCGCGTAGCACTGCCGCAAAGCAGTTGGCGACGTTGGCGGGTGTATGCTCGGCCAAAACCTCAAGCTCAATCTGCGGACCGCTGTCCGAGCGTGCGCCTTCAACGATGCGCTCGAGCTGCACGGAGAGGTCAGTCGCATTGTCGTTGAGCGCGTGGACGCTGGCGCGCACGAGTTGGAGCGCCTCGTCAACCGTGCGTTTGACGTCGGTGAAATCGGCGGCAACCCTGGGCTCGTCGGCGTGCACGACGCGCAGGGCCTCGGCCTGCAGCGAGGCGCGCGTGAGCTGGTGGCCGACGTTATCGTGGATCTCGCGCGCGATACGGGCGCGTTCGGCGAGTGTCGCGAGCTCGACTTCGTAGTCCTGGCGGTCGGCAAGATCGCGGTTGCGCGCTTCGAGCGCGAGGGCTCGTTCCTGCAGCTCGTCGCGGGTACGGCGCATGCGCTTTTGCTCACGCTCCAGCTGGGCTGTGCGCAGTGACAACAAGGTGGCGGCAACCGAAAGGATAGCGGTCAGCAGAAGCGTTCGGGAGGTGAGCGCGTCGGTGCGAAGGTCCGCGACGAGCGCAAGGGCAAAAGCGGAGCCAATGCCCAGCGCGACCCAGGCGTGCTCACGGCGCACGCGCCGCGCGATGTCATAGAAGGCGAGAGGCGCAAACGGCACAAACGGCGGCACGAAGACGGCCGCGATGATGCAGGCGTAGCTCGCGGCCTCGCTCACACGGCGGGCGCGGTTTCCCTGTGCGACCTCGGCCAGTGAGGTGGCAATAACGCCAAGGCAAAACGCCGCAACCAGACGAGCGTCCACAGCAAGGCCCGTGGCGACTGCGATGCAGCACGCCAGCACGATCGATTTGTCGAATAGCCTGTTCATACGGGTATTGTACGCGATGCCGCGCACGGGGGAGGCACTACCCGGAGCAACCGTGACATTCCTCCCACGCGGCAAAGCGGGGGCGTCGGCGGGCCACGCGACCGAGCCCCCGCACTCGTGACAAAGCTCACTGGTGCGCGCCGGCCGCTCCTGCGATGATGCAATCGTACCGGGCCGCAAGCAACAGAAGGGCCGCCTCATGACAGACATCGTCCACGTCGAAAACCTCGTCAAGCGCTACGACGATCTTATCGCGCTCGACCACTTTAACCTGAGCATCGCCCCCGGCGAGATCTTTGGCCTGCTGGGCCCCAACGGCTCGGGCAAGACCACGTCCATCAACTGTATTCTGCAGCTGCTCGCCTACGACAAAGGCACTATCGAGCTGTTCGGCGAGCCCATGACGCCCGCCCGCTACGACCTCAAGCGCCGCATCGGCGTGGTCCCGCAGCAAGTTGCGGTGTTCGACGAGCTCACGGTGCGTGAGAACATCGACTATTTCTGCAGCCTTTACGTTGGCGACCGCAAGCGCCGCCGCGCGCTGGTGGACGAGGCGATCGACTTTGTCGGGCTGGGCGACTTTGCCAAGTTTCGCCCCGGCAAGCTCTCGGGCGGCCTGGCGCGTCGCCTCAACATTGCCTGCGGCATTGCGCACAAGCCCGAGCTCATCTTCTTTGACGAGCCTACGGTGGCAGTCGACCCGCAGAGTCGCAACGCTATCCTGGAGGGCATCTGCCGCTTGCGCGACGAGGGCGCCACGGTGGTGTATACCAGCCATTACATGGAGGAAGTCGAGCAGATTTGCAGCCGCATCATGATCATGGACGGCGGACGTGTGCTGGCGCAGGGCACCAATGACGAGCTCAAACGCATGATTCAAATGGGCGAGCGCGTGACTGTCGAGGTCGGCGCCGTCGAGACCGCCACGGTCGAGCGGCTGCGCGCCCTCGAGCACGTGCTTTCGGTTGAGCTGTCCGGCGGCGAGCTCGTCTGCACCTGCGAAGCGAGCCCGCACAATTTGGTCGACATCCTCGACACGCTGCGCGCCGCCGATGTGGCGCTCGGCCGCGTGTGGAGCGAGCCGCCGACCCTCAACGACGTGTTCCTCGAGATCACCGGCCGCGAGCTGCGCGACTAGGGGGCAGTCATGTTCAACACCATCATCACTACGGTCAAGACGCTGCTGCGCCGGCCGAGCACGTGGGTCTGGGGCGCTCTCTTTCCCATCGCACTTTCCACGATGTTCATGTTTATGTTTGCGAATCTGAGCTCTGACGGCACGGTCGACCCGGTACCGGTTGCCGTCATAGCGGACGAGGCCTGGGACGCCTCGACCTTTAAGGACGTGGCGACGTCGCTTGCCAAGGAGAGCGACAATCAGCTGCTCGAGATCCACGAGTGCGACGACGCAGCCGATGCGAACCGTGTGCTTAAGGCCGGCGAGGTCGCGGGCATCTATACGGTCGACGACGCGGGCGCACCCAAGCTCACGTTGCTGTCGAGCTACGACAGCTCGCGTGCCTCAACGGTGCTCACCGACCGCAGCATTCTGGAGACGGTGGCAAGCTCGTATACACAAAATGCCGAGCTCATGTCTCAGATTGCCCAGGACAACCCGGCGGCGCTCGCCGACCCGGAGGCGGTTGCGCGCGCCCTGTCGCTCGAGGGCGGCACCCGCCGCGTAAGCCTGACACGCACCACGCCCGATGGCACGGTCATCTACTATTACGCGCTCTTTGGCCTGGTCGCGATGATGTCTGCGGAGTTTGCCGCCTTGAGCGTCGTCGATCTGCAGCCCAATCTGTCGGGCCTTGGCGCGCGCCGCTGCGCGGGCGGTCTTTCCAAAACGGCGTCGCTGGCCGGTATCTTTGTGGGCTCGTGGCTGGTCTCCTTTGCCTCGATGGCGATCGCGATCGGCTACGTGCGCCTGGTTGTGGGCGTCGACTTTGGCGGGCGCGAGGGGCTGTGTCTGGTGGGCGGTGCCGCTTCCGCGCTTGCCGCCACGGGCTTGGGACTCTTTGTGGGCACGCTTCCCGTTAAGGGCGGCAAGGCATCCAAGTCGGGCATCCTCACAGGCTTTGCCACCACGTGCGCTTTGTTCGCTGGGCTCTACGGCGAACCGGCGATGGCGCTTGCCGATGACGTCGCCCGCGCCTGTCCGGCCGAGTGCTGGCTCAACCCCGTCAAGCTCATCTGCGACATGTTCAACCGCCTGTATTTCTTTGAGGACCTGGATCCTTTTGCCGTTCGCGCCGGCGCACTGGTCCTCATGGCACTGCTGTTCGTTGCCGCCGCCACGCTGATCTTTGGAAGGAGCCGCTATGAGCACCTTTAAGACCGCGCTTCGCATGGCGCTCGCTCACCCGTTCTACCTGCTCATCTACACGGTGTTCATTTCGCTGATGGGCGTATTCATCGCGGCATCGGTGAGCTGGAACTCGTCGCAGCTCACCGAGTACAAGCCCTACGACGCCAACGTGATCGTGGTCGACCGCGATGGCAGTGATCTTTCACGTGCGCTCACCAAGCACCTAGGTTCGCGGTTTGACCTGGTCACGGGCGTCGGCGATGACACGTACGACCTTGCGGACGCGCTCTCCAAGAGCAACAGCGCCAAGGGCAGCGCCGACTGCGTGTTCTTTATCCCGGAGGGGTTCGAGGACGACCTGGTCGCGGCTGCCCGCGCGGGGGAGTCCCTGCCCAAGCTCGATGTGACCTACGGTGCCGGCACCATGGCGGCGGCGCTTTCGTCTGCCGAGGCTTCGCGCTGGATCTCGCTCGCGGGCGCTGCAGCCGCACTTGAGCCCACTGCCTCCAACGGCGACGTTGCCAAGGCCGCCGAACATGCCGCTGCAAAGCGCGCGGAGGTCCAGATCGAGCGGGTCAAGGTCGACTCGGCTGCTGCCGCCACGCTCGAGTCGTACTTCAACTTTGGCGCGTACGCGATTATCTCGTCGGTCATCGTGTCGGTGGGCTTGGTGTTTTCGGGCATGAACGAGCCCGAGCGCGTGCGCCGCATGGATGCCAGCCCGGTCTCCGAGCGTCAGCGTTCGCTTGCCGTGTTTGCGGCCGCCGCCGTGCTCACCGTCTGTATCTGGTTTGTGTCGAGCATGATGGGCGTCGTGGGCTTTGCCAGCGCGGTTGCCGAGGTCGGCGTGGGCCGTGTGTGCCTGGCACTGGCGGCGACGTTTGCCCTGGCGTGCACGCCGCTGGCCGTTGGCTTTGCCCTTTCGGGCCTGGGTGCGCGCGAGGAGCTGCTCAATGGCGTGGGCAACCTGCTCGGCATGCTCATGACGTTTTTGGGCGGCGCTTGGATGCCGCTGTCGCTGATGGGCCCGGCCGTGCAGACCGTGGCGCACTTTGTGCCGACATATTGGGTGAACGACGCGATCGGCAAGGCGCTCGCGTCGGACCTGACGTCTGCCATGTTGGGCGACATCGCCTGCGACCTGGGCGTCACCGTGCTCTTTGCCGTGGCCATCGCCGCCGCAGGCCTGGCCCTCTCACGCACCAAATCCCGCGCCTAGTCACCTAGTCATCGGGTACTCATTGGGGGCAGACTTAAACGACCAAGAGTGGTCATTGGGGACAGACTTAAACGACTAGTCATTGGGGACAGTCTTTGCCGAACCGCCGGCTTGCCGGCCGGGTTGCCAAGGACTGTCCTCAGCTGCCGGCAGAAAGGGAACGTCCCCAACTGCCGGGTGGCGAAAGAGTGTCCCTAACAGCTAGTCATTTAAGAACGTCCCCAATGACTAGCCTGAAATAAAATCCAGGCCTCGCTCCAAAATAGTTCGCCATGGTTTACTATTACGCTCATAAAGTAGTACGAGGCTAACAACGGGGGATACCATGGCAACGCAGGAAGCCTATGTCCAGGTTAAGGATCTCAAAAAGCATTACGGCGACGGTGATGCGCGCCTGACGGTACTCGATGGCATCGACACGTCCATCAACCGCGGCGAGATCTGCGTCATGCTGGGGCCCTCGGGCTCGGGTAAGTCGACCTTTCTCAACCTGATCGGCGGCCTGGAGGATGCCGACGGCGGCTCTATTCTGGTGGACGGCTGCGACCTCACCACGCTCAACGCCACCGACCTGGGCGAATACCGACGCCGCGAGCTGGGCTTCGTGTTCCAGTTCTATAATCTGGTGCCCGACCTCACCATCAAGGAAAACATCGAGGTCACGGCACACCTGTCCAAAAAGCCACTCAACGTCGACGACCTGCTGCGTTCGCTGGGCCTTTACGAGCACCGCAACAAGTTTCCGCGCCAGGTTTCGGGCGGCCAGCAGCAGCGCTGTGCCATCGGCCGCGCACTCGTCAAAAACCCGGGCCTGCTGCTGTGCGACGAGCCCACGGGCGCACTTGACTATAAGACGTCCAAGGAAATCTTGCAGCTCATGGAGGATGTCAACCGCACCTACGGCTGCACCATCATCATTGTCACCCACAATGCCGCCATCGCGCGCATGGCCAATCGCGTGCTGCGCCTGCGCGACGGGCGCATCGTCGAGGATGAGCTCAACGAGTCGCCCGTCGCAGCCGCCGAGCTCGATTGGTAGGCGGCGCCATGACACCTCTCGCAAAACGTCTCCCGCGCGAGCTGCGCCGCAATATCGGTAAGTACCTGGGCATCTTTTTGCTTATGTGCGGAAGCATTGCCCTTACATCGGGCTTTTTGCTTGCGGCGCATTCCATCGGCTGCCTTATCGACGACATGCGCGATGCGTACACGATTGAGGACGGCCGCGTGACCACCTCCTTCGAGGCCACCAAAGACCAGCTCAAGGCAGCCGAGGACGCGGCAGACGACGTCGGCGGCGTCACGCTCTACAAGAATTTCTCCATCGACGCCATCAGCAAAAAGGTGTCCGGCGACGACGGCACCAAGCGCACGCTGCGCACCTATGCGCACCGCACCAAGGTCGATATCGCGTCCTACTGTGAGGGCAGGGAACCCAAGGCGGACGACGAGGTGGCCATCGATCGAGTTTTTGCCACCAACAACGACCTCGCCGTGGGCGATAAGGTCGAGCTTGAGGGCCGCACCTACACCATCTGCGGCATCATGACCCAGCCCGATAGCCAGGCGCTGTTCCTCAACAATTCGGACTTTACGGTGAACACCATCACCTATGGCGTGGCCGAGGTCAGCGACGCCGGCTTTGCCGCGCTCGAGGACGCCGGCGGCGCACCCGCCTACACCTATTCCTTTACCTTTACCGATCGCGATCTCTCCACTGCAGACCGCATCGATGCCGAGCAGGATATGGTCGAGGCGCTGACCGATGCCGATGCACGCGTGGATGACCTCATCGACGCCGATTCCAACCAGGGCATTGGCTACGCGCGCGACGACGTAGACGGCGACTCCATGATGTGGATGACGCTGCTCGACATCATCATCGTGATCATGGCGTTCGTCTTTGTGGTCCTTACCGACGCCACCATCGAGGAGGAGAGCGCCATCATCGGCACGCTGCTCGCCAGCGGCTATCGTCGACGCGAGATCGTGCTGCACTACCTTGCGCTTCCCGCCATCGTGGGCGTGGTCGCGGCGCTTTTGGGCACTGCGCTCGGCGTCGTGTTCTTTACCGAGCCCATGCGCAGCCTCTATTACGGCTCGTACAGCCTGCCGCCCTTCCAGGTGTACTGGAGCTGGGAGATCTTTGTGAAGTGCGCCGTGGTTCCCGCCGCCGCGCTCGTCCTCATCACGCTGGTGGGTCTGCTTCGCAAGATGGGCAAGACGCCGTTGCAGTTCCTTCGTCACGAGTCGAGCGGCAAATCGGGCACCAAGCGCGGCCTGCGGCTGCCGGAGCGCATGGGCTTTGTCTCGCGCTTCCGCTTGCGTATCTTCCTGCGCAATCTGGGCAACTTCGCCACACTCTTCGTGGGCATTGCATTTGCGTCGCTACTGCTGCTCTTTGGCCTGGCGATTCTGCCCACGATGACGCACTATGCGGACAACCTCGAGACAAGCCTGGTCGCCGAGCACCAGTACACGCTCAAGGCGCCGTTGGAGCTCGAGGGCACTGCCGAGGAGCGCGAGCAGTGGTCGGCACTCGAGCGCTTGCAGTCGGTTGACGGCGCGCTGCTTTCCGCCACTCAGGATGCCGATGACGAGCTTGACGACGCGGCCGATGCGGCGCGGGCGGCAGCCGATGCCGCGACCGCATCTCCGTCTGCCGAGAGCCTGGCCGCGGCGCAGGACGCGCTCGCCAAGGTCCAGGACAAGAAGAATGCGCTCTACGCGCGCCTTGACGATCTTGCCGATGCCCTCGGCTGCGATTGCGATGAGGCCATCGACCTGATCGATAAGGCCTCTAAGATTGACACCGACAACGACGATATCCACCCGGTCAATACGATCGACAATGGTGCAGGCGCAATTGCGCAAGCCGAGAAATACGCCGTCTACCAGCTGCAATACGACCGCGGCGATGGAAATGGCGAGGAGACGATTTCCGTCTACGGCATTTCATCCGATTCACGCTATTGGAAAGACCTCAACGTCGGCGACGGCCGTGTCGTCTTTGGCGGCGGCCTACTCGACAAGTTCGGCTGGAGCGAGGGCCAGAAGGTCACGCTCAGCGACAAGTACGAGGGCGAGCATTATTCCTTTGAGTACGCGGGCAAGGACTGTGCCTGGGGCTCCAAGTCGGATATGAATGTCTATATGAGCATCGACGACTTTAACGAGCTGTTCGACAACGACGCCACCTACTTTAACGGCTATGCGAGCAACAAGAAGCTCGACCTCGATGCTCGTTACTTTGCCGGCGACACCACGCCCGACGACATGCGCGCCGTGGGCGACCAGTTCATCGGCATGATGAGCAAAATGATCGGCATGATGGTTGGGCTTGCGGTGTTCATCTTCTTGCTGTTTATGTACCTGCTGACCAAGGCTGTGATCGACCACAGCGCCCGTTCGATCAGCTACATGAAAGTCTTTGGCTATCGCGATAGCGAGATTTCGCATCTGTACATCCGCTCGATCACATTGTGCGTGGCAGCGTCACTCGTGCTGAGCCTGCCGGTCATTATTGGCTCGCTCACGGCCATCTTCCGCTCGATGTTGCTCGCCTACAACGGCAATATCGAGATCTACGTGCCCGCTTGGTCCATGGCGGCGTGCGCAGGAATCGGCTTTGCGACCTACCTGGTCGTGGCACTGCTGCACACGCGCTCCATCAAGCGCGTCAGCTTGGCCGAAGCCCTCAAAGTGCAGGAGTAGCCATCGGGGACAGTCCTTGCCATTCGTCGGCTCGCCGGCCGGCTGGCAAGGACTGTCCCTAACTGCCGGGCGGCGAAAGAGTGTCCCTTGCGACTGGTCATTTAAGAACGTCCCCAATGACTAGGTTCCGTACTTGACTTTAACTCTGCTTTAACTGGTACCATCCTCTATGTCTGTAACGCCATATAGACCGAGGGGATAGATCTATGACCGCAACTGCACCCGCAGCACCCGCTAAGGTGTACTTCACCAACCTGCGCACGCATGCTCGCGAGAGCCAGCTCGACAAGCTCAAGCGCCTCATCCGTCACGCCGGAATTGAGCAGATCGACTTTGAGAACAAGTTCGTCGCCATTAAGATTCACTTTGGCGAGCTGGGCAACCTGAGCTTTTTGCGTCCCAACTACGCCCGCGCCGTCGCGGATGTCGTGAAGGAGCTGGGTGGCAAGCCCTTCCTCACCGACTGCAACACGCTCTATGTGGGTAGCCGCAAAAACGCGCTCGAGCACATTGATACCGCCTACCAGAACGGCTTTACCCCGTATGCTACGGGTTGCCAGATCATCATCGCCGACGGCCTCAAGGGCACCGACGAGGCGCTTGTCCCGGTCGAGGGCGGCGAGTACGTGCACGAGGCCAAGATCGGTCAGGCGCTCATGGATGCCGATATCGTGATCAGCCTCACCCACTTTAAGGGTCATGAGCAGGCCGGCTTTGGCGGTGCCATGAAGAACCTGGGCATGGGCGGCGGCAGTCGCGCCGGCAAGATGGAGCAGCATGCCGCCGGCAAGCCGAACGTCGCGCCCGAGCACTGCGTTGGCTGCCGTGCCTGCGAAAAGATCTGCGCGCACAACGCTATCTCGTTCGACGACACCCGCGAGCGCGAGCTTGCCAGCGGCGCTACTCGCACGGTGCACGTGGCTACCATCGACCACGATCGCTGCGTGGGCTGCGGACGCTGCATTGCGGCATGCAACCAGGACTGCATCAAGCCCGGCTATGAGGCCGCGGCAGACGTGCTCAACTGCAAGATCGCCGAGTACACCAAGGCCGTTGTCGACGGCCGCCCGAGCTTCCACATCTCGCTCGCCATGGATATCAGCCCCAACTGCGATTGCCATCCCGAAAACGACACGCCTATCGTCAACGATATCGGCATGTTCGCGAGCTTCGACCCGGTCGCCATCGACCAGGCCTGCGCCGATGCCGTCATGGCATCCGAGCCGCTGCCCAACACCGAGCTCACCGATAGCGCGGCCAAGATGGAGCACAATCACGAGCATCTGGAGGGCGAGCAGGCCAAGGATCCCTTCTGCATCACGCATCCCGACACCGACTGGCGCGCGTGCATCGCGCACGCCGAAAAGATCGGCCTGGGCACGAGCAAGTACGAGCTCATCGAGGTCAAGTAGCGTCTAGCTATTGGACAAATCAAGCGTTTTTGTAGCGCAGCGTTAGCAAAAGCCGCCCGTGAGCACAGTGCCCGCGGGCGGCTTTTCGGAAGTGCGGTGAAAAATCGAATACCGCCGACCACAAACCGATTTTTGGCAACAAAACCCCAGACGTTGCTTTTTGCCTAAAAATTCTTGTCGAGGAAGTTGTCGACCGTGTTCCAGTAGAGTTCGGGGTCGACCTGCGCGCTCTTGGCGTGGGTGGCGCCATGGATAGTGAGCTTTTGCTTGACCTTGCTGGCGCACGCGTCGTAATTTTGGTCGAGCATGCTGTACGGTACAAAGGTGTCCTGGTCGCCGTGGATAAACAGCATGGGAACCGTCGCGTGTTTGAGTTGCTCCACACTGCTCGCCTTATGAAAGTCGTAGCCCGCGCGCACGTTGCACACCAAGTTTGCTATATCGAGCAAGGGAAAGCTGGGCAGGCCGAACACGTCCTTGAGCTGCAGAGAAAACTCGTCCCAAACACTTGTATAACCGCAGTCCTCGATAATGCATTTCACGTTTGCGGGCAGAGATTCCCCCGCGACGTTCATGGCGGTTGCCGCACCCATCGACTCGCCAAAGACCAGGATGCGCGCCTCGGGGTCAGCCTGAACGATTCGCTCGATCCATGCGACGACATCGAGCCGCTCGGGCCAGCCCATGCCGATATAGTCGCCGCCGGAGCGCTCGTGGGCGCGTGCGGCGGGTGCGAGTACGTTCATGCCGCGGTCGTGGAATCGCTTGACGTATCGGGCCATACCGATGGGCTCGTTGGTATATCCATGCAGGCAGACGGCGTAGTCGTGCGTGCTCTCCGACGCAGCAAAATACCAGGCGGCAAGCTCGGTCCCGTCGTTCGCGGTGAGGCTGCTGCTCTCGCGGTTTTCCTTAAACCACGTCCGTGCCTCGCCCTCCTCGGCGTCCATCTGCTCGCCCTTTTCGGCGTCCTTGCCATCCTGCATCATCTTCATGGTGTACGGCGCTTGGGGGTTCAGGGCAAAGTCAAACAAAAAGTTGCCGGCAAACCCCAGCAGCGCGACAACGAGCACCAGCGCAACGACGCCGGCTATCTTGAGCTTTCGATGGGAACGTGCGTTTTGAGCCATGCGGTATTCTCCTATAAGATGTTAATAAATCAACATTTAATGCAAGCGCATTATGGACGTTCGCCGTTGATGCGTCAACAGGCAAAGAATGGGTAAACAAAGGGTCACGTATGGTGCAAATTTCGCACGTACCTAGACGCTTTGATATAGTGTTGAGAACTCTTTACGTTGGAGGATGTAACCGGCATGTCCGATTCGAGCGACAGTTCTAAGCCGCGACCCAAGACCGCGGCCGTTCCACACTACACAGTGGGCGAGGAGATCATGAACTCCGTCACCCATGGTGTCGGCTGCCTGCTGGGTATCGCGGGCCTGGTGCTCCTGATCGTATTCGCCGCCCTGCGCGGCGGAGGCCCGGCCCATATGGCCGCGGCGATTGTCTATGGCGTCAGCATTATCCTCGAATACCTAGCCTCCACGCTCTACCACGCGATTCAGCCCGCGCGCGCCAAGCGCGTGTTTCGCATCATCGACCACAGCTGCATCTACCTGCTCATAGCCGGCAGCTATACGCCGTTTTGCCTCATCACGCTCGCAAACGACGGCGGCGCTGTGCTGTTCTTTGCCGTATGGGCCATCGCCATCATCGGCATCGCCCTCGAGTGCTTCCTGCGCGAGCGCCAGCCGCATTGGGTAAGCGGCCTGGTCTATCTGCTGATGGGCTGGCTCGTTGTCTTTAAGCTGCCTGAACTTGTGGCGCTGCTCAACCCCGTGGCACTTGCCCTGCTCGCCGTCGGCGGCGTGTGCTACACCGCGGGCGTGCCGTTCTATATCGCCAAAAACGTGCGCTATCTTCACAGCGTGTTTCACCTGTGGGTACTCGCCGGCAGCATCTTCCAGTTCATGGCGGTGATTCTCTTCGTAATCTAGCGATCGCGCCTGTGCCCGCGGGCCCATCCAAGCGGCCGCCGGGCGCAACTGCCCTATCCGCCATCAACGTTTTAATCCGACGTCCCGAATCTTGGAGGTTCGAGAAACTCCCGATGGACATAACCATCTCCCTTATCACCACCCTCGTTTTGACCCTCATCAACGGCTACTTCTCTATGTCCGAGATGGCGCTCACCACGGCCAAGCGCGCCGTGTTGGAGCACGAGGCCGAGGAGGGCGACAAGCGCGCCGAGCGTGCCATTAAGCTGGCTGCCGACTCCGACCAGCTGCTCGCCACCATCCAGGTTGCCATTACGCTCGTGGGCTTCGCCTCGTCCGCCGTCGCCTCGACGAGTCTGTCCGACCCGCTCGCCACGTGGCTCATGAGCTTTGGCATCGCGCCGCTCTCCGCCATCGCGCGCGGCCTGGCGCCGGTCATCATCACCGTCGCGGTCGCCTTCGTGTCCATCGTGATCGGCGAGCTCGTCCCCAAGCGCATCGGCCTGGCCAATGCCGAGGGCGTGTCCAAGCAGGTCGTGGGACCGTTGTCGTTTTTCCAAAAGATCGCCCGTCCGCTCGTGTGGCTGACCGGCGCCTGCTCCGATGGCCTGGCCCGCATCCTGCGCATCAAGAGCGCCGACGACCGCCAAAACGTCTCGGAAGAAGAGATCAAGTACATGGTCTCGGAGCAGGACGACCTGCTCGACGAGGAAAAGCGCATGATCCACGAGATCTTCGACCTAGGCGACACCGTTGCCCGCGAGGTCATGGTGCCGCGCGTGGACACCACCATGTGCGAGGACGACGAGACGGTCGCCGACGTGCTGTCCACCATGCGCCAGACCGGCTTCAGCCGCATCCCCGTCTATCACGAGGACCCCGACAACGTCGCCGGCATCGCGCACATCAAGGACCTGATCCAACCCGCGCTCGACGGCAAGGGTGACCAGCCCATCGCCGGCTTTTTGCGCGACGCCACCTTTGTGCCCGACACCAAGGACATCCTGCCGCTACTGTCCGAGATGCAGACCTCGCACGACCAGATCGTGGTGGTCGTGGACGAGTACGGCGGCACGGCCGGCATTATCACCATCGAGGATATCGTCGAGGAGATCGTCGGCGAGATCGAGGACGAGTTCGACCCCGACAACAAGTATCTCACGCGCCTTTCGCGCCGCGAGTGGCTCGTTGATGGGCGTTTTTCGTGCGATGACGCGATTGAGCTTGGTTGGCCGCTCGAGGAAAGCGATGATTATGAGACCATCGCCGGCTGGATTTTGGAGCTTTGCGACTCGGTGCCCGACATCGGAGAGGTGTTTGAGGTTGCGGGGTACAAGTTTAAAGTGCAGTCGATGCGTGGCCAGCGCATCTCGCTCATTCGCGTGATCGCTCCGGCCGAAACCGATCAGAAGGATTCCGAGTCTTCGGTAGACGAGCCGACGACGTCGGGTGCGGGTTCCGCGAATCCGCATGACGGCGACGAGTAGGACAAGGAAGAGTAGGGGAGAGTTATGGCAGGCCTGTTCAACATCCTTAAGGTCACCGTCAGCGAGGACAAGATTTGCGCGCACGTGCTGGTGAACCCCGGCATGCCGCTCATGACCTCGGAGGATATCGAGGCTACGGCGCGCGTGTATTACCTGGTGCCGGCGATTGCCAAGCACCTGTGCCTGGGTGATTCCGGTCGCGAGTTCCAGGACTGCATGGGCCAGACCGAGCTTTGCCATCTGCTTGAGCATGTGACGGTCGAGCTCATGAACGAGACCGGTCTTGCCGGTAGCATCTCGTGCGGCCGCACGCGCGTAAGCGAGCATGACGAGCGCGTCTTTGAGGTTGAGCTTTCGTGCCCCGACGACGCGCTGGCCATCGGTGCGCTGTCTTCGGCCACCTTTATGATGGACTGGGCCTATCTGCACGCCGACCAGCCTGCCCCCGACGTGGAGGGCACGGTCGCGGGCCTGCGCAACCTGGTGCTGGGCATGCGCGCCGAGGCCGAGGGCAAGGATCCTCACGAGGCCGTCGCCGCTGCGAACGGCGAAGATGCTGCCGAGGACGAGGGCGCTGACGAGGGCGATGTGCCGGTCGACGCCGAGCCCGTTGCCGATGCGACCGCCGAGCCCGTTCCCACCGAGCCCCAGGGCGTCCCCAACTTTGACGACGAGCCCCAGGTGGCGATTGATACCGAGGGTGCGGTTGCCGAGAACCACGAGGCCTCCGCTGCCGTCTTTGGCGGTGCGGCGACGGCTCCGGCAGGACCTGCGCATGAGGGCGGCCTGCCGCTCGTGGACGGCGCCGGCGAGGACCCGGGTGCCACGGTGGCCATGCCGGCTATGCCTCAGGAGTAGGCCTACGCGTTTATCACCATCACGTACCTGCGCCTTTGCCGTACGCAGATGAGCGGAGCGGCAAGTGATGCGCTGCGGGTATAATGGACAGCATTCAAACGGTGGGCACCGACGTGCCCGCAGGAGAGGAATGATCATGGGTAAGACTTTCAGCTTTGTCTCCGGCGCACTTTTTGGCGCCGCTGCCGGCGCTATTGTCGGCGTTGCTCTGGCCCCGCGCTCGGGCGCCGAGACCCGCGCCATGGCTGCCGATATCGCCAACGACGCCTGGGACAATATGCGCGACACCTACGAGCACAGCGCCGAGGAGGCCCGTGCTGCGGTGAATGACTTTGGCCCGATGGTCGACGCCAAGACCGACGACCTGCGCGCCAAGGTCGACCTGGCCCGCGAGCGCATGGACCAGCTGCGCGAGCAGCTCAACGACGCCATTTCGGGCGGCAACGTGACGCCTGCCGCCGACGTCGTGGTCGAAAACGCCGTCGAGGCTGATACCGAGGCTGCGGAGCCCTCGACCGAGGCATAATGCGCGCCGGGGATTTTGTCGGCGCCAAGATCTATCGCAAGCCTACCGAGGACAAGCGCACCAAAAAGGACGGCACGCCGCGCAGCCCTAAAAAGCTCGGAAAGATTCACTTTCCGGTCTTTACCCCGGGCGGTACGCGCGTGGTCGGCTTTATGGTCCGCCAGTCCGATATCGCGGGCATGATCGAGCGTCCCGACCGATTCGTAGCGCTCGACGCCATTGGTGTCTACGAGGGCGCCATTGCGGTCGATGACGTCAAGGACACGTACGATGCCGCCGCTGCCAAGCGCCTCGACATCAACCTGGACGATTGCATCATCTGGGTCGGTATGGACGTGCGCACGGAATCGGGCGACGTCGTGGGCTATTGCTCGGACGTTGAGTTCAAGCCACGCTCGGGCATCGTGCAGGCATTCTATGTGACCGCCGGTGCTGCTTCGAGTATTTTGGTTGGTGACACGCAGGTGCCGCCGACGATGCTGCGCGGCTACGAGAACGGCGCGATGGTCGTCTCGGACGAGGTCAAGTCGCTCGGGTATTCGGGCGGTGCGGCTGCCAAGGCCGCCGAGGCCAGCGTCGTGGTGGGCGACAAGGTCAAAAAGGGCGCCAAGGTGCTCGACGACAAGGGATCGGTTGCCGTGGACAAGGGCAGTCGCGCACTGGGCAAGCAGCTCGGCAAGACGCGCGGCATGTTCAAGGCCTTTAAGGACGAATACCAAAAGGCGAGCGGAGGCTCGTCAAAAGCTACAAAATAGCGACGTACCAAATGATGGGAGGCAAGCCGGAGACCTGTTGCTCCGGCTTGCTGTGTTTATGGGGGAGGGCACATGCGCCAAAACGGATCCAACTTAAACGGGCGTTCGGGTGCGCGTCCGACGGCGCGCCGCGATCTGGGGCAGCTGCCCAGCGGTCAGCGCAAGCGTCACCGTAAGCCCGGCGCGATGTACCTCAACCATAGCCGTGGGTTTAGCGATCGCAGTGCGCGCATCGGCAACAGCCGTACGCCCCGTCGTTCGTCTCGCCTGCCCTACGCGCTCATCGCCGTGGGTTGCGCGCTCGTGCTGTTTATCGCTGCCGTCGTGGGCTACGTCAACCGCAGCGTGGACGTGGAGCTCAACGGCCAGAAGACCGCGGTGCGCGTGGGCTCTACGCTACAAAACCTCATCGACGACCAGGAGTTGACTGACACCTACGACGCAGGCGACCTGCTGGCCGTCGATGACAGCGTGCTCAAGCGCCATGGGGGCGAAAAGCTGTCGGTGAAGGTCGACGGCAAGCGCGTGAAGCAGGGCAAATGGGATAGCCGCGAACTCGAGGGCGGCGAGAAGGTGACGGTCAAGGATGGCCGTAACACTTACGAGAAGCACGAGGTTCAGGCTACGGTTATCGAGCCCAAGCTCAAGGTCGAGGGCACGGGCGCTATCGAGTATGTGCAGACATGGGGTGTCCAGGGCCGATCCGAGGTGTGGGTTGGTGAGCAGTCAGGCAAGACGCAAGACCGCGGCGAGGTTGTGCCCGCCACCGATTGCGTTGTTGCGTGCGCCAGCGTGGCGCCCAAGGGCAACAAAAAGTACGTGGCACTGACGTTTGACGAGGGTCCGAGCGGCGCCACCAAACAGATCTTGCAGGTGCTCAAGGAAAAGGGCGTCACCGCGACGTTCTTCCTTTCGGGCGATGCGGCCGAGGCCTCGCCTGCCACGGCCAAGGCGATTGTCGACGCCGGGTGCGAGATCGGATCCAACAGCTACAGCGACGATTCGCTCAAGGGTCAGGACCGTGAGGCGGTACGCGAACAGATCACGAAAGGCACCGATGCGATTAAGTCGGCGACCGGCGTGAAGACGATGCTGCTGCGTGCTCCCTACGCTGCCTTTGACGAGCAAAACTGGATTGATGCGATGGACCTGGTCTCCGCCGTGGTCTCGTGGAATATTGACTCGGGCGACTGGCTGCTCAACGGTGCCGACGAGCAGGTCTCGACGGTGCTCGATTCGGTGACGCCGGGCAATATCGTGCTGCTCACCGATAGAGACGAATGCGCCGAGCAGACGCTCGAGGCGCTGCCGCAGATTATCGACGGCCTCATTGCCGACGGCTACAAGATCGTGACGCTCAGCGACCTGGTCAAGACGGACACGTCGCTGAGCAAAAAGCTCACCTCGCTGACGAAGGTCACCATGCCCAAGGACGCCGTGTTCCCCCAGCTTGCTGAGGACGACGACACCACGGAGTAGTCATTGGGTAGTCATTTAAGAACGTCCCCAATGACTATGTCACGGATGCGTCAGTGTTTGGTATGCCTGCAATGTGCAGCGCATAAATTCGATGCCGCAGGGCGATGCTGATGCTATAGTTACTGCGGTTAATGAAGGTCAAGAGAAAGGCTACAGGTGAAATCCAAACCTCGACCATACAGTCGATGACCCCATGCAGGTGCTTTTTGCGCATGCACGGGGTGTAAGCGTCGAGCGGCGTGCCGCCCGCGCATGCGTATACATATCCAGAAGCCCACGGAGCGTGCGCCATCACGGCCGCAGCCCGAAGGAATAATGATGGGGAGCACCATTGAATTATCTGAGTGAGATGCTCAAGTTGCCGGTCTTGGACGTCGATGGCGAAAAGCTCGGCGTAGTGAACGATTTTGGCATTGCCACCGGCGAAGTTTTTCCGCACGTGACGTCGCTCGCGTTCCGCGGACCCGGCAAGACGCCGTTTATGATCAGCTGGCGCAAATGGGTCGACCGTATCGACGAGACGGGTGTACACCTTAAGACGTCGGCCACCGAAATCCGTTTTTCGTACCTGCAGCCGACCGAACTCTTGCTTGCCCGCGACGTGCTCAACAAGCAGATTGTCGACACGCAGGGCATGAAGGTTGTGCGCGTAAACGACATCAAGTTTTCCATGTCGGGCGAAAACCAGCTGCGCCTGCTGGGTGCCGAGGTCGGTGCTCGCGGTCTGCTACGCGCCATCAGCCCCGCGCTCGAGCATATCGTCGAGGGCTTTATGAAGCACCTGGGCAAGCCGCTCAGTGAGGACATCATCGCTTGGTCCTACATGGACCTGCTCGACCGCTCGACCAAGAACATTCAACTCTCGGTGTCGCACAAGACGCTCGGCGAGCTGCACCCTGCCGACATCGCCGACATTATCGAGCAGCTCGACCCGCGCCTACGCGCGCAGGTGTTTGCGCAGCTCGATACTGCCCAGGCCGCCGAGGCCATCTCGGAGTTCGATGACGACGAGCTTATGACCGAGATGCTCGAGGGCCTGTCCGACACGGACGCATCGTCGATGCTGGCCATGATGGACCCGGACGACGCCGCCGACCTGATCGACGAGCTCGATTACGAGAAGGCCGAGAAGCTCCTGCGCCTGATGGGCGTCAAGGAGGAGAAGGCGATTCGTAACCTGCTGGGGTATGAGGACAACACCGCCGGCCGCATCATGACCTCGGAGTTTGTCTCCCTGCCCGCCACGGCGACGGTCGGTGACGCCATCGAGGCGATTCGCGAGCTCGACGAGGACTTCGAGAGCGTCTACTACGTCTATACCGAGGATCCGAGCGGCATGCTGACCGGCGTGCTTTCGCTGCGCACGCTGATCGTAGCCGACCGCGACGCCACGCTGGGTCAGCTGGCTTATCGCGACCTGGTCTATGTGTCGCCCGACGAGGACCAGGAAGACGTGACGGACGAGATGACCAAGTACGACCTGGTTGCCATCCCTGTCTGCGACGAGAACCGTCATATCCTGGGTATCGTGACCTTCGACGACGCCATGGACGTTATCGCTGAGGAGCATCAGGAGGACCTGCAGATCGCCGGTGTCGGCTCGGGCGATAGCGCGTCGGACGACTCGACGAACGTGCTCAGCTGGTTCGTGCATCGCCAGTACTGGGTTGTTGTATGGGGCATCGCGTCGTGCATCATGGCGACCGTGCTGGGGACGGCGCTCGGCTCCGCTCATCTGGTGGTGTTCCCCATGTGCGCCATGCCGCTCGTGCTGCTGGCGGCCTCGCGCATGGTGTCGTTCGTCAAGAACTACTTCCTCGAGTACGACGGCCACGACGACGAGCCCAAACCGTACCTGGGATTCTTCTTCCAGAGCACGGGTATGGGCCTGATCCTTTCGCTCGTGACCTACCTGTGCGCGCAGCTGGTGCGCACCGCTGCATTCCCCGATGCGTCCATGTTTGAGGAGCAACTCTTTACCGGGTGTTTTAATATCGCTGCTATCATTTGCCTGGTTGGCAACATGAGTGCCGTGATTTACCTGATGGTGCTGTTCTGGCGTGACGAGCATGACCTCAACACGTCGGGCACCGCCATGAACGTTATTGCCGTCATGATCTCGTGCGTAGCGTACTGCGCCGCTGCGGTGCTGCTCACCATGTCGGTCATTGGCTAGGTGGTCGCGTGCAAAATACCAAGCAAAAGTCGGGCACCAAGCAAAAGTTGACCATCGCGGCCATCTTTGGCGCTATGGGCCCCGGTCTGCTGGCGGCGCTTTCGGGCAATGACGCCGGCGGCATTGCAACGTATTCCAGTGCGGGCGCCAACTATGGCTACAAGATGCTCTGGATGCTTCCCGTCATGACTGTGCTGCTCATCGTGACGCAGGAGACCGCGGCGCGCTGCGGCTGCGTCACGGGCAAGGGCCTGGCATCGCTCATCCGCGAGCGCTTTGGCGTGCGCAAGAGTGTACTTGCTATGGCGGCGCTGTTGATCGCCAACACGGCTGTGACCATTTCGGAGTTTGCGGGTATCGCCAGCGGCCTTGCTCTCTTTGGCGTGCCGGCGAGCATCTCGGTGCCTTTGGTGGCGCTGCTGGTGTGGATGCTTACCATGTCGGGTAGTTTCCAGCGCATCGAGAAGATTCTGCTGCTGGTAAGCTGCGTCTTCGTGACCTATATTGTCGCCGCGTTTATGGCTGGCCCCAACTGGGGTGAGGTCGCGGTCGACCTGGTCGTGCCTAACATTCAAAATGACCCCAGCTACGTGTCGCTCGTGGTCGCAACGATCGGTACCACCATCGCGCCGTGGATGATTTTCTTGGCGCAGAACAACGTGGTCGATAAGAACGCGGGCGAGGACGACATCGTGCTGCAGCGTATTGATACCGTGAGCGGCTCGATCGCTGCTGATATCATTGCGGGCTTCATTATCATCACGACCGGTACGGTGCTGTTCCCGGCGGGTATTCAGATTAGCGATGCCGCCGATGCTGCCTGCGCGCTGGAGCCTATTGCGGGTCAGTGGTCCACGGTACTGTTTGCCTCGGGCCTGGTCGCGGCGAGCTTCTTGGCCGCCTGCGTGCTGCCGGGCGTTACGTCGAGCGCTATCTGCGAGGCATTTGGCTGGGAGCGCGGTGCCGACCGCAGCTGGGACGAGGCCCCGGTTTACCGCGGCATCATTACGGCCATCATCGGTATCTCTGCCGTGCTGGTGCTTATGCCCGGCGTCGATCTGTTCCAGATTATGATGACCTCACAGGTCATCAATGGCGTGCTACTGCCCGTGGTTCTGGTGTTCCAGGTGGTTATCGCCGCCGACCGTCACATCATGGGTGCCAACCGCAATGGCCGCGTGTGGAACGTGCTCACTTGGGCGACTATCGCCGTGATTACGGTGCTGACAGTCGTCATGTTTGTGCTGCAAGCGATGGGCTACAGCGCTTAACGCCCACTTTTGCTTCCGAACAGGCCGCAGCGATGGGCTGCGGCCTGTTTTTTGCCCGCGACCTCTTGGGGCCGGCTCGAAAAGAGTGATTTTGGGTTGTTTGCTGCGGGCTATTTGTCGGTGCCCAGCTTGTGCGGCTTGAAGGCAAGCGCATTGACGAGTGCGTCGGTGGCAGACTTGACGGCTGCCGGCTGCGGATCGTTGACGTGATCCTCGGGATGCACGGGCAGGTCCTTCTTGACGGCATCGTGGATCAAGTTGAGGTACTCAGTCACGCCAGTGGTCGATAGGTGCGTGCCATCGCCATCGAACAGGTCGTTGCGGTTGGCGCTGTATCCGTACCAGTCGATAACGCGCACGTTCTTGTAGCGCGTAACGGCGTTAGCGATGGCCTGGTTGGTAGAGCCAACCCACGGCTGCGGACTGCGCGTGTTCACAAACACCACAATACGCTTATCTCCTGCATCGGCCATGATGGCGTCGATTTGGTCGTCGGTTACCAAGCCGTTGGTGCCCAGCGCAAAGACCACGATCTTGCCGGCAAGGTTCTGTTGAAGATAGCCCTCAAATGTCGCACGGCCCGCATCGAACTGGCGGCCCTTTTCGGCATCGATATGGCTGTGCGGGAACACGCCGTCAAAGGAATCAACGGCGCGCAGCGACACGGAGTCACCGATCATCAACAGGTCGTAGGAGCCGTCGGGGAAGCCGTCGTTGTCCTTGTCGGTGTCGTCGGCCGCCTGCTGGTCGGTGGGTGCGGCGTTCTTGGCTTCCTTGTTCAGAACTTCGGCGCCCTCGCCGCTCAGCGCAGACGTCTCGGGCACAAAGATCAGGCCGCCCAGTGCAACGACCAACACGACAGCGCAGGCTGCACAGGCAGGGACGTGCGCGCGCACCCAGTTGGCGGGCGTGGCGGTGCCGTCGCGGAATTCGGCAACGGTGCGCCCAAAGGCGCCCTTTCTAAACGGCGTCTCGATAAAGCGATATGAGCATTCGGCCACGGCGACCACCAACAGCACCTGCAAAATGTACTGCCACCACGGTGTATCGTTGATGTTGGCGACCGGGTTCATGAGCAACAGCAGGGGATAGTGCCACAGGTAGATGCTGTACGAGCGCTTGCCAACCCATACGAGCGGCTCGGCGGACAGCGCGCGGGCAACCATTCCCTGGGGCTGCACGCAGGCCGCGATGACCATGAGTGTGAGGATCGAGCACAGCAGCGTGCCTCCGCGATACTGGAACGCGGTGTAGCCGTTGGTGAGCGCGACCATGGCGGCAAGGCCAACCAGACCCACGAGGCCCAACACATCGATGGATGCGGGCGAGGACCAAAAGCGCACGAGGGCGCTCGGCTGTGCCGGGCCGGTCTCGGCTGATTCGTCGGCCTTCTCGCCAGGCTTGCCCTCGGCGTTCTTGCCGTGCTTGGCGGCGCCGGCCAGGCGATTGAGCCCCAAACGACGAGCGAGACGCACCGGCGCCAGGTCGCGATCGGGGATAAAGGCCATCCAGGCACCCAGCAGCAGCGAGAACACGCGGGTGTCGGTGCCGTAGTACACGCGGCTGGGGTCGGCGGCAGGGTTGTAAAGCACCATCATGGCAAGGGCAGATACCGCGGCAAGGCCCAGAACCACGCGGCGCGTGTTGGGCTTGCTCATGTGCATGGATACCATAGCGAGCAGCAGCGGGGGCCAAACCAGGTAGAACTGTTCCTCGATGGCGAGCGACCAAAAGTGCGTAAGCGGCGAGGGATCGCCCAGGGCGTTGAAGTACGAGACGTTTTGGGCAATCTGCCACCAGTTGTTGAAGAACAGCAGCGACGGCAGGATATCGGGGCGCATCTTGGTGAGCATCACGTGGTTGAAGACGGTGCACAGCGCACAGGTCACCACCACGACGGTCACCACGGCGGGGACCAGGCGACGGATGCGGCGGATCCAGAAGCTCTTGAGGTCGATGCGGCCGGTCTTAGCGACTTCGTTGAGTAGCAGGCGTGTGATCAGATAGCCCGAAAGCACAAAGAAGATCGTGACGCCGAGCAGACCGCCCTGCGCCCACGTGAGGTTGAGGTGATAGAGCACCACCGCGACGACGGCAAGCGTGCGCAGGCCGTCAAGGGCAGGGATGTAGCGGGACTTGGGGCGAGCAGGCGTCTGCTCCGCGGCGGGAGTGTTGGCGCGACCCGCGTTGTTGGCAGAAGCGCGATGGGGGCTCGCGGTGCGTCGCGGCTCGTTGGCACGGCGTTCGCTCTTCACGCGTTCGTGCGGCGCCGGCTCGTTGCCTGTGCGGCGTCGACCGCGCGAGCCCGATTGCGAGAGTTGTTCCATAAAACATCATCCAATGACGAGAATAATCAGCACGCCTTCATTGTAGCTGCCTGCTCCTGTGAATGCTTGCTGCTGGCGCAAGCTCAAGCGCGCGTCCACATCAAAGTGAACTAAAGTTATAGGGGGTGCGAGAGTGCACGATCGACGGCCGGCGGTGGGCATAAGGCCCGCAGATGAGGAGGTTTCCATGGCAGATCGCGGCATCGTTGCGGTGTTCGGCAGCATGAACATGGACCTTTCGGTGGCGTGCGAGCGCATACCGCGTGCGGGCGAGACCGTCGGCGGCAGCGGGTTTATCACCAACGCCGGCGGCAAGGGCGCCAATCAGGCTGTAGCTGCCGCGCGTATGGGCGCGTGCACGCACATGATCGGCGCGGTCGGTCGCGACGCGTTCGGCGCGTCGCTCGTGGTGGGGCTCCAAGACGCCGGCGTGGACTGTGACTTTGTAGTGCATCGCGATGACGTGGAGACGGGAACGGCGACCATCATTCGCTGCGAGGGCGACAACCGCATCATACTGTCACCGGGCGCCAACCATGCGCTTGCGGTCGCGGACGTTGCCTGCGCGTTGAGGCGTCTGGTGGCCCATGAGCTCGACGACGACGCCAGCGAGATTGCCCCGGCTGCCGGAAGCGTCTTTATCGCCCAGGGTGAATGTGACCTTGCGGCGACGGCCGAGGCGCTTGTTTGTGCTCACGAGCTGGGGTTCTATACGGTCTTTAATCCAGCGCCTGCCTGCGAGCTGCCTGCGGAGGTCTGGCCTGCGGTCGACCTGGTCTGCCCCAACGAGACCGAGTGCCAGGTTCTGACGGGCATTCTGCCCACGGATGATGCAAGCTGCGTCGCGGCGCTCAATGCGCTGCTCGACAAGGGTGCCGGGGCTGCGGTCATCACGTTGGGCGGTGCCGGCTCGGTTACGCTCGGCGATGGCGGTGAGCTGCTGCGCATGCCGGCACTTTCGAGTACGGTAGTCGATACCACGGCCGCCGGCGATACGTTTATCGGCGCGTTGGCGGCGGCTCGCCTAGAGGGCCTGCCGCTCTTTGAGTGCATGGCCGCGGGCGCTCGCGCCTCGGCGGTGACGGTGTCGCGCCTGGGCGCTCAGCAATCGATTCCCACGCGCGCCGAAGTTGAGCGCGTGTTTGATTTAGACGATTTAGTACAAGACGGAGAAGCGGAGTAGAACAATGGCAATCAAGAAGCTGATCCTTGATCTGGATATGGGTGTGGACGATGCGATGGCGCTGGCCTATGCCATCGCGAGCCCCGAGGTGGAGCTCGTGGGCATCACCACGTGCTTTGGCAACGTGCGCGTCGAGCAATCGGCGCACAACTGCCTGGCGGTGCTCGATCTGCTGGGTCGCCCCGAGGTTCCGGTGTACCTGGGTGCCGACCGTCCTCTGCAGGCGACTGAGCCCTATACGCCGCCGGCGTCCACCGCGCTCATTCACGGCAAGAACGGCATCGGCGGCGCGAGCGTGCCCGCGCCGCCCTACGAGCCGGTGGGGGCGACCTCGGCCGACGGCAACGCTGCGGTCGATTATCTGATCGATGCCGCGCGCACCTATGGTCCCGATCTGGTCTACGTAGCGACTGGCCCGCTCTCCAACCTGGCGCTCGCCCTGGAGCGCGATGCGGCGACGATGATGTCCATCGGCCGCGTGGTCGTGATGGGCGGCGCCCTTACCGTGCCCGGCAACGTGAGCGCGGGCGCCGAGGCCAACATGGCGAGCGACCCCGAGGCAGCCGACGCGGTGCTGCGCTCGGGCCGTAAGCTCACCATGGTGGGTCTGGACGTGACGCATCGCGTGGTGCTCACGCGCCGCGACATTGCCGGCTGGACGGGCTCGGGCACTATGGCTGGCTGCGCATTTGCAAGCATGGTCGAGCACTACATTGGTTCGTACGAAATGAACGCGCCCTACCTGGGCGGCTGCGCGCTGCACGATCCGCTGGCGGTTGCCGTGGCGATCGACCCCACGCTCGTAGGTGCGCTCGGCTGCAACCTGCGTGTTGATCTGCTGGGCGAGTACCGCGGTCGCACCATCTGCGATGAGCGCCGCCTGTCCGATCCGGACAAGAGCGCACTCGTGGCGCTGACCGTCGACGCCCCGCGCTTCCTGTCCGAGTTCAAGACGCGTATGGCCCGTGTCCTTGGCTAAGTTGTCTTTTTGGGACGGGGCTTTTTTTGACTGGTATGATTGGTGCGACCATTCGAACCAGCTAAAAGAGCCCCGTCCCAATTTGACTATCGAGAGGATCTGCCATGGAGCGCATCGCCAGCTTTTCCGTTGATCATCTGCTGCTTGAGCCCGGCGTGTATGTGAGCCGCATCGACCGCGATCCGGCGACCGGTGCCGCCGTCACCACGTTTGACCTGCGTCTGACCACGCCCAACAAGGAGCCGGTCATGAACACGGCCGAGTGCCACACCATCGAGCACCTGGGCGCGACGTTCCTTCGCAATCATGCCGAGTGGTCGAGCCGCATTGTCTACTTTGGCCCCATGGGCTGCCGCACGGGCTTTTACCTCGTCGTGTTTGGCGAGGTGACGAGCGAGGAGATTCTGCCGCTCGTGCGTGAGCTGTTCGAGTTTGTCGCCGGCTTTGAGGGCGATGTCCCCGGTGCCGCTCCCGAGGAGTGCGGTAACTACCTAGACCAGAACCTCCCCATGGCAAACTGGCTCGCGCGCCGCTACCTCGACCGCGACCTGGCCGATATCGACGAGAAGCACCTGCACTATCAGCAGGCGTAAGAGCTTTATCGCCCAAAACGCGCGCATTGGGCGCCTTCGCTTATGCGGGGGCGCCTTTTTGTTGATTGGTCGGGACGAGCGTTCAAAATCGCTCATGTTTGTTCTAGAATGTTCGTATAGTCACATTTACGAACAGGAGTGAACATGCATATCTACTCTGTCAACGATCCCGAGTTCAAATCCTATGGCAACGTTTGGGATGACGTTCCGTCCGAGCTTACGTCGCCCGTGCTCGAGGCGCTTGCCTCCACGCCCATCCCTGAGGGCAGCAAATACGTGGCGAGCGCGCCGGAGCTCGAGGGTGTCATGGATGCCGACAAGCTTGGCTTTCTCATGTTTGGTGGCCGTCCCTTCCAGCTCGGCTGGTGCAACGGCCACAACACGCGTCTCAACTGCCTGGAGTATCACCGTGCCAGCGAGTTCAACTTGGGCGCGCGCGACTTTATCCTGCTCGTGGCGCATCGCTGGGAGATCGAGGACGGCAAGCTCGACACCGCGTGTGTCAAGGCGTTCCGCGTGCCGGCCGGCAAGGTTGTCGAGGTTTTCAACACCACGCTTCACTACACGCCGTGCATGGTCGACGAAGGCGGCTTCCAGGTGATGGTGGCGCTGCCCGCTGGCACCAATGGTCCGCGCCCCGAGGCTGCGGCCGACATGCCTACCGCCGGTGACAGCTACTGCTACTGGAAGGCCGACAAGTGGGTTCTCTGCCACGCCGACAGCCCCAAGGCTGCCGAGAGCGGCTACGTAGGTCTCATCGGCAAAAATATCGACATCACCGTGGACTAGCGCATCGCCCCAAACCACCACAAAGGTGCCTGTCTCCTTTGCGGTGGTTTGGGGCGGGCGGATATCGGGAAGTGCCAGACGGGGGAGGCTGCCGGGCGCCTTGCCGTCTGCGGATTTTGGGACATGCGGCCCGCTTTTTCGACCCATCTGTCGGTACACTAAAAGCACTATGGGTACCCGCGAGCGACATATCGGCCACGCGGCCGCCCGGACCGCGCCGGTTGCGGATCCCAGGGGCGGCAGGCTCTTCGCCATGCCGCGATTCCTTGTTGGCATAACGCATCAGGTGTACCGTCACCGCGTCTTTGCTATCGCCGGTGCCATCACCGCGCTGTTCCTCGTGCTTTTGGCAGTCTTGCCGGCGCTGTTCGCCTTCGACCCCAAACTTTCTAACGCCGTGCCAGCCTATGGCGAGGTGTCCGAAGAGGTCGTGGATGCGCTCGTCCATTCGAGCTCTCTCCCGCTGCTTGTCGCCGCAATTGTATTTTCAATTTGGGGCGTATCGGTCTATCTGCGCTGTTTGGACTATGTGTTGCGCCGCCGCCTTGTTGCCGTCGCCACCATCTGCGCCCTGTGGATGATCGAAGTCATTCTCAAGTACAAGTCGTTCACGCCGTTCTATGCCACCGTGCTGTGGTACCTGTACTACGTGCCCATGACGCTCATTCCGCTGCTCTACCAGTTGTGTGGTTTGCGCCTTGCGGGTCTGGAGCAACACCGCCTGGGTCGCCGCTACTGCGCTGCGCTGTGGATTGTGGCCATCCTGCTTATCGGATTTGTGCTCACCAACGATTTTCACCAGCAGGTCTTCCACTTTGACCGTACAAGCGACACCTGGAGCAACGATTACACGTACGGCTGGGGTTATTTTGCCGTCCTCGTGTGGACGGCCTTTAACTTTGTGGCCTTTTTTATCCTGGTGGGCCGGTCCTCGTCCTTTCGCATCCAACGTTTCTCGGGCACGGCGGCGCTCGTGCTGCTGGGCGGCGCGTTCTTTGCCATCTCATATGCGTTGCGCGTGCCCTGGGCATGGAGACTCAACTTCTCGCTCATCTATTGCGTTCTGTGCGTGGTGGCGATGGAAATCTGTCTCGATTGCGGTGTCATTCCGTCATATCACGACATCGCCGGCATTTTCGACACCTTGCCGCTTGACCTCAAAGTTCTAACGCGCGACCTGCAGGAAGTCTATGCCACGCCAGTGTCAAAGCCAATGCCGGTAGGCGTGCGCGAGGAGTTGCGGACCCAGGCGCACAGCCGCGCCCATGCCTTTGCCGTGGCGTCCGATCCCGATGTGATGTACCGTGCCTTTCCACTGCTGGGCGGATCGGCCCTGCTTGCCCAAGACGTGTCGGATCTCAACGAGCTTAACCGTGAACTGGCACATCGTCGTATGGAGCTGCAGCGTCAAAATGAGCTGCTCGCCGCCGACTACGACCTTAAGACGCACCTGGCAGACCAAGAGGCCGAGACCTTGCTGCTCCAAGACGTGGACCAGGCGCTTGCTCGCGCGCTCGAAGGGATGTACAACCTGCTGAGCTCGCTGCCGCCGTTGACCGACGAAGCGTCTTCGCACGAGCGCTACCGCATGCTGCAGCGCGCCAAGATGCTCGTCGCCTATTGCAAGCGCAAGGGGTCGCTCACGTTGGCGCAGCACGGGGAGAGCGGTTTTGATCGCGACCGCATTCAGCTCATTGCCAACGAGCTCGCAAGCGACCTGCGCACCATCGATATCGATTGCGCCTCGATTATCGCCATACGGCGCCCGATGCACGCCAGTACGGTAAGCGCCCTGTACGACTGCGTGTATGACTTTGCGTTTTTTGCCTACACCACCGACCATCCGGCGCTTATGTATCACTTGGGCGACCATGACCGATGCAGTGTCGAGCTGCGCGCCACGCTTTTTTCCAACGATGATGCAGATCTTTCGCAGACGCCCGCTGCGCAAGAGCTCGAAAGCGCTCTGCAAGGGCGCAACGTGGCATACCGCCTTGAGGGCGAGCCCGGCCAGCTGCGCATGATCGTCTTGATGCCGCGGGCGGGTGAGTGATGATGCAGATTTCGCTCATCCTTCCCCAAATCGTTGCGCTCGATGTTGTCTTTGCCCTGGCTGCGTGTCTGCAGACGATCCACGTCCCGCTCATTTCATCGCGCCGCTCGTCCTATAACCGTAAGGTGATTTGCGCCTACGAGGCGAGCCTCGTGCTTCACCTGGTGGTTTCGGCGCTTATCCTGTTCGCGTCGTCTGGCTCGTATCTGGTGGCGCCGCTTGACGTTTGCGCCAGGGCAATGGGCGGAGTGCTGTGGCTCAATGCCGCAATCTTTGCCTATGGCGTGGTGCTTATGGTGCGCTATCGTCGCCCCGTCATGCTGGTCGAGCTGCTGCTTGTTGTCGCCGTTACACCGCCGGTGGTTTTTGCCATGGGCTCGGCGTGGACCGTTGTCCTTATCGCAGAGGGAGCGTTCTTCCTGTTCCGTTCCATCGCGGCGCTCTTGATGGACGTCCGTAACCGCCAGGAGGATATCACCGCGTTCTCGACGATCGAGACCATCAACGTGATTCCCGTGGGCATCCTGTATCTGGACCCGAGGGGCCGTCCGCTGCTCATGAACCGCTGCATGCGCAAAAACCTGGTGGAACTTCATATGCCCACCGATCTAGGTGACATGAGCGGCACATGGAACGACCTGCGCAAACTTAGCATGCAAATGCCCGAAAGCAGTAGGAACCGCGTGCGGATTAACTTGGACCGTTTTGGTGAGGCTCGCGCGGTGATCGAGATTTCTCCCGCCGAGATTCGCTTGTTTGTGCACGATGACGTTATGGTTTCGGGCCGCCTCTTCGAGCGCATTATCGGCCTGGATGTAACAGAGTATGCGCATGCTCATGATCGCCTGGCGCAAGCCAACCACCTGCTTGAGCTTGCGGGCCAAGAGCTCCAAGCCCAGATCGAAGAAGTCAAAAAAGTTGCTGACAATGCGGCCTATCTGCGTATGCGCGCTCGCGTGCACGACGTGATCGGGCAGCGCCTGTCCATCCTTCATCGTTATCTGGAGGAGGGGCGCCTGGATGACGAGTCACTCGAGCAGATCGACCCGCTGCTGCGCTCAATCGCTGCCGATCTGCGCAGCGGGGGCGACACCGAACCGGCAGAGCAACTGGGAGATATCGTCCATGCCTTTGGCCTGGTGAGTGTGCAGATCGATGTTGAGGGTGCGCTGCCTGAGGACGCGCGTGTCGCCGCCGCATTTTTGCAGATTATCCGCGAGGCCTCGACCAATGCCACCAAGCATGCACAGGCGCATCGGGTCCACGTGCGTCTGTGGCAGGAGACGTCGGAAGACGGTGCTGTTGCGCGGATGACCGTTTCTAACGACGGCGCGCCTGCACCCGTATCGTATCGCGAGGGAACGGGTATCCCAGGTATGAGGCATGTCGCACAGAATCTGGGCGGCAGCCTGGAAGTCCACACCGCCCCGCCCTTCACGCTTACGGTGTCCATCCCGCTCGCCTCCAACGCCACGGTCCAAAGGAGAAGTTCATGATCCGCGTCCTTATAGTCGAAGACCAGGCCATCCTGCGCGAGAGCCTGGCGCGCTCCGTTGGCGACCAGCCCGATATGACCGTTGTTTCCGCCATTGCTGATGCTTCCGAGGCCTTGGGTGTCGCGCTCAAGGAGCGCCCGGACATGATACTGATGGACGTATGTACCGAGCATGATTCCAACGGCATCGTGGCGGCGGCGCGCATCAAAGAACAACTGCCCGAGTGCCGCGTCATCATCATGACGGGTATGCCCGAAATCACCTTTGTGGACCAGGCGCGCGAGGCGGGCGTCGACAGCTTTGTGTACAAGAACGTCGGTATCGACGAGCTATTCGCCGTGATGCGCTCCACGCTGGCGGGTTACTGCACGTTTCCCAAGCCGCCCGAGAGCATCTTCTCGGGCACGGCGGCCCTCGACGATGTCGAGCTGTCGATCTTGCGCCTTGCCTGCGAGGGTAAAAGCCGCCGCGAGATCGCGGCCGAGCTGTTTATGAGCGAGGGCACCATCAAACGCCGCATCTCGGAGATTCTCAATAAGACCGGCTACGACAACATCATGCGCTTGGCCGTGCGCGCAGTAACGGAGGGCAGCATCGTTCCCAACATGGAGCGCTAGCGCTCGTTACGCATCGGCATAAAGCGGCGGGGCCGCAGGATCAACTCCTGCGGCCCCGCCTGGCAAGTGCGCGGATGTGTCCGCCAATCCGCGGCTGATGTTACGTGCCGCTACGCGATGGTCGCGGTGTAGGAGGCGACGTCCTCATAGGAATCGGTCAGGTAGGCGTCGATGCCGATGGTCGTATTGACGAGGTCGTCAAGGCTGTCAAGCTCGCCGCTCGAGAACGTGAATTCCTCGGTGGCGTTGGTGCCGGGCATCAGGTGAGCCGAGAACCAGGGTTCCTTCATGGTGCCGTTGACGTTGGTCTTGCCGGAAGGAGCGTAGAAGGTCAGGTCCTTGTCGCTCTTGTTGGTGATGTTGACGACAAAGCCGATGTCGCCCCAGTCGTCCTTGAACTTCTCGGTGATGGTGATGGTGCACAGGTCGTCATCGGCGACGGTGACGGCGGGGGAGATTTCGATGCTCTGGACGTCGTCGTCTTCGACGGCCTCATCGATCTCTTCTTCCTTCTCGGCGTTCTCGCGATCCTTCTTCACCGTACCGGACAGATCCTTGTCGGACTTCGTAAAGATAAGCTTGTCGCCTTCCACCTCGAGGACGAGCTTGTCGTCCTTGAGCTTCAGGTCGTGCGACTCATCTTCGGCGGTAATCGTTACGGTGGTGGCGTCCTTGGCCTCCCATTTCAGGTCGGCGATCTCAAGGAACATGTCGAGGACGCCCGTGCCGTCTTCGTCGAGGATCAGGATACAGTTGAGGCCCCACTCCTTGAGCATATCCATGTACTCATCGGTGAGCTCTTCGCCGTCCAAGGTTCCACCCGAGTACTGCCAGCTGCCGACGAAGTTGGCCTTGGGGTCTTTGCCGCCGCTGCAGCCCGTCAGGGCAAAGGCGAGCGCCAGGACGCATGTCAGAAATGCGAGTACGGACTTTTTGAACGTTGTCTTCATGGTGTCCTCCTTTATCGAACGAAACCCATAGAAGCAAATGCGGGGGTGGCGGAACCCCCGCCAATTACCAGATGGAGGGGCTAGGGCCTGGGCGTTCCGCAGTTGCTGCAGAACTTGCCGCCGTTTTCGCTACCGCAGTTGGGGCAGAACCACTTGGCCGGTGCGGGGGCGGGCGCGGGACTGCCGCACTCGGAGCAGAACTTGCCGGTGTTGGTGGCGCCGCAGCTGCAGGTCCACGTGCCGGCCGCGGGTGCGGCGGCGGGGGCCGGTGCGGGGGCGGGCGCCGGAGCCGGCTGCGGGGCGGCCTGCTGCTGTGCCTGGCCGGCGGTGAACAGCTGGCTGGCGTTCATACCGCCCATGCCGCCTGCCATGCCCATGCCCATAAAGCCGGCCACTGCGCCGTTGGGGTTAGCGGCTGCCGCGCGCATCGCATCGCTCTGGGCGCTGGCGATGTTGGCTGCCGCCATGGTGGGATCGCGCATGACCGCGGCTTTCTGCAGGTCCTTGATCATCTGCTCGTCCTCTTGCGAGGCGGCGATGGAGTTGACGCCAAAGCTCACGATCTCGACGCCACGCAGGTCACGCCAGTCGGCAGAGAGGACCTCGTTGAGCGCATGGGCGAGCTCGGTGGTGTGGCCGGGGATGGCGCTGTAGCGGATGCCCATCTCCGAAATCTTGGCAAAGGCGGGCTGCAGGGCGGTGAGCAGCTCGGACTTAAGCTGGCTGTCGATCTTGTCGCGCGTATAGCTATCGGTCACGTTGCCGCACACGTTGGTGTAGAACAGCAGCGGGTTGGTGATGCGATACGAATACTCGCCGTTGCAGCGCACGGAGATGTCGACGTCCAGGCCAATGTTGTTATCGACCACGCGGAAGGGCACGGGCGAGGCGGTGCCGTACTTGTTGCCGATGATCTCCTTGGTGTTGATGAAGTAGACGCGCTGGTCCTTGCCCGCGTCGCCGCCAAAGGTAAAGCGGCTGCCGATATTGGCGAAGGTCTCCTTGATGGAATCGCCCAGGTTGCCGCTAAAGACGCTCGGCTCGCTGCCGGTATCGAAGACGAACTCACCGGGCTCCAGCGCGACTTCGATGATCTTGCCGTTTTGCACCACGAGCATGCCCTGGCCGTCGTTGACGGCGATGACCGAGCCGTTGGAGATGACGTTGTCCTCGCCGCGCGTGTTGGAGCTGCGGCCACCGGTGCGTTTGCTGCCCTTGCAGGCCAAGACGTCAGCAGGCATCGATTCGCAGTAGATAAATTCCTTCCACTGGTCGGCCATGACGCCGCCGGCAGCTCCCAATCCAGCTTTCAAGAGTCCCATGGTGATCTTCCTTTCTCGTCAAAGGCCGGGTGGTATTGGTTGGATTGCTTAGTCGTCCTTGTCGTCTTTCATGACAACGGTGGTCTCGGTGTGGCTGAAGATGTCGTGCTTCTCGGTCAGGTCGAGCTCGCCGCAGTACTCGTCGGCATGGGTTGCTTCGTTGGCCGTCTTGAGCTGGCCTACCAGTAGCACGTCTCCGATAATCACGATGATCAGCGGCGCGATGATGTTGATGAGGATGCCCTCGATATCAAAGGTGAGGTAATCCGGATCGAAGGCGTATTCCCCCATAAAGAGAATCTGGGAGAGGATAAATCCGATCACAAAGAACAGCACCGAGGCGATGGCGAGCTTGGGCTTGGAGCAGGGGAGCTCGCCGACCAAGCGGCCGGTCTGGCCGTTCATGGCAAACAGGTAGCTCTTGCCGTTCCACGAGGTGGAGAGCATCCAGACGGGGAACAGGGCGTAGTCGCTGTCTTCCCAGGTGTAGTCGAGCTGCTTGCTTTCGACCGTGGCATCGTCGTATTCGTCGACGACGGTCTCGCGCAGGGCCGAGATCGTGCTTTCTTCCATACGGCGCTCGGCGCGCGCCTTGCAGGTCTCGCAGTCCTCGTCGTAACGGTTGGCGATGTAGCCGGGCATATAGGCGACCGAGAACGGACGCAGCGCGTCGTAGTCAAACGGCTCGATGGCATCCATGTGGCCGTCGGGCATCTTGGATGATCCGTCGACGGGCACGCGCTTAAACGAGATATTGCCCTTGCGATAGGCATCGTAGTGGTCGGTGGTCGTGACGGTGCGGTCGGATTCCTCGGTCACGGTCTCGTTGGTCGCGTCAAAGTGCACTTCGCCGTCAACGCGGGCGCCGTAGAGCCAAAACGGCACGTAGACACCTTGGACCTCGTCGATGTGGTTGCCGGTGACAAAGCTCTTGGGCAGCAAGATCTTGCCCTTGTAGTGTTCCTTGAGTGCGGCCGTGACGTCGTCGCGCCCGAGCTTAAACGGAATCACCAGGTCGGGCGAGAAGTCGCCAGAGAGCTGGCCGGGCGCCACGGCGGAGTTGCCGCAGTACGGGCAGGTGGTGACGGCGACGGTGCCGTCGGACACGAGCTCGGCGCCGCACGACGAGCAGATGTAGCCGGCGTTTTGGGCGAGCTCCTGCACCGCGTCGTCGGCGACGGGCTTTGGCGTTGCGGCTGCCGCATCGGCTTTGGCGTCGGCCTTGTCCTGGCGCTCGCGATAGAGGGCCTCGACTTCTTCGACTTCAAAGCGCGAGTCACAGTAGTCGCAGACGAGCTTTTGCTCGGCGCTTGCAAAATGCAAGGGGCCACCGCAGGCAGGGCACTGATAGTTAACGCTCTCGAAGGCCATGATCGGTCCTTTCGCTGCCGGAGGCTATGCGCCGATGGCGCCGCCGCAGTATTCGCAGCGCCCACTGGCATCGGGAATGGTGGTGGCTCCGCAGAAGGGGCAGGTCACCGCGGTCTTGGGGGCCTTGGCGGCCACGACGCTGTCGCGCGTCTCCTGGCGCAGCTGCACCAGCGCGTCGCGGACCTCGGTTGCCTGGCGCTTGGCCTCGCGGTATTCGATGGAGCCGCGCTGATCGATGGTGGAGTCGTTCACGCGCAGGTTGATCTCGGTAAAGTACGGCGTGTTGACGTGAATGGTCAGGTTAAAGTCGTAATCCAGGTCGTAGCGCGGCGGGTTGTAGCTCTCGCGCTCGCCGTCCTTGGTCTCGCGATAGATCTCGGTGCGATGCTCGTCGATATCCATATCGCAGCCGAGTACCTGCGAGAACTCGATGATGTCGGGATTGGCGTCGCGCCAGCGGCTCTGCGAAGTGATGATCAGCAGGCCCGCGTCCTCATCGAGCATGATATTGGTGCGCCCGGCAGAAAGCGTGCGCGTGGGGTTGAACGAAGACAGGCGCTCGGCGTTGGCCTCGCGGTAGGCGAGTTGCTCACGGATGTCGTCCGCGGTGCTGGAGCGATAGCCGTGAAAGTAGGGGGAGAGCTTGCCGGCGCACTCTTTGCACAGGTAGCCTTCATTGATTTTTGTCTTACCTAGAAGTCCCAGCTCGGTACCGCAAATCGCGCACTCTTTCTTCTCGAACATCTTGTCAAAGAAGCCCATGGCTGCCTCCCATCAACTGGTAGCGTGTGTCACTTTTGATGATGGGGGAGTGCGCGATCCTTCGCGATACCCAGACGGCTCAAGGAGTCTCCACAGCTGGGACACATGGCCCATTTTTGACTAGTCGCCGGGGACGTTCTTAAACGACTGGTCGCGGGGGACACTCTTCGGCCACTCATTGGGGACGTACTTAAATGAGTGGTAGTTGGAGACACTCCTGGCCGAGCTAGAGATCGCGCGCGTTCCTTCTGGTCCATGCGGCTCAAAATCGTGGCGTGATGTGGACGGCTGGGGTCGAATTGGCAACATTTCGAGCCTGGTTTCGATATTGAGACTGGTTCTTTATTAAAATAGATTTCCAGACAATTGAGCGGCCGGGGGTTAACCATGAGGGGCACGGGAGACACAACCGCATATCTGCGTCGGGGCATTCGGGAGATTATATGCCTGGCGCTGTTCTTCTTCACGTTTTTGGCGTGCGAGTATCTCTTTGATGTGCGCATAGCCGAGTTCGTGCCATCGAGTGAGGTCGTCATCTACGAGAGCATCGTTGTCGGCGCGAGCGTGATTGGCTTTTTCGTGCGCCCATTTCTGTACTATCGCCTTCCCCAGACGATCGATGCGACGAGCGATATTACAGGCGTGCTGTTGGTATCGGCGTTGCTGCTGATGATTACGGCAGTGCGGTTTGAGGTAGTAATTGCCGGCGGCCTGGTGGCGTGCTGCGCCCTGGGCTATTGCGGATCGACCGCCCATGCCAATCTTGCGCGGCGTTTTGCGCAGACGCCCTGCCTGGCGCGCCGCCGCACTTTCCTATGCCATGGGCGTTCTGGTACAGGTGATCAACCACATGGTGATGCCTGTCGGTATTCCTCAGCAGGCTGTTCTGGTCGTCTGTGCGATCGCGCAGGTGGCGTTGCTCCACGGTGCCCGACGCGCCAAGCTGCGCGACGAGTCCGACCCCAACTTTGAACCCAGTGCTGCCGGGCTTTCGGTAGATGCTCTGGAATATGGCGCCAAGTGGCATGACGATCCCGAGGCAAAGGCGGCATTCCGTCGCGCCGTAGTTCGCCTGACCGTGGCGACGGCGTATCTTTCCAGCGTATTCGCCGCTCTCAACGCGGGCTTCACGACCTTGCATGCTGTCGGAGCCGTCGATTTGGGCGATTGGCCGCGCCTGCTGCTTGTCGTGAGCTCGTTGGTCGCTGGCGCACTATTTGACCTGCACGGCCGCTCGTATATGAATATCGGCATGACGTGTGCCGCCATACTGTCCACGCTTTCGTTCTTTGTGCTCATCGTCGATGGCAATGGCGGCAACGAGCTTGCTGCCACGATCATCTTTTATCTGGGCTCGGGCTTTTTCGTGGTGTTCTTTACCACAAAATATGCCGCCGTCTCGCTCTATGCGCGCTGGTCATATTTTTGGCCGTGCATGGGTCGCGTCGTCAACAACGTGTGCTCGATGTTCGTGACGGCGCCGGCAGTGGCGATTATCTCGAGTCAAAATGTGCTGGCTGCGGTCGGTGCGGCGCTCGTGATGTTTGTGGGCATTGCGATTACGCTGCTGGGGCAGTTGGGGCAACGAGCCGATGATGCCGCGATGCGGGACGGACTGCCGCTTGCCACCGACGATCTTGGTGGGGATCTTGCGCCCACATGCTCCGACCCCGAGCCCGTGGAGGCAGCGGAGCTCACGTCCGATGAACGTCTTGATGCCTTCGTTGCCACCTTTGAGCTTACAGAGCGCGAGCGCGATATTCTTGAGGCCTTGGTCGTTTCGGACCAGAGCGTTCAGGACATCGCCACAACGCTCTTTCTTTCGCGCTCCACGCTCTATCGCCACATTTCTTCGATCAACAAAAAGGCCGGTACCGCCTCGCGTGTGGCCCTTATCAACTTCTTCTGGTCCTGGACACCCAAGGACTAGCTAACCTCCCAATAAGTTGCGGTGGAATAGTCCCTAAATTAAAGTCACGGGGCTTTAAACAGGAACTATTTCACCGCAACTGCTGGGGGGGATAGACTGCGGCGGCGGCAGAGGCAGCGGCAGCGGCGTTGGCAGCTGTGGTAGTGGCAACGGCGGCTGGCAGGGTGTTTTCCGTCTACTTGCTACAGCAGCTCGCCGTGGCGTGCAATGTAGCGGCGCTTTGCCAGCTGAGTGAGCGCGATGTAGGCGGTGACGATGCCGACGAGCAGTGCGAAAAAGCTCGTGGGCAGCGTCGTAAGGCCGAGCGCATCGGCGATGGGGCTTGCCGGCAGCCAGGTGACGAGCGCCAGGCCTAGCACGGTGAGAGCGCACAGCGCGGACGCGGCGTGGTCGCGCAGGCTCGGCAGGCGCGGGGAGCGCAACATGTGGACCACGAGCGTCTGCGACCACATGGACTCGACAAACCAGCCGCTCTGGAAGATTGCGGCGAAGGTCGTCATACCCGCGGCGTTGCCCGCGGCGGCAAGCTCGGACCAGCTTGCGCCCACGGCGGCGGGGCACACCACAAAGAAGAGCGCGGCGAAGGTCACGATGTCAAACAGCGAGCTCACGGGGCCCAGCTCGAGCATAAAGCCCTTGATGGACGCGGCGTCCCAGGCGCGCGGGCGGGCAGTCCAGGCGTCGTCGACGGTATCCCACGGCAGCGCGATGCACACGATCTCGTAGACCAGCGACAGCAGTACCAGCTGCAGGGCGCTCATGGGCAAAAACGGCAAGAACAGGCTCGCGACGGTCACGGACAGCACGTTGCCAAAGTTGGAGCTCACTGTGGTCTTGAGGTACTTGAGCAGGTTGCCGTAGGTGCGGCGGCCTTCGATGATGCCGCGTTCGAGCACGCCCAGGTCCTTTTGAAGCAGGATGATATCGGCGGATTCCTTGGCAATGTCGACGGCCGAATCGACCGAGATGCCGCAATCGCTCGCACGCATGGCGGCGGCGTCGTTGATGCCGTCGCCCATAAAGCCCACGGTGTGGCCGAGCAGCTCGCGCATGACGCGCACCAGGCGTGCCTTCTGCAGTGGCGAGAGCTTGGCGAAAAGGTGAGTTATCTCGGCGCGCTCGGCAAGTTCGGCGTCATCGAGTGCATCGATCTCGGAGCCGAGCAAGACGTTGCTCGCGTCGATGCCGATCTGCTCGCAGACGGTGGCGGCGACGCGATCGTTGTCGCCGGTCAGGACCTTTACCGCCACGCCCCTGGCTTCGAGGGTGGTGACGGCGCCCGCGGCACTTGCTTTAGGTGGATCGAGGAAGGCCAAAAAGCCCATCAGCACCATGTCGCATTCGTCGGCGATGCCAAACTCGCCCACGCAGCGCGGATTGGTTTTCTGCGCCACGGCAATTACGCGTAGGCCCTCGGCGTTAAGCCCGGCGACCTGCTTGCGAATCTGGGCGAGCCTGTCTTTGGTGAGCGGCTGGGCGATGCCATCGACCTCGACAAAGGAGCAGATCTCGAGCATTTCCTCGGCAGCTCCCTTGGTAACCATCTGGGTTTTGCCCTGGACGTCGGCTACAACTACGCTCAGGCGACGGCGCGAGAAATCGAAGGGCACCTCGTCGACCTTGGTATAGCGGTCGCGCAGGCTCTGACCCAGCATGGAATCGGGTGCGACGGTCGAGGGCGTCACGTCGGCACGGTCGATTACGGCCAGGTCGATAAGGTTCTTGAGGCCGGTCTGGAAGAAGCTGTTCAAAAACGCATGACGCAGCACGCGTGCGTCCTCGTTGCCGTCGGTGTTGAGGTAGCGCTCGAGCACGATGCGGTCTTCGGTGAGGGTGCCGGTCTTGTCGCAGCACAGGACGTCCATCGCGCCGAGGTTTTGGATTGCCGGCAGCTCCTTGACGATAACCTGGCGGCGGGCGAGGTCCTTGGCGCCCTGCGACAGGCTCGTGGTCACGATGACGGGGAGCATCTGCGGCGTGATGCCCACGGCCACGCTCGTGGCGAACAGCAGCGCGTCGATGACGTTGCCCTTGGTGGCGGCGTTGATGGCAAAGACGGCCGGCGCCATAACGAGCATGAGGCGTACGAGTAGCATGGAGACGCTCGAGACGCCGCGGTCAAACGCGCTCTTCTCGCCGCGCCCGTTGAGCATCTTGGCGATGCTGCCCAGGTAGGTGTCCGAGCCGGTGGCAACGACAAGCGCCATGGCGGTGCCGTTTTGCACGGAGGTGCCGGTAAAGACGATGTTCTTGCAGGCGGAGAGCGGCAGCGCGGAGCCGTCGGCACCCTCGACGACGGTGATGGCAGCTGTCTTCTCGACGGCCTCGCTCTCGCCGGTGAGCGCGGACTCGATCACAAACAGATCGCGCGCGGTGATGATGCGGGCATCGGCCGGCACCATATCGCCGGCAGAGAGACGGATCACATCGCCGGGGACGAGCTCGTCGAAGGGGATCTCGACGCGCTCGCCGTCGCGCAGGGCGGTGCAAGTGTTGGAGACCAGGTCCTTGAGGGCCTCTGCCGCATTGCCGCTGCGGGCTTCCTGGATAAACTTCATGCCGCCCGATACCAGCAGCATGATGCCGATGACGATGACCGTGGAGGGGTCGCGCTGCGGCTCGGGCACGGCGAGCACGTCGATGTAGAGCGAGACCAGCGCGAGCGCGGCGAGGATGCCGGCGAAGGGATCGATGAAGGCGTCGGCGATGCGGTGGGCGAGCGTCTTGGTCGGTGCCTCGATGGTGTTGGGGCCGGAGGCGTCCAGGCGCTCGGTTGCCTGCTCGGCGGTGAGGCCGTTTGCCGTGGCGTCGAGCAGTACGAGGGCGTCCTCGGCACTATGGGTGGCGGCGAATATGGTGTTCTTGGACAGGCCGGTGTGAGCGGCAGGGCGCGCCGTGCGGCGGCGCTTGGAGATAGCTTCGAGTACCGTGGCGGTTTTGAGCATCAGCATAGGGTCCTCCTTGTCGAAGGGAGTTAGCGTACGTGTCGTATTTGCTTCAAAAAACCTAGATGTCGCTCACGTCAAGCTCTTGAGCCCACAAAGGGTGCAGCGCGCCTTTGCGGTGGTTTTGGCGATCTGCCGGTGGCGTTTATGCGTGTGCGGAGTCCTCGCGGCGTGCCGAGGGCGACATGCAGGTTTTTCGACTAGGACTGCCTTCCATGGCACACCTCCTAAAGGCTGAGCGCAGCGCGCTTTGGGTATCTCGTACCCCTTTTTAATCCGCCCGTATTCTTGATGAGGGGGTTTGACATGTCAACCCCATTGTTCGGAAAACCATTGCCCCTGACAAAGCCTTTGCAGAATGCCGTGGCCTCAAAGCGCGCCCGCACCGACGCTTCGCCTGCGCTAAACTGGAAGGCACGTACGCGATTACGAGAGGAGCCCGCATGGAGGCTTACAAGCAAGAGTTCATCAAGTTTATGGTCGAGTCCGACGTCCTTAAGTTCGGCAGCTTTACGCTCAAGAGCGGCCGTCAGTCCCCGTTCTTTATGAACGCCGGTGCTTACGTGACGGGCTACCAGCTCAAGAAGCTGGGCGAGTATTACGCCCAGGCCATCCACGATAACTTTGGCGACGACTTTGACGTGCTGTTTGGACCGGCCTACAAGGGTATTCCGCTGGCCGTCGTGACCGCGATTGCCTACCACGAGCTGTACGGCAAGGAGGTCAAGTACTGCTGCGACCGCAAGGAGGCCAAGGACCACGGCGCCGACAAGGGCAACCTGCTGGGCTACGAGCCCCAGGACGGCGACCGCGTGGTCATGGTCGAGGATGTCACCACCAGCGGCAAGTCCATCGACGAGACCTATCCCAAGGTAAAGGCTGCTGCCGATGTCGAGATCAAGGGTCTGATCGTGTCTCTCAACCGCATGGAGGTCGGCAAGGGTGGCGTGACCACCGCGCAGAAGGAGATCGAGGCTAAGTACGGTTTCCCCGTCGCGAGCATCGTCTCCATGGCCGAGGTCGTCGAGACCCTCTACAACCACGAGGTTGACGGTAAGGTCGTCATCGACGACGAGCTCAAGGCCGCCATCGACGCCTACTACGAGCAGTACGGAGCTCGTTAGTTACGGCGTTTTACCAAACGCCGTAACTGCTCGACGCTGCGCGGGCCGCATTTGGACAATCTGACGTTCAACTTCAAGGGCGCGACCAGAAGGTCAGCGCCCTTTCGTTTCACGTCACCTTGTCTCAAATGCGACCCGCTCGCTGTCCGTTCTCTACCTGCGGCGTCGTCTTGCTCCGAATGCGGCTCGCTCGCTGTCGTTGCCGAAACATCGGCGTTGCCGGACTAGTCATTGGGGACGTTCATAAATGACTACTCAGGAATGAGCGTGGATAATCTCCCGTTTTTGGCCTGTGTGCAGGCTCAAAGTGGGAGATTATCCACGCTCGCTTTAATTTGCCTGGGTTGCGATGCCTATCTAATCGGCTCGGCGTCTTCCCTGAGAATCGAAAGATACTCTTCATACCCGTACTGCCGGTATCTCTGTCTTGACTCGTCGAGCGGACGGAGGATACCCAATTCTTCAAATGATTTGACGAGCGAGCTCGCGGTACTCCTGCCGATATCGAGTTGGGCAGCGATGAATGCGGTGTCGACGATGGGGTGCTCTTCAAGAATGCCCAACAGCCTTTGCCCGTTTGCAGCAGTCCTTCCGAGATTTTCGGTAATGGTTGCTGTGGAACGGTTATGGAGGTCAACAAGGTTTTTTAAAGACCCTACCGAGTCCTTCGCACTCTCGAGAAGACTGTTGCAGAAAAACTCTATCCATTCCTCGTAAGTGCCTCTCTCCCTTACGGATGTGAGTTGTCGGTAGTACTCGCTTCGATTTTTCTTGAACTGGAACGATGGATAGAACAAGCAAGAATGAAGAACGCCATCATTGATGAGCATAAGTGTAATGAGAAGCCTGCCCAGGCGACCGTTTCCGTCTAGGAATGGATGGGCAGTTTCAAATTGGTAATGGACGAGCGCCGCCCGCACAATCGGATCCATTTCGACTTGAGGCTCATTGATAAAGCGTTCGAGGTCCTGGAGCGTGTTGCTCAAATCTTCAATGTTTGGAGGGACAAACGATGCGGTTGCAATGGTGCAGCCTGAGGGGCCAATCCAGTTTTGTGAGGAGCGCAGCTCGCCTGGATTCTTCTCCGTTCCGCGCACTCCGTCCAGCAGGACCGCATGAACTTGCCTAAGAAGTCTCGTGCACAAGGGCATCTTTTTGAGCAGTTCTACGCCGCGGTCGACAGCACGGACGTAATTCACGACGTCTGCGACATCTTTATGATGGAGTTGTGTTTGCGATGGACTAAGTAGGTCGTCAAACGTGCACTGGGTTCCCTCAATTTGCGAAGAAAGGAGTGCTTCTTTGCGCACGTACATTGTCAGATACATGTCGGCGTTGGGAACAAAGTAGAGCATGCCTTCAAGCTCTCCAAGCTTTCGTGAGCATGCGGAAAGCGTGCGATAGGTTTCCTCGGTGAGGTTTAGCTGCCTCAATGATTGCAAGGGCGTTGGAAAAAACGAATAGTAAGCCAATTTCCCCGATAGATTATTGCGGAGCGTTCCCTGGCCGTTCTCCTCGATTTGCATCGCGCCCTCCATATCTTTAGTGCCGGAAACTCGTTATTAGGCTAATCATATCAATTCTAATAACGAGTTTAAGGATTAAATAGTTATTAGAATTGATGTAAACAATCTAATGATGAGAAGTCGTTATTACTTGACCATGGAGCTCGGCTTGGTACAAGGGGGTCATCCAAAATGAACGTGGATAATCTCCCGTTTTTGGCTCGGTGACGGCCTCAAAGTAGGAGATTATCCACGTTCGCTAGTTAAGCGTCCAAAAATCCACACTCGCCAAACCTACCAAAAAGGGACAGGTTTATTTTGGCACGCTTCGGTCGGTGTCAGGAAGTGTTAGGGACAAGGCGGCGACAGGACTCGAGAGCGAAAAGAAGTGCCGGGTTTGACGCGCCCGCTTCTGCCCGTCCCGCGCGTGGGCGATACTCGGCTTATCGAACCGCGATGCAAAGGAGATGCTCATCCCACGAGCACTACCGAGAAGGGCTTGCGATTCGAGTCCCCACCTTAGCATTTGAACCATTTGGCACTATAATCACCATAGGCATGCGCATAACGTTGCGCTTAATCAAGAGGAGAAAACGTATGGGTCTGTTTGACATGTTCAAGAAGAAGGCTGAGCCTGCCGCTGCTGCTGCTCCGGCCTCCATCTCTGCTTCTGCCGGCGCCGACGTGCTGTGCTCGCCCGTCAAGGGCAAGGTCATCAAGATGGCCGACGTGCCCGATCCCGTCTTTGGTGGCGAGGTTCTGGGCAAGGGCTGCGCTGTGTGGCCCGAGGACGATCTGGTCTACGCTCCCTGCGACGGCAAGGTGACCGTCACCATGGGCCACGCCGTGGGTCTGCAGTCCGATAGCGGCATCGAGGTTCTGGTGCACGTTGGCGTCGATACCGTCAACATGAACGGTGATGGCTTCGAGGGCTTCGTCAAGGCCGACGACGTTGTGAAGGCTGGCCAGCCCATGCTCAAGATCGACCGCGCCAAGATCGCCGCTGCCGGTTACAAGGACTGCGTCGTCGTGGCCGTGTCCAACACCGCCGAGTTTGCCGATGTCGAGCTCGCCGTCGAGGCCGACTCCGCTGTCGCCGCCGGTGACGCCATCGTTAAGGTCGTCCGCAAGTAAACTGCGGCATCCAAAGGATGTGCAAGGGTGGTCGGGTTTTCCGGCCACCCTTTTTATTCAAGACTTTAGTCTGCTGGCCGCGCAGCGGCCAGCTTTAAACCACCC
>CAUCUN010000016.1:0-56649 GCA_958445985.1 uncultured Collinsella sp. | reverse complement strand
TACAAAAACCTGTACTTTTGCGACTGCGCCTAGCTGCGAGCGAGAAGCCTGTTCTAAACGCCCCTGCATTTGCGTGCATCGCAAAGCCAAAAGAGGGGGCGAGAACATGGAACAGACGGCACGGCGCCAAGAGCAGCTGCCGGGCGCATTTAACGGCGCCACTACCAACAGCCAGCATGGCCGCGTCCGCTGGTATCTGGTCCACACTCCCCATGGAAAAGAGCGCGAGACCTGCGAAAAGGTTCGCCGCATTATCCCGCACAACCTGATGCAGGACGCTTTTGTGATGCAAAAGGAGTTTTGGTTTAAGCGGGACGGCGCCTGGTCGCTTCAAACCAAACCCATGTACAAGGAATACTTCTTCGTCGCCACGCGCGATGTCGCCATGCTCGACAAGGCTTTGGCCCAGTTGAGCTTTGGCTGCCGTATCGCTGGCAGTAGGGAGCGGGCGTACATGCCCATGCCGGACGACGCACAGGACTGGTACCGCAGCGTGATGGACGAAGACGGCGTGGTGCGCAACAGCGTCGCGCGCATAGAAGACGGCGTGTTGCACATAGAACAGGGGCCCTTGGTGGGGCAAGAGGCCCGTGTAAAGAAGATAGACCGTCATAAACGCTGGTGCCTGGTAGACGTGGGCGAGGGTGACTCCGCATTTAGGGAGCTGCTTCCGTTAGACGTGCCCAGCAAAACGTAAGGGAGACGTTGCGCCGGCAAATTACTTGATTTTGGATTCATAGATGGGGGGGGGGGTTCCTGGGGACAGGAACGTAAGTTTTATTGTGGCTGCTAAAGAAGTAACAGAGAGTAATGCGCCCGCGGGGGCGGCGCTGATTGCTCAGGCCATGGACCGGCGTGAGGGCGCCGGCCGGTACAAGGCTATGCAATCCATCATGGACTGGGACCGCTCGCGCCTTGTCTATAGGGCCGTCAAGCGCACGTTCGACATCGTGTTCAGCGGTGCTGTGCTCGTCGTAATCGCGATTCCCAGCTTGGTGCTGGCGGCGCTCATCCGCATGGAGAGCGAGGGCAGCCCCTTCTACAGCCAGATCCGCGTTGGCCAGACCCGCCCCGACGGCAGTCTGACTACCTTCCGCATGTGGAAGTTCCGAAGCATGTACAAGGACGCCGACGAGCGCCTCGCCGAGCTCAAGGAGCAGAACGAGATCGCCGGCGCCATGTTCAAGATGAGGGAGGACCCCCGCGTCACCAAGATCGGCAGGTTCATTCGCAAGCACTCCATCGACGAGTTTCCGCAGTTCCTTAACGTGTTCCTGGGCCAGATGTCCGTCGTGGGCCCGCGCCCGCCGCTGCCTAACGAGGTGGCCGAGTACACAGAATTCGACCTGCAGCGTCTGGCCGTCAAGCCCGGCATCACCGGCTGGTGGCAGGTGACCGACCGCAATTCAACGGGTTTCGACGGAATGGTCCAGCGCGACCTGGAGTACATCGCCAGGCGCGGCGTCATCACGGATCTCAAGATCGTTCTACTCACTGTCGTCGAGGTAATTACGGGAAGCGGGGCGTGCTAGTGTCTGCCGGTAATCGTTATCCAATTCTGAACACGTATGTAAACGCCATCTCGCTTGACGAGACGGTGGATGAAATCGAGAAAATCATCGCGAGGGGCGTACCGACCCAGCATGTCGTAATCAACGCCTCCAAGGTCAACCTGATGGAGGCGGATCCCGAGCTCGCGTCAATCGTCAACGAATGCCCCCTGATCAACGCCGACGGCGCCTCGATCGTCTGGGCGGCGAAAAAGCTGGGGGTTCCTCTCGGGGAACGCGTCACGGGCATCGACCTGTTCCAGAGGCTTGTCGGGCTGGCGTCCGAGAAGGGCTACCGCATCTACCTTTTCGGGGCGAAGGAAGAGGTGGTCACCAAGGTCAAAGCGATTTTTGAGGACAGGTACCCGGGCATCCAGATCGTAGGGTATCGCAACGGCTACTTCACCGAGGCGGACGAGCCCCAGATCGTATCCGATATGGCCGCCTCGGGAGCCGACATGATGTTCGTCGCTTTCTCTTCTCCCAAGAAAGAGTACTGGGTCCACAAGTACATCGACCAGATCGGAATCCCCTTCGTCATGGGCGTCGGCGGCAGCTTCGATGTTGTTGCCGGCGTAACCGACCGAGCTCCGACGTGGATGCAGGAGCACGGCCTGGAGTGGTTCTACCGCTTCATCCAGGAGCCCGGAAGGCTGTGGAAACGCTATATCATCGGCAACCTCAAATTCGTTGCCCTCACGTATAGATACAAGTTCGCTAAGAAAGGTGAATAGCAATGGTTAACGTTATCGGTCTCGGCTACATCGGCCTGCCCACCGCCCTCATGATGGCATCCCATGGCGTGGAGGTCGTGGGCACGGACTACAACAAGGAGCTCGTCGCCACGCTCAACGCCGGCAAGACCACCTTCAAGGAGGAGGGCCTGGACGAGCTGTTCGCCGACGCCCTGGAGTCCGGAATCAAGTTCTCCACCGACTACCAGGTCTGCGACACCTACATCGTCTCGGTCCCCACGCCCTACGACAAGCTCGACAAGAAGATCGACCCGTGCTACGTCGTGGCTGCCTGCAAGACCGTCCTCGAGGTCGCGCCCGAGGGCGCCGTGCTCGTCGTCGAGTCCACCGTGTCTCCCAACACCATCGACCGCTTCGTGCGCCCGCTGCTCATAGAGGCCGGCCGCGAGGACGTCAGGCTCGTCCACGCCCCCGAGCGCATCATCCCGGGCAACATGGTCTATGAGCTGCTGCACAACAACCGCACCATCGGCGCCGACGACCCAGAGGTGGGGGAGGCCGTGGCCAAGGTCTACGCCAGCTTCTGCCAGGGCGAGATCTCGGTCACCGACATCCGCACCGCCGAGATGACCAAGGTCGTCGAGAACACCTTCCGCGCGGTGAACATCGCCTTCTCCAACGAGCTCGCCAAGATCTGCCGCATCGGCGGCATGGATGTCGCCGAGGTCATCCGCATCGCGAACAAGCACCCGCGCGTCAACATCCTCAACCCCGGCCCGGGCGTCGGCGGCCACTGCATCCCGGTCGACCCGTGGTTCCTGGTCGGCGACTACCCCGAGACGGCCAACTTCATCCGCCTCGCCCTGCAGACCAACGCCTCCATGCCCGAGTACGTCATGCACCGAGCCCACGAGGTCATGGCCGAGCGCGGCATCACCGACGCCTCGAAGGTCGGCATCTACGGCCTCACCTACAAGGAGAACGTAGACGACGTCCGCGAGTCCCCGACGCTGCAGATGCTCGAGTCCATGTCCGAGCACCTCTGCGCCGGCGCCGTCAAGGTCTACGACCCGTGGGTCGAGCGCGACGAGGTCCCCGGCCAGGTCCACTCCATGGAGGAGTTCCTGGACGGCCTGGAGATGGTGATCGTGATGGTCGGCCACTCCCAGGTCAAGGACAACCCCGGCATCTTCGGCGACCGTATCCTCATCGACCCGCGCAACGTCTGCGGCGAGGGCGAGAACGTCTACAAACTCTAGGACCTAGCAAATCTTCAGGGGGAATCCGTTTTGAAGAAGGTAATGCTCGTCTTCGGTACCCGCCCGGAGGCTATCAAGATGTGCCCGCTCGTCAACGAGCTTAAGGCACGCTCGGAAGAGTTCGAGACCGTCGTGACCGTGACGGGCCAGCATCGCGAGATGCTCGACCAGGTGCTGCGCGTCTTCGACGTGACTCCCGACCACGACCTGGCGATCATGAGGCCCGGCCAGACGCTGTTCGATGTGACGTGCGACGTGCTTCTGAAGCTAAAGGCCGTCCTCGAGGACGAGAGGCCCGACGTGGTCCTGGTCCACGGCGACACGACGACTAGCTTCGCCGCCGCGCTGGCCTGCTTCTACCTGCTGATCCCCGTGGGGCACGTCGAGGCCGGCCTGCGCACGCACGACATCTTCAGCCCCTGGCCGGAGGAGTTCAACCGCCAGGCGGTCGACATCGTGAGCGAGTACTACTTCGCCCCCACGGAGGCCAGCAAGCAGAACCTGCTCGATGAGGGCAAGCCAGAGTCAAAAATCTGGGTCACCGGCAACACCGGCATCGACGCACTTCGCACCACCGTGCGCGAGGGCTATTCCCACCCCGAGCTCGAGTGGGCGGAAGGTTCCCGCCTCATCCTCATCACGGCGCACCGCCGCGAGAACCTGGGTGAGCCCATGCACCGCATGTTCCGCGCCATCCGCCGCGTGATGGAGGAGCACCCCGACACCAAGGCGATCTACCCCATCCACATGAACCCGCTCGTCCGCAAGGCGGCGCACGAGGAGCTCGACGGCTTCGACCGCCTGCACATCATCGACCCGCTCGAGGTGCTCGACTTCCACAACTTCATGGCGGCGAGCCACCTCATCCTCACCGACTCGGGCGGCATCCAGGAGGAGGCCCCGAGCCTGGGCAAGCCGGTGCTCGTCATGCGCGACACCACCGAGCGCCCCGAGGGCGTGGCCGCCGGCACGCTGAAGCTCGTCGGCACCGAGGAGGACGTCATCTATCGCGAGTTCAGCCGTCTGCTCTCCGATCAGGCCGAGTACGAGGCCATGAGTCATGCGTCGAATCCCTACGGTGACGGGCATGCGAGTGAGCGAATTACAGACGTTATTGGAGGTAAATAGTGAAGTTAAAAAAGAGGTTTACTCTTTCTCTGAAAAACAACCTGCGCTTCATTCCTGATGAGGCATATATGCGTCTCTACTTCAAAGCCAAACTTCATTACGAGCCTGATTTCGAGTGTCCTAAGACATTCAATGAGAAGCTGCAGTGGTACAAGCTTAACTACCATAATCCAGTTTTGACTCAGCTTGCAGATAAATATGGAGTGCGCTCTTTCGTCGAACAACGTATTGGGTCCGAGTATCTTGTGCCACTTTTCGGTGTTTTCAATGCAGCTGAAGAGATCGACCTCGATAAATTGCCGGAGAAGTTTGTGCTTAAATGTACTCACGACTCGCAGAGCACATTTGTTTGCACGGATAAGTCGATTTTTGATTTTGTTGAGGCCAAGAAACGTCTGAATGTTGCCTTGCATAGGAACTGGTATTGGCAGGGCAGAGAGTGGGCTTATCTCGGTATCACGCCTCGCATTGTGGCGGAAGCATTTCTTGATGAACCGGGAAGAGCGACTCCGACTGATTATAAATTCTATTGTTTTGACGGTAAGGCAGCTCTTGTTCAGACGGACGCCGATCGTTTCACTAATCATGAAATGCAGTACTTTTCTACTGAATGGGAGCAGCGTGGCGATATCGACCATGAGGTATCTGAGCATAAGCCTACTGTAAAGCCTGAGAACTACGAACTTATGCTTGAGCTTTCCGAGAAACTCTCTGATGGTTTCCCCCACGTGCGAGTTGACTGGTACAACATTAGCGGTAAACCTTACTTTGGCGAGATGACTTTCTATACCGGAGGCGGATACGATCCCTTCTATGCACTAGAGAAGCAACCCGATAGACTTGACCGAGAGCTTGGCGATTTGTTTGTTTTGCCAACTGTTTCTCATTTAGAAAAGTACTGCGATTGGTCTTGTACTTCTTCTAAAAGATCTTTAGGTGCTGATAATGCCTAAAGTGTTGATGATTGGCCCGAGTCTTGATGCTATGGGTGGCATCTCCACGGTTGAAAACAACATTATGAAGTGGTCGAATCGTAACGAAGGTTCAATAGAATTCATTTCGACAACTGCTGAGGGCGGGAAGTTCAAGAAGCTCTCCATTGCCCTTGTGGCTTATATGAAATATCTCAGTAGGCTCAACGCGTGCGATCTCGTACATGTGCATATGGCGTCTCGTGGCAGCTATCGCCGAAAAAAGATTTTCATGAGGGCGGCCTTCTTTCGAAACAAACCCGTTCTTCTCCATCTGCATGGTAGCGAGTTCGGTGTTTGGTTTGACGAAGAATGTGGCGAGGCTGAGAGACGCGATATCTCGCATTCCTTTGAATGTTGCTCAAAGGTGGTCGTTCTGTCGGAGGAGTGGAAGGAATTCCTTCTAAAAAGGCACATCTGTTCCTTGGATCGTATCGTGGTGGTGCATAACGCCGTTGACGTTCCTGAGGTTAACGCTATTGATTATTCGTGCAATACGGTTTTGTTCATGGGGCGTCTTGATGCGCGCAAGAGTCCGGATTTACTTTTGCGTGCTGCTAAGCGCGTTCTTAAGACTCATCCCGATGCGCGTTTTGTCTTTGGCGGAGACGGGGATGTGCCAGCATATGAACAACTGGCGGATGAACTTGGAATTGGTGACAGGTGCAGCTTTATAGGCTGGGCTAAAGGTGAGAAAAAAGATGAAGCCTTTCGCAACAGTAGCATGTTCTGCCTTCCTTCGAAGAATGAAGGCATGCCTATGAGTGTCCTCGAGGCAATGTCGTACGGTCTCGCTACGGTTTCGACTCCCGTCGGTGGTATCCCACAGGTCATTACCGACGGCGTAAACGGAATTATGTTTCCAGTTGATGATGTTGATGCGTTGGCCACTAAGCTCGAGAATCTCATGAGCGATACCTCTTACAAGGAAATGATTGGAATTCAGGGACGAGCTCGCATAAAAGATGCCTTTTCCCTTACAGCGTTTATGAACCGGCTTGGCATGGTTTACGAAGATATTTGCCGGTGAGACTCGCTTTCTTGGGCGATATTGGAGACCCGTCAGACTCCGTTTCTTATTTCCAAGTTGCACATTTAGGAGCGTGACGATGGATAAGACTATTCATTACTGCTGGTTCGGAGGCAATCCGCTCTCTGAGACCGCTGTGAGGTCCTTGGCTTCGTGGGAGAAGTTTGCGCCTGGGTTTGAGGTCAAACAGTGGAATGAGGATAACTTCGACTTCGCATCGTGCTCTTGGTCAAGGGATGCGTATGCGGCGGGCCTCTGGGCATTTGTGTCGGACTACGCTCGCTTTAAAGTCTTGTACGAGTACGGCGGCATCTATATGGATGTTGGTAGCGAGCTCATACGAGACATATCGCCTCTCATGGAAAGCATTCCTTTCACTGCAATCGAAGAATCATCGTTGACTGCCACTACTGGTTTGATTGTTGCTGTTGAGCCTCATGACCCTGTAATTCGCGCATGTATAGAACGATATGAGTCGATGAAGTTCTCTTGCGACCCTGGTTTTCTCGAAAAGACCACTGTGAATGAAGTTTTTACTGCTGAGCTCCAGAAAATTGGCTTTGAACGCGTGAACAAAGAGCAGCATTTTAGTGGCTGGCTTGCCTTGGACTCCAAAGCGTTCAACCCCGTTTACGGTTTCGGCGGTTATCACATCAAGCGTGAAACCTACAGCATTCATCGCTCTTCGGGAAGTTGGGTTGAGCCGAAATATCTCATCAAGAGGAAGGTCGTGCGTAAGTGTTCCCCGTTCATTGGGCGAAGGCTTTCGCAGATTTTGGGTCGAATTCTCATGGAGCTTAGTGACGGCGGCTTGGTTTTAGGAACTAAGAGAATCTTTGGCTCTGTTCGTGAAAAGATTGCTAAAGGAGAGAGAAGTTAGAGTGGGCGTATTCGCTAAAGATACTTTTCACTATTTTGGTTCGGAAGGCGTAAAGCTCGGCCGGCTATTGGGTGATTTTGGCTACCGCTATGTTTTCTATCTAAGGATGTGTCAAGCAGGGGGATTGCGAAAACTCCTCTTCACGCTTCCGAGGAAACATCTTTCCAGGAAGTGTGGACTCGAGATTTCGCCATCAACTCAAATTGGTGAAGGCTTCTACATTGGTCACCCTTACGGCATTACTGTTAACGCCGGCGCGAAGTTGGGCCGCAACGTGAACATCCATAAGGGGAGCACCATCGGCCAAGAAAACCGTGGCCATAGAAAGGGCGTCCCTACGATTGGTGACCGCGTATATCTCGGTATTAACTCGACGGTTGCAGGTAATGTGACCATTGGAAACGATGTCTTTATTGCCTCTAATACCTTTGTTAACCAGGATATTCCCGATCATTCGATAGTCATTGGCAACCCGTGCAAGGTTATCGAAGCCGATAACGCTACTGAAGGTTACATCATCAATTTGATTTAATGAGCTTGCGAATAGTTAGGCGGTAAGATATTGAAACGCATAGGCATCCTCACATTTTCGAATACCGTAAATTATGGTGCTTCGCTACAAGCATGTGCTCTGCGCAGGACTGTGATGTCGTTGGGCTGCGACTGCGAAGTGCTCAATTACAGCAATAAGGAACTCGATGATCGAGAATTGGGTACGCGCTTCTCATTCAATCCTTCGGATGCCGTTCGTTATTTCCTTCGCAGGGGTTTTGAGCGCCAGAGGCTTAATTCGTTCAGTCGATTTGCTAAGCGCAATCTAAGCCCTACGGGAAAGCTTGATAAGCAAGCTCTTATTGATAGAGCCAAGAGCCTCGACTGCGTTCTCATTGGCAGCGATCAGGTTTTCAATCCTCGGGTTAATGGCCATGACCCCGTCTATTTGGGTGAAGGTATCGCTGAAGTTACAAAGGTCGCGTCTTATGCTGCCAGTTTGGGAGATGCGACGGCGGAATCCATTTCGGCATGCGATGAAGGCGCGGCCGACAGGCTGGAAAAGTTCACTGGTCTTTCCGTTAGGGAACCGAGCTCTATGGAGGTCCTAAGCGAAATGGGGCTCGAATCAGTATTTATGCCCGATCCGACCCTACTTCTTACGGGCGATGACTGGTCGGCGTTAGCCTCAGATGACGGCTTGGATACGATACCTCAATCTTATGTGCTGCTTTATACGCTTAACTCTGAGCAAAAACTCGTGGATCGAGCTAGGAAGATCGCCAGCGAGCTCGGCGTTCCTGTCGTCTGCATTCATTACAACACGAAGAAATTCCCCGGCATGATTAACGTAAGGGGTATCGGTCCAGCTGCTTTCTTGAAGCTTGTTAGTGGGGCGTCGTTTGTTTGCACGGACTCCTTCCACGGTGCCTGCTTCTCCATGAATTTCAATAAGTCGTTTGTCGTTAAAACGTCGGACTCCGCCGTTCAGAGCAACGTCAGGATTACCGACCTGCTCGCACGTTATGGAATTGAGGGCTGTTTGTATCGAGACGAGGTCGTTACTACGGCTGTTGACTATGGTCATGCAAACCAGGCCCTCTCACATGACCGTGATGCTGCGCGTGCCTTTATCGCTCGCTGCATTGGATTGTAGGTGTCGTTTCTGGCTTATGTTTGCAAAGAACACTTTTTGGAACTTGGTCTACCAGTTGACCGCTATCGTTGCCGGTTTCCTCGTCCCAAGGGCGATTATCGGCGTATATGGATCCGAGGTTAACGGTCTGGTGACCTCTCTAACTCAGTTTATTGGTTATTTCGCACTTGTCGAAGCTGGTATTTCTGGTGCGGCGACCTTCGCTCTATATAAGCCTATTGCTAAGGGCGACTGGGATGGGATTAACGTCGTGGCTTCGGCCTCGAAGGTCTTTTATCAGAAGTCGGGCATGTTGTTTCTTGTCTTGCTGGTTGGCCTTTCGGTCGTTTATCCGATATTTGTCTCGGCAGGTTCGCTTGCGCCTTGGGAAATCATGGTGCTTACCTTCCTGTTGGGTGCCAAGATCGTCGTGGATTTCTTTTCCCTCGCCAAGTACCAAGTTTTCCTTACCGCCGATCAAAAGAACTGGCTCATTCAACTCGCATCGACGGTCTTCACGCTGGTTAACACGGCCGTCATTTTCTTGTTTGCCTATCTCCATGCTCCTGTTGTCGCTGTCTATGCGTTGGCTCTTTCTGCGGTTTTTGCACGCAGTATGATTCTCGCCCTGTACACGCGTCGTCATTATCCGAAGCTCAACTGCAAGGTTGATTACGGTGACTATCAGCTGCCCCAGAGGTGGGATGCGCTGTTTCTTCAAATCTTGGGAGCCGTTCAGTCGGGCGCTCCTGTTATTTTGGCGACCTTCCTCTGCGGGAGCATGAGTGAAGTAAGCGTTCTTGCTGTTTACATGCTCGTATCTACGGGCCTGCAGATGATTCCGAATGTCCTTGGTACAGGACTTCAGGCGCTCTTTGGCCGGCAAATTGCTGAGGGAGACTACGAGGGTCTTCGGTCTTCCTATAAGCCATATCGAGCGCTTGTGTACGCAGTCTCCGCTGTGGCATGCGGATGTGCTTTTTCATTGATTATGCCGTTTGTTGATTTGTATGCAGGCGGGTTTCACGATGCAAATTACCACAATGTCCTGCTCGGTTTCCTCGTCGTCCTAAATGTTTTTCTCTATCATGGCAAGTCGTCCCAGGGCCTACTTGTAATTGCTGCTGGCATGTACCGTGAAACTAGGGCGCAGACCTGCTTGCAGGCTGCAATCATTATCGTCTTGGGTATCCCACTCACAATGCGTTTTGGGGTCGTCGGCACAATTGCTGCGTCCTGCGTATCCAATCTATACCGCGTGATTGACCTTTTGCTCTACGAGCCTCGTAAAATCTCGAAGGACTCTCTTTCGAGTTCGTTTTGGTCGTTTGGCGTGTATGTATTACAGACCGTTCTCGTGGCCATGCCTGGCTATCTACTGTCTTGCTTCGCTGGAAGCTGGACAGGATGGATTGCGGTCGCCATCGGCCTTGTCATTTGGGGCGCAGTCGCCGCATGCGCGACGCTCTATTTCTTCGACAGGCCTAGCTATAGTTCGATTATTGGTCGTTTTATGAGGATTAAATAGGATGAATTATTTCAGCGCGTCTAGGCCCGGTGTTGAGTCTTGCTCTGAGTTAGAGCGACGCTTTTCCCTAAATGATGGGTCCATGGTGTTCATTCCACTGCTCTTTTACGCCTTTTTCTGCCAATCGCTTGCTGCTTCTGCGCTTGTACTTGATGTCTGCCTCCTGCTATCTGCTACGGCGCTTCTCCTACATTTTGTGACTAACAGAAGATTTGCTTGCAAGAGATTTGGCCTTGAGCTGGCTTGGGCGCCTTTCTTTGTGCTGTTCTTTATTCATAGTTTCATATACGGTGTGGCTAATTTGACCCTGCTCGTAGTCTATACGCTTCTATTTCTGTGCATGTATGTTGCGGCAGGCGAGCGATCCTGGGTTACTTCATGCCTTAGGGTTCTTGCCGCCTTTGCAGCATTTCATGCGTTCTGCACCATTATCTTCTGGCTAGTCCCCGCACTTTATCCGCCAGTTAAATCTGCCTTCTTTTCAGGTAGCTATATGGCTAGGGACTATCGCTCAGGCTTTACGGCGCACTACAGCACTAATTCGATTTATTTGAGTTTGGGTCTCGTCTCTTGGGCCTGTGGTCTTGTTGGTAGCAGGGAAAAGGTTCGGATTAAAGATCTGATGCTGAGCCTGATGCTCCTGCTTGCGCTCTTTTTGACCACCAAGCGGGGTCCTTTGGTGGCGTCTGTTGCCGCTATTGTCATCTCGTGCCTCTTCGTTAATAGGAAGAAATTTACCGGGACGATGCTCAAGACTTTGACTGTTGCTGCGATCGCTGTAATAGCCGTCGGTGTTCTTGCAACGTTTGTTCCCGCTGTTCAGGCAACTCTCGAGAGGTTTATTGAGCTTTCGGATGATGAAACGGGCAACGGCAGAAGCTATTTGTATGATTGCGCATGGAGTATGTTTTATGCAAAACCCTTGCTTGGTTGTGGCTGGGGGACTTATTCGAAGTATGTTGCCACTACCTCTCTTGGTGCAATGTACAGCAATCTTGGCTTCTCATCGATGAGCGCGCACAACGTATACCTACAACTGCTTGCCGAGACGGGTGTGATTGGCCTTGCGGCTTTTGTTTTGCCTGCGTTTCTCTCCATCTTTGCAGCCATACATCAATCTAAATCTCATTTAGAGGAGGGTCCTTATGGGGACTCCTTTTGCTTGTGGGCCTGTTTGGGTGTGCAGATTTTCTTTCTACTTTATTGCTTTTCAGGCAACCCTTTATACGATCCGCAGTGCTATATACCGTATTTCATTTCATGTGTGGCGTTGTTTGCTATTTGCGGCTCAGACAAGATGATTCTTAACGATAGGGAGGGATTCCATGGATATCTGCAAAGATAGCCAACGCTGCACCGGGTGCTCTGCGTGTCTGTCTATGTGTCCTCGATCGGCGATTCAGATTGTAGAAGACTCTCATGGGTTTTACCGTCCGAAGATTGACGAATCAAAATGTGTTGAGTGCGGTTTGTGCCAGATGGTGTGTCCGGCTAATGGTTTGACGAGCAACGATTTGAAGATGAGTCCTCGTCGGGTATTGGCTTATCAGGCTGATGACGCCGAACGCGTAAAAAGTTCCTCGGGTGCCGCGTTTTGGACCTTGGCTACTTATGTCTTAAATAGTGGCGGCGTCGTTTACGGCGCTTGCTTCGATGAAGATTTCCGCGTTGTTCAGCGGCGTTGCGCCTCTGTTGATGACGCGCAATCTTGTCGAGGTTCAAAATACTCGCAGGGTTTCGTTGGCTTTTCATTTGTCGAAGCATATAACGACTTGAAACAAGGTCTTGACGTGCTCTACAGCGGAACCCCATGCCAGATTGCGGGTCTTAGGAGTTTCCTGTCTAAGAAAAACTATTCCGGACAGTTGGTTACCTGCGATTTAATCTGTCATGGCACACCTAGTAATCGCATGTTCCGCGATTACATTTCCTTTTTGGAAAAAAAGTCCGGAAAGAAGGTCATTAAATATTTTCATCGCCCCAAGGACAGAGGTTGGGGAGTCCATGTCGAGAAGGCTCTCTTGGACGACGGCACTGCTCTCTATGACACGATTGAATCTAATACTTGGCGAGATGTGTTCTATAGCAATAACGCTTTAAATTCCAGCTGTTATAACTGCGCCTATACCGACGTCAACAGGGTCTCCGACTTCACTCTTGCTGATTTTCTTGGCGTCGATCGAGTTCGCAAAGGCCTTAATGATCATAAGGGACTTTCTGTTGTTATGGTTAATAGCGAGCTTGCCGAGCGTATTGTTGCATCTGGTGTATTTGAGCTCGGCGTAACTGAAATATCTCTTGAAGAGGTGCTGCCCGGTAATCCGATGCTGGAGAGGTCGTCCTCTCCGCAGGGCGACGTTGATGGTTTCTGGAAGGCTTATGAGCATAAGGGGTTCGAGGGCACTGCTCGGTTTGTTGGCGCCTACGGCTTCGTGAAATCTCTCAAGACTTTTGTGAAGCGTCTCATTAAAAGGAATTAGTTACTGGGGTGGGGTGTTTCTCTTGAATCTAATGGAGTTTGTCGAACGTGCAGCGACCTGGATTTATGTCCGGGGGAAGTTGGCGTTTCTTGCAGGGAGATTTCCTGGTCAGATAGCAATGACGAAGGCTTTCAGGCGACCGTTTAATTGTCGTGTATCGGATAAAGGCGTTATTAGCGTCGGTGAGCGAACGTCTTTCAATTACGGTTGCGTCCTGATTGCTCATGAACGAATTGAGATTGGCAGAGGCTGCCTATTTGGTCCAAACGTCCACGTGTATGACTTCGACCACGGTATATCGCAGAATGGAGTCATGTATCGGGACCAGCCGACTACGACTGCGCCCGTGCATATTGGCGACAACGTCTGGCTTGGCGCGAATGTCGTGGTGCTTAAAGGTGTAACCATTGGCGATAATGCGGTCATCGCTGCGAATAGCGTTGTTTTTAAAGATGTACCTGCGAATATGCTATTTCACGAAAAACGGGATCTAGTTTATAGAGAGATTCAATAGGATGCTGGATTGGCTTTCAATTCACGATGTACGCTGATCCGATAAAGCAGTATTGATAATGGCTTAATTGGATTAAAGCGTGCTTGCATTAGGGGTATCGGCGTGGGTCGATACCCCTTTTTAACTGGTTTGAAACCGCATCACTGGTAACGTCAAGTTTTTTTGGAAATTGACAACCACATGACGGAACACGGTCCGCGCTCTGTCATGCGGTCTCTGGCGGCTAAGCAGCGAATCACAGACGAAAGGGATACGTGCCGAATTTGCGAACAACGTAACGGTCGACGAGGAACTGCTGTGCAAGGAAATGAAGACTCCTCCGAGTAAGGCCATCGAGGAGGCGCCCAGCGCGCTGCTCGATGAGGAAGCTAATGGGGGATGGTGCTGTTGGTTGCGCTGGTCGCGCTGACGGGGGCGGCGTTGTTGTCTCTTTTGATATCTACTGCGGAATCACTTGAGTCGGTGGTGTTTGAGCTTGTGGTCCCTTCAGCCTTGTCAGTATCGCTTATTGCTGTCTTAGTTTGTGCCTGTTGCGCGGCTGTTGCTTGAGGCCGCATGGCTTCTGCGATGACCGCCATGGGTATTGGTGCGCTTGCCATGGACATGCGCGCGATTGCACATAGTGGGCGATGGGGGGGCGTAGCGGAGCCTCTCTGGGAGCAGGCGATAGGGTCCAAAAGCAGCACCGGGCTAGCATGCCGCGCATATTTTGTTGGGGTTTTCGGAAACACCAGTAAACATCAGCGAGCTTTCTGTGTTTGCGATGGAATAATTTAGCCAAATATAGTCGGCCGAGATTGACCAATCCCGGCCGACCCATTTTAGCCAGCACGCCCGCATCTATGACTTTCCTATCGCATTCCTACATTCCCTCGAGCTGGATCCCCCTCACCTTCACCGCCTGGGGGGACGGCCTCCACCGAGCAGGTGTCGAGTTCCTGCCGCGGTTCAGCTGCTGCTCGACGTCATCTCGACCTTCGACTCGGTCGATAGATAGTCTTTGTTTCCAGCGGTCTTCCAGTCTATTTGATTCATCGCATACGCAACGATTCCGTTTTGAATCCCCGAGATGCTCGGCGGGATGGACTGGTTATCAGCAGCGATGGAAAAACTCTCTTCCTTGGCGTCCAAGTGCTGCTGAATGCAGCCGGCATACTTCTCGGCCCATTCATCGGCCTTTCCATTTCGCACAAAGTAATTGTTGGATAGGTCGGTCGAGCGGTAGGCGTAGTCATCCTTTTGGTAGTTTGCCGTGTGGTCGGAGTGGGCGATTGCCATGAGCTCGTCGGTCAGGCCAAAGTACAGATGGCGCTGGTCCAGGTCTCCGTACCAGTTGTCGCTGGTGTCGTCCCAGGTTAGGTCCATCTGGCACCATTTGCCGTCGATCTTTACGGCGTTCCAGGTGTGGCCGTTGCCGGTGATGCGGCCGTTGGCGATGCCCGCGGCGTCAAGGAGCTTGGAGTAGATGCGCTGGTAGCTCTCGCAGGTGCCCTGGTGGCGCGTGAGACCGCTTTCGGCCGAGCACCAGTTAAGGCTGTGGTCGTACTCCAGCTGGTCGAGCGTCCAGTCGTGGAGCCACAGCGCCATGTCGTATTCCGAGCCGTTTGTCTGTTGCCTGCACAGGTCCACGGCGTTGTTGACGATCTGCGTGACGCTTGGGCGGGCGGCGTCGTTTACGGTCACCTCTGCCGTGGTGCGCAGGTAGTAGATTCCCTTGTCGTTTTGGGGGTCGTTTCTGTCGTTGTCCATAAAGTAGAAGTAGATGCGGTACGTGCCCGATGCCGTGAAGTCAAAGGTAAAGTCGTGGCCCGCGGTGCCCAGACTGTAGTAGCTGGACCATGTCGCGCGCGACGGGTCGCAGACGCTTTCCTGGCTGCCGCCGTCCCAATAGGTGGGCACGTCCATGCGCGCCTTGGCCTGGGACGAGCCGTTGGTCTGGGTTACGTGGAAGGTCGTCGCGGTGCCCGCGGGGGCGTCGTTCCACGAGACGGTGAAGGTGACGCCGTTTTGGGTTGCGGTGGCGGAGTGGGCGTAGGTGGTTTGTGAGGAGGCGGAGATGGCCTCGGGCGTGCCGTTAGTTTGGGCGCGGAGGGATGGGGCGGTGGTGCCGGTGTCGGTGGGGGTGCCGGGCGTGGAGGTGTCTGTGGCGTTGGCGTCCGCGGGGTCGGTCTGGCTGGTGCCGGTAGATGTTGCGGTGCTGTCCTCTGCGGAATCTGCTGTCGCATTTGTGTTGGTGCCGTCTTCAGCCTTGCCTGTGCCGCTGCTCGTGGCGTCGGCTTGCGCCTGCTGCGTGGCTGTTGCCTGAGGCTGGATGGCTTCCGCAATGGCTGCCATGGGCATCGTCGCGCTGACCATGGACGTGCACGCGATCGCGCAGAGCAGGTAGTAAAGGGATCGTTTCATAGCGGAGCCTCTCGGTGAGCAGCCAATAGGGTCCGAAGGCAGCTCCAGGCCGGCACTCCGCACATATTTTGTTGGGGATTATTTTACGGTAGCACCACTCAACATCGGGGAACTTTCTGGGGAATGTTGGGGAGGGGAGCGGGCCCGCTTTAGTCTCCGGTGGCGTTCTGCCCCTCGCTGGGTTGACTATGCTCGATGCGGCAGCTTCAACATGAGGCCGTCTTGCGCCTCTTCGAGGCTCGCCGCCGCGACCTTCCAGGAAAAGTCCTCTAGGCTGCCGTCTAGTTTATTGCGGCTTACGACCGGGCAATAAGCGGGCGTCTCAACATGTTGGTCAAGCAAAATATTTTGTTAATTTCGAACAGGTATTCGATGTGGATGACTTTGTACCGGGCGAAAGCGATTGAGTCTAATTATGTTTTCATGCAGGTCAAGGGCGCTGTCTACAAGGGGATGAGCTGACTCGTAATTTCGCGTGAATAAGTTCCGCATTATTTTAGCTGCGTTTACCTGTTAAAACACAACATCTTGTGCTCATCATCAAAAAAGAATACAGGATATGGAACTGGCGAAGGGCTACAATTGAAACAACGAGAAGCGTCGTTTCCCCATTACAACCTAATTGTTCGGAAGGAGTCGGAAGGAATAGCTGTCAAAATCGAGGCCATATTGATGGTTCATTAAATTTCTTTAGGGGCGTGTGCGCTTATTGGTCAACAGCAGTATGCGCTCCTGTTTGCTCAACTCATTTACAAATTGCTTTTCTTCAGCAACCTTTCACTTGCGTGGCAGGGCTGGATAGTGCGCAAAAATTGCGGAGGATGGCTTCTGGATTATTGGAGGAGTGAGATTATTGGTCAATAACTTTCTTAATGAGTTGCTTGGGAAGATTTCTGCTTACGATCTGTTCAATGTGCTCATACCGGGCGCACTCGTAACATATTTCGCCAGTCAGACACCGTTGGGCAGTTTTATCGATTGTTCTAACTGGATGGCGTTATCTGTGATGAGTTATGTTCTCGGGCTTATTGCTTCACGGATTGGCTCTCTCTGCATTGAGCCGTTGGTTCAAAACCTGAAGCCTACCAGAAAACGGGACTATTCTGCCTTTGCGTATGCTCAGAAAAACGATCCTAAGGTCGAACAGCTCCTAATGATTTCAAACATGTATCGCAGCATGGCTGGGGCGGGTGTTTTGCTCGTCATTGTTCTGCTCGCATCGTTGCTGCCGGAATCTTTTCGATTTGAAGCGGCTTTTGTGACCCTATTCGCTTTTACCGTTCTGTTTGTTATCGCTTGGGTCAAGCAGGAATGGTATGTAGAAAAACGAATCAACTTCAATCTTGAGGAGTGTGATAACCATGAGCGAGATTAAGTCTCTGTCCGTTGATAACGGCGACATGTTTTATATCAATCACAATACTGATAACTTCAGCATGATTGACTGTAATATTACCGATGAGCGTAAGTCGGAAATCCTTGATGAGGTCAAAAACCTTGCAGGGAAAAAGGGCGTCGTTCGTTTTATCAGTACGCATCCGGACCAAGATCATATCCAGGGTATTGAGTATCTTGATGAGCTCGGGCTTATCAAGAATTTCTATTGCGTTGACAATAATGTCTCTAAGTCCACGGAGACTGAGAGTTTCAAAAAGTATAAAGATCTGAAGGGGTCGTCGTGCGCTTACAAAATATACAAGGGGTGTAATCGTAAATGGATGAACGTTTCTGATGGTGAGCGCGGCTCTGCTGGGATTAGCGTCCTCTGGCCCGATGTGAATAATGAGACCTTCCAGGATGCTTTGCGGGATGCCGAAAGCTCTGATAAACCCAATAATATTAGTCCTGCGATTGTCTACTCTCTTGAGGAAGGGGTCCGTGCGCTTTGGCTTGGTGACATGGAGAATGACTACATGGTGGCGATTGAAGACTACATCTCGCTTTCGCCTGTGGACATTCTATTTGCACCGCATCATGGACGAAAGTCTGGTCGCGTCCCTAAGACATGGCTGGATAAGTTGGATCCTCGGCTGATTGTTGTAGGAGAAGCCCCGTCAGACGAGCTTGATTATTACTCGAATTACAACACTCTGACACAGAACAGCGCTCGCGATATTTTGTTCTGTTGCGAGGCCGGTAAGACTCATGTTTACGTTGGATCTCCTTCTTACAGCGTCAATTTCTTGAGTGAAGACCCTAATGCTCCGCGAGTGAAGGGTGTGCTGCATTATTTGGGCTCTTTTGATTGCGGTGACCGCTAGCCGTCTGCCATCTGGCTCATCCGATTATGTTGCATTCGGGCCTGTCTATGCTTTTGCATGGCGGGCCCATTGCTCATTGCCATGTTGCTTCCGATAATTGTGCCAGGGCATTGGCGCGACGGGCCCAGTTAATTGCTTACTCTGTCGCCCTGGCATATAAGGGGTGCGGACAGTGAATAGTGAGTGACTCTCCCAGCTAAACGCATTAATATGGAAACTCGAGTCAATCATCGAGAACGGAGATCTGATGACCGACGCCAATAGAAAGCCGTGGCTTACGGCGTCCGAGCAGATTGATCACCTCAAATCGAGAGGTGTTCATTTCTCGTTGATGAGCGAAGACGATGCCAGAGCTTACCTGGAGAAGAACAGCAACTATTTTCGCTTGCGTGCCTATCGGCTTGGGTTTCCTAAAGTTGAAGAAGGAAATCGCAAGGGGGAGTACGCGAATCTAGATTTCAAGATGTTGGTCGACTTGTCGATTGTTGACATGCTCCTTCGTTATGAAATGTTGCCGCTTACGCTTGATGCGGAGCATTTTGCAAAGGTCAAGCTCTTGAAACGCATCGAGACGGAGGGGGAGGACGGCTATGCAGTCGTCTCGGACTTCATTTCTTCCTACGATGGCACGAAGCCAGATGGAACGCCGTGCAATTCGCTCAAAGACGAGATTCTCAGATGCAAGAACAGTCCCTACACTGGTGGGTTGATTGCCAGGTATGCTGATTTCGACTTCCCCGCGTGGGCATTTATCGAAGTCGTCTCCTTCGGCTCTTTTCTCTATTTTTACAAGTTTTGCGCCAATAGGTTTGACGACCGCGAGATACTTAAGGAGTTCTATATTCTTCAAGCAGTCAAGTCATTAAGAAATGCATGCGCTCATAATAGCTGCATTTTGAATAACCTGCGTGCTGATAGACCGCAATTTAAGCCAAGCTACGTTGTAACGCGGGAGTTGTCGACCATAGCCGGCATCGGTCTCGACCAGCGTAAGTCAAAGATGAGCAATGACCGTATACAGCAGATTGTCACTACGCTATACGCGCACAGGAAACTTGCTTCGCAAGGCGTTTTGGAACATCGCGCAAAGAGCCTATCTGTGTTTGTTCAAAGAATGAATAAGCACGTCGATTATTATCAGGGCAATCTTCAGGTCTCTACTGGATTTGAATTTCTCACGAAGGTGATTAGTGCGTGGTTTCCTGTGGACGCTGATTAACGATGAATCTGTGACGAGCTTTGCCGCAACGCCTTAGATGCCTAAATTTAGCTAAACTAAACTCACAACAAAAAACGGAAGCCTTTCATTGGCCGAAGTTTTGCAAGGGGGTTCCTTCTTAAGGGAGGGCATCCCCTATTTTTTATGATGCTGTGATTGGTGGTTCCACCTATGGCCGGCCTGTCGACAAGCAATTGCCTCTGACTAAAACATGGTCAATTACGGTGGAAGCCTTCGGGCGACACCTGAAGAGCGTTGATGCGTCGGCCCTCTATTTTGTTTGTATGTAAGATTCGGCCTGTCAAAACTTACATCTTAATTGAGAAAAGACGAAATTGCGTGTGATTTTCTGCTCGCACGTAATTTTACTGATGCGTTGTTGCTCAGCCTTAATTCGCGACGGTTTCCCCGGTAAAGGAGGAACTGGGATTTGCTTTTCCTAAAGTTCCAACTGTGAAGAGGCCTTGCGACGGTACGTCCGGCTTGGTACGTTGGAACCGCCGAAAGGCGGTTTTTGCGTTTAAGGGACTGTTTTTGGTAAAGACTTCGTTGCGCTTTTCTGCTTAGAGCGCTCGGTTTTTATCGTAGCTTTCGAAAGTATGCGGCAAATTCCGGAACCCCCGAGCACACCACCTTTATCGCACAAAGAAACCGCAGGTAAACGCGTTGTCGCCACTTGGCGTGGTCGACCTGTCCTGATTTTGCCGCATACTTCTGGTTTTAGCCATCTTTGTGGTCGATCGACCGTCAAAACAATTCGTTTGGCAAGACTTTCGAGGATAATCATTTCTAGATTTCGGAATAATTTATAACTAATTCGCAAAAATATATCGATATCTAGTATGATTATCAGCAACTTCCACGCTAGGAGACTGCTGATGGTTCGTATTGTTCAGATCGCGTTGCATGATTTTAAGAATATTGCCTTTGGCGAGATTGCTTTTACGAAATCGAAGCCCGGCTCTGCCTTTGTGCCCGGGGCGGACGTTATAGGTATTTATGGCCAAAATGGCTCCGGCAAGACTTCTGTAATTGAGGCGATTGACCTGGTCAAAACCCTGATGACGGGTGCCGCATATGACAGGCAGAAAGTTCTCGACTACTTTTATCCTGGCAAAGACTCTTTTTCAATTGACATTGAGTTTAACATTGATACCGCGGATGAATTATTTCTTACGTTCTATACCGTCACTTTTTCGCGTAGAGCAGACTCTGCTTGGATTTCGCACGAAAAAATGGCTGTAAAACAATTTAATGTCGATAAAGACAAATGGGGGTCTAAGAGGACTCTCGTGGAGCTTGTTCAAGAGGCCCCCGAGTCTGCCGCGGCGGTTCTGCCCAGAAATCGCTGGTCCCATCTTTTGAACGCGGATCAACAGCTTAAGATGTCGATGTTGGTTTCGCTAGGTGTTCTTCAGCGGGGCAACATGTCCCCCATGCTTTCCATACAAACTGTTAAATATCTGATCTCGCTTTTTGCCTGCGATTTCAATCTTTATATGCAGGAGGAACCTCCGGAGCAATTGCAGATTAATGAGGCTGTGTACGAGATGCAATCGGCTTCTTTCAAGAGTGCCCATCAAGAGATTCTCACTCCGCTGTATTGCCTGCTTGCCGAGCTTGGGCTTTATTTCCGTTACCGAGTCAATGTGTTTACGACGCTGGCAAATGCAACTTGCAGCTTAAACGTACTTTCGATGGATATTATCGATGACCGCGTGTTTGGCCAGAAGGGTCACCTTTCTGTCAATCTTTTTAAGCCCGCTGTTATTAAGGACGATGATTTCCCAGCCGTTTCGTCTGCGATTAAGCGTGTGAGCGGATTAATTGGCACGCTTGTACCGGGCCTTTCCATCGAGGTTAAAGTCATAGGATCTCAGCTTTTGGATAAGGGCGATTCACCCGCCAAGCAAGTCGAGTTTCTTTCTTGCCGCAATGGGGCCGAGATTCCACTGCGCTGTGAATCTGAGGGCGTAAGAAAACTCATCTCTTTCTCGCTCTGCCTTATGGAAGTCCATTCGTACTCCGACGCATTCCTTGCAATTGACGAGCTCGACTCGGGCGTATTCGAATTCCTCTTGGGGCAGCTTCTTTCCGTGCTTGAGTCGTTTGGCAAGGGGCAGCTCTTGTTTACTGCCCACAACCTACGTGTTCTTGAATTGCTGCCGGCATCAGAGATTCTTCTGACCACTGCAGATCCTGATAACAGGTTTGTTCGCTTTAAAGGCGTTAAGCCCACCAATAACATGCGTGACCAGTATTTGCGCGCGATTAGCCTTGGCGATAGCGGACAGCGTTTGTACGATTCTACGGATAGGTACTCAATCGATGCCGCGCTCTGCTTGGATGGTGACGAGTAGTGGGTGCCACCGAGTTCGTTCTTTTTATCGTCGAAGGCGAAACTGATGAGCTGGCATTGGGTCGTGCTCTTACAAGTTTGTTTGCAAGCGGGGAACATCCTGGTCCTCGTTTTGGGATTGTGCGCGGCGACATCACATCGGTACATGCTCTCGGTGCAGGAAATCCCGCTTCGACTATTAAGAGGCGGTTGGTTGATACCGTGAAGGAATTTCTCGCTAAGGACAAGTTGCGTGCCACTGATTTAGACGCCATTGTGCTGTTGTCCGATACCGATGGTGCATTTATCGATGATTCGCTGGTTGTCTATGATGAAGATGGGCCTCATTGTTCCTATTTTGAAGATAGGATCGAAACGTCGAACGTCGCCTCGCTGCGTCAGAGAAATCAATGTAAATCTTCGTGTCTTAAGACGTTATCTAGGACGCATGAGCTGACCTGTAATAAAAGGAAGATTCCTTTTAAAGCTGCATATATGTCACGCAACCTTGAGCATGCTTTGTCCGATTTTTCAGGTAGGGCAACACAGCAGAAAAAATATGATCTGGCGCGCAAGTTTTCTAAAAAATACGGTACGGACGTTATTGGTTTCTTGGAGCTCCTTACGTTCCTTGCTCCCGTTGGCTCATATCAGGATAGTTGGGTTTATATCGCCCAGGACAATAACTCTCTTTTGAGGGGCTCCAACATGAAACAGACGCTCGAGGCTTTGCCCTCTAGTCCAATCAAAGCCGCCTCCTCCCTCTAAAAAAGTTCTTAAAACAGCCTTAAAGGCGCCCCAGCTCGCGTTGACAGCGTAAAATACGCATGTTTGACTATGACAGAAGTGGATTTTAGGGGAGGGGTGCGCCATGGAGGTGCTGGTTGTTGGCAACACCGCATATGTTGACGATGACTTTTGTGCCAAGGCGTTCCCCGGGGACCATGTGCAGGTCGTCGCTGCCGCGGAAGCACGCCGCGATGAGTCATCGCCCCATGCCTCGTGGAAAGAGCTTCTGCAACACCTGGATCAGGCCTACGAGTTCGAACGCGTGGTCTACCTGTCTAATTACCTTACCCCGCATACCGATACCGTGGGCGATATCGAGACGCTGCGCTCGGTCTTTCGTGCGTGCGCGGGTCGCCGGGTCCAACTGCTGTATGTAGCGGGGCCCGCGGGTGCCGAGGGTGCCGCCGATGCCGCGGGGCGAACGGGCAAGGGCATTATCGCGCGCGCAGCCAACGACCTGTGCCGCTACTACGCTGCTCGCGAGGGCGTTCAGACCAAGATTCTGCGCGTGCCGTTCCTGTATACCGCGTCTGCCGCGCTGGAGGACCCGTTTTTGGTGCCGCTGTTCGACGCGTGCTCAACCGGATCGGTCGCTCTGCAGGGCGCGCAGGATGCGGCGTTTCCCCTGCTGTGTGCCGAGGAGCTTGCGGTGCTGGTACGCCGTATCTTCGATAGCTGGGATGGTAACTTTGAGACGCTCGACGTAGCCGATACCTTCCATCACACGGCGGGTGAGGTGGGCGACGCCCTCAAGGCGCTGTTCCCCGGCCTTGCCGTTGCCTATGGCGATTCTGCCGGCTACGCCCTGCCCGCCAGCGACGTCGCTCGCGTGCGCTATGGCTGGTTTCAGCGCTATGACTTGTTGCGCGATCTCTCGACCATTCAAGCTCGCTGGGGCGCTGGACGCATCAAAAAGATCAACCCGCTGCGCGCCGCCATCGACCGCATCCAGATGCGCACGCTGCCTATTAAATGCCTAGAGACGGGCGTTGCCTGGGTTCTGTTCGAGGTGCTGGAGCACCTGTTCTCCCAATCGGCCCAGCTCAACGTGCTCGATTATCGCCTGCTCTACGTGGTGCTGATCGGCACGCTGTATGGCTTGGACTTTGGCTTGGTCGCGGCACTGCTGGCTTCGATTGGCCTGGCGGCGAGCTACTTTACCCAGTATGGCTATACCTTCCAGGGTCTCTTTTACGAGCCGTCCAACTGGCTACCGTTTATTGCGTACTTTGTTGTAGGTGCCGTATGCGGCTATGTGCAGCTGCGCAACAGCGAAGCCATTAGGGCGGAGCGCGATCAAAACGAGCTCGTGCGCAACCGCAATACGTTCCTTACGCAGCTCTACCACGACGCGATCGAGGACAAGCGCGCGTACAGGCGCCAGATCGTGGGTCGCCACGACAGCTTTGGCAAGATTTTTGCCGTGACGCAGGAGCTCGACGTGCTCAACCCACGCGATATCTATCGCAAGTGCTGCGAGCTTCTGGGCGAGATCCTCGAGAACGATTCGGTGGCGATCTACCATGTTTCGGGCGGGGCATTTGCACGCCTGGTGGCAGCAAGTCCCGCGATTGCCGAAGATGCCGCACGCTCGCTCACGCTTGAGCAGCTTGCACCTCTTTTGGGCGACGGGGGTCGTTCGAACCTGTGGGTGAACCGCGAGCTGACGCCGGGGCTTCCCATGTTTGGATACGCGATCGAGCGCGACGGGGCACCCGCCGTGTTGATCTTTGTGCGTAGTGCGGCCGAAAACCAAATGACCCTCTATTATCAAAACCTGTTCCGCATCTTGTGCGGGCTGGTCGAAAGCGCGCTAGGCCGTGCCTTTGACTACGAGGCGGTGGCGCAGGATAAACGCTGCGTTGACGGCACTTGCGTGCTCAAGCAGGCTGCCTTTGGCCAAGAGCTCGCGGCGGAGCAGGCGCTGGCAGATAGCAAGATGGGGAGTTTTTTGCTCCTGCGCGTGGTACCGGGCATGGAGCCTGTCGGCGAGCTGGTGGGCGCAATTGGGTCGGCAATCCGCGAGAGCGACGCGGCGGGCTTGGTCGACGGCGACGTGCTCTACCTGCTTATGCGCCAGGCAAAGGCGTGCGATCTGCCCATTATCCGCGAGCGCCTGAGCGCAAAGCATATTGCGGTGGAGCCCGTCGACGGCGAGGACATCGTGGCGCTGTTGCAGCACATCTCTTACACCGGTGACGGTGAGGGGGGTGCCGCTTGATCTCGCTTGTCGTTGCTGCCGTCTTGCTGCTGATTCATGCGTTGGTTTGCCTGATGCTGTGGACGCTCATGAAGCTGGGTCTGCTGCCGGTGCGCGGACACATGCTGGCTGTGATAGTGCTGGTGCCGCTGTGGGGCCCGTTGCTGGTGGTTCTGCTATCGGTCCGCAGCGCGGTGTTTGGCGAGGGGCTGAAAGAGTCTGCGCTGGAGTCGCTGCGCTTTAACGACGACCTGCATCGCAGCATTCTGGTGCACGACCGTGACGCCGATGCGGGCGTGGTCCCGCTCGAGGAGGCGCTCATCGTCAACGACCCGGCATACCGGCGCCGCCTAATGCTCTCCATGCTCACCGAGGAGCCCGACGCGTACCTGGCGCAGCTGCAGGCGGCTAAGCTTAACGACGACGTTGAGGTGGCGCACTATGCCGCGACGGCGGTGGCGCAGATCTCCAAGGAGTCCGACCTTAAACTGCAGCAGCTGGAGCGTGCCTTTAAGACGGACCCGAGTGCGCAAAACCTCAACGAATACTGCGATTTTCTTGGTGAATACTTGGGCTCGGGCTTGGCCGAGGGGCGCGTGGCTCAGATTCAGCGCCAACAGTACGCGCGCCTGCTTGCGCGTCGCTGCGAGCGCGAGGATACCCTTGAGCTGCGCATTCGATACGCGACGACGCTGGCCGATGTCGGACAGATCGACGAGGCGCAGGCCGTGACCGATCAGTTGGTTCTCGACGTGCCCGAGGAGCAGGAGGTTTGGATGCTTTGCCTGCGCCTTGCCGTGATGCGCCGCGATGGTGACGAGGTTCACCGTGTGATCGATGCGATTGACAAGCAGCATGTGTATTTGAGCGCCGACAACCGCGAAAAGTTGGCGTTTTGGCGCGACGGGGAGGAGGCCGGATGAGTGTGGCGCAACATATCCGCGACCGTGCAGGCCGCTTTCGTTGGATGGGACTCCTCGTGGTGTGGGCGGTCTTTATTGCCATGGCCGCCGTGCTGCTGGTGGAGCGTGCCGGCGTGCAGTACAGTGCGGGCCAGCATAAGCTGGGGATGCTTGCCGCCAACGATGCGGTGCCTGCCTCCTCGGCAATCTTTGGCCAAAAGCCCACATGCCTGGTCATTACCGATTCCGATCAAGCTGGCGTCGAGGACGTAAAGGAACAGTTCGACCAGATTTTGCTGGACATGAAGATCGCCCATCGCGATGTTGATATTGCCACCGACGGTGCGGACGCGATTCCAACGCTCACGTCGTTTGATCGCGTGATTGTGCTTATGCCCTCGCTTGACGGACTGGGTACGCATCTGACCGATCTGATGAGTTGGGTGAGTGCGGGCGGCTCACTCATGTTGGGCATGACGCCAGATAACTCGAACTGCCTGCAGGCTATTGCTTCCAAGCTTGGGATCGAATCGGCCGGATATGACTATGCGACAGCCGAAAGTATCGTTCCGAGTGAGGACTTTATGCTGGGCGGGGGAGAGCGCTACGAGTTCTCGGATCCCTTCGATTCTTCACTTTCGGTTTCATTGCGCGAAACGGCGCACGTCTGGGCAAAGACCGGCGATGCGGGCACGCCGCTCATTTGGTCTAACGATTGCGGAAGTGGTCACACCGTGGTGTGCAACATTGGCATTTACGACAAGGTCATGCGTGGGTTCTATGCTTCGGCCATAAGCTTGCTGGGTGATGCCACGGCCTATCCGGTCATCAACAGCGCCGTGTTCTATTTGGACGACTTTCCTAGCCCCGTGCCCTCGGGCGATGGTACTTATATCAAGCGTGACTACGGCCTTTCCATTGCGGATTTTTACACCAAGGTCTGGTGGCCCGATCTGCAAAAGCTTGCGCAAAAATACGGCATTCGCTATACCGGCGTGATGATCGAAAACTACGAGGACGCGGTCAACCAGACCGAGCCTGCGCGCCAGGCCGATACCACACAGTTTCGCTACTTTGGCGGCATGCTGCTGCAGATGGGCGGAGAGCTGGGCTTTCACGGCTACAACCATCAGCCTCTGGCGCTCTGGGACACCGATTACGGCACGCTGTATGACTACAAGACCTGGAAGAACAAGGAAACGCTTGTCGCATCGCTCAACGAGCTTATCGCGTTTCAGGACGAGGTCCTGCCCAACGCTCATGGCTCGGTTTACGTGCCGCCGTCGAATATCCTTTCGGCCCGCGCGCGCAAGCTTATCGGTACCGATGTTCCGCGCATTAAGACCATCGCCAGCACGTATTTTGAGGACGGCACCGACCTGCCGTACGTACAGGAGTTTGGCGTGGCGAGCGATGGCATTGTGGAGCAGCCGCGCATTGTTTCGGGCGGCATGGTCGACGATTCCTATATGCGCCTGGCAGCCGTGTCCGAGCTCAACATGCACTACGTGAGCACGCACTTTATGCATCCGGACGACCTGCTCGATCCCGATCGCGGCGCCAAGGAGGGCTGGGAAGTCTACAAGGGCGGCCTGACCGACTACCTGGACTGGCTTACCAAGTCTGCGCCCGACCTGCGGCGCCAGACCGGTTCGGAATGCTCGGGTGCCATCCAGCGCTTTTCGTCCGTGACGGTGAGTGTGGATGCAGACGCAGATGCCTGGACGCTCAGCCTGGGTAATTTCCACGACGAGGCGTGGCTCATGTTCCGTGCCAACAATGGCGAGCCGGGTGCGGTGACGGGTGGCGAACTGACGCACCTTACGGGCAATCTGTATCTGCTCAAGGCAAATGATAAGACCGTGACGATCGAGCGCAAGGAGGGTGGCGACAGATGAGAATCTGCTTGGTACTCGAGGGTTGCTACCCCTATGTGCACGGCGGCGTATCTACCTGGATGCATGGCTATATCCAGGCCATGCCCGAGCACGAGTTTGTGCTGTGGGTGATCGGCGCGCATGCTGCCGACCGCGGCAAGTTTGTCTACGAGCTGCCCGGCAACGTGGTCGAGGTGCACGAGGTGTTCCTAGACGATGCCCTGCGGCTTTCGGGCGAACAGCACGAAGCCAGTTTTAACGACCGCGAGCGCGAGGCGCTACGCCGCCTGGTGTCGCTCTCCAATCCGGACTGGGACGTGCTGTTCGATATCTTTCAGCGCCGTCGCGTGCATCCGCTCTCGTTTTTGCAGAGCCGAACGTTTATGGACATCTTCCGCGACGTGTGCCTTGCCGAGTACCCCTACACGCCCTTTGCCGACGCATTCCACACCATGCGCTCTATGCTGTTGCCGGTGCTCTACCTGCTGGGCAGCGAGGTGCCGGTTGCCGATGTGTACCACGCTATCTCGACCGGCTACGGCGGCCTGCTCGCCTGTCTGGGCTCAAGCGTTCACCATGCGCCGGTGCTGCTCACCGAGCACGGCATCTATACCCGCGAGCGCGAGGAAGAGATTATTCGCGCCGATTGGGTGGTGCCGTCATTTAAGGACCGCTGGATTCGCTTTTTCTACCTGCTTTCGGAGGAGATCTACCGCCGCGCCTTCCGCGTGACGAGTTTGTTCCATAACGCCCGCAAGACGCAGATTGATATGGGCTGTGATGCGGACAAATGCCTGGTTATCCCCAACGGCATCCAGTTCGATCGCTTTAAGGATATTCCCTTAAAGCCCGATGATGGCTGGGTGGATATTGGCGCAGTGGTGCGCTTGGCGCCCATCAAGGACGTCAAGACCATGATCTATGCCTTCTTTGAGCTGCACGAGCGCCTGCCTAAGGTGCGCCTGCACATCATGGGCGGCGTGGACGACGAAGAGTACGGCGCCGAGTGCCACGCGCTGGTCGATACCCTGGGCGTGCGCGACCTGATCTTTACCGGTCGCGTCAACGTGGTCGAGTACATGGAAAAGCTCGACTTTACCATTTTGACGAGCATCTCCGAGGGCCAGCCGCTCAGCGTGCTGGAGTCGCTTGCAGCGCGCCGTCCCTGCGTGACGACCGAGGTGGGCTGCTGCCGCGAGCTACTCGAAGGCGCCCCGGGCGACGACTTTGGCGTGGCGGGTTTTGTGACGCCGCCTATGTATCGCAAGGGCTTGGCCGATGCCATGGAACGCATGTGCACAAGCCGCGCCCGCCGTATCGAGATGGGGGAGCGCGGCCAGCGCCGCGTTGCCACGTACTTTTTGCACGAGCAGATGCTCACCAACTATCGCGCACTGTACGACGAGACGGCGTGTGCGTTTAACCTGCCCAGAGAGGGGGAGTAGCCGGTGGCCGGAATTGGTTTTGAGCTCAAGCGCCTGTTTAGGCGCAAGGGCCTGTTTGCCACGATGCGCGCTTACGGCTACGCCGGCATTGTGTGCACGGGCCCGATGCTGCTGGGCGTGCTGCTCCAGGTGGGTATCTTGGTGCTGTGCGGTCTGTGGGGTGTGGGCCGTGCCAACCAGGATCTGCTGGTGTGCATGGTGACCTACACACTGCTGGCCTCGCTTTTGCTCACGAGTTTTTTCTCCATGCCGGTCACGCGCTTTTTGGCTGATATGTTGTTTGCCGAGCGCGAGGATGAGATCCTGCCTTCGTTTTGGGGCTCTAACGCTGTCATGCTCGTTGCGGGCACGGTGCTCTACGGCGTCTTTTTGCTGTTCTCGGGCGCTACGCTGCTGCAGGGGCTGCTGTGCCTGTGGCTGTTCAACATTATGATCGTCAACTGGAACGGCATGAGTTACCTCACGGCCATCAAGGATTACCGCGGCATCCTGTGCAGCTTTGCGGCCGCCATTGGCGTGACGTGCCTGTGCGCCCTGGCCGCGCTGGCGCTGGGACTGCCGCCGGTCGAGGGCCTGTTGGCGTCAATTGCTCTGGGCTACGGCGTCATGCTCGCCTGGGACGTGGTACTGCTGTACCGGTATTTTCCTCAGAGCGACCGCAGCCCCTGGCCCTTTTTGCAGTGGCTCGATCAGTTTATGCCGCTGGCGCTCACGGGTCTGTTAACCAATCTGGGACTCTTTGCGCACCTGGTGATTATTTGGGCCGGTCCCATTGGCGTGCAGGTCAAGGGCTTGTTTTATGGCGCGCCCTACTACGATGTGCCGGCGCTCATCGCGTTTTTGACGATCCTGGTCACGACCGTCAACTTTGTGGTCTCGGTCGAGGTCAATTTCTATCCGCGCTATCGCGACTACTACAGCCTGTTCAACGACGGCGGCGTGGTGGGCGACATTGTGGTGGCAGAGGAGGGGATGCTCTCCACGCTCAACAGCGAACTGCGCTTTTGCGCGCTCAAACAGTTGTTTGTGACCGCGGCGGTCATCTCGCTCGAGACCACGGTGCTCTCGGCCCTGCCGCTGGGCTTTAACAACCTGATGCATGGGTATTTTCGCACGCTGTGCGTGGGCTATGGCCTGTATGCCGTGGGCAATACGGTGATGCTCATCTTGCTTTACTTTACCGACTACAAGGGGGCCGTGTTGGCCTCGGGGTTGTTTGCCGGTGTGGCCGGGCTGGCGACTGCCGTGTCGTTGCTTTTGCCGCAGCAGTTTTACGGCTTTGGCTTTTTGTTGGGTGCGGCGGTGTTTTTTATCGTGGCGCTGCTGCGGCTCGATACCTATACCGCCAACTTGCCGTATCGTATCCTGAGCCAGCAGCCCATTGTGGCGACCGACAAGACGGGTCGCTTTACACAGCTGGGCCGCTTGCTCGACCGTGCCGAGCAGCGCTATGAGGAAGGTCGCCATAAGGGTGAGCCATATGGCGCGTTTGAGCGCGCAGTAGTTCACGTGTATCGCAAGCATTGGGGAGGTTCTGATGACCGATAGGATGATGTCTCGCCGCTGCCTGATCGAGGCGGCTGCCGGCGCGCTGTTGCTTTCGGGCTGCTCGGTGCAGGAAGACTCCTCGACCAAAAAGGTCAAAAAGCAGGACAAGATTAAAAAGGCCGAGTCCTCGGACGGTACCAAGCACCTACGCGATAAAGACGAGCTGTACGAGGTCTACGACGACTCGGGCATTGTGACCATGTACCTGACGGTCTCGCGCGGCAACAGCTCCGAGAACACCGACCACAGCTGGGCCGAGATCAACACGTACTCGGTGTATGACTATGCCGACATGGGCGTGACGCGCTATCAGGTTATGGGCCTGCTGCAGCCGGGTGACGAAGACGGCCCGGTGGCCGGCGAGGTTGGCTATGGCGAGGAAGCGCCCAATGCTACCGTGCAGGTGCGCGGCCAGACGTCGAGCATGAACTCGCAAAAGAATTACAAGGTGGAGCTCAAAAAGGGCAAGGGTACCTGGCGCCAACAGCGCGCGATTGCGCTCAACAAGCACATGGGCGAGGGTATGCGTTTTCGCAACAAGATGGCCTACGACCTTATCCGTGGGATTCCCCAGATGATGGGCCTGCGTACGCAGTTTGTGCATCTGTGGGTGTGCGACCAGACCGAAAAGTCCAACGACACCTTTGAGGACTACGGCCTGTTTACGCAGGTGGAGCAGCTCAATAAGACGGCGCTTAAGGCGCACGGCTTGGATAAGAACGGGCACCTGTACAAGGTGAACAGCTTTGATTTCCATCGCTACGAGGACACCATTAAGCTCGCCGATGATCCCGACTACAACCAGGCAAACTTTGAGGGCATGCTCGAGATTAAGGGTGATTCGGACCACACCAAGCTCATCGAGATGCTCGATGCGCTCAACGACGAATCGCAAAAGATCGACGACGTGCTCGACACCTACTTTGATACCGAGAACCTGGTCTATTGGATGGCGTTTCAGATCCTGACGGGCAACTGCGATACGCAGAACCGTAACTGCTATCTGTACAGCCCTCTCAACTCAAATACCTGGTACTTTTTAGATTGGGATAACGACGGCATGCTGCGTAAGCTGGAGCTTTCTCTTACCGGGTTTTCGGACTACGCGAGCTGGGAGCGCGGTGCAAGCAACTACTGGGGCAACGTACTGTTCAATCGTGCGCTGCGCAGCAAATCGTTCCGCAGCGAGCTCGACCGCGCCGTCAAGGACCTGCGTTCGTATATGACCGAGGCACGCCTGAGCAAGATGATCAAGCACTACCGCGAGGTTACTGAATCGCTAGTCTTTGCTTCGCCCGATATCGACCATCTGCCTGTCACCAAGGACCAATACGAGCAGATCGCCGCGGCGATTCCCTCCGAGATCGAGGAGAACTACAAGAGCTTTCGCGAGAGTTTTAAAAAGCCCATGCCGTTCTACATCGGCGTGCCGCAGATCGATAACGGTAAGCTGCGTATTAACTGGGATGCGTCCTACGACTTTGAGGCGCGCGACATTCGCTACACTGTGGAGCTTGCGCGTGACTATGCCATTAGCGACGTGGTCTTTAAGGCCGAGGACGTGCTGCTTCCCGAGGTGACCTGCGATGCGCCTGATGCCGGCCAGTATTTTGTGCGCGTGCGTGCCACCAACTCCGACGGTTATAGGCAAGATGCGTTTGACTACTATGTGACCGACGACGGCAAGCACTACGGCATGAAGTGTTTTTACGTGCAAGACGGCGGTAAGGTCGTGGAGGACACGTATGAGGAGGGCTAGCGCGCTGCTTGAGCGCTTGGCGGCTCCGCCTGTGCGTACCACGCAGGAGCGTTACCGCCACGAGCTCAAATATCTCATTAACGAGGGCGAGCACTCCGCGCTTGCCTGTCGCATGGCGCCGGTTTTTAAACTGGACAAGCATGCGCGGGCGGGTGGTTACACCATTCGCAGCCTGTATTTTGACGACTACTGCAACTCGGCCTACGAGGAAAAAGACGCCGGTATTCTCATGCGCAAAAAGTATCGCGTGCGCATCTATAACGGCAGCGACAAGGTGATTAAGCTCGAGCGCAAAAAGAAGTTCGGCAGCTGGATCTATAAGGAGGACGCGCCGCTTACGCGCGGCGAGTTTGAGCAGATCCTGGCTGGCGACTACGACTTTTTGCTGAGGAGCCCCTATCCGCTCTGCCGAGAGTTCTACATCGAGTGCATCTGCAACATGATGCGCCCGCGGACCATCGTGGACTACGAGCGCGAGCCGTGGGTGATGGATGAGGGCACCGTACGCATCACGTTTGACATGAACGTGCGTGCCGCGGTGGGAAGCTTCGATATCTTTGACGTTACGCTGCCCGCGCTGCCGGTTCTGGAGCCCGGCAAGCTAGTGATGGAGGTCAAGTTTACGGAGTTTTGCCCGCAGCTGGTGCGCGATATGGTGCCGCCGGGCGCGGCTGAACTCACGGCGGTCTCCAAGTACTGCCTGTGTTATGACAAGACCGCCTACCTGCGCGGATTTAATTACTGGGAATCGGATTTTGAGAACCGAGGGGATATTTAGACCATGAGCACTAGGGACTTTTTTAAGAACTCCGTCTTGGAGGCGTTTGGCCAGGTCGACCCTGCCAAGATTGGCCTTTCGCTGCTCGTGGCGCTCGCCATGGGCATCCTAATCTATTACGTGTACAAGCGCTTTTTTACCGGCGTGGTGTATTCGCGCAGCTTTGCCGTGACGCTCGTGGGCATGTGCGTGCTCACCTGCATGGTCACGCTCGCGATCTCGACCAACGTGGTCATCTCGCTCGGTATGGTCGGTGCTCTGTCCATCGTCCGCTACCGTACGGCGGTCAAGGACCCTCTTGACCTGCTGTATTTGTTTTGGGCCATTACCACGGGCATTACGGCAGGCGCCGGCATGTACGCGCTCGTGGGGCTTACGGCAGTGGTGATCGTGGTGATGATCGCCGGCTTTGCGAGCCACCAGGACAAGGCACGCGTGTACATGATGGTCATCCACTACACGGGCCAGACCACCGGCGACGATATCGTGCGCGCGTTTGGGCGTACCAAGTTTACCGTCAAGTCCAAGACGATGCGCGGCGACAAAGTCGAGATGGCCGCCGAGGTGTTCTCGGATGGTGTGGATATGCCCTATGCTGACGCCATTCGCGCGCTCGATGGTGTTGAGGACCTGACGCTCATCCAGTATAACGGCGAATACCACGGCTAACTATGTTCCGGCGTTTTAACAAACGCCGGACCGCTCGACGCTGCGCGGACATCTGCCGGGCGATCTGCCGCTCAAACCGTCGCTCACGTACATAAGTACGCTTCGCTCCTCTTTCGCGGCACCTCGCCACAGCAGCTGCCCGCTCGCTGACGTTTGCTCGACCTGGTTGGGCCGATTTGGTTCGTATGCCGTCTTCACGGGTATCATGGTGTAAGCGATTTCAATGACAGGGGTGCTTGTGGTAAAGATGAAAGATGTGGCCGAGCTGGCCGGCGTTTCGAGCGCCGCCGTCTCGCGCTACCTCAACGGTGGATATATCTCGGCGGATAAGGCCGAGCGCATTAAGCAAGCGATTGAGCTGACCGGATACGTGCGGTCCAGCCAGGCTCGCGCGCTGCGTACCGGCTCCACTAAGCTCATCGGCGTCATCGTGCCTAAAATCAACTCGGAATCCGTAAGCCGCATTACCGCCGGCATTGGCCAGGTGCTCGTTCGCCGTGGCTACCAGATGCTGCTTGCCAATACCGACAACGCGGCCGAGCGTGAGCTCGAGTATCTTGACCTGTTCCAGAACCATCCGGTCGATGGCATTGTGCTGGTGGCGACCATGATTACCGACGAGCATCGTGCGGCCATTGCGTCTTGCCGTGTGCCCATTGTGCTGATCGGCCAAAACGTCGAGGGCGCGGCGTGCGTCTATCACGACGATTACGAGGCTGCCTTTGAGCTGGGGCAGGCGCTTGCGGGTCGCGTGGACGGCAAGATCGCCTACATTGGAGTTACCGAAGAAGACCGCGCGGCCGGTTATGACCGCCGTCGCGGTTTTGAGGCCGGATTGCGCGCCGCGGGCAACCCGCTCGATGCCGCCTTGATTCGCTTGGGCTCGTTTACGCTCGACTCGGGCTATAGTGCGGCGCGTGAACTGCTCTCTGTCGCTCCCGATGTTTCGTTTATCGCATGCGCGACCGACACCATGGCGGCGGGCGCGCTGCGTGCCATCGATGAGGTTCGCGGCATGGGCGAGGGCATACACCGCGTGAGCGGTTTTGGCGATAACGCGTTTTTGCGCGCGCTGACGGGCGGCATTCCCACCGTGCATTATGGGTATCTGACCAGTGGCGTCGAGGCCACCAGCATGCTGCTCGACACGCTCGATGGCGAGGAGGGGGAGCGCGGTCTCAAGACGCTCAAGCTCGGCCATCAGCTTATGAATGTTTAGACTCTGGGCACGTCTGCCTGCCTCTGAGCCGCCTGTTTTTGCCGTAAAACTACCATTCGCCGGCATATTCCTACCGTTCACCCTACTGTGAAAACGATTACATACATATGAAACTGAAAACGATTACAGTGTAAGTGTCAAAGATGGCCGGGTGCACATGCGCCCGCTGGAGGAAAGGGAAGTCATGGACTACCGCAAATCAGCCCAAGAGGTGCTCGACAACATCGGTGGCGCTGGCAACGTTGTTTCGGCCGCACACTGCGCCACGCGTCTGCGCCTGGTGATTGCCGATAACGCCAAGGTCGACAAGGAGGCCCTCGAGAATATCGACGGCGCCAAGGGCGTCTTTGAGGCCCAGGGCCAGCTCCAGATTATTTTTGGCACTGGCACCGTCAATAAGGTCTACGACGAGTTCATTGCGCTCAGCGGCGTCGAGGTTGCCACCAAGGCCGAGGTCAAGGAGGCCGCGGCGCAGCAGCAGAACATCTTTATGCGTGCCATTAAGGTGCTCGGCGACGTCTTTGTCCCCATCATCCCCGCCATCGTGGCTTCGGGCCTGCTGCTGGGCATTATGAGCGCCCTCAACTTTATGGCCTCCAACGGCTTTATCGCGCTCGACACTAATAACTTTATTTATAAGATTGCCGACCTGGTCTCGGGAACGTCCTTTGGCATCCTGCAGATCCTGATCGGCTACTCCGCGGCTAAGGCCTTTGGCGCCAACCCGTATCTGGGCGCTGTCGTCGGCGGTGCGTTCATCAACTCCTCGCTGCAGAGCGCCTACACGGTTGCCTCCGAGGGCGTGCAGACCATGGTCACCGTCATTCCCGGTGTGTACAGCTTTGAGTGGGTCGGCTATCAGGGCCATGTGATCCCCATCGTCATCGCCTGCGCCATCCTCGCCTTCTTGGAGAAGCGTCTCCACAAGGTTGTCCCCGAGATGTTCGACCTGTTTGTGACCCCGCTCGTCTCGGTGTTCGTGACTGTGCTCGTGACCCTCGTTGCCGTCGGCCCCATCTTTGTCTGGGCCGAGAACGCCATCCTCGGTCTGATCCAGGCCCTGCTGACCCTGCCCTTCGGCATCGGTTCCTTTATCGTCGGCCTGTTCTATGCCCCCACGGTCGTTACCGGTATCCATCAGATGTACACCGCCATCGACCTGGGCCAGCTCGCCCAGTACGGTGTGACCTACTGGCTGCCCATCGCCAGTGCCGCCAACATCGCCCAGGGTGGTGCCGCGCTCGCCGTTGCCTTTAAGACCCGCGATGCCAAGATCAAGGGCCTGGCGCTTCCTTCGGCCCTGTCCGCCTTCATGGGCATTACCGAGCCTGCCATCTTTGGTGTGAACCTGCGATTCTTTAAGCCCTTCATCGCCGGCTGCATCGGCGGCGGTTGCGGTGCCCTGGTCTGCGCGCTCACTTCGCTGGCCGCCTCCGGCACGGGCGTTACCGGTATCTTCGGTATCCTGCTGTGCCTGGCCCAGCCCGTGCAGTACGCGATCATGTTTGCGGTCGCCGCGTTGGTTTCCTTTGCCGTCTCGTTTGTCCTGTACAAGGACGAGCCCAAGGCTTCCGAGCAGGCGTAGGATTCGCGTAAACAAAACGCCCGCAGGCTCCATCCTGTGGGCGTTTTCTTTATCTGGAACCCTTGATTTGAGCGTTCGTTGATTTAATTCGATTGGATACCGACATGTCTAACGCACTTCAGCGCGATCTTGCCAAGCTCGTTGCCAATATGGATGCAGCGGCCGCCGAGCGTGGCCACGGGCCCTATGCTCAGCATTTTCATATTATGCCGCCGGCGGGCTGGCTCAACGACCCCAACGGTCTTTGCCAGGCTGCCGGCGTGTTTCACGCATACTTCCAGTATGCTCCGTTTGATGTGAACGGCGGCGTCAAGATGTGGGGTCATGCCACGAGCCGCGACCTTATGAACTGGGAGTATGTTGGCGCGCCACTGCTTCCCGATGAGCCGTTCGACTGCCATGGCGTGTACTCGGGCTCGGCATTGGTCGAGGACGGTCGCATTCGCGTGCTCTATACCGGCAACGTTAAGCTCCCCGATGCGGACGGCGTTTATGACTATGTCAACACCGGCCGTCGCGCCGATACCGTGTATGTCGAGAGCGCCGATGGACAGACGTTTAGCCAAAAGTGCGTGGTGCTGGCGTCGGAGGACTATCCCGAGGATCTGACGTGCCATGTGCGCGATCCCAAAGTGTGGCGCGATGAGGCCGGTCGCTATCACATGGTGCTGGGCGCGCGTCGTCGCGTTGACGGGCCGCACGTCGAGAGCCGTTTTTGTGCGATGCATGGCGAGGGTGCCGGTCGCGATGCGGGCGAGATTCTAGTGTATGGTTCGGTGGACATGCTGAACTGGGAGCTCGAGAGCCGTGTGTCTACGCCCGAGCGCTTTGGCTTTATGTGGGAGTGCCCGGGGTATCTGGAGTTTGAGACGGATGGCGGTGTACCGGCGAAGTGGCTGTCCTTCTCTCCCCAGGGGCTCGAGGGCGGTCGTTGGGACCGCGGCAACGTATACGCTGCTGGCTACATGCCTGCAACGGGCGACATTACCGGTGGTGACGGTGCCTATGAGCTGGGCGGGTTCCGCCTGTGGGACGCCGGTTTTGACTTCTATGCTCCGCAGGAGTTCACGGCTGAGGACGGTCGTCACATTCTGATCGGCTGGATGGGCATGCCCGATGAGCCGACCTATGACAACGCACCGACTCTGGTGGCGGGCTGGCAGCACTGCATGACGGTGCCGCGCGAGCTTACGGCCGGTGACGGCGGCGTGGTGCTGCAACAACCGGCTCGCGAGATCGAGCACCATTATGCCTCGGTGCGTGTGGGGGAGGGCTCGTTGGAGGTTGCAGGCGATACCTGCTTTGACGTTGTTACCGACGGTGTCGACGGCGCGTATACCGCGACCGTTGATAGCGAGCTTAAGCTGGCGTTTATGCCCGCCGAGGGCGAACTGCCCTCGCGCTTTGAGATGCGATTTACCGATGAGGGTCGCGCTTCTGCCGGCTGCGGTCGTACCGTGCGCTGGGAGCCCGTCGACGAGGTTCGTAACGTGCGCATTGTTGGCGATGTCTCGTCGGTCGAGGTGTTTGTGAACGATGGCGCGCTCGTGTTTTCGACGCGCATCTATCCCGAGACCTACGGCGTGTCTGTTGACGCTCCGGGTGCGAACGTAAACTACCATACGCTCAGCATCTAGGCGAGTCGTCGCATATCGGCGCTATACTGCAGCCGTTGCCCACGATGCGGGGAACACCCGCATCGTGGGTTTTTGTTTTGAAGGGGCGGTGCCGTATGGGCGTACAGAAGATTGAAGAAGCTTGGACTTTGAGGGCCAGCGCACGTGAGGCGCGTCTTGTTGCGGCCCCGCATGTGCCGGCGGCTCTGTCGCTGCTGGGTATCGTGCGTCCCGGTGACCGCCTGGTGGTCTTTGCGGATGACTTTGCTGAAGCGTTTGCGCGCGGCTTTGATGGCTGCGATGTTGTGCTGGTGGGCTCACCGTCCGTCGATGCGTTTGCTGCCGCGTCCGAGGGCTTCGATGCTTCGTTTGATGCCGAGGGGCCGCACCTGTGGTGGTTTGTGAACTCAATCGGTGGGTTTGGCCTGCGTGTGCCCGACCTTCGCGCTTTGGGCCGCACGGCTCGCGAGACGCATGCGCTGCTCGTGGTGGATAATACTGTGGCTGGTGTCTTTGGGTGCGATCCGTTGCGCTTGGGTGCTGTGCTGTCGCTCGAGGCACTCGACCGCGTGTGTGCTGGTAAGGCACCGCGCAAGCTCGTTGCCGCTTCGGTGGCGCGCTCGCAGCTCAAGCGCCATCGTGTGGATGCCGCTGCCGAGTGCGCGCATGCCCTGCTTGAGGGCTGTGGCTTGGCCAAGCTTGATATGCCTGCTGACGAGGCCGCCGTGCTGGATCGCGGGCTGGACTCGCTCGATGTCCGCATGCAGGCACATTTCGACCGCGCACGTGCGCTGGCCGAGTATCTGGCCGCCAACGAGATGGTGCGCAACGTGCGCTTTCCCGGACTGAGCTCGCATCCCGACCATGCGGCTGCAACAGGAATCCTCGAGCACGGCTTTGGTCCGGCAGTTGAATTTGACCTTATCGAGCTTAGCGCGGAAGAGCTGTTCGATGCTTTGCCGGGGGAGTTTCGCACATCGCCCGCCGGCGGCGCAACGACGCGCCTTTCGGCTCCACGCGGCAATCAGGGGAGTACCGTCCGCCTCTTCGCCGGCACCGACAATCCCTTGATAGTTGCGGCCGCCCTGGACAACGCCCTCCGCAACTAGCTAAATCATCCTCGACTTCATAAGTTGCGGTGAAATAGGGATTGATTTACGGCTTTAACCGCATAAACAGTCCCTATTTCACCGCAACTTATGAGAAGGGGTTGGGTAGCTAAAAAGCCCCGTCCAAATTGGCTACTCTTTGATGCTGGCGATGAGGGCGTTGGCTTTGGTGGCGATGACGTTGTTGATGTCGGTCTGCAGCTCCTCGTAGGCCGCTATGGCTCGCTCTCCGGCGGGCGTGAGCGTGGACCCGCGGGCGCCGTCGCGCTCGATGAGCTTGCAGCCTAGCTGGCCTTCGGCCTCGTTTACAATACGCCATGCCTTGGAATACGCCATGCCCATGCTCTTAGCGGCGCGGTTGAGCGAGTGCTCACGGGCAATACCCTGCAGCAGCAAGACGCAGCCGTGGCCGAACACGCCCGGCAGATCCTTGTCGCACGCTTGAATGACCAACTTCGCCGTCGTCCTGTACTTCATACGCCCCACGTCTCCCCGCTAAAGTGTTTGCTGGGCAAACGCAAAGCCTGCGTCAAGCCCTCGTGTGCTCTTCTTAAATCATGCATTGTAGCAGTCAAAGTGCGTTAAGATACTTCCCCAGTATTGGGCGCCCAAGGTTGGGCTGGGTCCTACGAGGCCTGCAGCCGACCGGTCGCATGGAAAAAGGAGAAACATGGCTACGTTCTTTCCCGGTGAGTCCCACACGTTTTCGGAGTATCTGCTGGTCCCTGGTTACTCGTCCTCGCAGTGCATCCCCAACAATGTCTCTCTTAAGACGCCGCTAACCCGCTTTAAGCGCGGTGAGAAGCCGGCAATCACCCTGAACATCCCCATGGTTTCCGCCATCATGCAGTCCGTCTCGGGCGTCGACATGGGTGTCGCGCTCGCTACCGAGGGCGGCCTGTCCTTCATCTACGGTTCCCAGAGCGCCGAGTCCGAGGCCGCCATGGTCAAGGCCGTCAAGGATCACAAGGCCGGCTTTGTTCAGTCCGATTCCACGCTGACCCCCGACATGACCATGGAGCAGGTCATCGAGCTCAAGGAGAAGACCGGTCACTCCACCATGCCGGTCACCGACGACGGCACTCCCAAGGGTAAGCTCCTGGGCATCGTCACCAGCCGTGACTATCGCCCCAGTCGCGATGACCACCAGACGAAGGTCTCCGAGTTCATGACCCCGCGTGAGCAGCTCATCGTGGGCGACAAGAACATCAGCCTCAAGGTTGCCAACGACGTTATCTGGGACAACAAGCTCAACGCCCTGCCCATCGTCGACGACAACGATCACCTCATGGGCATCGTCTTCCGCAAGGACTACGACAGCCACAAGACCAACCCCAACGAGCTGCTCGACGGCGACAAGCGCTACATGGTCGGCGCCGGTATCAACACCCGCGACTATGCCGAGCGCGTGCCGCTGCTCATCGAGGCCGGTGCCGATGTCCTGTGCATCGATTCCTCCGAGGGCTTCAGCGAGTGGCAGAAGCGCACCATCGAGTGGATTCGCGCCAACTACGGCGAGGACGTCAAGGTCGGTGCCGGTAACGTCGTCGACGCCGAGGGCTTCCGCTTCCTGGCCGACTGCGGTGCCGACTTCATCAAGGTCGGTATCGGCGGCGGTTCCATCTGCATCACCCGTGAGACCAAGGGTATCGGCCGTGGCCAGGCCACCGCGCTGATCGACGTCTGCCGCGCTCGCGACGAGTACTACGAGGAGACCGGCGTCTACGTGCCCGTGTGCTCCGACGGTGGCATCGTCTACGACTACCACATGACGCTCGCCCTTGCCATGGGTGCCGACTTTATGATGCTGGGCCGTTACTTTGCCCGCTTTGACGAGAGCCCGACTGAGCGCGTCAACGTCAACGGTCAGTACATGAAGGAGTACTGGGGCGAGGGTTCTGCGCGTGCCCGCAACTGGCAGCGCTACGACCTAGGCGGCGCCGCAAAGCTCAGCTTCGTCGAGGGCGTCGACTCCTACGTTCCCTACGCCGGCTCCCTCAAGGACGGCGTGGGCGGTACGCTTTACAAGGTCAAGTCCACGATGTGCAACTGCGGCGCCCTCTCGATCCCCGAGCTCCAGGAAAAGGCACGCCTGACCCTGGTAAGCTCCACCTCAATCGTCGAAGGCGGCGCCCACGACGTAGTCGTCAAGGATTCCCAGCAGAGCGTCAGCTACCGCTAAGCGGCTTTCCCAAGCACCGCACCTTGCCGTTCAAACCGTCGCTCGCGTACCAAAGTACGCGTCGCTCCTCTTTCACGGCAATCTGCGGCACTTGGAAAACCCGACCATGCTTGGGCTGGTAACAATTAGCGGTTGATTCACAACCACGTTATTAAGATAAAGCGAGATGCCTGCAAGTCGCAGGCATCTCGCTTGTTGTATTTGCTATCATCATGCGAGTTAACGATGTGGCGGGGCGTTCTTACCTTTGCTCGCTGCAAGTTCCGCACGAGCCGAAGAGCACTTAATGTGCTCTTCGTGCGAGCAGGACTGTCCGCAGCAGCGAGTAAAGGTAAGAACGCCTCGCCCCAACCCAGCTAACAAAGGAGCTGATATGTGCGATTGCACAGATCATAAGGACGAGATCCCTGTCTACGACGCGCAGGCCATTGAGTCCAGGTGGATGAAGGCCTGGGAGGACTCCAACCTCTTTGCCGTCGACACCGACGACAGCAAGCCCAAGAAGTACGTGCTCGAGATGTTCCCGTATCCGTCGGGCGACCTGCACATGGGCCATGCGCGCAACTATACCATCGGCGATGCCATGGCCCGTCAGGCCCGCATGCGCGGCTACGACGTGCTGCATCCCATCGGCTTCGATGCCTTTGGCCTGCCTGCCGAGAACGCCGCCATCAAGCACAACACGCAGGCTGCCGCCTGGACGTATAAGAACATGGACCAGGCGCTCGCCACGATGAAGCGCATGGGCTTCTCCTACGATCTGGATCGCATGGTCAAGACCTGCAGCCCCGACTACTACCGTTGGGGTCAGTGGATCTTTGAGAAGATGTGGGAAAAGGGCCTGGTCTACCGCAAGAAGAACCCGGTCAACTGGTGCCCCACTTGCAAGACCGTTCTGGCCAACGAGCAGGTCACCGAGGGCAAGTGCTGGCGCTGCGGCACCGAACCCGAGAAGCGCGACCTCGAGCAGTGGTACTTCAAGATCACTGAGTACTCCCAAGAGCTGCTCGACGACCTGGAGAAGCTCCCCGGCTGGCCCGAGCGCGTCAAGCAGATGCAGGCTAACTGGATCGGTCGCTCCGAGGGCGCCGAGGTCGACTTTACCCTGTGCGACCAGGATGGCGAGCCCATCGAGGGCGATGAGGGCAAGATCTCCGTCTTCACCACGCGTGCCGATACCCTTTTTGGCGTCTCCTTCTTTGTCCTGGCTCCCGAGTACGCCGGCCTGCACGAGCTCGTCGAGGGCACGGAGTACGAGGAGGCCGTCACCAAGATCGTCGAGGACTCCAAACACATCTCTGCCGTCGAGCGTGCCCAGGGCACCCTCGAGAAGCACGGTGCCTTCACGGGCCGCTATGTGGTAAACCCCGTCAACGGCGAGAAGGTCCCCGTGTGGGTTGCCGATTATGTCGTTGCCGACTACGGCACCGGCGCCGTCATGGCCGTTCCCTGTGGCGACCAGCGCGACTTTGAGTTTGCCCGCAAGTACGACCTGCCGATCGTGCCGATCATCCTGGACGATGACGATCGCGCCGCCGTTGAGGCCAGCGGCGAGACCATCGATACCTTCCATGCCGAGACCGTCGACTGGGATTGTGCCCACGCTGCCGAGGGCACGCTCGTCCAGTCCGGCAAATACACCGGCATGCGTGGCGGCAAGCACTCCGAGGGCGAGGCTGCGATCGTGGCCGACCTCGAGGCCATGGGTTGCGGCCGTCGCAAGGTCGAGTTCCGTCTGCGCGACTGGCTTATTTCCCGTCAGCGTTATTGGGGCAACCCCATCCCGGCTATTCACTGCGAGCACTGCGGCATCGTGCCCGTGCCCGAGGATCAGCTGCCGGTGACGCTGCCCGAGAACCTGGACTTGGGCGCCGGCGAGACCCTCGCCGAGTGCAAGGAGTTCTACGAGACCACCTGCCCGGTCTGTGGTCGCCCGGCCAAGCGCGAGACCGATACCATGGACACCTTCACCTGCTCCAGCTGGTATTACCTGCGCTACACCGACCCGCACAACACCGAGCTGCCCTTCTCTCGCGAGGCGGCCGACCGTTGGATGCCCGTCGATAACTACATCGGCGGCATCGAGCACGCCATTCTGCACCTGCTCTACAGCCGCTTCTTTACCAAGGCGCTTCGCGACCTGGGCCTGCTGAGCGTGGACGAGCCCTTCACCAACCTGCTGTGCCAGGGCATGGTCAAGGACGAGAACGGCGACACCATGTCCAAGTCCAAGGGCAATGTCGTGCCTCCGAGCTCGGTCATCGAGCCCTACGGCGCCGACACCATGCGTTTGGCGATCCTGTTTATCGCCCCGCCCGAGAAGGACTTCGACTGGGATCCCAAGGCCGTTGAGGGCGCCAACCGCTTCATCAAGCGCGCCTGGCGTATCGTTTGGCAGCTCGTCCAGTCCGGCGACGCCAACGTGGCCTTCGACAAGTCCGCGCTCGACGAGGTTGCGATGAAGCTCTATCGCGAGCGTCACCGCACCATCGCCAAGTGCACCGAGGACTTCGATCGCGGCCAGTTCAACACCGCCATCTCGGCCGTCATGGAGCTCGTCAACGCGGCGAGCGCCTACCTCAACGCCACCGAGGGTACCGCCCGCGACAAGGCGCTGTGCTACGGCGTGGCCAAGGACATCGTGAGCGTCCTTGCCCCCATCTGCCCGTTCTGGGCCGACGAGCTGTGGCACGAGGCGCTCGGCTGCGAGGGCAACGCCTACACCGCCGCCTGGCCTGAGTTTGACCTGGCCGAGTCCATCGAAGACACGGTGCAGATCGTGGTCCAGGTGCTCGGTAAGGTCCGTGGCCGCATTGACGTGGCCCGTGATGCCTCCAATGAGGATATGCAGGCTGCCGCCGAGGCCGCCGTCGCCAAGTGGCTCGAGGGCAAGACAGTCGTCAAGGCCATCTGCGTGCCCGGCAAGCTGGTCAACCTGGTGGTCAAGTAAGCACTGCGCGCTTAACTGACGCATAAAAGACGAGGGGCGATCCGGTCGGGTCGTTCCTCGTTTTGCATGTACCTGCCTAGGTGCCTTCGGCCAATTATCTATTTCTTGTGGAGAAGCTGTGCGCACGCTGACCTGCAGGTTCGTACCTTGCTTGCACGTTTCCGCAGCTATTGGTATAGTTTGCTTGCAAATGAAGTTGTAATTGAAAGAAGTGGGGTTTCGGCCCCGCTTCTTTTTTGTATGGATGGAGGTGCCGCAATGGTCAAGACCAAGACCGAGCAGGCGATCATCGACGCGCTCGAGGCCGTCGCTCCCCAGCACGATGTCGACATCGTCGACGTCGAGCTCGTGGGTGCCACCAAGGCCCCCTGCGTGCGTGTGCGTATCGAGGGTGCCGAGGGTCAGAGCCTGTCGCTCAACGACGTCACGGCCAACACCAAGTGGGTCGGCGATGTGATTGAGGAGCTCGATCCCATCTCTTCGAGCTATACGCTCGAGGTGTCGAGCCCGGGTATGGCGCGCCCGCTGCGCCGCCCGAGTGACTTTGCCCGCTTTGTGGGCGAGAACTGCGAGCTCACCTCCACCGCCACCGAGGGCCGTCGCAAGTACGCCGGCAAGATTGCCGCCGCCACCGAGACGAACGTGACCCTCGAGCTCGAGGGCGGCGAGTCCGTTACCCTCGATTTCTCTGATGTTAAAAAGTGCAAGTTGAAGCCAACCTACGACTTCAAGCCCGCGAAGGAAGGAAAGTAAGATGGCAGCATCCGACATGATGTCCGCCCTGATGGAGCTTTGCCAGGAGAAGCACATCGACCAGCTCTACCTGATCGACCGCCTGGAGCAGTCGCTCGCCAAGAGCTATGCCGAGATCCTGCATCTTGAGTGGGGCGCCAAGGTGACCATCGACCGCACCACCGGCAAGATCTACGTCTACCGCCTGGAGCCGATCGACGATTCCATGGACGAGGAGGGCAACTTCACCGAGTTCGAGGAGATCGACGTCACCCCCAAGAACACGAGCCGCATCGCTGCCCAGCACGCCAAGGCCGAGATCAACGCCATCGTGCGCAATTCTGCCCGCGAGCAGATCTACGAGGAGTTCTCCGGCCGCATCGGTGACCTCATCAGCGGTACCGTGCTGCAGTCCACTCCCGACTTCACGATCGTCAAGATTCGCGAGGGCGTCGAGGCCGAGCTGCCGCACTTCGATCAGCGCCGTTACGAGAACGAGCGCAACGAGCGTCCGATGGGCGAGCGCTACCTGCACAACCAGCACATCAAGGCCGTGATCATCGACGTTCGCGACCCCAACTCCAACCTGCAGCCGGTTCGTGGCGAGCACAGCCGTCCGCCGATTGTCATCTCCCGTACCCACCCCGAGCTCATGCGTCGTCTGTTTGAGCAGGAGGTGCCCGAGATCTATGAGGGCACTGTCCAGATCAAGTCTATCGCCCGCGAGCCCGGCCAGCGCTCCAAGGTCGCCGTCCACTCGCTCGACGACCGTCTGGATCCCGTGGGCGCCTGCGTCGGCCCCAAGGGCAGCCGTGTTCGCGCTGTCGTGGGCGAGCTCCGTGGCGAGCGCGTCGACGTCATCCTGTGGGATGCCGATCCTGCCGTCTACGTCGCCAACGCCCTGTCGCCCGCCAAGGTCACCCGCGTCCTCATCGACGAGGAGAAGGCCTACGCCGGCGTCATCGTGCCCGACGACCAGTTGTCCCTCGCCATCGGCAAGGAGGGCCAGAACGCCCGCCTCGCCGCGCGCCTGACCGGCTGGCACATCGACATCAAGTCCGAGACGCTTGCCGCCGACATCCTCAAGAACGTTCCCGTTCACGAGGAGCCCGCCGCCGACCTGATCGGTGACGAGGAGGACGAGGACGTCCGCCGCTGCGAGTACGTGTCCGAGGACGGCATTCAGTGCCGTAACCAGGCTCGTCCCGGCTCCCGTTTCTGCGGTGTCCATGACACCGACGCCTTCGATGATGCGGAGGACCTGATCTAGCGCGCGGTCGCGCCGGGCGGGTCCCGGCGCGTCTCCCACGCTCGTTCAGTCTCTAGGCACCCAAGGTGCCAGAAAGGGTAGGTGAAGTCATATGGCAAAAGTCCGTGTGTCCACCCTGGCCAAAGAGTTCGGCATGACCTCCAAGGAACTGATGGGTCATCTCGCCGATATGAAGATTCCCGCTAAGTCCGCTTCCTCCACCTTGGAGGACGCCTATGTCGCCATGGTCCGCAAGCAGCTTGCCTCGGTGATCGAGGCCCGCGCCCAGGAAGTCGAGGCCGCCAAGCAGGCCGAGGAGCAGGCAGCTGCCGCCGAGGAGGCCGCACGCGCTGCCGAGGCCGAGCGCGAGCGCATCGCCGCCGAGAAGGCACGCGAGGAGGAACGCCGTCAGTTTGCCGCAGCCCAGGCTGCCGAGGAGGCTGCCCGCGCCGAGGCCGAGGCCAAGAAGAAGGCCGAGCAGGAGCGCCTTGCTCGCGAGAAGGAGGAGGCTGCCCGCGAGGCCCAGCGCCGCGCCGTTCCCGCTTCCGACTCTGGTTCGCGTTTCCGTTCGCTGCTCGACCAGATCGCCGCACAGGAGACCGTGCTCAAGGAGAAGAAGGACGCCGAGGACAAGGCCAAGGCCGAGCGCGCCGCAGAGCGCGGTAACCGTCGTGGCGGCAACAACGACCGCCGCGGTGGCCGTCGTAACGATCGCAACGCTTCCGACAACAACTCCGAGCGCAACGCCTCCGAGAGCCGTCCGCACAGCCATCGCACCAACGCCAGCAACAACGTCGCTGCCGGCATGGACTTCCCCAACCCCGATAAGCAGGGCAAGGGCAAGAAGCGCAAGGGCGGTCACAACAACGAAGAGGACCACTACAGCCGCATGGCTCGCGAGGCCGAGGAGTACAGCCGCGAGAAGGTGCTCGAGGAGGCTCGTGCCGCCGTCGAGGAGGCCTCTCGCGAGTCCACCGGTCGCCGCAAGAAGCGCAAGGAGAAGCGCGAGCGCGAGGCTGCCAAGGCTCAGGAGGAGCGCAAGATAGAGGAGGCGCTGGCCCAGGGCGTGAACCCCGAGGACCTCGACGCCATCAAGGTCTCCCAGGGCGTTACCGTCCAGGAGCTTGCCGAGGCGCTCGACGTTCCGGCCAACGACATCATCAAGCGCCTGTTCCTGCTTGGTACGCCGCTCACCATGACGCAGTCCATGTCCGACGACCTCGTCGAGCTCGTCGCCGACGACCTGGGCCGTCAGATCAAGATCATCACCCCCGAGGAGGAGAACACCTTCTCGTTCTACGACGATCCCGCCGACCTTAAGCCGCGTGCCCCGGTCGTCACCGTCATGGGCCACGTCGACCACGGCAAGACTTCGCTGCTCGACGCCATCCGCCACACCGGCGTCGCTGCCGGCGAGGCGGGCGGCATTACGCAGGCCATCGGCGCTTCGCAGGTCATGATCAACGACCGCAAGATCACCTTCATCGATACCCCCGGTCACGCCACCTTTACGGCCATGCGTGCCCGCGGCGCCAAGGTGACCGACATCGTCATTCTGATCGTGGCTGCCGACGACGGCGTCATGCCCCAGACCATCGAGTCGATCAACCACGCCAAGGCCGCCGGCGTACCCATCGTCGTCGCCGTCAACAAGATCGATAAGCCGGGTGCCAACCCCGACCGCGTGCGCCAGGAGCTCACCGAGTACGGCATCATCCCCGAGGAGTGGGGCGGACAGAACATGTTCGTCAACATCTCGGCCAAGCAGAAGATCGGTATCGACGACCTGCTCGAGACCGTGCTGCTCCAGGCCGACGTGCTCGAGCTCAAGGCCAACCCCGATACGTTCGCATCGGGCAACGTCCTCGAGGCTAAGCTCGACAAGGGCCGCGGCTCGGTTGCCACCGTGCTCGTGACCCGCGGTACCCTGCACGTGGGCGACACGCTGGTCGCCGGCCTCACCTATGGCCGCGTCCGTGCCATGCTCGACCCCAAGGGCAACGCCGTCACCGAGGCCGGTCCCTCCGACGCCGTCGAGATCTTGGGCCTGCAGTCCGTCCCCAACGCCGGCGACGAGTTCCGCGTATTCGAGGACGAGCGCGAGGCTCGTGCGCTGGCTGACGAGCGTTCGCTCAAGGCCCGTATCGAGGAGCAGAGTCGCGTGAAGCACGTGACGCTCGAGAACCTCTTCGAGACCATCGCCGACGCCGAGGTCAAGGAGCTCAACCTGATCATCAAGGCCGACGTCCAGGGCTCTATCGAGGCTCTTCAGGACTCGCTCGACAAGATGGATCAGTCCGAGGTGCGCATCAACACGATCCACTCCGCCGTTGGTGCCATCAACGAGACCGACGTGGTCCTGGCCGACGCCTCCAACGCCATCATCATCGGCTTTGGCGTTCGTCCCGACGGCAAGGCCCGCTCCGCCGCCGAGCGCGAGGGCGTCGAGATCCGTTGCTACGACGTCATCTACAAGTGCCTCGAGGACCTCGACGCTGCCCGTATCGGCATGCTCAAGCCCACCGAGGTTGAGGTCTCCACGGGCACTGCGACCGTCCTGGACACCTTCAAGGTGCCCAAAGTCGGCATCGCCGCCGGTGTCCGCGTCGAAGAGGGTGAAATCGCCGCGACCGATTCCGTGCGTCTGGTGCGCGACGGTATCGTGGTCTTCAACGGCAAGATCGCCTCGATGCGCCACTACAAGGACGAGGCCAAGAGCCTCAAGAGCGGTTCCGAGGGCGGCATTGGCCTGGAGAACTTCCAGGACATCAAGTCTGGTGACACCATTGAGGGCTACCGCATCGACCAGGTTGCCCGTACCGAGTAGGGGGTAGCGCTATGAAGCAAACGCAGGCAACCCGCCGTCTGGGCGAGCAGCTTCGCGAGAAGCTCGGTTATATCCTGCTCTTTGAGGTTTCCGATCCGCGTCTCGACCTGGTCACCTTGACCGCGGTCGAGGTCGCGGTGGACCGTTCGTTCGCGCGTGTGTACGTGTCGTGCGATGCGAGCCGCTACGACGAGGTCATGGAGGCGCTCGCAAGCGCCAAGGGCCGTATTCGCAGCCTGTTGGCTCGCTCTCTCGATTGGCGTGTCACGCCCGAGCTCGATTTTCGCATCGATCGCTCGACCGATGAGGCCGAGCGCATCACGCGTGCGCTGGAAAACGTTCCCGCCACGCTTGCGATCGAAAAGGACGAGGACGGCTATCCGATAGCGGATGCCGCCCAGGAGGCAGCTTTAGATGACTAATTTCGCCGACCTCGCCTCGTGCGAGTCTGCAGATATTCAGCGACGCATCCTCGAGCTCATCGAGGGTGCGTCCTCCATTGCGATTTCGGGACACACTTCTCCCGATGGCGACGCCCTGGGCTCCGTATTGGGTCTGGGCCTTTCGCTCATGAAGTTTTTCCCCAACAAGGACATTGCGCTGCTGCTGGCAGACGATGACCCGGTTCCGCGCATCTACCGCTTTATGGAAGGCTCCGATCGCCTGGTGCCGGCATCTGCGTACACCGGTAATCCGGACCTGTTCATTTCGGTGGACGTACCGGTCGTCGAGCGTCTCAATAATTCCGCCGAGGTGCTTCGTCGCTCCAAGCATGTGGTGTGCTTCGATCACCATCCGGCGCGCGAGGAGTTTGCCGAGCTCAGCCTGAGGCGCGTTGAAGCTGCAGCCTGCGCCATGATCATTGACCGTTTCTTGGACAATTGTGGCATTGCCGCCCGTGATGACGTCGCGACTTGCTTGCTGTGCGGCTTGGTGACCGACACCGGTCGTTTCCAGTACCAGAACGCCGATGCTGCTGCGTTCCATGCGGCCTCGCGACTGGTTGCCCACGGTGCCGATCCGGCGCGTGTGGCACTCGAGGTATATCAGAGCATGCGCGTTGAGTTTTTGCACCTCAAGTCCATCGTTATGGGCCGCATCAAGACGGTGGCCCACGGGCGTGTCGCGTATAGCTATGCGTACCAGAGTGACCTTGAGGCTTGCGGTGTCACCTCGGATGAGTGCGACGGCCTGGTTGATGTGGTGCGCTCGGTGATGGGCGTCGAGGTCTGCCTGTTCCTGAAGGGCATTGAGGGCGATACCAAGGTGCGTGGCAACCTGCGCTCCAAGGGCGACCTCAACGTTTCCGAGATCGCTGCTGCCTTTGGCGGAGGCGGACATCCCGCTGCCGCTGGTTTCTCCAACAACGGAACGATTCTCGAGACGCTCACCGTGGCACTTCCCATGCTGGCCGAGCTGGTGGGGGAGGATCCCGCTTCGGTGACCGTCGAGCTTTAACTTTTTGGATGGTACATGGCTCGTCGTACGCCTTCTCAATTGAATATGCTGCTCGCCGTCGATAAGCCGGTGGGCTGCACGTCCCACGATGTGGTCTCGCAATGCCGACGCGCCCTCCATGAGCGGCGCGTCGGCCATGCCGGCACGCTCGACCCCATGGCATCTGGCGTCATGGTGGTGGGTGTGGGCCAGGCCACCCGTCTGCTGGGCATGCTCACGCTCGATACCAAAAGCTACGTCGCCGATATTTCGTTTGGCGCCGAGACCAATACCGATGATGCGGAGGGCGAGGCGGTTCGCACGGTGGCTGTTGCCAACGAGCTCCGCGATCCTGCCTATGCTCGTGAGCGCTTGGCCGCCATGCTGGGCCCGCAGATGCAGGTGCCGCCGGCGTTTTCTGCTATCTCGGTCAATGGCGTTCGCGCCTACAAGTCTGCTCGCGAGGGCAATGCGGTGGACCTACCTCCGCGCCCCGTCGAGGTCTATGCCGCCGACCTGATCGCCGTGGGCGGCGAAGGTGATACGTGTGTGTGGACCGTGGCGTTCTCGGTGAGCAAGGGCACCTATATCCGTGCGCTCGCTCGCGACCTGGGCCGCGCTTGCGATAGCGCCGCGCATATTTCCGCGCTGCGCCGCACGGCCTCCGGTGTTGTTTCCATTGGCGCCTGTCATGCGGTCGAGGAGCTTTCTCCCGAGTCCGCGGCTGGCTTTGCCCTGGATCCCATTGCGGCCCTGGGCGCCACACGTGTTGACTTGCCGGGCGATCTTGCCGACGATCTGCTCTGCGGCCGACGCATTCCCGTTGAGCGTGCGCTTGCCGATTTCGATGCCTCAAAGGCGCCGTTTGCGTTGGTGCTTGATGGGGGACTCAAGGCGCTCGCTCGCATTGAGGGCGGCCGCTTTGTCATGGAGCACGTGTTTCCGCAGGCAATCGGCGGTGTTCGATGATGCTGTCCGCTCGCGAGCTCGCGCGTGTCTTTTTCGCGGGCGAGTTGGACGAGGCTCGCATCGTTACTGCCGATGCGTTTGATGAGTGCGAGCACTTGGGTGCCGCTTCAATCGCCATTGGCGTGTTCGACGGCGTTCACCGTGGACACCAGGAACTCATCGAAGCGCTTGTCCGTGATGCCCGTGCCCATGGCTGTAAGGCGGTCGTGGTTACCTTCGATCCCGACCCGGACGTTGTGGTGAGCCCTTCGCCCGCTCAAAAATTGATGACGACGGCCGACCGTCTGCATGCCCTGGCTCAAACCGGGGTCGATGCGGTGGTGGCCGTTCCCTTTACGCCTGAGGTTGCTGCGCTTGACCATGTTGATTTTCTCTCGCTGGTGTCGCGTCTGGTCGACATTCGATCGATTCGCGTTGGCAGTGACTTTAGGCTGGGTCGTGGCGGTGCTTCTGGTGTTGCCGAGATGCGCGCCTGGGGTTCCGAGCACGGCGTTGACGTATACGGGCACGACCTGCTTTGCGAGGGCGGTGAGGCCATTTGCGCCACCCGCATTCGTCATGAGCTGGGACAGGGCCATGTGGAGCTTGCTGCTGAGTTACTCGGCCGCCCGTATATGCTGCGTGGCGGTGTTATTCGCGGCCGTCACGAGGGTTCTGGCATGGGCTTTCCCACGGCAAACCTACAAGTTCCCGGTGGTATTCAGGTGCCTGCTGATGGCGTGTATGAGGGTCTGGTGCTGGTCGATGACACCGTGTGGCCCGCTGCCGTGAACGTCGGCCTGCCGCCGACGTATGCCGACGATGCAGCATCTGCGCATCTCGAGGCTAATTTAATTGGTTATGCGGGCGACCTGTACGGCGCTTCCGTTTCGCTGGCGTTTACGCGCTGGCTGCGTCCGTCGCGCGTGTTCGATTCGCTGGATGAGTTGATTGCGACCGTCGAGGGTAATATCGAGGACATTCGTCACAACTTGGGTGAGCAGGGGGTGAGCATCCGTGATTAGCGATGAGGAAAAAGACCAGGTACGCGCTGCGTCTGACCTGGTTGCCATCGTGCAGGAAACGGTCGAGCTCAAGCCTCGCGGCCATGAGTTTTGGGGATGCTGCCCCTTCCATGGCGAGAAGACGCCGTCCTTCCACATTATCCCCGCCACGCAGGTGTGGCATTGCTTTGGTTGCGGCGAGGGTGGCGACGTTTTCACGTATATCATGAAGCGCGAGAACCTGAGCTTTCCCGAGTCAATCCGTTACTTGGCCGATCGCGCGGGTATTGAGCTGCATGACACCGGAGATCGCCGCGAGCGCGGCACCAAGCGTGCCCGCATCTACGATCTGTGCGCCGAGACCGCCCAGTTCTACCACACCATGCTCATGCGCGGTAAGGACGGCCGTCCGCGCGAGTACTTTGCCAGCCGCGGCATGGGCGGCGACGTCTGCCGCCGCTACTGCCTGGGCTTTGCACCGGGCCGTAACGCGCTGGTGTCGCACCTGTCCCAGGCGGGTTTTACCCCGCAGGAGATGATCGACGCCAACGTTGCCGTGAGTCGCGGGCGCGGGCAGCTTGCCGACCGCTTTTACGACCGCGTGATGTTCCCCATCTTTGACGAGCAGGGTCACAACATTGCCTTTGGCGGTCGCATTATGGGCGACGGCCAGCCTAAGTATCTCAACACCGCCGAGACGAGCGTGTTTCATAAAAAGCGAAACCTCTACGGCTTTAATTGGGCCAAGGAGTTTATCGTCGCGCAGGATACCGCCATCGTGGTAGAGGGCTATACCGATTGCATCGCCTGCTGGGAGGCGGGGATTAAAAACGTTGTCGCCACGCTGGGCACCGCCCTCACGGAGCATCACGTCAAGACGCTCACTCGCTTTGCCAAGCGCATCGTGTATATGTTCGACGGCGATGCAGCGGGCCAGAAGGCCGCCCGTCGCGCGATTCAGTTTATCGAGCAGGATTCCATGGACCTGCGCTGCGTGGTGCTCCCCGACGGCAACGACCCCATGGAGTTCATCACCGCACATGGTGGCGAGGCACTGCAGACGCGCATCGACGCTGCCGAGCCGCTTATGGACTTTGTCTACCGTTCGCTGCAGGAGTCGAGTGACATCACCACGCCGGGCGGTCGCGCTAAGGCGCTGGAAGATGCGCTGACGCTTATCTATCCGTTGCGCAACAGCTATATGATCGACACGTACTTTATCCAGATTGCCGATCTGCTGGGTTTGGATCTGGAGACGGTGCGCGCGAGCTCGGGTCGTGTGTTTCGCGATGTCGCCAAGCGCGAGGATGCGGAACGACGTCGTGAGCAGAACTATGAGCGCCAGCGGGCACAGACTGAGCGGTCCGGTAGCGCGGGCGGTCGGGCGTCGGGTTCTCGCGATGCCGGTCGCGGTGCTTGGGCATCGGGCGCGACGCCGCCGGTGTCCGCGCCGGTCGAAGAAGAGCCGTACGACTACGTCCCGCTCGATGCCTACGGCGCCGCGCCCGTGGAGGTCGTCGACGACCTGCCGCCGATCGATGTGCCTGATAGTATGGGCGCTGTGCCTGTGTCTGACGGTTCGGGCGCACCGGCTGCGGCGGCGCCGATGGTTCTTACCGATCTTGAACGCAAGTCCTTGGCAGGGGAGCGCGAGCTGTTGACGATGCTCACGAGCTACCCCGACCTGTTCCGCACGTATGCCGACCGCATCTGCTCCATCGAGTGGGTTGACCCGCGTCACGAGTCCATTGCATGGGCCGTTCTGGCAACGCCGCCGGGAACCGATCCTGCAGCCTGCATGGATGCGGCGCGCTCAGTGTGTCCCGATGCGGCAACGCTTGTGAGTGCCGGGCGCATCTCCGCGACGAGCAAGCACCCCACCGAGACGAACATCGTGTTTATGCTTGATACGCTTGAGCTCTACACCATCAAGCGTCGCATGCGTGCCGCACAGGCCAAGCTGCGCCAGGACCGTTCACTCGATGATGAGGCCCGTCGCGCGCTGACCGTGCAGGCCGCGCAGGATTCGCAACGTCAACGCGAACTGCAAAAGTCGATCGGCGGCGTGGCGGACCCGTTCCGTTTGATCGGCCTGGAGGCCGCGGGCACCGAACAAGCCTAGATGTTGTGGTCAACCAGCGTATTCTCGCCTATATCCAGTCTTCTTTTTGGGTATAGACGTCAATGTGTGTGCTAAAGTATTGAGTGCTGTGGACTATGAAGGGAGAATCTGTGCCAAAAAAGACTGAGAGCACGGGTACTGGGCTGGAATCCTACGTTGCAAAGCTCATGGGCAACGGCTCAAACAGGACTTCGGTAACCGAGGACGAGATTCAGGTCGCCCTGAAGGATATCGATGTTTCTGACGAGCAGCTCACCGCGGTGTATTCCGCGCTGCGCAACAGCGGCATCCAGATTATCTCCGCGAGCGGTAACGACGACGCCCCCATGGGTGTCGACGATGACGATACCGATACCGATACCGATACCGACGATTTCGATGACGACGACGAGCACGATTCCGGCTCGCTCGACGATCACGAGCTCAAGATGGCCCGTCAGGCCGACGCTGAGATGGGTTCTTCCAAGAACAAGAAGAAGCGCACCGTGCGCACGTCCCGTTCACGCTCCCGCGTGCGTGGCATCGATGCCTCCACGGTGATGCTGACCGGCGACCCGGTCCGTATGTACCTCAAGGAGATCGGCAAGGTCGACCTGTTGACCGCCTCCGAAGAGGTCGATCTGGCTATGAAGATCGAGGCCGGTCTCGAGGCTACCGAGAAGCTCGAGGCTGCCGATGCTGGTGAGCTCGAACTCACGCGTGCCGAGATGCGTCGTCTTACGCGCATTGAGAACGTGGGCCTCGAAGCCAAGCAGGCGCTCATCAGCGCAAACCTTCGTCTGGTCGTCTCCATCGCCAAGCGCTATGTCGGTCGCGGCATGCTGTTCCTGGACCTGATTCAGGAGGGCAACCTCGGTCTGATCCGCGCCGTCGAGAAGTTCGACTACCAGAAGGGCTTTAAGTTCTCCACGTACGCCACGTGGTGGATCCGTCAGGCCATTACGCGCGCTATCGCCGACCAGGCCCGTACCATCCGTATTCCCGTGCACATGGTCGAGACTATCAACAAACTCGTCCGCGTGCAGCGTCAGCTCCTTCAGGACCTGGGCCGCGACCCGACCCCCGAAGAGATCGGTGCCGAGATGGACATGAGCGCCGACCGCGTCCGCGAGATCCAGAAGATCTCGCAGGAGCCCGTGTCGCTCGAGACCCCCATCGGCGAGGAAGAGGATTCCCAGCTGGGCGACTTCATCGAGGACTCCCAGGCTATCGTTCCGCCCGATGCGGCCAGCTTCTCTATGCTGCAGGAGCAGCTCACCCAGGTGCTCGATTCGCTTGCCGATCGTGAGCGCAAGGTTATTGAACTGCGCTTTGGCCTTGTCGACGGACATCCCCGCACGCTCGAGGAAGTCGGTCGTGAGTTTGGCGTCACGCGCGAGCGTATCCGCCAGATCGAGTCCAAGACCCTGGCCAAGCTCCGCCACCCGAGCCGTTCGAGCAAGCTGAAAGACTATATTGAGTCTTAACCTCGCAAGCAAGAAGCGCCCTCAAGCACATCCGCTTGGGGGCGCTTTCATGTAGACATTGGGGACGTTCTTGAATGACTGGTCGTTTAAGAACGTCCCCAATGACTGGGTCGGAAAATTTCTTAAAAAAGTTCTTGCCCTGAGCTGATTCGTCCGTATAATAAACTTCGTTGCTTGAGAGCACGCACCTATTCCTCGGTAGCTCAATGGTAGAGCACGCGGCTGTTAACCGCGCTGTTGTAGGTTCGAGTCCTACCCGGGGAGCCAGAATTTTCCAGCCCTTTCCGTTGGGCTTTAAATTCCTCGGTAGCTCAATGGTAGAGCACGCGGCTGTTAACCGCGCTGTTGTAGGT
>CAUCUN010000015.1:0-60390 GCA_958445985.1 uncultured Collinsella sp. | reverse complement strand
GGACTTGCAGCGACGGACCTCAGGACGCTCTTACACCACGTCTGCGCGCGCCACCTACACGCGTCCCTAAATTGATCAAACAGCCCTATAGCGGACTTATATGTGTTTGCGTTAATGAACATATTTTGCTGTTATGTCTATTATTTTGCGAAGGCAATATGATACTAAGCTAGCAACCGTACTCATATTTGGCATTTTTTGCCCACAGGGTATTTCCTGGGGAACCGACAACAGCCTTAGGGTCCCGCGCGGCGCCGCTCCCTCCCAGCATCCGCCGACGTTTACCCAGATAAAACCTGCCAAAATAAACCTGTCCCTTTTTGGTAGGTTTCGGGGTGACAAGGGCTTGCACTTTAGCGTGCGACAGCGGATAATGCCGAGCATTCGACAATCCGCTTATTGCTCTTTCTATAGATTGAGGAGACCCCTATGGCCATGGAATTCAAACGCAGGCTGCCGATCCCCATGGAGATCCGCGAGGAAATGCCACTTTCTGCCGAGCTTACCGCCAAAAAGCAGGCATTTGACGCCGAGGTCGCCAAAGTCTTTACCGGCGAGGACGCACGTAAGGTGCTCATCATCGGCCCGTGCTCTGCCGACCGCGAGGATTCGGTGCTCGAGTATATGAACCGACTGGCCAAGACCGCCGAAGAGGTCAAGGACAAGCTCATCATCATTCCGCGCGTCTACACCAACAAGCCGCGCACCAAGGGCACCGGCTACAAGGGCCTGCTGCACAACCCCAACCCCGAGGCTCCCGACGACCTGCTCGAGGGCGTCAAGGCCATCCGCCATATGCACCTGCGCGTTATTGAGGAAACGGGCTTCTTCACCGCCGACGAGATGCTCTATCCGTCAAACTACCAGTACCTCGTTGACCTGCTGAGCTATGTTGCCGTGGGCGCACGCTCGGTCGAGAACCAGGAGCATCGCCTGGTGTCGAGCGGCATTTCGGTACCCGTCGGCATGAAGAATCCCACTGCCGGTTCCACCACCGTCATGCTCAACTCCATTTACGCCGCGCAGGCACACCAGAGCTTTATCTTCCGCAACTGGGAGGTTGAGTGCGACGGCAACCCACTCGCACACGCCGTCATGCGTGGCTACATTGGTCTCGACGGTCGCACCTACCCCAACTACCACTACGAGCACCTCGAGCGTCTGGCCGAGCGCTATACCGAGCACGCCGGCTATGCCAATCCGGCAGCGGTCATCGACTGCAACCACGACAACTCGGGCAAGCGTCCGTTGGAGCAGTATCGCATTTGCAAGGAGGTGCTCGACAGCTGCCGCCGCAACGAGTCCATCTCCAAGCTGGTCAAGGGCTTTATGATCGAGTCTTACCTTGAGGACGGCAACCAGCCGGTCGATGGCGGTGTCTTTGGTAAGTCGATCACCGACCCGTGCCTAGGCTGGGAAAAGACCGACTACCTCATCCACGAGATCGCGGAGCGGATTTAGTTACGCGGTTTTACCAAACCGCGTAACGGCTCGACGCTGCAAACCCGCCAGAGCGGCAATCTGCCTTTCAGCTTCGACGGCATGACCAAAAGGTCAATGCCGCCTCGCTTCAAGGCACCTTGCTCGCTCTGGCGGGTTTTCGCTGACGTTTTTCTACCTGCGTCGTTGCCAGAGCTGGCACTTGGAGACGCTCCTTTTGGGTAATCGTTGGGGACGTTCTTGTTTGACTAGTCGTTTAAGAACGTCCCCAATGACTACAAGCCGCACCGCCCGCCGTTCAGCTGAAACCACCTGCCAAAAAGGGACAGGTTTATTTTGGCAGGTTTTATCTGGGCAAACGTCCAAACCGACGTAAGGGAGTTGCCTTCCCTCGTGGCGGTCTTCTAGCAGAAAAACCAAGTGAGTAGGCTTTTTGCAGAAGGCCGAGCACGCCCTAAAACGCCACAGCTCTAACCTGCGGTTTCATCGATCATTTGTCGCGATGTGCTCGGCAGGTTCAAAAAAGTCTACTCACTTGTATCTGAGACGCACCAGATTGGCAAAAACCGCCGCGAAAGGGCCCCTGGTCCCTTCGCGGCGGTCATACGCCTCTGATTTTGCGACGATTTTGCCCGCTTGTTACTCGCTGTAGCGGGTGGCGATGGCGGCTCGCACCATGCCGGTACTCATGAGGTAGGTCACCAGGAAGTAGCCACCGTATGCTGCCAGGAAGATTGCACAGGTGAGGCCCACGGTGCCGCCGATGCTCATAGCTCCGAACGTGCTCACCAGCTCGATGATCACCTTAAGTGCCACAAAGGAGTGCGCCAAGCCCACTGCCAGCGGGAACAGGAAGAATACCGCTTGCTGCGCCATCACCGAATGGCGAATCTGGCGGTCGTCACAGCCGATCTGTGCCAGCACACGATAGCTGCGGCTGCCGTCGGCCACGTTGGAGAGTTGCTGGATCGACAGAATCGCCGCGCATGCAACGACCAATACAAAGCCGATGTAGATGGCTAGGTAGCTAATAAGACCGTTCATTTGCGCTGCCTGCGTGTACATCTCGGAGCGTGTGATGAAGGTTCCCCACGACCCCGGCTCCTTGCCGTCAACGAGCAGATTGTCGAGCACAGTGTATTTAATGCTCTCGTCTGCCTCGGTCGTATCCATCCCCTGTTTGTAGTTAACGAGCAGGCTACTGGAATACGGCTGCAGATTAAGTTGGGACAACAGCTCGTCGGCAACGACGACGGTACCCGGATTACTGCCCATCGCCGAGCTGGCGATGGCCGCCGTATCTTCGTCCGACTTATCGGTTGCGGGCTTGAGCGTATGCCCGCCCAAGGTAAGGGCATGGCCGCTAGCCATATACTTGGTGTACAGGTCGACCAGCTCGCCGCCCATATCACACGTGAGCAGATACTGGTCGTGACCGATGTGCACCGGCTCCTTGCCCATCATCTGGCGCAGTTTGTTGTACTGACTTGCCGGCGTCACAGACAGGCCTGTCATGTCGGCATTGCTACCCCCGAACGCCTTGGGAAGCTTTTCGCCCATGGTCTTGCACATCTCACTTGGGGTCACCGAAGGATCCGAGCCGCCAAGCGGGTAACTCAGATACGAATCGATCTGCACATGCTCACCGGCAACATCGGCGATATTGACCTTCTTGCCGGTCTCGTCGTTGTTGTCCGCCGACTTGCCCTTAATACCGTCTGCAACGTTATCGTGATCGATACGATCGCCGTGCCATGCGGAGTACAAATCGACCGTACTATCGGCCAACACCATGCGATCGGCCTCAGACGGATTGACATACTCTTTGTAGTAGTCGAGCGTTTCGGGCGTGTAATAGACATACGTCTGCGACATGTCGGCCGGATTATAGCGCTCCAGGTTTTCGTTCATCACGTTGGCAATCGACATACCGCACGTCACCGAGGTAATGGCGAGGAACAGGATCATCGCGATGACGCCCATCGAAAAGCACACCGTATTGACCTTGGCCGAAAACTGACGCACGGTAAACATATTGAGGCCACGCCAATACACGCTGCGCAGGCTCTGCAGCAGCTTGATGAGCATGCCCGAGAGCCCCCAGAACAGGGCAAAGGTGCCCACGGTAACCATAGCGGTCGTAATACCAAACTGGTTCATGGCCTCTTGCAGCTTGCTGTCCGTCGCGGTTAGCGGGAACCCATCACGTAACAGACGGTAATAGGCCACGCCCACAAGCGCCACGCCCACGACAAAGATGGCAATCGCAATCCAGGGGTTGCGTGTCTTGATGCTCTCGTTGCGACGCTCGGCACCCATAAGCTCGATGAGTTTGGTACGACGCACGGCGCGAAGGTTCAGCAGTAGCGTGAGCACAAACATTACGAGCATGCAGGCAAGGGTCAGATTGAACGCATGCACCGAGAAAAAGAAGTGGAAATTGGCGATCTGCGTCTTAAAGAGCGAGGCCGTAAAGAACGTCATGAGCTGGGAGAGTCCCACACCCAGCACAATGCCGGCGACAAAGGCCACGACCGATACTATCACGGTCTCGAGCGCCATGATCGTGGCGACGCGCCCGCGCCCCATGCCGAGCACCTGGTACAGGCCAAACTCCTTCTTGCGGCGTTTCATGATGAAGTTATTGGCATACACCATCAAAAAGGCCATGACACCGGCCAAAAAGTACGTCAGGTTGCCGAGCATGCTGCCCATAACCTGCGCCAAGCCCTTTTCATCGATGCCGGCGATGTCGACCTGCATCGAGATGGTGTTAAAGGCATAGAAGACCGTGACGCCCAGGGTGAGCGTCAAAAGGTAGACGAGGTAGTCGCGGCCGGCGCGGCGGACGTTGCCCCAAGCGAGTTTACAGAGCATCGGAGCCCTCACCGCCCATCATGGCAACGACCTCCATAATGCGGTCGAAGAACTCTCGGCGGTCGGTGTCACCGCGGCGCAGCTCGGTGAAAATCTTGCCGTCGCGAATGAACAGCACACGGCTCGTGTAGCTGGCGGCAAAGCTGTCGTGCGTGACCATGAGCACGGTCGCGCGCAAGCGGCGATTGAGGGCCTCCAGGCTCTCGAGCAGCAGACGAGCGCTTTTAGAATCGAGGGCGCCGGTGGGCTCGTCGGCCATGATCATGGTGGGGTCGGTGACGAGCGCGCGAGCCGCGGCAACGCGCTGCTGCTGACCGCCGGACATCTGGTAGGGATACTTGTCGAGCACCTGACTGATGGACAGGCGCGCGGCCACATCCTGCACGCGGGTCGAGATCTCTGCCGAGTTTGTGCGGGCGATGGTGAGCGGCAGGGCGATGTTCTCGCGTGCCGTGAGCGTATCGAGCAGGTTGGAGTCCTGGAAGATAAAGCCGAGCTCCTCGCGGCGGAACTGCGAAAGCTTAGCCTGCTTCATGCGCGTCACGTCCTGCCCGTTGATGCGGATCGTGCCACTTGTGGCGCTATCGATGGTCGACACGCAGTTGAGCAACGTCGACTTGCCCGAGCCCGAAGCGCCCATGATGCCGACGAATTCACCGCGGTTGACGGTAAAGCTGACGTCGTTGAGCGCGCGGGTCACGTTGCCCAGCGCTCCATATACCTTTTCGAGATGCGCGACCTCCAGTACCGGGGTCGCCATGTGCGTGGTTTGCATACCGAGTCCTTTCTTGCGATTAGTCTACGGCATCTATAGTCGCAAGAAGACGAGTCAGCTACCATCGATATGGCTTACGCTTGCCTTACCGTTGTGTAAGGTACGGGTAGCTACCCTGCCACGTGTTGATGTTGAGAGAGGACTCCTGTTGAAGACTGTTCATGTTGCCGCTGGGATCATTCGCAAGGAAGGATCCGATGAGCTACTTGCCGTGCAGCGCGGCTACGGCGACATGCAGGGACTTTGGGAGTTTCCCGGCGGCAAGCTCATGCGCGGCGAGACACCCGAAGACGCCGTGCGCCGCGAGCTCATGGAAGAGCTGCAGGTCAAAGTCACCAACCTGCGCGATTTCTATACCGTTGAGTACGACTACCCCGATTTCCATCTCTCCATGGAGTGTTACTACTGCTCGCTGGCTAAAGAATCCGACGAGCCTCAGAACCACGACCGCCAGCTCGATATCCGCTGGATTCCGCGCACCTCGCTTGCCACCGTCGAGTGGATGCCCGCCGACAAGGGGCTCATTGATGCTCTGATTGAGTTGAAGGAAGATCGGCTTGAGGCCAACGGCACTGCCAACGACGCCGAGGCCGCCACGACCGACGAGCCCGCCACCAAACCCAAGCGCGCACCTAAGCGCCGCAGCAAGAAGCGTCCCAAGCCCGGTCTGCTCGACGGCATCGATACCTCGGACCTTTCCGCTGACGAGCGCGAACTGGTGCGCCGCCGCGCCGCTATAAAAAAGTCCATGAAGGGCAACAAGCGCGCCAACACCAAGCCCGAGCTGCTCGTACGACAGCGCCTGCGGGCCGCGGGCCTTACGGGCTATCGTTTGGAATGGAAGGTACCCGGCAAGCCCGACATCGCCTTCCCCGGGCGCAAGATCGCCATCTTCGTCAACGGCTGCTTTTGGCACCGCTGCCCCAAGTGCAACCCTAGCCAGCCCAAGCGCAACGTTGAGTTTTGGGAGGCAAAGTTCCGTCGCAACGTCGAGCGCGACCACGCTGCCGTGGCAGCACTCACTCAAATGGGCTGGACGCCCATAACCATCTGGGAATGCGAGCTCAAAAAAGACCACATCGACGCCACGATGGAAAAGGTCATAGAGCAGGTGCGGGCCGCAAAGCCGCGGCGCTAGGAACGCGCCGTCCACACGCCCCACACAGGCGAGCCACATCCGCGCCACAAACCTTAGAAAGCCCTTAAGCCCCCAACCTTTCAAGAGTGTTATGCAATAGCTTTGACCTGCGGTTTCATGGTTACATCAAACCCAATTAAGCCTTTCTTTAGCGCTTTCTTATCTGCACTCGCGGCATAATACTGCCAGCGCACGGGACCTAGCAGCACACCCCGAGCGCAATCTTTTGGTGGACATCGAGGAGGCCGCATAAGCATGCATTCTTCCAATGACGCAGCACAGCAGCCATCCCTAACACATGCAGACCTTTTCTCCTTCCCCCCGACACAGAGAAACGGCCTCCTCGACTCCCCAACTCCCAAACCCAAACGCTCTGCAGACCAACACCTCAACCTGCAGACATCCTTCGAAAAACTCCAAGCCTCACTAGACCAGGCATTCCCCAACCAAGCCCGAGCATACTAATCCCCCATCAGCAAAGAAGCCCTAACGCTCCAATTTTTCCGCTCAACGCCACAAGGGCGACGACCTCGAGTAGGTCAACCTGGGAGGGACGAGGGCTTAGTTCCCCAATCTTTCCGCAGGGGGCAAAAAGCCTCGCCGCACGAAGTGCGCAGCGAGGCTTTTTGCATGCCCGAGGACGATTGGGGAACTAAGCCCTCGTCCCTCCCCGGGATATGTAGCGAGTCGGAGTACCCTTGCTGTTACTCTGCTTTGCCCACAGAGTTGAGGTTGGTCATGCGGATCTTAACCAGCTCGGTGATCTCACGCATGCCCTCCTTGGCCGGCTTCTTGGGGTCGAAGCAGGCGGGGTTCTCGGCCATGTAGGCCATGAAGCCCTTGGTGTAGGCCTGACGCAGCTCGGTGGCGTAGTTAACCTTGCAGATGCCGTTCTTCACAGCCTCGGCAACCTGCTCATCAGGCACACCGGAGGTGCCGTGCAGAACCAGCGGCACGTCGACGGCGTCGCGGATGGCCTTGACCACGGACTGCTCGATGTGCGGATCGCTCGTGTACACGCCGTGGCTGGTGCCAACGCCAATGGCCAGCGAGGTGCAGCCGGTGCGCTCAACGAACTCCTTGGCCTCGGCAGGATCGGTGTAGGGGCTCTCGCCCTCAACCGCGGGACCGTCGTCCTCCTTGCCGCCAACCTTACCGAGCTCAGCCTCGACGGGCACGCCCATGGCGCGGCCAGCATCGGCGACGGACTTGGTCAGAGCGATGTTGTCCTCGAAAGACTCGTGCGAACCGTCGATCATGACAGAGGTGTAGCCAGTGCGGAAAGCCTGCATGCAGCGGTCATAGCCATCGCCGTGATCGAGGTGCAGAGCGACGGGCACGGAAGCGCGCTCGGCGGCAGCCTTGACCATGCCGTAGAAGTAGTCCAGACCAGCGGTCTTGATGGTGCCCGGGGTGGTCTGCATGATGACGGGGGACTTGGTCTCCTCGGCAGCAGCCAGAACGGCCATAACAAACTCGAGGTTCTCGACGTTGAACGCGCCGACGGCGTAGTGGCCGGCCTGAGCGTCCTTGAGCATCTTTTCGGTGGTAACAAGTGCCATGAGCGTTTGCTCCTCTCCCTCGCCCGCATCTGGACATCGGGCGTAGTTGTTCACAAGGCGTTTTACCTTGCGTTTTGCTGCGCTCATTGTATGAAATTCAGCGGCTTTGCACGTGCGAGATATTGAGCCCATGCAGGTCAATACAGCCGTTTTTGAAAAGCAAACGGAAGGAATTGGAGCCGAGTGGGCGTGTTCGATATTGAATTTTGTGCGTTCAGCATCTTTCTTTTATAGAAAAGATAAGTAATCGAAAGGTGTTTTCTTACTCAAAAAGAAAATGAACGAAAATAGATTCAACACAATTCCTGCAAATTAATGTGAGAATGGAGCAGCTATGGCCCATGCGACAACCCGAGCCTTCGCCGATGAGCGTCGTGCCGCCATCATGGAAATGCTCGAGCATAATGCCTCGGTGCAGGTAGCAGAAATCGCCCAGACCTTTGGCGTGTCCTCCGTCACCGCCCGCGCCGACCTGGACGCGCTCGCCGAAGCAGGCAAGCTGCGCCGCACACATGGTGGTGCCGTTTCGCTTCACAAGCGCCTGACCGTCTCCACGCAGGATCGCCGCATCAATGTCAACGTCGCCGCCAAGCAGGCCATCGCGCAAAGCGCCATCGAGCTCGTCAATGACGGCGACACGCTGCTCGTCGACTCGGGCACCACGGCGCTCGAGTTCGTCCGGCTCCTTGATCAGCGCGACGGCATCACCGTTATCACGGCCGACATTACCATCGCCGATTATATTGACGAGAGCATGCCCTCGGTCGATGTCGTCATGCTGGGCGGGGCACTGCGCAAAGGTCATCGCTATCTGTACGGCCCACTTACCATGCAGGCTCTCCAAATGGTCCACGCCGATCTTGCCGTCATGTGCCCTGGCGCTTTTGTTCCCGGCTGCGGCTTTACGACCGACTTTCCCCAGATGGCCGAGACCAAAACAGCTATGATCGCCGGAGCCCATCAAAGCGTCGCCCTCATGGACGCTAGCAAGGTTAACGGACGCGGCATGTACCGCTTTGCCGAACTGACTGATGTCGACACCATCGTGATGGACCGTGACCCCGATCATGCCGTCGCCACCTCAATCGCCGAGGCCACCGACAGCGCACGTCCAGCCCTCATCATCGCCGGCGCTTAAACAAAAACCACCACAAAGGTGCCTGTGAACTGCGCCCCGAAACTTGGACTGAATAAATAGCGACTACGCCGCAAGGGCCCGGTCCCGGAACTCCTCCGGCGTCAGGCCCTTCAATCTTACCTGCCTGCGCCGCGTGTTCCAATGGTCTATGTACTCCTCCAGGTCGCGCTTGAAGTCCCCGAAGCTGCCCCACTCCCTGCCGCGGTAGAACTCGTCCTTCACGTGGCCGAAGAGCTGCTCGGTGGCGGCGTTGTCGATGCAGTTCCCCTTGCGCGACATGCTCTGGGTGATGCCCGCCCCCTCCAGCCTGGAGGCGTAGGACTCGTGCTGGTACTGCCAGCCCATGTCCGAGTGCATGGTCGGTGCCGCCCCGTCTGGCAGGGCCTCGAGGAGCCGGTCGAGCATCCTGTGCTGCTGGGCGAGGTCCGGCGAGGTCGATATGTCGCTCGCCACGATCTCCTTCGTGCAGAAGTCGAGCACCGGGGCCCAGTAGGCCTTGGCGCCGGCCACCTTGAACTCGGTGACGTCGGTGCCGAGCTTCTGCCACGGCCCCTCGGCGCCGAAGTCCCTCGCGATGACGTTCTCGAACGTGCTCCCCACGAGCCCCCTGTAGGAGCTGTACCGGCGGCGGGAGCCCCGGCGGCGTATCCCGCACCGGATGCCCATCTCGCGCATCATCTTGAGCACGGTCTTGTCGGCCACGACCGCGCCCAGCTCGGCGCGCAGGCACATGGCTATCTGCCGGTGCCCGCAGCCGTTGGCGGTGCGCGAGAATATCTCGGCCGCGGCGTCGCGCAGCTCGGGCCTGGTCGGCCTCCGCGGGTGCGCCAGCGCGTAGTAGTAGGTCGACCTCCTGAGCCCCGAGCACTCCAGCAGGTGGCGCAGGGAGTGCCCCTCCGCGCGCAGCGCCCTCACCGCCTCGGCCGCCGCCCTGGTCAGAGCCCGTCCCGCTCGACCAGGGCGCGCAATTTTTTTAGGTAGGCGACCTCGGCCTCGAGCCTGCGGCAGCGCTCCTCGAGCTCCTGCTCGCGGGTGCGGACCCGGGGCTTCGACCTCGACCCCCTCGGCCTGCCCTTCGGGCGGGGCCGCAGCGCCTCGGCGCCGCCCTCGCGGTAGAGCCTGCACCAGCGCTCCAGCGGGGACTTCGACCTGATCCCGAACTCGGCCATGGCGTCGGCCTTCGCCATCCCGCCGTCGACCACGGCCGACGCCGCGGCGACTCTCTGCTCGAATGTGTAACTGGATTGTTTCCCGTCCATGGACAGCAGCGCCTCGCTTCCGAACGCCCGGTATACCCACTGCCATTCTCTCACGGTCTCGCGGGGGACGGACAGGGCCTCGGCCGCCGGCTTGCAGCCGACGCCGGCGTCGAAGAGCTCGACGGCCCGCCTCCTGGACTCCAGGTCGTGCTTCACCCTGAGGTCTATACTCATGGAAAACCTCCCATTTCCCGATGTCCAAGAAATGGGAGGCAGTTCACTGTCCCCTTTGTGGTGGTTGTGATGGCTGAGCGTCAAAAGTGAGCGTGTCGCTACTTGGACAGCTCGTCGGCGAGGGCCTCGATCTGAGCGCGCGATGCGTCGTTGAGCGAACCCAGCACAGTCACCTTGTTCTGCGCCAGGGTGATGTCCTTCATGGCCTCGAGCTCCTTAGTCATAACCTTGGCAGCGGTAGGTGCCCAGGAGCCGGCCTCGACGAGTGCCACCGTACGGTTCTGATAGGCGTGCCCGGCAAGCGTGTGGATAAAGGTGCTCATGAACGGGAAGATCTCGCCCTGATAGGTGATAGAGGCGAGCACCAGACGGTCATAGCGGAACGCATCCTCAACGGCCTCGGCCATGTCGTCGCGAGCCAGGTCAAAGACGGAAACCTTCTGGCCGCGAGCCTCGAGCGCAGATGCAAGCTCCTCGACGGCAGCCTTCAGATGCCCGTACACGCTCGCATAGGCGATCGTGATGCCCTCGTCCTCGGGCTGATAGCTCGACCAGGTGTTGTAGGTGTCGAGGTAATAGCCCAGGTTCTCGCTAAGAACAGGACCGTGAAGCGGGCAGATGATCTGGATGTCCAGATTGGCGGCCTTCTTGAGGACGGCCTGCACGAACTTGCCGAACTTTCCCACGATGCCAAAGTAGTAACGGCGTGCCTCGCAGGCCCAACCCTCGGGATCTTCGATGTCGTTGGCGCCAAACTTGCCAAAGCCGTCGGCGCTAAAGAGCACCTTGTCGGTGGACTCGTAGGAGAAGAGCACCTCGGGCCAGTGCACGTTGGGAGCGCCGACAAACGTCAGGCTGTGGCCGCCCAGGTCGAGCACGTCGCCATCTTTGACGACCATCTTGCGCTCGGGGAAGTCGGTGCCAAAGTAGTTGACCATCATGCGGAAAGCGCCCATGCTTGCCACGATCTGCGCCTGGGGATAGCGCTCCATAAAGGCGGCGATGCCAGCAGAGTGATCGGGCTCCATGTGATGGACAACCAGGTAGTCGGGCGTACGGCCGTCGAGCGCGGCCTCGAGGTTGCCGAGCCACTCGTCGACAAAGCCAGCGTCGACCGAATCGGCGACAGCGATTTTATCGCCCAAGATAACGTAGCTGTTATATGCCATACCGTTCTCGGACACGTCGTACTGGCCCTCGAACAGGTCAATGTCGTGATCGTTGACGCCAATGTAGCGGATATCCTTGGTGATCTCCATCAGGCAAAGCCTCCTAGATAGACAAAAGAACCCGTCTATCATAACACTCGCCTTTAGAGCCACAGCTATCTGCCGGCATCCTTACCGATTGTTATTGAAATGCGATAAAGCGCCGTTTACCTGCACAAACTATGCGCGCGGTATCGCCGTGCTATGTCGAATGATGAGCTGGCCGGGAATACGAATAGCAACGGTTTTGCCCGCCGTACCCGCCTCGGGAACCGCATGCTCGAATACTTCGCGTCCACGCTGATGCAAATCGAATCGAACGGTCGTGAGCTCGTTGTGTGCCACAAAATCATCGAGCGAATCGTCGACGCCCACCACGCTCACGTCCTCGGGCACGCGCAGACCGCTATCACGCAGCGCGGCAATCGCGCCATTTGCCATCTGATCGTTTGCCGCATAGATCGCCGTCATGGTGCGATCGTGCTCGGCCAGGTACCTGCCGGCCTCGTAGCCGCTGTTGGCAGACCAGTCGCCCTCGAGCGGCTCTACCGGCTCGATGTGTTTACGCTCGAGCGCATCCTGCCAACCGGCGCGACGAAATTGCTCGTCGACCGAGAACGACGGGCCGCCAATATAGCGAATTTGCTCGTGCCCCAGCTCAAACAGATGATCCATAAGCAATAGCGAGCAGCCGTAATGGTCGGAATCGACCGTGGTCACCCGCGGATGCGCGTACATGGTAACAATGACCGTGCCAATGCCCGGCAGTGGATCAAACGTCTCAAAATCGGGCGCCATGCGACTCATGCCGATGATGATGCCGTCCACGGGCAATGCGGCCATACGACGCGTTGCCTCGGCAAGCGAAAACTCCTCGGTCTTGGACATCTCGACCAGCGTGATGGCGCAATGATGCTCGCGAGCAGCGCTGGCGATGCCGTCGATCATTGAGAGGTTGCCGAACTTGGTGACATCGTTGACGCACAGGCCGACCGAATGATAACGGCCGTCGCGCAGCGAGCGACCGGCATAACTCGGACGAAAGCCGAGCTTTTGCATAGCGGCCTGTACGCGCTGGCGCGTCTGCTCGTTAACGTTAGGCAAGCCGTTGGCGACGCGCGAAACCGTCTGCTGCGAAACGCCGGCAGCGCGGGCGACGTCGGCCATGGAGACCGGACGCGAACTGGTATCGTTGGACGGGCGCCTTGCCACAGGATCACCTTCACCCTTGCGAGATCTGAATAGCGTGAATGCCGGCCCGGGCAGAAATACATCCCGCGCCGAGGCCCGCTATCGTCGGACGCATGTTAACGTACTCTACTTTTTCTATCTGCATCTCTTCTGCTTTATAAGTCCATACGGCAGTACCGTTCACGGCTGAATTTCTACCGATTACCAGATTCTCAAAAAGTGACAAGCGATGTGTTATGAGTACGTTAACATAGCCCGTAACGTGCGGTATCGTGAACACTTGGTTCATGCCGCTTTAAGTTGTTAACGTACTCATAACGACGCAAAACCCACCCGGGCGCGCCAAGGAAAGGACTCCCATGACCACCCCCGACGAAAAGACATTCGCCACGCTCACCAAGCTGTTCGAGGAGGAGTTTGGCCCCATCGGCGACCGCCAGGTGCTCTACGTGCACGCGCCCGGCCGCTCCGAGATCAGCGGCAACCACACTGACCACGAGGGCGGCCACGTCATCGCCGGCTCGCTCGATGTCGCCGTCGACGGCATCGCCGTGGCAACCGATTCCAACAAGGTTCGCGTAGCCGACGAGGGCTATCCCACGTTTGAAATCGCGCTCGACACGCTAGACGTTCAGGAGTCCGAGAAGGGCACGTCCGCGAGCCTCGTCCGCGGCATGGCCCACGAAATCGCTGCTCTGGGCGTTGAGCCCCAGAGCTTCGACTTTGCCTTCACCTGCTCCGTCCCCTCGGGCGGCGGTCTTTCGAGCTCCGCTGCTGTCGAGGCGGCATACGGTCGCGCCATGGAGACGCTCTGGGACGCACCCGCCATCGAGCCCGTCGCGCTCGCCCAGATGAGCCAGCGCACCGAGAACAACTATTACGGCAAGCCCTGCGGTCTGATGGACCAGGCCGCCGTTTGCTTGGGCGGCCTCGCCTACATGGACTTTGAGGATCAGGCTCAGCCTAAAACCCAGAAGCTCGAGCTCAACTTTGAGGATCACGGTTATGCGCTCGTGCTCGTTAAGGTCGGTGCCGACCACGTGGCCGCCACCGACGACTACGCCGCCGTTCCGCGCGAGATGCAGGACGTCGCTGCCGAGTTTGGCAAGGCACGCCTGTGCGAGGTAAACGTGGCGGACTTTGACGCCAAGCTCCCCGAGCTGCGCGCCAAGCTGGGCGACCGCGCCTGCCTGCGCGCCGTTCACTACTGGTACGAAAACGGCCTGGTCGATAAGCGCTGGGCTGCCCTGAACGCCGGCGACATCGATCAGTTCCTGGTCCTGACGCGCGAGTCCGGCGCCAGCTCTGCCATGTACCTACAGAATGTCGTTGCCAAGCTGGGCTCCGAGCAGCCCTCGATGTATGCCCTGGCACTGGCCGAGCACGTGCTCGACGGCCGTGGCGCCGTCCGTATCCACGGTGGCGGCTTTGGTGGCACCATCCAGGCCTTCGTGCCGCTCGACCTGGTCGACACCTTTATCACCAAGATGAACGGCTGGCTGGGCGAGGGCTCTGCCCGCCACTACGCAATTTCTGACAAGGGGGCTTACGCGGCATGGCTGTAATGACTGACGTGCGCGAGGCCGCGCAGAACCTGATCGAGTACGCTATCCACCGATCGATGATCGGCCAGGACGATCGCATCTGGGCGTATAACACCATTTTGGAGTGCATCGGCGCCACGGGCCCCGCGCTCGACATGACCTGGGCGCTGCAGAACGAGAAGCTCTCGCTCTTGCACCCCGATACCCTGCACGACTTTGACCTGGAGGGCACGCTTGCCTCGCTTTCCGAGGCTGCCGTTGCCAACGGCGCCGCCGAGGACACGACGTCGGGCCGCGACCGCATCGCCATGCGCATCATGGGCGCGCTCATGCCAAGGCCTTCGGTTGTAAACGAGGAGTTCAACGGACGCATGGGCGTCAACGAGCCCCGCGCCGCGACCGACTGGTTCTACGGCCTGTGCTGCGACGCCGGCTACGTGCGCCGTGCCGCCATCGCGCGCAACATCAAATGGAGCACCCCCACCAACTGGGGTGACCTGGAGATCACCATCAACCTGTCCAAGCCTGAGAAGGACCCGCGCGACATTGCCGCGGCAGGTGCAGCTAAGAACACGGGCGAGAAGTATCCCGCCTGTCAGCTGTGCATCGAGAACGAGGGCTACCCTGGACGCTCCGCCGCAGCCGACGGCGGCGCCCACCCCGCTCGCCAGAATCTGCGCGTTATCCCCATCCAGCTCAACGGCGAGCGCTGGGGCTTCCAGTACAGCCCGTACGCATACTTTAACGAGCACTGCATTGCCATGAGCTCCGAGCATCGTCCGATGCACGTCGACCGCAAGGGTCTGACCTGCCTGCTCGACTTTGTGGACCTGTTCCCGCATTACTTTATTGGCTCCAACGCCGACCTGCCCATCGTGGGCGGCTCGATTCTGTCGCACGACCACTTCCAGGGCGGCGCGCACGAGTTCCCCATGATGCATGCCGCCGAGGTCTCGCAGTTTAGCGTGCCCGGCTTTGACCAGGTCAGCGGTACCGTGTTGCAGTGGCCGCTTTCGGTGCTGCGACTGCGCTCGCACGACCGCGCCCAGCTGCTCGACGCCGCCGAGAAGATCATCCTCGCCTGGCGCGAGTGGACCGATGAGTCGGTGGGCGTCATCGCGCACACAGCCGACGGCGTGGCGCACAACACCGTGACGCCCGTCATCCGCCGCGTCGACTCCCGCGGCAATGCCGGCGGCGAGATTTACGAGGCCTACCTGGCGCTTCGCTGCAACATCACGACCGACGAGCATCCGCTGGGCGTATTCCACCCGCATGCCGAGTACCACCACATCAAGAAGGAGAACATCGGCCTGATCGAGGTCATGGGCCTGGCCATTTTGCCGCCGCGCCTGGTTCCCGAGCTCGGCGCTGTCCGCGAGCACTTGCTGGCGGCCAAGGCCGATGCCAGCTACGACCTTGCTGGCGCGCTCGAGGGCGACGACCTTTGCCGCAGCCATGCCGCGTGGGCCGAGGACGTCTTTGCTCGCCGCGCCGACGAGCTTACGGCCGACAACGCCATCGATATCCTGCACGAGGAGGTCGGCGTGGTGTTTGGCCACGTGCTCGACAACGCCGGCGTCTTTAAGTGGGACGAAGCCGGCCGCGCCGCCCAACAGCGCTTTATCGACTCACTGTAGCATACAGGTTCGAGCCTCATCAGCGGCCACGACATAACCGCCCACACGACAACGGCGCCCGCCGGCAACATCGCCGACGGGCGCCGTTTTTGAGTGTAGTCATTGGGGTCATTCTTAAGGGGCGTTCTTAAACGACTAGTCATTAAAGAGCGTCCCCAATGACTACTTGCGACCAAGGCAACGCCGGTGTCTTGGCAACGACAGCGAAAACGCCCCTAAGCGAGCAAGGTGACGTGAAAGAGGAGGGCATTGACCTTTTGGTCATGCCCGACGATTGAACGTCAGATTGCCGCTTAGGGGCGTTCGCAGCGTCGCGCCGTTACGCGGTTTGGTAAAACCGCGTAACCCTACAGTTCAGTCACGACAACGCTGTTGTAGACCTCGTCCCAGCGGTCCATGACCAGGTGGCCGGTCTTGGGATCCATGGCGTTGAGCTTGCCGCAGGTATTGGCGGTCTTGAGCACCGTGACGTCGTCGGCGCCGGCAGCAATGGCATGCGCAAAGCCGGCGATGGTCGAGTCACCGGAACCCGTCGCGTTCACAGCCGCAATCGCGGGCGTCTTGGCGCGGAACGCGCGACCCTCATGGAAGCCCACCGAACCGGCAGCGCCCATCGAAACGACAACCCAGGGAATACCGGCAAAGCGGCCATCGGCGGCGAGCGCCTCGCGCAGGGCATCGACATCATCAGTCGTAAAGGACGTACCCAGCAGGCCGTTAATCTCGGTCAGGTTGGGCTTTACGAGCTCAGGCTTAGCGTCGGACTCCAGCGCGGCCTCCAGCGATGCACCCGAGGTGTCGAGCAGCACCTTGGCGCCCGCCTCCTCGGCGATCTTGACGAGCTCGGCATAGTAGCCGGCATCGACGCCGCGCGGCAGCGAGCCCGAAAGCGTCACAACGTCCGCCTTCGCTGCAAGCTCGGCGAACTTGACCGTAAAGGCCTCGAGCTCGGCCGGGGCGATCTGCGGGCCGCTCTCCAAAAGCTCGGTCTGATTGCCCTCGTGCAGGATATTCAGGCAAATGCGCGTCTCACCGGCGATGGGCACAAAGTCGTTCTTAACGCCGTCGGCATCCATAAGCTCAGCCATATAGGCACCCATGTGGCCGCCGAGCAGGCCAGTCGCGAGCACATCGTCGCCCAACTGCAGCAGCACACGACTCACGTTGAGGCCCTTACCGCCAGCAGTCTTTTCGGGCGTCACACGGTTCACGTCGTCGATGATCAACTTGTCGAGCTGATAGCGCGTATCAATCGACGGGTTCATGGTAACGGTCAGAATCATATTGAGCTCCTGTTCCGGGGCGGCATGACCCGCCCCAAACATACGATAACTCGTTAAAGGATCTCGATCTCAAAGCCGCGGGTAACGGTCTCCCCCGGCTTGGCCACCAGGCAGCCGCGCTTGTGCTCCAGAATATCGTCCTCGTCGGAACAGGTGGACAGGCCGCCCCACGGTTCCACGGCCACAAAGTCACCCTCGGGCTTGCTCCACACAATCAGGTACGGCATATCGGGGAACGTCAGGCGCACGCCCTTGTCCTCGGTCTTCTTGGTCAGCGTAACCACGCGGCTCTCGAGCACGTCAAAGATGGTCTCCGCGAAGTCAAAGAGTTCGTGGGTCAGCGGCAGGTTCTGGCCGATCATGGGATTCTTGCTGCGATGCTCAACATCAATCAGGCCCGTCGAGGGGACGGCAGTACAGAGCTCGGTGGCCTCACGCTGCTTAAAACGGAGCTCGTAATCGTCATAGGACTCGCCCTCGTCGAGCGGGCACTTAAAGCCGGGGTGACCGCCCACAAAGAACGGCATGTCCTCGGTGCCCTCATTGGTCACCTCGTACGACACGGCCACCTTAGCCGCATCGATCGTGTAACGAGCAACGATCTTAAACGGATACGGGTACTGCTCGAGCAACTCGGCATGGTCGGCAGAGCTTAGGCTCAGCGCAACCATGTTGTCGCTCTGCTCCTCGAGCTTCCACTCCTGTTTGCGCGCAAAGCCGTGGCGGGCGAGCTTAACCTCGCGGCCGCCCATGGTCATTGCGCGACCGTCACGAAGACCGCCGCAGATCGGGAAGCAAATAGGTGCCTGGCCCGACCATACCGCCGGATCGCCCTGCCACAGATACTCGCGACCGTCGGCCACAATTGAGGTGAACGAGCCGCCCGCCGTGCTCAGTGCTACGCGGATAGAACCGTTATCAAGAACAAACTCCATAGGAGCCTTCCCTTTCTTACGACAGCCCGCCAAGTCAATAGGGCTGATAGAAAACCGGCCCGCGCCCCCTCACAGAAACGCGAGCCGTCAACGGACTAGTTAATTACGCCGGATACCCGCTAATCGTGGTATTCGCCGCGGTCCCACTTCTCGAGGAACTCGTCAAAGAAGTGCGGGTCGGCCTGAGCCTCGGCGTCGGCCTTGTTGCAGGCATCGATCTTGGCGATCAGGGCATCGTGCTCGGGAGTCTTCTCGTAGGGCTCCTCCAGGAAGGCAAGCATGATATCGGCCATCAGGAACTCGCCGGTGATCTTGCCGCCAAAGCCCACGATGTTGGCGTTGAGCTCGCGACGGGCATACAGGGCAGAGGTCATGTCGCGAACCAGGGCGCAGCGGGCGCCGGGAACCTTGTTGACGGCGTTGGTGATGCCAATGCCGGTGCCGCACAGGGCCACGCCAAAGTCGGCCTTGCCGCTGGCAACAGCCTCGCCCACGGCCTTACCGTAGATGGGATAGTGCGTACGGGTGTGGCTGTAGGTGCCGCAGTCGAGCACCTTGTAGCCAGCCTGCTCCAGGCGGTCGGCCAGATAGATCTTCTCGTCCGTAACGATATGGTCGCAACCGATTGCGATGGTCTTCTTCATCAGAACGTCCTTTCGTCTGAATTCACAAGTTGAGGTAGAAGTTCGAGTTCTCGGTGGCTCTCGTTAGGCCATCTTGTTGAGCATGTCGACACGGATCTGGTGACGGCCGCCGGCGTACTGGGCGCGCAGGAACTCGCGGGCAATCTTCTTGGCGACCTCGGTGCCCACAACGCCCGGGCCCATGGTGACCATGCGCGAGCCGTTGTGCTCGCGGGTCATGTAGGCGGAACGCTCGTCGGAAATGTTGGCGACGACCATGCCCTTAATCTTGACGGCGGCCATATAGGAGCCGACGCCGTACTTATCGAATGCGAAGCCCTGGGAATCCTTGTGCTCCAGCAGGTCCTTGGCAACGGCGGTCGCGGAATCGACAAAGTCCGCGGCAGGGGTCTCGGAATAGTCGACGACCTCGTGACCGTCGGCGATGAGCATCTCCTTGATGGACTCCTTCATCGACATACCGTCGGCATCGGAAGCGATTACAACCCTCATGACATCCTCCTTGAGAGATACGCAGGTGCGTAGTTTCTGTTTGGAAGTGTTGAATCGCGTTCAGGTCCGGGCATCTGAATGTGCGGTTCTTCACTGTTCATGTTTATTTGAACACATTCAAACAGTAACTGCAACAACTATTTGTTTATCTTTGTTCTTTTTTGAACAAATACCGTTTACGGATGATTGCTGACCGTTTGGATTCAGGGAATGCCCGGCTTGTCACGTATTCAACAAACAAAAAGGGCGACCGAGAACGCGTCTCGGCCGCCCTTCGGCGGTATTCCCCGGTATATACAGCTGTTTTAGCTACTCAGACTGCCCACCCTTTTTGGCGTGCTTGGAAGGAGCGCTCAAGAAACGACCCGTCAAATAGTTCGCCGGGCCGGAAATATCGATCCCCAGCAGCACGTGGCCCAGCCACAGGAACGCCACGAGCACCAGCAGCGGGATAACGCACGAAGTCACGATCATCACGATGACGCCTTCAATCAGATCGGTCACCTGCCGCACGATCTCATCGGTCATCTGCTTGGCGCCGCTGGTCACCGACGTAACAAGGCTCGATGCCCCATCAGTCAACTGCTCGAGCACGTTTTTGGACTCCGTGGTCTCGGATTTTTTCTTGTTCGATTTTGAGCTGGTCTCGGCTGACTTGTCCGTGGTGTCGGCCGCACTCGCAGCGTCGGCCACCTTTTGCTCGGCCGCCTCGATGCTAACGCGATACGTTTCATCGACCTTCTGCGACACCCATACGCTCGCAGGCACAAGCGCCATACCGATCACGGCAACCACCAGCACGCGCGTCGCCACACGGCGCAGGACAGTGCTCGTGCTCCAGCGCCCGTGAATGCCGAGCGACACCGCAAAGAGCACCAACGCAAACGGGATTAAGATGCCCAGGCCAACCGACCACAAAATCGTGAGCAAATATTTCTCTAGGTATAGCACGGCAAGCACGATACCAAGGTTGCCCGAAAGCTGTGCGAGCTGCTCGGCAACCGGCGTTCCCGTATCACCCGGCAGCGCGGTAATACCCGCAGACAGAGCAACGCATGAAGCCGTGAGCGCCAAAACGTTGCCCTTCTTTTGGTCGATGACCTCGATGGTAGAGTCCCAAGTTTTGGTATCGGCGAAATGCGGACGAGCAACAAAGCCCGACAGCAGTGCCAGGACCACGAGCGCAACGATAAAGCCAATCTGCAGCTTTTTGTTTGTGCACACGACATCGGACAGACTGGGCTGCAGCTCGGTTACCGTCGTATGCTCGGTTATCTGGACAGGACGCCCATGAGCCATCTCGTGCGCGTCTCTTTTTTGTATTGACCCGTTATCCGGCATTTGGATACCTCCTCAGTCCGGCGTTTAATGCGAAAGGAAGTATACCCACCGAGCAAAAATCGAACGGGAGGACGAACGGAGCGCACCAAGACTGTCCCCAATGACTATCTCCGGATGAGTTGCGGTGGAATAGGGATTGTTTTGCGCCCGTCGGCCCCTATTCAGTCCCTATTTCACCGCAACTTGGAGGAGGACAGAAAAAGCCCTGCCGCGGGTAGCGGCAGAGCTTTTGGAAGGGGACTTGATTGTGCGGACTCGTTAGGCGAGCTTGGCCTCGAGCTCGGCGATGCGCTTGTAGGCATCGATGGTAAAGCGGGCCTGCTTCTCCAGAATCATAGTGGTCATGAGAGTGTCCTGAGCGTGAGCCATGATGAAGGTCATCTCCATCTCGCCACCGCCGGCCTCCTGCGAAAGCAGCTTGGTCTGCGTGTCGTGGGCACCGATGAGCGCATCGCTGGCATCCTTGTGCAGCTGTTCGGCCTTCTCAAAGTCACCCTCGCGAGCAGCATCGAGCGCTGCAAGCAGATCGGTCTGGGCGTCACCTGCATATGCGACAATCTCGAATCCAACCATCGAGATTTCTTCTTTGGTTGCCATATTGCGTTCCTTTCACATATGAACCAATGGAGAGCATCGCGTCCGGGCATACGCGCTGCGTTGTGTATGACAGAAACAATAACATTCAAACAAAAAAGAACAGCGTAAAACGTAATTTCGAGCTATGAACGGTCACTTTTCGTCCGTGAACGGTTTTTAAACCAATCTGAACAATATCGAACACAATTAGCGGAAACCCAAACAGACCCGCGCCCTAGCGCCAATCGCGCACCGTATCGCCCTCGACGAGCACGCCCGGAAACAGCATGTGCTCCACACCGGGCGCAACGCCCTCGGCGCCGGCAATCTTGTCAACCGCCCACATGCCGACGCGCTTGTTGTCAAAGCGCACCGTGGTCAGGCGACAATCGGGCACGATATCGCCCAGGCTGTCATCAACACCCACCACGCTCACGTCCTGGGGCACACGCTTTCCGCGCGACTCGAGCCCACGGATGCAGCCATATGCCATGGCATCGTTGGAGGCATAGATGGCCGTACAGGTCGGATCTTCCGCCAGAGCCTGGCCTGCGGCATATCCGCTCTGTGCCGTCCAGTCGCCGCGCACGAGCTGCGGGGGCTCAATGCCATGCGCACGCAATGTCTCACGCCAGCCTTCCTCGCGCCGCATGCCCGAAAGCGAGCGCTCGGGGCATGAGATAAAGTGCACGGTTTTGTGCCCCCTCCCCAGCAAATACTCGACCACCTGGCGCGAGCAATCGAACTGGTCGTTATCGACCGTTGAACAGAGCGGGTGCTCCAACATCGTAACGAGCACCGTCTGCATGCCGGGCAGCGGCTCGAAGGTTCCAAAGTCCGCCGGCATGCGGTTCATAATCACAACCATGCCATCCACCGGCAGTGCGCTCATGCGCGACGATGCGCTCTCGAGGGTATACGGATGCCCGTCTACTTTAGTGAGGGTGATGGCATAGCCATGTTTGTCGGCCGCTGCGGCAAAGCCCTCCATACGGTCGAGATTGCCGGTGCCGGTAATGTTGAACATGGCGACGCCGACGGTCTTAAACTTACCGCGGCGCAGCGATCGACCGGCAAAATTGGGGCGATACCCCAGCTCGCGCATGGCGGCACGCACGCGTTCCTTGGTCTCGGGGCGCACGCTGGGCGAATCGTGCACCGTACGCGAGACTGTCTGCTCCGAGACGCCCGCGAGGCGCGCTACGTCTTTGACGGATACCGATTTTTTAACAGCGGCCATAGGTCGATCTTTCTATGTCAACGATGCCATTGGTGGCACCCTGCGCAGTCATTTTTAACGCCTTCAAGTATATCCAACGCCTCCCCCACCATACGCTCACCACCCAAAACCTACCGTTCACCGACATTTTTGCTTCCCCGAACGGCTTTTGGCGCCCAAATGTTAACGTTGCCATTGTGCAAACACAGAGCCACCGGGCGGCTCAAACGTTTACGCATAAGGAATCGACGGTTCGCAGGCACAGGAACCACCGGTTCGCGTCTTTTTTTGTGTCGCAAAATGGCAACGTCAACATTTTGGCAACCGAACGTCAAAAGCTACCATCGTTGCTAACCCACCGACTCTTAGGAGCATTGCATGGAGCAACTCATCGCCATCATCGAAAAGGGCCAGCCCTTTTTCAACGCGATCGCCCGCAACAAGTACCTCAAGGCGATCCGCGACGGCTTTATCTCCGTCATCCCCATCATCATCTTCTCGTCCATCTTCTGCCTGGTAGCCTCGGTCCCCAACATCTGGGGTTTCTACTGGCCCGATGACATCAACAACGCCCTGTGGAAGTGCTACAACTACTCCATGGGCATCCTGGCCATCGCCTGCGCCGCCACCACTGCCAAGCACTTCGCCGACGCCCAGAACCGCGATCTGCCCAAGAACAACCAGATCAACTTCATCTCGTGCATGTGCGCGGCCATCATCGGCTTCTTGCTCCTTTCGAGCGACACCATCGCCACGGACGCCGCCAGCGGCTTCAACACCACCTACCTTGGTTCCAAGGGCCTGCTGACCGCTTTCATCGCTGCGTTTGTGACTGGCATCATCTACAAGTTCTTTATCAAGCGCAACATCACCGTCAAGATGCCCGAGCAGGTTCCGCCCAACATCTCGCAGACCTTCAAGGACATCATCCCCTTCTCCGTCTGCATCACCGTCTTTTGGGTTTTTGACATCGTCTTCCGCGCTGCTTTTGGCTTCTGCTTTGCCCAGGGCGTCATCCAGGTGTTCCAGCCCCTGTTCACCGTTGCCGATGGCTACATCGGCCTCGCTGTGATCTACGGCGCCATGAGCCTGTTCTGGTTCGTGGGCGTCCACGGCCCCTCGATCGTCGAGCCCGCCATCGCCGCCGCCCTCGTTGCCAACATGACCGACAACCTGGCTGCGTTCCAGGCTGGCCAGCACGCTTCCGCTGTCCTGACCCAGGGTGCCCAGTACTTCGTCGTCTGCATGGGCGGCACCGGCGCCACGCTCGTCCTGGTCTTTATGTTCTGCTTCCTGGCCAAGTCCCAGGAGATGCGCGCCGTCGGTAAGGCCGCTATCGTTCCCGTGTGCTTTGCCGTCAACGAGCCGCTGCTGTTCGCCGCACCCATCGTGCTCAACCCCGTCTTCTTTGTCCCGTTTGTCTTTGCCCCGATCGCCAACATCTGGATCCTCAAGATCTTTATCGACTTCTTGGGCATGAACGGCTTTATGTACACCCTGCCCTGGACCGTCCCCGGCCCCATCGGCACCATCATGGGCCTGGGCTTCCAGCCGCTCGCCTTTGTGATGCTCGCCCTTATCCTGGTCGTCGACTTCGTCCTGTACTATCCGTTCTTCCGTGCCTATGACGCCCAGAAGTGCGCCGAGGAGGCCGAGATCTCCCAGGAGGAGCTCGCCGCCAAGAACGCCGAGAAGGCCGCTAAGCTCAACGATGCCTTCCAGGGCAAGGCTGACGCCAAGAGCGTTGCCGCCGGCGCTGCTGCCGAGGCCGTGAAGGCCGACGCCCCCGCCGCCCCCGCCGCTCCCGCCGCTGTCGCCACTGAGGCAACGACCGTCAGCGACCTCAACGGCAAGCGCGTGCTCGTGCTCTGCCAGGGCGGCGGAACCTCGGGCCTGCTCGCCAACGCGCTGGCCAAGGCTGCCAAGGAGCGCGGCATTAACCTCGAAACCGCTGCCGAGGCCTATGGCAACCACGTGGACATGCTCCCCGACTTTGACCTGGTCGTACTGGCCCCGCAGGCCGCAAGCTACCTGGCCGACCTGCAGAAGGACTGCGAGCGCGTGGGCAACAAGTGCGTCGCCTGCCGCGGCAAGCAGTACATCGAGCTCTCCCAGAACGGCGATAAGTCTCTCGCCTTCGTAAGCGAGCAACTCTCGAAGTAAGTAACGCTCAGGGCCAGCCGACTATCCAAGACCGGCTGGCCCTTCGATTTAGACGATTGGATCATCATGTCCGTTAACCCTGCTAGCGTCACCAACCCGCCTGCGCAGTTTCCCGAGGACTTTGTCTTTGGCGGCGCCACTGCTGCCTACCAGGTAGAGGGCGAGACCCGCACCCACGGTAAAGGCAAGGTTGCCTGGGACGACTTCCTGGAGGCCCAGGGGCGCTTTTCCCCCGATCCCGCTTCGGACTTCTACAACCAGTACCCCGTCGATCTGGAGCTGTGCGAGGAGTTTGGCATCAACGGCATCCGCCTCTCCATTGCCTGGAGCCGCATCTTCCCCAACGGCACCGGCGAGATCAACCCCGAGGGTGTCCAGTTCTACCACGACCTTTTCGCCGAGTGCCACAAGCACCATGTTGAGCCGTTTGTCACGCTGCATCACTTTGACACGCCGCTCCCCCTCTTTGAGAAGGGCGATTTCCTCAACCGCGAGACCATCGACGCCTTTGTGGACTTTGCCACCTTCTGCTTTAAGGAGTACGCCGACCAGGTGACCTACTGGTTCACCTTTAACGAGATTTGGGCCGATGCCTCCAACACCTACATCGAGGGCACCTTCCCCGGCGGCGTCAAGGCGCATCTGGCCGAGGCCTTCCAGTGCGAGCACAACATGATGCTCGCCCACGCCAAGGCAGTACTGGCCTTCCACAACGGCGGTTTTAAGGGCAAGATCGGCGTCATCCAGTCGCTGGAGTTTAAGTATCCGCTCAACGAGAACGACCCCGCCGACATCAAAGCCGCCAACAACGAGCACGTGCTGCAGAACCAGTTCTTGCTCGACGCCACCTTCCGCGGCGACTACGCGCCCGACACCCTCGAGTGCGCCAACCGCTTGGCTGCCGTCTCGGGCGGCACCATCGAGATCCTGGACGAGGACCTCGAGATTATGCGCAAGGCAGCGCTCTACAACGACTACCTGGGCGTTAACAACTACCAGTGCCGTTTCTTGAAGGCTTACGACGGCGAGAACGACCTGCACCACAACGGTACGGGCGAGAAGGGCACCGGCCGCTGGCGCGTCAAGGGCATTGGCGAGCATGTGAACAAGCCTGGCATCCCCACCACCGACTGGGACTGGATCATCTATCCCGAGGGCCTGTTCGATCTGCTCGTCTACATTAAGCAGCGCTACCCCAACTACAAGCAAATCTTCATCACCGAGAACGGCATGGGCTACAAGGACCCCTACAAAGACGGCTTTGTGGACGACCAGCCGCGCATCGACTACATCGAGCAGCACCTGCGCTGGTTGCTCAAGGCCATGGAGGTGGGCGTCAACGTGGGCGGCTACTTCCTGTGGAGCCTGCAGGATCAGTTCTCCTGGACCAATGGCTACAACAAGCGCTATGGCTTCTTCTACGTTGACTTTGAAACCCAGAAGCGCACGCCCAAGGCAAGCGCATACTGGTATAAGCACGTGGCGCAGACCCGTCGTCTGAACTAGCGGCTGGCGGGGTCGCCTGCCCACATAACCTGTCCCCATTTCTCAGCCGGGGGCGGCACGTCACACGGCGCGCCGCCCCCGGCGTTTTTAGGCGGTTCGGGGGCCGCTTGTCTCAATCTGTAACATCTAGCCGAGTTTTTCGGTCCAAGCTGTTACAGATTTAGACGAACGGGCGGCCCGGGCCGAACAATCTCGATCTGTAACATGTAGACCACTTTTGACCGTCTAGTTGTTACAGATCGAGACAAACGGAATAAGCCGGACCGAATTGTCTAAATCTGTAACAATTAGCTGAGATTTTCGGCTCTACCTGTTACAGATTGAGATGAACGAGCCGAGCACGTCTACACCCGCAGGTCCTTTACGCTGGAACGCTCGACCAGCACACCCGAGACGAGCGTACGGCTTCTGGAGCTCGGGGCTTCCAGACCTGCGACGACCTCATTAAGCGCACGGACGCCCAGTTCGCGGTGACGGAACTTCACTGACGTCAGAATCGAGTTGGGAATCGTCTTGTAGAGCTCATCGTCGAAGCCGATCACGGACACATCATCGGGCACACTCAGACCCTTGTCACGTAGAGCCATCATCACGCCGTTTGCCATGCAGTCGTTAGCAGCGAGGACCGCCGTGCAATCGGGCTTATCGGCAAGCACAAGGCCCGCGGCATAGCCACTATCCGCATTCCAATCGCCTTGCAGAGGCTCGGGCGGCTCAATGCCACGTGCCTCGAGTGCCGCTCGCCAACCTTTCATACGGCACTGGCTCGACAGTGACTCTTTCTTACCAGAGACGAAGTACACGTTCTTGTGCCCGTGGTTCAAGAAGTACTCGCACGCCATGCGCGCGCCGCCCTCTTGGTCGTCACTGACGGTAGAGCAGGTAGGATGTTCCATCGGTGTGATAATCACCGTCTTGAGGTCTTTCGGCGCCTCAAAGGTATCAAAGTCATCGACCATCTGGCGCAGGTTGAAAATCATGCCGTCGACGGGGAGCTGCGACATCCTACGCGCCGCTTCGGCAAGGGTCATCTTCTCCCCCGCCCGCTTTTTGATCATCGTAAGAGCAAAGCCTCGCTCTTCGGCGGCATCGGCGATACCGTCGATCATGTCCACGGCACCGCCCGACAAGTGGAACAGCACGACGCCGATGCACCCGTAACGGCCCAACTTGAGCGAACGCGCGGCAAAGTTGGCTCGAAACCCGAGCGCCTCCATGGCCGAATGAACCTTATCGCGTGTCGACTCTCGCACGCTATCGGGCTCGTTAATCACGCGCGAAACCGTCTTGAGAGAAACACCAGCGGCAATCGCCACATCATTCATTGAGACATTTTTCTTGTCCATCGTTGCCACTGCTTCTCCAGTCGGTTTTACATCGCTTGTTTTTGCGTTCTAGCATACACTACCTGCCTGACTGATAAATCAACCGTTTACCGAACAATATCGACCGCTCACCCGTATATCCTTGTTGCTCTTCCAAAAATGTCTTACGTTGTCATTAACGAAATGACAACGTTGTCATTTCGCAATGCCTTCCTTAAGCAGGAAGGTTTCCGGGCAGTCCTGACCATCCATCGACGACCAGTTCCATCCACATGCATCGCGCATCAAGTAGCAAAGGAGCTCTATGGACGCCATCGTAAAGATGCTCGAAAAGCATCAACCGTTCTTTGAGAAGATCTCAAGGAACATCTACCTCCAGGCCATTAAGGACGGATTCCTTGGGTGCATGCCCATCGTCCTCACCTCTTCGATCTTCCTGCTGATTGCCACCCTTCCTGGCGTAGTTGGCATCACGCTGCCCCAGCCGCTCATCGACTGGTGCAACAAGCTGTACAACTTCACCATGGGCGTCATGGGCATCATGGTCGCCGGCACCACTGCCAAGAACTTTACGGCTTCCATGAACCGTCGCATGCCCGCCGGCAAGGTGCTCAACGACGGTTCCACCATGGTGGCCGCCCAGTGCAGCATGCTGCTGCTCGCAGTCACGCAGTTCACCACCAAGTTCAACGGCTCCGAACTTTCGGTCTTCGATTGCACCAGCATGGGCACGCGCGGTCTGTTCTCGGCCTATATCGCCGCGTTCATTACCGTGTGGGTCTACAAATTCTGCGTCTCGCGCGATCTGACCATTAAGCTGCCCAAGGAGGTCTCGGGCGCCATCGCTCAGAACTTCCGTGACATCATCCCCTTTGGCGGCGCCGTCATCATCTGCGGCATCATCGATGTCGTCGTGCGCAACCTCATGGGCGTTCCGTTCTCCGAGCTGCTCATCAAGCTGCTCTCCCCGCTCTTCACTGCAGCAGAGACCTACCCCGGACTCATCCTTATTCAGGCAGCCACCGCGTTCTTCTGGTTCATCGGCGTCCACGGCCCCTCGATCGTCCAGCCGGGCATCGACCCCATCCGTCTTGCCAACCAGGCCGAGAACCTGCAGGTTCTGCTGGCCGGTGGTCACCCCGCCCATTCCCTCACCTTCAACATGTCGCTCGTGGGTGAGTTCGGCGGCACCGGCGCCACGTTCATCGTGCCGCTTCTGCTGATTCTCTTTATGAAGTCCAAGCAGCTCAAAGCCGTCGGTAAGGCCTCGATTGTTCCTGTTGCCTTTGCTGTCAACGAGCCGCTGCTCTTTGGCGCGCCGATGATCCTTAACCCCTACATGCTCATCCCCTTTGTTGCCGCCGGCTGCGTCAACGTGAGTGTTGCCAAGTTCTTTATCGACAACGTGGGCATGAACGGCTTCTCCTTCGTGGTGCCTTGGGCTACCCCCGCTCCCATCGGCATCTTCATCACCACGAACTTCCAGCTTATCGCCCTGGTGTTTGTCGCGATCATCATCTTGCTGGACGCCATCATCTACCTGCCGTTCTTGAAGGCATACGATAAGCTGCTCTGCGACCAGGAGGCCGAGCGCGCCGCCGAGCTGGGTCTTGAGTCCGATGGTGCTGCCACCATCGCCGCCAGCACCTCTGCGCCCGCTGTCGAGCAGACGACCGCTTCCGTCGAGACGACCGCTGCCGCCGCCGACAGCGAGCCTGTCGCCGATCAGCCCGAGCCCGCTGCCGATGCATCCGCTAAGAAGGATGTCGACGGCCTGAAAGTCCTCGTCCTGTGCGCCGGCGCCGGCACCTCTGCCATGCTTGCCAACGCCATCAAGGAAGGTGCCGCGCAGACCGGAGAGAACATCGCTTCCTCCGCAGGCGCCTATGGCCAGCACACCGCCATCATGGATCAGTACGACGTCATCGTGCTTGCCCCGCAGGTCCGTAGCTACTACAACGACATGAAGGCCGACACCGATCGCCTGGGCATTAAGCTGCTCGCCCCGCGCGGTAAGGAATATATCGACCTTACCCGCGACCCCGCTGGCGCCATCAAGTGGCTCCGCGAGAACCTCGACTAAGTTCCTCCCTCTGTTGGTGCCCGGATCCCCAGTTCGGGCACCTCTCCCTATTCGAATCCCACAGAAAGGATGACTCATGACCAACCCCATGCAGTTCCCCGACGGCTTTGTGTTTGGCGGCGCCACCGCCGCTTACCAGGTTGAGGGCGAGACCCGCACGCACGGCAAGGGCAAAGTGCCCTGGGACGATTTCCTGGCAGCTCAGGGTCGCTTCTCCCCCGATCCCGCAAGCGATTTCTACAACAAGTACCCGGTCGATATCGACCTGTGCCAGCGCTTCGGCATCAACGGTATCCGCGTCTCCATCGCTTGGAGCCGCATCTTCCCCAGTGGCACCGGTGAGATTAACCCCGAGGGCGTCGCTTTCTATCACGAGCTTTTCGCCACCTGCAACAAAGCTGGCGTTATCCCCTATGTCACGCTCGATCACTTCGATACGCCCGAGGCCTTTTACCAGAACGGCGGCGAGGGATTCCTGACGCGCACGACGATCGACGCCTTTGTCGAGTACGCCAAGTTCTGCTTTGCCGAGTTCACCGAGGTCAAGCACTGGTTTACCTTTAACGAGATTCCCGCAACCGCCGAGGGCAGCTTTATCGTCGGCAACTGGCCGCACGGCGAGAAGTATCGCCTGGACAAGGCCTTCCAGCTCATGCACAACATGATGGTGGCCCACGCCAAGGCCGTCGTCGCCTTCCATGAGGGTGGCTTTGAGGGCGAGATCGGCATTGTCCAGAACCTGGAGCCCAAGTATCCCCTCGACCCCAACAACGCCGCCGACTGCGAGGCAGCTCGCATGGCCGACGTCATCAACAACCGCTGGGTACTCGACGCCACCTTCCGCGGCCACTATGCCGCCGACACGATGGAGGCTGCGACCAAGCTGTCCCATATCGCCGGCGGCGAGCTCGACGTCCGCGACGAGGACATCGCCGCGCTGACCGCCGCGCTCCCCTACAACGATTGCCTGGGCGTCAACACCTACAAGTGCCAGTTCCTGCGTGCCGCCGAGGGCGAAAATGACATCAACCACAATGGCACCGGTGACAAGGGCTCCTCGCGCTGGTTCCTCAAGGGCGTGGGCGAGTCATGCGTGCGCGAAGGCGTACCCACCACCGATTGGGACTGGATCATCTATCCCGAGGGCCTCTACGACCTGCTGCTGCGCATTAAGAACGATTACCCCAACTACAAGAAGATCTACATCACCGAGAACGGCATGGGCTATAAGGACGACTTCGAGGATGGCTTTATCGACGACGCCCCTCGCATCGACTATATGCGCCAGCATCTCGCATGGATCCTCAAGGCAATCGACGGTGGCGTTAACGTCGACGGCTACTTTGTGTGGTCGCTGCAGGACCAGTTCTCCTGGACCAACGGCTATAACAAGCGCTATGGCCTGTTCTACATCGACTTTGAGACCCAGAAGCGCTATCCCAAGGCGAGCGCGTACTGGTACAAGAACGTCGCGGAGACCGGCCTGCTCATGGCCTAGTTTCCGCCGCATACCCCCTGTCGGCCGCATACGAGCCCCTCCACGGGTTCGCATGCGGCCTTTTTTGTTTTTGGTGAGCCCGAGCGAATCATTCGTCTCGATCTGTAACATCTAGCAGGGATTTTCAATCCTAACTGTTATAGATTTAGACGAACGGGCGACCAGGGCTGAAAGATCTCAATCTGTAACACGTAGCCCACTTTCGACCGTCTAACTGTTACAGATCGAGACAATAAGATAGTCAAATCCAAACTTTCCAAGCAGTTATGAACCATGGTTTCTAGTTTTCGGTATAACGAACATACTTTCGGTATCATTTAATGATATTATGATATCGAAAGTATGTTCGTGATACCGAAAGGAGCCGCATGCGCCAGTTCGATTACACCACAGTCCCAGCGGAACTCGAAGCAACTCCAATCACCAACCTCCTCCTCTCGATACGCGAGCATAAAGGCCGTCAGCTTGCCCTGAGTCAAGTCAAACCCGAGCTTCTATCGTCCCTAATGGAGGAGGCTAAGATCCAAAGCACCCGGTCCTCCAACGGACTTGAAGGAATTGTTACCACCCAAAAAAGACTCAAAGCGATCATGGCGTATTCCGCCAAGCCAAGCTCCCGCGCAGAGGAAGAAATTGCTGGATACCGAGATGTGCTGTCGCTTATTCACGAGCAACACGATTCCATTCCCGTAACGCCATCGGTCATTCTGCAGTTGCATCGTGACCTCATGGCGCACACGGCAATCTCGTATGGAGGCCATTGGAAAGATGGCGATAACGAAATCGTCTCCATTGACGATCAAGGAAATCGATTTGTGCGCTTTAGGCCCCCTTCGGCCCTAGCAACCCCGGGACTTATTAAAGAAGCCTGCCAGTCCCTCAACGATGCTTTATCTCGCCAAGTTTGCGATCCCCTCCTTATATCGCTCCGCTTTATCTTCGATTTTGTTAGCATTCATCCCTTCAACGATGGCAATGGCAGGATGAGCCGGCTCCTTACAACGCTGCTGCTCGAAAAGACTGGATACGACGTTGCGCGTTACATCAGCATCGAACGACTTATTGAAGACAACAAAGCGCTTTACTACAACGCTCTCGCTGCAAGCTCCACTGGATGGAATGAAAATCAAAACACCGAAGTACCCTTTATCCGTTTCATGCTCGGAACAACCCTGGCCGCCTACCGACAGCTCGAGCAGCGTACCTTAATTGAATCAAGCACTCGTCCCATGTCGAAGCAAGCGCGCATCGCCGTTCTATTTCAACAGAGACCCGGCGTCATTAAGAAATCCGACATCCGATCCAACTGCCCCGATATCAGCGAGGTCACCGTTAAACGAACCCTCGGTCAGCTTGTTAGTTGCAGCGCAATCGAAAAAACAGGAGCGGGTCGTTCGACGGGCTACATACTCAAAGACGTCCATGCTCTAGAACTATTCTTGCAATCCACAATACCCGATAGCGAGGCCGCAATAACAAAAGAGGCTCCAAAGGATAAGCTCCTTGAACGTGTAAACCACGCCGAGGATGAAAGCAGAGAAGGGCTCTATGAAGACTACGATTCATTCTCAAGGGACATAAAGACGAAATACGGAGTCTAGTCATATCTCAGAATAGCCTCATCCTTGTTGCCCAAAGTTATTTGCGCGTCATTGTAAAGCGGTACCCCCGCGCCAGCAGGGGGGGCAGAAGTATCGCCTGCCGATCTTGCTGGAGTCGGCGATGAGGTAGCGCGTATCGGCCTTGCTAAAGGCGAGCTGCTGGATGCGGCCCTCGTCCATATTGGACGTAGATACGTCACCGTCCAAGATGCCGTTGGCACCGATAAACGCCGCGTCAATGCCCAGCGCACGCAGGGTATCCTCGGCCGTGGGTCCCACAAAGGCGGCGGTGCGGCGACGGTACATGCCGCCTACCAGGCACAGGTCGCAGTCTTCGCGCGTCTCGAGCAGGTTAAACACCGAGAGCGAATTGGTCACATAGATGGAAGTCAGCTTGTCGGTGACTCGGAGAGCGCCAATGCGATCTCACGTCGGTTGCGCTCATTGTCTCAACTTGATACTCAACGAAATACGGCCCCGCAGCTCAATAAGCTGCGGGGCCGTACTATACACCGACGAATCAACGACGGAGTGCATCCACTATTTGGCCAGCTCCTGAACGATCCAGTCAATTGCGCCTTCGGGATCGTTGGTAAGGTCGATATACTCCTTGCCCCTTGTGGTGAGCAGTTTAATTCCAAGGCGATCGGTATCGGCCTTCATAGCGTCATAGTACATGCGTGCCTGGGGTGCCAGAACAATCACGTTGTACTGATCCATCGTCTCATAGTGGCTTCCGTACGCACCGGACTGAGAAACCAGATCGATACCCTTAGCAGCGGCACCTTCGCGAAGAGCATTTGCCAAGAGAGTCGAAGTGCCGGCACCCTGGCAAAGCACAAGCACGCGGATCTGCTCCGCCTTGTCCTTTACCGCCTCGAGAGCTTTTGCGACATTTTCCTGTGCGGCAATAGCATCTGCATCCGAGGTTCCTGCAGTCTCCTTTGCAGACTCTTCCAAACAAAGCTGATGGTCATACGCCTTGCAGAACGGATAGTAAATCACAAAGTCAACGACCAACAGCACTGCCATCAATACGAGAGAACGCAGATCGAGACCCGTGGTGAGGAATGCACCAATTGGGCCGGGAAGCGCCCACGGCATGGTATACATGGGGGCGTTCATTCCAATGACGTCAATGAAAAATTTACCGATAATGGCGTTGACCATAGGAGCCACTAGGAAGGGCACGAACATATAGGGATTGAGAACAATCGGCATACCGAAGATAACGGGCTCGTTAACTCCAAAAATCACCGGGATAATCGATGCCTTGCCCATGGCTTTAAGCTGCTTGGAGCGCATAAACATGATCAGGATAATAGGAACGATGAACGTGCAGCCAGAACCGCCCAGACCGCCGATGAAGCTTGTAAAGTCCTGCGTGAGAGCAATTGACGGGTGTCCACCTGCTTGGAAAACCTCAAGATTGGTAACGGTATTGCCGTAGAGCGCAGCATTGATCGGACTCATGACAACCGAAGCACCGTGGATACCCATAAATTGGAAAAGTGCGACTGCGCCTTCGATAAGCGCCATGCCAGGATAGGTGTCAACCGCGGAGAACAGCGGCGAGATGAGAGCGGATACCAAATTGGCGAACGGCACAGCAAGCAGCTTGCGGCTCGCAAGATCGATAAAAGCGCACGCAAGGATCGAAAACCCAAATGCAAAGATATCGCGAAAACTCTGCGCAATAGAGCCAGGGACCTCTTTGGGAAGCTTGATCGTCACATTATGGCTAATGCACACCTTATAGATATTAACAGTCAAGAATGCGGCTACGAACGCAGCGAGAAAACCCTTGGTTCCCATATAGCCGGTTTCAAAAACAGATGTATCTGCTCCGCCAATCGAGACAACATCGTTCGTCACCGATAGCAAGAGCATGCCGCACATGGCACAAACCATGCACGAGGTGGGGTTGAGAGATTTACCCGAAGGCATGCGACGGTTCATCGACATGGCAAGTGAGCTCGCCGTGGTGCCGGCCACCATAATGCCAAGAAGTCCCATGGTATATGCATAGATTTTATTGAAGAAATCCAGCACCTCAGACGGAAGCGTGATGCCTACATAGGCAGGGAGCGTCGAAAGAAGAAGGAACAGGCTCGAGAACAGCACAATTGGCATATTCGAGAGAAAGCCATCCTTAATCGCCACCAGATAAATGTTCCTCGAGATTTTGTCGAAGAGGGGCTGGTGTTTTTCAAGGAATTTGACGATAGCGTCCATAACACATCCTTTCATGATTCCCGGGCACACAACGATTTATCCGGACTCAACCGTCGTCGTCCCCGTTTGTATCCACTTATGTAAGTGAATACGTTCTTGTGCGAAATGTAATATCATTTGCGCGATTTGTCATAACCAATTCTTTTTCCGCTTTGTCGATATGTCAAGAATTCAAATACTTATTCGGTGAACGGTAGTTGATTAATATAATGTTTTCCCAGCTAAAGGCTATTTTTTTCGAGCAGTACAATAAGTTTGCAACCGTTCACCGATTGGATATAACATATTTAATATATTGTTGTAACAATATTAGAGACAATGTCACAAGCCTGTCGTTCTAGTCAAAGGAAGTAACAATGCCCAAACGATTACTGAACATGTCCGCATCCGATTTTGCCGCCACGTCACCCATGGATCTAAAACAGGCAATTCTGGCTTCCGAGGGACGTACCATCATGGCGGAAAACGTACCCTCTTCCCAATTTCTCGGCGGCGTTACTAATGCAGAAATCGAACGTGCCGCAGGTGCCGACCTGCTTCTGTTTAACGCGCTCGATGTGTTCGATCCAGTTATTGCCGGTATTCCAGATGATCTCAATGAAAACCCGGTCACTTGGGTGAAGCGAGCATGCGGAAGGCCCATTGGCGTCAATCTGGAGCCAGTTGATAACGAGGCAGAGATGTCTGAATCCCGAACGGAAATCCCCATGGGTCGTCGCGTCTCTCCCAAGACCTTAGAAAAGGCTAACGAACTCGGATTTGATTTTATCTGCCTGACGGGCAACCCTGGAACCGGTGTCTCCAACGATGCAATCGCCCATTCGATTAAACTCTCCAAAGAGCATTTCAATGGCCTGGTCATAGCCGGAAAAATGCATGGAGCGGGCGTTGCGGAACCTGTCATGACGCTCGAAATTGCGCGCAAGTTTGTTGACCTCGGCGTCGATATCCTTCTCGTGCCAGCCCCCTACACCGTCCCTTGCTTCCAAGAAGCAGACCTGCGCGCCATCGTAGACTTTGTACGATCCCACAACGTAGGCAAGTCAATTGAAGAGAAGGTTCTCGTCATGGCGGCGAACGGGACGAGTCAAGACTCCTGCGACAGCGAGACCATTAAGAAAATAGGCCTTGCAGCAAAAGCAGCCGGCGCTGACCTCCAACATATCGGGGACTCCATGAACGGTATTTGCCTGCCCCAGAATATCTTCACGCTCGGACAAGCCCTTCGTGGATACAGGCATCAGATCGTCATGCTGAGCCGCTCTGTGATACGTTAAGGTTACCTTGCCCACGTTACATCCCGACTGAGGCAACCATCAGGTATAACCAACATGCAAACTGAGGCTCTAATGCTCGATACACACGAAAAACGGCCACTCTATTTACAGCTCACCGACGCGCTGCTCAAGCAGATCGTCGATGAATATCAAGCAGACGATAAACTTCCAACAGAAATGGAACTCTGCGACGAATACGCCGTAAGCAGAACAACCGTCCGACTTGCCATGAGTGAGCTGGAGCGTCGTGGAAGTATCTATCGAATCCAAGGTAAGGGATCGTTTGTTGCACCGAAACGCGTTAGCGAGCTCAATTCACTTTTAGACTTTGACTTTGCAAGCCATTGCGATGGCGTTGATCCGGATGCCATCACCAAACATTTCGGCGGCCTCACATCAGGTCGTCCAATTTCCGTAATGATGCTCCAACAATTTGGATGTCAAAGTCGCGATGAAATTCAGCGTCTTGAATTGACCTACGAACTTGAAGGCAGCTTCATAGGCGCTGATACGTTCTTCATTTCAAAGTCGCGCGTTCCGAATAACCAGTTAGATTTTCAGGCATTTAGCAGAATCACGGACGACTTGTCCAAGTCTATCCAATCTGTTAGGGAAAGCTATAGAGCACGTCAGCTTAGCGATTCCGAAGCCAGTAATTATGGTGTTGCAAAACTTCCGGTCATCGAACTGACTCATTATGCTTACGACTCCGGAGGCAAACTAATCTCAATTGTCTGCCGCACCGTCTTAACTGGGCGAATCCCTTATCAAAACTTTATTTTCAAGTCCTAATGTTCTTTTTCTTTTGTCTCGATCTGTAACACGTAGCCGAGTTTTTAAGTCCTAACCGTTACAGATCGAGACAAACAAGGTAGACCCCGCCGAATTGTCTCAATCTGTAACACTAAGACCGGTTTTGGACGTCTAGATGTTACAGATTGAGATGAATGCACAGGCCAATGTCCCCAATCTAAATCTGTAACAACTAGCTGAATTATTCGGTCCTAGCTGTTACAGATCGAGACAAACGGAATAGGCCGGGTCAAAAATCTCAATCTGCAACATCTGGTTGGTGGTTTCACCCCTACCTGTTACAGGTTGAGACGATTTGATAGTGGAATCCTCATTTGCGCGTCATATCGCGTAGCGCTGACGCGCTGGTTTCCACAATGACAGGAGGTAAAAGTCCTCCCGCATCGCCTGTTGGCAATCCCGTAGCGCTAGCTAGCAAATGACCTGCGTATGCTCCTCGATGGCGACACGATCCTCGGCGGCAATACCCGGCTCGCACACCACGGCGTCCAAATTGTCCAAGCGGCAGAAGGTGTAGAAGTCGCGCTTACCGATTTTGCTGGAGTCGGCGATCAGATAGCGCGAGTCGGCCTTGCTAAAAGCGAGCTGCTGGATGCGGCCCTCTTCCATGTTAGACGTGGACACGTCGCCGTCCAAAATGCCGTTGGCACCGATATAGGCTGCGTCGATTCCCAGCGCGCGCAGGGTATCCTCGGCCATGGGGCCCACAAAGGCTGCAGTGCGGCGGCGATACATACCGCCCACGAGGCACAGGTCGCAGTCTTCGCGCGCCTCGAGCAGGTTAAATACCGAAAGCGAATTGGTCACGATGCGCAGGCGAAATGCCGGCAGCATCGAAGCCATCTGCTCAACCGTGGTGCCTGTACCCAAAAAGATGGTCGAGCCCTCCTCGATAAGCTCCACGGCGCGGCGCGCGATCTGCAGCTTTTCCTCGGCATGCTTAGTGCGCTTTTCGCTGTGCGAATACTCATGGCGCAACATAGCGTGGGGACGACCCTGCGCACTGCGGGCTCCGCCGTGCACGCGCTCGATCTCGCCCAGGCTCGCAAGTTCCTCAAGGTCGCGGCGAATCGTCATATCCGAGACACCCAGTGCATCCGAAATCTCCTTGACCGAGACCGTTCCCTGCTCTTCGAGCAGCTGGCGAACCCTATCCTGTCGCTCTGCCTTAATCACGATGAATCCTCGCCGTTCTATGCGTGCATATCATTCAAACAGTAACGAACAAATTGTAACAGACTCGCGCGCGTCAGAAATGAACGCCCGCACAGCTCCAATCATCACTTTTTTGAGAAAAATACCCCCTGCTTTAGTGGGGTGTAGTGATAATCTCGTCTGTTCGCGCTACAGTTTGTCGGAAATACCTCGATGTTAGGAACCAAATGATCACTTCCGAGCTTTTCGGCACCGCGCCGTGCGGTACCCCCGTTCATCGTTACACCCTCAACGGGCCCGAGATCTGCGTTCGCATTATGGACTATGGCGCCACCGTGCTGGGTATCGATGTGCCCGACATTCCCGGCAACGTGCGCGATGTGGTGCTGGGCTTCGATAAGCTCGAGGATTACTTTGACAACCCCGCCTGCTTTGGCGCGACCATCGGCCCCGTGGCCAACCGCACCGCGGGCGCCACGATTACCATCGACGGCACGGACTGGCATATGCCCGCCAACGAGGGTGCCAACAACCTGCACAGCGATCTTGAGCACGGTCTGCATAAACGCGTGTGGGACGTTGAGCTCGACGAGACTCACAACGCCGTGCGCATGACCACCTCGCTTGAGGATGGCGAACTGGGCCTTCCCGGCAACCGCACCTTTACGGCCGTGTTTACCGTTACACGCACCGGCGTCTTTCGCATCGAGTATGGCTGCGAGAGCGACCGCGCCACCTACGTGTCCATGACCAACCACACATACTTTAACCTTGCCGGCCATAACGCCGGCATGGACTGCGAGCACTTCTTTGTTGCCAACGCTGCCCACTACCTGCCCATCAACGAGCAGAATATCCCCACCGGCGAGATCGCTCCGGTCGAAGGCACGCCGTTTGACTTCCGTGAGCTGCACCCCGTCGCGCCCGGCATGGAAGCCGACGACCCGCAGATTAAGCAAGCCCGTGGCTACGATCACTGCCTGTGCATCGATGGCTATCAGTACGGCCGTAATCTGCGCCGCGCGATGCACGTCGAGGAGATGTGGACCGGTCGTGAGCTGGACTACTACACCACCGCCCCGGGCGTGCAGCTCTACACCGGCAACTGGCTGGGCGACGAGCACGCCAAGGACGATGCTAACTATGGCTGGGGCGCCGGCTTTGCCCTCGAGGCCGAGATGTACCCCGACACGCCGCACCAGCCGCTGTTCCCGCAGGGCATCGTGGGCCCGGGTCACCCCTATAGCAATGTGATCGAATACCACTTTATGAGGCACTAAGCCCACAACGCAACATATCGCACAGCAGCGCCCGCCGGCACCACCGCCGACGGGCGTTTTTCTACCTAGTCATTGGGGACGTTCTTAAATGACTAGTTGGATGGGGTCGGGATTGGAGCTGGGGAGATAGCGGATTTCTAGCTCTATGCCGAGCGCCTGCAGCTCTTTGAGGGCTGCGACATCTGCGTCGTCTACGGCGACTGCGGGCGTTATGGGGCGCTTGCCCTCCCCTGCCTGCATATGGCCAATGCTGATCTTGGTAATCGGCACGCCGCCCTTAACCAGCGCGAGCGCATCGACGGGTGAGGCTACCATGATCAGAATCCATTGACGCGGCGTTGCGGTATGAATGATGTCGATGGTCCTTTGCACCGAGAAAAACCGCGTCCACACGCCCTCGGGCGCCGCGACCCTCATAGGCGCCCACTTGCGCGAATCCGCCGCAATCTCGTCGTTGACGATTAGGACGAGGTTGGAACCCATAGCCTCGTTCCACAGCTCAACGTCTTGCCCGGAAATAAACCGGTCATCGATACGCGTGAGAAGGATCTTGGGTTGAGCCATGGCAGTCCCATTCTGTTTGAGACTCGTAAGAGCGAGACATCACGTCTCCAATATTAGTGCATTTAAAGTGAGAAAAGCCGTCAGAACACTTGCACGGATGTGCGATGTCCCGTATCATAGACAGCCGTTGACGCCTCAGTTGCGTCACCACATGGCCGCCAGCGTAGCTCAGTTGGTAGAGCACCGCTCTCGTAAAGCGGGGGTCACCGGTTCGAGCCCGGTCGCTGGCTCCATTGCACAAGATAGCCGCCTTCAGGCGGCTTTTTTGTTGCCGATTTTGAGTGCGCATGCGCCAATGCAAGCACAACGCCGCCGGCAACTCCCCTACTCAACAAAAAAGCCCCGCCAACCACAATCCCCAAGGGAACCGCGATTAACGGGGCTCAAGCGCGCTCCTCAATGGAATCACGCCAGCATACGAACAGCTCAGCCGAGCAGCGCGTTACTCCTCCCAGTAAGCATCTGCAAGCAGCTTAAAGCAGATCTTCTTGACCGGCTGCGCGCCATCGCCCGGGAACTCGAGCGTGGGCATGTGAGGCTCGCCGGCAACGAACAGTGCAAACTTATCGTCAGCAAGATCGCCGGCAATCGAAGCGTCGGAATCGACCAGATCGTAGTCGTCCTTCTCGTCAAACTCCTGGACCAGCGTCAAGCTGCCCGTAGCGACCTTAAAGGCCTCGCGACCCTCAATGTCGATCTGCAGGTCGTGATAGCGCTGATGCGTCTCATAGTGAGCCTCGGCCTCGGGACGCGTCGTGGGAGCCATGACGTTCGCATAGACCTTGTCGCCCAGAATCGGATGGCTGCCGACCTCGAGCTGCGCCGGATCGTTCTCCTCGAGCCAATCGATCAGCACATCGAGGCCCTTGAGCATTCCGCGGTATTCCTCGATATCGCCCAATGCACCGTAAATCATCTAAATCCCCTCTCGGATCGCTTCTTTGGCGGCTACTCGGCAAACGCGTTACCGACGCTGTTGCCACCCACATACGCCTCGACCAGGGTAAGGTCGGGATTGAACACGACAAACTCGGCGTCGCGCCCCGGCATAATGCTACTGCACTTATCGTCGACAGGAGCTAGCAAGCGATGCCGGGGCCGTCACCCAAACTCTTACAGCTCGGTCACGACAACGCCGTTGTAGACCTCGTCCCAACGGTCCATGACCAGATGGCCAGTCATGGGATCCATGGCATTGAGCTTGCCGCAGGTGTTGGCGGTACGCAGCACCGTCTCGTCGTCTGCGCCAGCAGCAATGGCATGCGCGAAGCCAGCGATAGTGGAGTCACCAGAGCCCGTGGCGTTAACGGCAGGGATATCGGGCGTCTTTGCGCGGAACGCACGGCCATTGTGGAAGCCAACGGAGCCGGCAGCGCCCATGGACACGACGACCCAGGGGATATCGGAGAAGCGGGCATCAGAGGCGAGCGCGGCGCGGAGCTCGTCCACATCGTCGGTGGTAAAGCTCGTGCCCAGAAGGCCGTTGATCTCGGTCAGGTTAGGCTTGACCAGCTCGGGCTTAATTTCGGACTTAAGGGCGGCCTCGAGCGAAGCACCCGAGGTATCGAGCAGCACCTTGGCGCCGGCGTTCTCGGCAATGCCCGTGATCTTGGCATAGTAGCCTGCCTCGACACCGCGGGGCAGAGAACCCGAAATGGTGACGACGTCGGCCTTGCCCGCAAGCTCGGTAAACTTGGCGGTAAAGGCATCGAGTTCCTCGGGGGCAATTGTCGGGCCACTCTCGAGCAGCTCGGTCTGGTTGCCGGCGTGGAGGATGTTGAGGCAAATGCGAGTCTCGCCCTTGATGGGCACAAAGTCGTTGTTAATACCGTTGGCGTCCATGAGCTCAGCCATGTAGGCGCCCATGTGGCCGCCGAGCAGACCGGTTGCCACAACGTCGTCGCCCAGCTGACCCAGCACACGGGCCACGTTGAGGCCCTTGCCGCCGGCGGTCTTTTCGGGCGTCACGCGGTTGACGTCGTCGATAACGAGCTCGTCGAGCTGATAGCGCGTATCGACAGACGGGTTCATCGTAACGGTGAGGATCATTTTTAGCTCCTTATCTCGCAGGCTCCTTGTGCCTCGCGATACGAGTCGACAAAACGGAATTACAGAATCTCAATCGTGAACGAGCGAACGACGGTCTCCTTGGGCTTAGCGACAAGGCAGCCGCGCTTATGCTCAAGTACGTCGTCCTCATCGGAACAGGTCGAAAGGCCGCCCCAGGGCTCAACCGCCACAAAATCGCCCTCGGGCTTACTCCACACAATGAGATACGGGAAGCCCTCAAAGCTCAGGCGGACGCCCTTGTCCTCCCCCTTCTTGGAAAGCGTGACCTGACGGCTCTCGAGCACATCAAAGATGGTCTCCGCAAAATCGAAGAGCTCATGCGACAGAGGCAGTGTCTTTCCCACCATGGGGTTCTTGGAGCGATTGGTCACGTCAATCAAGCCAGTCGAGGGGACGGCAGTGCAAAGCTCCGCAGCCTCGTCCTTCTCAAAGCGCAACTCGTAGTCCGTATAGGCCTCGCCCTCATCGAGCGGACACCTAAAGCCGGGATGACCGCCGATAAAGAACGGCATGTCCTCGGTTCCCTCGTTGGTCACCTCATAGGAGACGCGCACGGCGGCGTCCTCGAGCGTATAGCGAGCGACAAGCTTAAACGGATACGGATAATCGCTCAACAGCGCGGCGTTATTCTCCGAAGCCAGGCACATCACCAGCTCGTTTTCGCCTTGGCTCAGCAGCTTCCACTCCTGTTTGCGCGCAAACCCGTGGCGGGCGAGCTTCACGTGATGCCCGGCAAACGTCATGGCATTGTTGTCGCGCAAGCCTCCGCAAATCGGGAAGCAAATCGGTGCCTGGCCGGACCACACGGCGGGATCACCCTGCCACAAATACTCGCGACCTCCGGCCTCGATCGAGGTAAACGAACCACCAGCCGTGGACACCTTAATAGAAATCGAATCGTTGGAGAGAGCGTATTCCATTGCCCATCCTTTCGAACAACTGCTTTTTGCTCGCAAGAACCCGTCTCGGCCCTGACCAAAGGACAAACCCGCACGTTCATCGATGCGTCCGGTATCCCAGCCATGTAACGGGGTACCATACAGACATTGATGCAATTACAGCTGAAAGGCCTTCTTATGCGAACCATCATCCTCTACGCCTCGCGCCATCACGGCAATACGAAAAAGCTCGTGGACGCCATCGTCGAGGCACACCCCGAGATCGATACCCTCGACGTCAAGGCGCTCGGTAAAAACGAGTACCCCGACCTGCACGAATACCATCTGATCGGCGTCGCCACGGGAATCTATTACTCCGAGATCGACAAGGACATGGCACGCGTGCTCACGAACGTGCTGCAGCCGCAGGACAAGGTGTTTGGCCTTATGACCTACGGTGGCAAAAACAAGTGGTACGGCAAGGATATCGATGGCATCTGCCGCATGAGGCAGGCCATCTTTATGGGTGTCTACGGCTGCCCCGGCTTTGATACGTGGGGGCCGTTCAAACTCACCGGCGGTGTCCAAAAGGGACACCCGACCGCTGAGGAAATTAAGGGCGCCGTCGACTTCTTCGACAAGATTGAAGACGAATATGGCGATATCATCGTCGAAGAGTACGCCAAGCGCGAGAAGCGTCTAGCATACGAGAAGGAGCATCCTGCAGGAGGCCTGGTGGCCGGCGTCAAGCGCACGGCAAAGAAGATCGCTAACAAGCTGTAACTGTGAAGGTGCTTTTGAGCGTTTAACCCATGCGGCGGGTCCGAGCAGATTCGGGCCCGCCGCCTTTTTCTATCGTTACTCAGTAAAGGCGTTGCCGACGCTCTGGCCGCCAACATACGTCTCGACGAGGGTAAGCTCATGGTCGAACACGACAAAGTCGGCGTCGCGACCCGGCATGATGCTGCCGCACTTATCCTCGATGTGCGCGGAGCGTGCCGGCACCTCGGTTGCCATACGAATGGCGATATCGGCGCTGGCGATGCCCCAGTCGACGATGTTCTTGACGCCCTGGGCAAGCGTGAGCACCGAGCCAGCAATGCTCTTGCCGTCGGCGAGCCAGCACAGGTTGTCCTTCATGATGACGTCCATGCCACCACTGGTGTAGCTGCCCTCGGGCATGCCGCCGCAGCCCAGGCAGTCGGTAATGAGCACCGTGTGCTGCCAGCCCTTGGCCTGCAGCAGCGCCTTGATGGCGGCAGGGTTTACGTGCTTGCCGTCACAGATGATCTCGGCGTAGGTCTCGGGCGTGGACATGGCAGCACCCACGACACCGGGCTCACGGTGATGCAGCCCGCGCTGGCCGTTATAGGTATGCGTAAAGCAGCTGGCACCGGCGTTGATGGCGGCGATGCACTCATCGTAGGTGGCGTCGGAGTGACCGATGCTGGTCACCACACCCTTGGCGTTCAGAGCGGCCGCATAAGCAGCGGCACCGTCGCGCTCGGCCGCCATGGCGCTCTTAACGATGCGACCACCCGCAGCCTCCTGCCACTGATCGAAGACCTCCTCGGAGGGATCGATCAGGTAAGCGGGGTTCTGCGCGCCCACGTGCTTCATGGTAAAGAAGGGGCCCTCCAGGTAGATGCCCTGAATGCGAGCACCGCAGAAGTCGGGGCCGCGGCCCTCGTCCGCCTGGGCGATAGCGGCGCAGGCGTCCTTGATCTGCTCGACGCCATCGGTGAACGTCGTGGGCAGCCAGCTGGTGGTACCGCGACGGGCGAGCTCAGTCGAGCTGATATCGATGCCCTCGGGATCGTTATCGGTAGTTGAGTGGTTGTAGAAGCCATGGATGTGAGTATCGACCATACCCGGTGCGATCCACGATCCCGTGTAGTCCTTAATCTCGCAAGAGGGCTCGTCGGCCTGCCAGGCGCCAAAGACGCCATCCTCGACCATAAGATAGCCGCCCAGTTGCGGGCCTGCCGGCAAGAAGAACTTGTCAGCCTTAATTGCGTACGTGCTCATATGCACTCCTTGCTTCTAAAGCAGTTGACTGTAGTGATGCTTATACCCAGCTCACATAAAACAAAAAGCGCCCGCCCGCCGTTATGAGCGGACGGGCGCCCTTACAGGGGGACGCGATTAAGCGGTGAAGGGGTGAATCGTCACGCCCTTAACCACGCGGTTGACCGTGCCGGTGGGGCTCGGCGTATCGGGCGTGTTGCCCACGCGCACGGAGTTGAGCAGGCTGATAGCCTGGGCAAACATCACGAACGGCAGAGCAAGGTAGCCCTCGGGAAGTGCCTCGTAGCCCTTAAAGGTGAAGGACTCACCCTCATAGACGGTGGCACCTTCCTGCTGAACGGCGATGGTGTGCTGAGCGATCTCGTCGCCACCGATCTCGTTGAGGATGTCGATGTCGTACTGACGGGTGTAGGCGTCGTTATTGACGAACACGAAGACGAGCGTCTTATCGTCGACGAAGGACTTAGGTCCGTGACGATAGCCCATAGAGGTGTCGTAGGAAGTAGCGACCAGACCGTGAGCGAGCTCAAGGATCTTGAGCTGGCTCTCCTGGGCAAGGCCACCGAAGGAGCCAGAACCCAAGTAGGTCACGCGGTTGAAGTCACCAGCCAGGTAATCGGCGATCTCGGGCTCACGGGAGATGACCTCCTCGCCCATCTTGGCAATCGTCTCGACCCACTCGGCCTTCTGCTCGTCAGAGGCAGTGTCAAAAATAAGGGTGGAGAGCAGGGTCATGCAGGAGTAAGAACCGGTCATGGCGAAGCCCTTGTCGTTGGCGCGCGGAATGAGCAGCGTCAGCGCGTTGGGATCATCGGCAGACTCGACGGCGAGCTTGCCCTCGGGAGCGCAGGTGATGTTGAGGAACTTGACGTTGTGGACGAGCTCCTTGGCAACGGCAACGGCGGCAAGGCTCTCGGGGCTGTTGCCAGAGCGGGCAAAGGAAACCACGAGCGTGGGATCCTCGGCGCGCAGAAAGTCGCGCGGGGCGCTCACGATGTCGGTCGTGGCGATGGGCTTAAAGTCGTAGAGATCAGTGTTGCCAGCGTGACGCAGGTACGGGGCGCAGGTATCGCCAACGTAGTCGGACGTACCGGCACCGGTGAAGACAACGGACAGACGGCCCTCGCCCATAGCGCGAGCCTCGGCCAGGAAGGCCTCGATGGCCTCCTTGTTCTCGCGATAGATGTTGAGCGTATCACGCCAAAGCTCGGGCTGCTGAGCAATCTCGGCCGTGGTGATCTGGGCGCCGAGCTCGGTGAGCTCCTCGACACTCTTCTCGAACATTTTTAATACCTCTCTCTAGAAGTAATCCTCTGACGTGCAATTATACACTTCGGTTGGTTATCTGGTAGTAACCAGTTAAATGCAAAGAATCATCATATGGAAACGATGCGAGCACTAGTCGCTACGCTGATGGTAAACCTTGTATTTAAACTGATCGGCACGAGCAACCGAGAGTGTGTACTCCACAACCTCGTTTGACTCGTTATACGTAGTCCTAACCAAATCGAGCACAGGCGAGCCCTCGACAATTCCCAAAAGGTGGGCGTCGGTGGGACGGGCTATGCTCGCATAGAACTCCTCTTCGGCCACGCGTATCTTTTGCTGAAAGTCTTGCTCAATCACATCGTAAAGCGGCTTACGCTCCAGCAGCGGTCGCTTTAGGGACAGAAATTGACGAACTGGTAGATAGCTGCGTTCGACCATCATGGGCATGTTGTCGGCAGAACGAAGCCGCTTAAGCTTAAAAATGCGATCACCGATACGCAATCCCATATGCTCGGCCAGATTTTTATCGGCCTCCATCTCGCAAAACTCGAGAATCGTGGTCTCGGGGTCGCGACCCATCGCGCGCATCTGCTCGGTAAAGCTGTAGGACTGCATAAGATTGGTTGCCTTTGCCGAACGATCGGTCACAAAGGTACCGCGACCGTGCTGCCGAACCACCAGTCCTAAACGCTCCAGTTCCTGCAGAGCCAGGCGTACCGTAGTACGCGAGAGACCATAGCGCTCCGAAAGTTCGCGCTCGGAAGGAATCATGTCACCGGCGCGATATTCATGGTCGATCTTTTCGGTCAGAATATCGACCAGCTGATCGTACAGCGGTTGCTTACGCGCTCCGATCGCCATCCTATCCTCCCTTTTGCTCGAATTCGGCTAACTACCTAGGGTGTTTAGCATTATCTGTCTGCCACACCCGAATCATCAAGAAAACAAAAGCCGCGCGCTCTTTCGAGCACGCGGCTTTTAACATACACATGGCTTAAGGGGTCGGGGTGTGAGCCGCGTAGGGACACACCCCTCAAGCTAGAGCCTTACCAGATGCTCGGCCAGAGACCAAGCGGGCCAGCGCCCAGGATGCCAAGGACGAAGAGCAGGAGAATGCCCTTGGTCGGGGTCCAGCTGTGCTTAGCGAACATGTAGTAAAGCAGCAGCGTAAGCATAAGCGGGACGAGCTTCGGGACGATGGTGTTGAGGGTGTCGGCAACAGAGAAGTTGACCGGATCCTCGGTGACGGTAGCGTAGGTCACGGACTCCATGCCGTTGCCCAGATCGGCGACGCCGCACTTGACCTCGTTGCCGTCGGCATCGGTGGCGGTGAGGGCGTTGCCGTCCTCATCGGTCATGGCGATGGTACCGGCCTCAGCGGTCTCGGTATCGATGCCCTCCATACCGGTGAAGTTCTCGGCCTCCTTCTCGGAGACGATCACGGTAGTAGGGGCAAGGCCACGGGTGGTGCCGTTGGGGATCTGGAGGTTGATCTGGGTGCCACCCATGGTGACGACCAGGCAACCGACGACGAAGACGCCCATGATGGAAGCGGCACGCGTGAAGGCCTGCATGTTGGCGGTCAGAGCGTCAATAGCGCTGGTGCCAAGCTTGTAGGACCAGTTCATGAGCCAGAAGCGCAGAGCGAACTGGACGGCGTTGAAGATCACCAGGAAGATGATCGGCGCAGCGGCGTTGCCGTTGATGGCCATGTTGGAGGTGATGCCGGCCGTGATAGGCACGAGCGTCAGCCAGAACAGGGCGTCACCGATACCACCGAGCGGGCCCATTGCGGCGACGCGGACGGCGCGGATCGTGGGGATGTCAACCTTGTTCTGCTCGAGCGAAAGCACGATGCCCATAACAAAGGTGACGAGGAACGGGTGGGTGTTGAAGAACTCCAGGTTGTGGCTCATGGAAGCCGCGAGGTCGTTCTTGTTGGTGTGGATCTTCTCCAGACCGGGGATGATGGAGTAGAGCCAGCCAGCGGCCTGCATACGCTCGTAGTTGAACGAGGCCTGCAGGAAGCAGGAGCGCCAAGCCATCTTGTTGAGGGTCTTCTGGTCGAGCTGCGGAGCAGGAGTGAGATCCTCGTAGTGCTCCGGGATCACATACTCATTAGATGCCATCTTCGAAGTCACCTCCGTCAGAAACAGCTGCACCCTTCAGCTCGGTCTGCTGCTGGAAGTCCCAGAAAGCGATGCCGAAGCCGATGAGAGCGAGGATGAGCAGAGCAGGGGTTGCCAGCGAATCGTTGGCAACGGTGATGAGCGCGAGGCCGAAGCCCATGAGGAAGAAGCCCCACATATCGCGGTTCATCATAACCTTGAGCAGGACGGCGAAGCCGACGAAGCGCATCATGCCGCCTGCAGCGGACAGACCGGTCTGCAGCCACGTCGGGATGGCAGAAGCGATGGTCTGACCGATGGTAGCGCCAGCGATGAAGAACAGGGTGACGACGACAGCGAAGATTAGGCCGAGCAGAGCCATGGCGAAGTAGTTCAGGCGCTCGATGCCCTTGGTGTCCGCGTTGTGAGCCATGTTATCGGCCGTGGACATAAGCGGGGACATAAGCGTGAAGACCAGGGTAACGCCAAGCTGGCCAAGCAGAGCGAACGGAATGGCGAGGCCGACTGCCGCGTTGGGCTCGAGGCCCGTGGCGATAGCGAGAATGGCTGCCATGATGCCGCCGATGACGGCGTTAGGCGGCTGAGCGCCTCCGATCGGCATGTTGCCGATCGTCATGAGCTGATAGGTACCACCCACGAGAAGACCGGTGTTGAGGTCGCCAAGGATAAGACCGATGACGGCGCCGGTGACGATGGGCTGATAGAGAGACTCGAGGAAGTCAAACTGGTCGATTGCCGCGATGAACGTGACAACGAAGACCAGAGCGATCTGGATGATCGAGTATTCCATCTTGCTCCTCCTTTCAAAATGTATGTACGCACTTTGGATATCACGTACAGAACGTCAGGGTTTCACTCCTGACAACGTGGATCACGAGGATTACGAGAAGAGCTTGCTCGTGTCCTCAACAGGCGTGCTCGGAACGCGCCTGATCTCCAACTCCACCCCCAATTCCTGCAGCTCTTTAAACGCAGCGACATCCTCGTCGTTAACTGCGACGGAGGTGGCGACTTGGCGCTTTCCTTCCGACATGTGCATGTTGCCGATGTTTACCTTCTTTATAGGCACACCGCCCTTGACGAGCGTAAGCACGTCTTCCGGTGTTTCGGCCACGATGAAGATCTTCTGGCGCGGGCTCGCCTTGCCAATGACGTCGATGGTCTTCTGCAGGGAGAAGAAACGCGTAGCGACGCCGGCGGGAGCGGCCATCTTCATGAGGTTCTGGCGCATGGTGTTGGACGCCACGTCGTCGTTGGCGACGAGGATGAGGTTGGAGCCCAGAGTGGAGTTCCACTGGGTGGCAACCTGACCATGAACCAGTCGGTTATCGATGCGGGTAAGAAGAATGTTGGGTTCTGCCATGTTGATCAGCTTCCTTTCGATATTTGCTGACGACAGTTACTTGATCTCCTGAATCGCGTAACGCGAAACATCTACGACGGCTCCGGATCGGACTTTGATCTGGACCTTCTCGCCTTCGAAGCCTTTGACGGTTCCGTAGATACCGCCGGCGAAAAGAACCTCCTGACCCGGCTTGAGCTCGGTGTGCAGCTCCTTGAAGTACTTCTGCTTCTTCTTCATGTTGATTTGCGACCAGATGGTGTAAATCAAGCCCATGATGACAAGCAGGCCTAAAAGGGCGACCGAGGAGCTCAGGACGTTGGCTCCGAAATCGGCCATTAAATGCCGTCCTCGTCGCCGAAGATATCCTCTTCCTCGGAGCCGGCAACGGATGCGACCGTCTGGGCGGTGACGCCCGTCTGGCCAACGGTCACGGCCTGCTCGCCAAGCTCGGCGAGCGTGGCATTGCCGCGGAGGAACAGAAGCTCAATAACCATGGGAAGGTTGGTGCCAGTCAGAACCTCGACGTTGTCGACATCCTGGGCAATCATCATCGACTGGTTGAACGGGGTGCCGCCAAGCAGGTCGGTAAAGACAAGCACGCCATCGCACTCCTCGCGCATGGCGGTAATAGCGGCGCGGAGATCCTCACCGTAGGATGCGGCCTGGTCGCCCTCAAAAGGAACGACGGTAAAAGCAGGCTGGTCGCCGGCAACCATAGCGATAGCGCTTGCAAGACCGGGTGCGAACTGTCCATGACCGGTAAGAATAAAGCCAACCATTCAAATTTCCCTTCCGAAGGTGTGTACGATCTGAGTCCGATGATTTTCGGAAGCCAGCGGGCGCTCGCCCTTAAAGCTTCTTAGAAAGCGTTCTTTGAAGACCAGTGGTTTCTAAACTGGTAGTAACCACGTGACGTGCTGTTGTCACTATATCACCCCAGAAGAGGTCGCTTTCGTTGATTCATACGGTAAAACGTTTTTGCACCGCTCACGGTGATAAATCGACCGTTTACCGGTCGTTAACACTTCTACCTGCGGTTTTGAAACCGTTTCGAAATGCTTTGGCAAAAAATCTGATCTTTTCCTGTGTCTAAACAACGTAGGGCGGCTAAAAATAGCGTGTAGAAAAATTGCAGGTCATTGTGAAGATATGTGAATTGGTCTTTTTGACTTAATACCAGTTAGAACCAGTTTTGAGATTATCGGTGAACGGTAGTTTTCGACCGTTCACCGGTTACTTGCAATCGTTTGCAGCTGTTTTCCCATATGAATTAGGGGAACCCGATGGAGCGCTTGCGCGATCACAGGAAATTTTGGCATTTGTCCTTATCCCCCACGCGCCAAACTCCGGCATCCAAAATGAGCTAATAGCTCACGCTAATCGTTTTCAATCATTACATACTCAGTATCCGTAATTATTTATCGTTTGTCATTAATTCTGATAAGATACAAGTATCATCCAAAACGCCGATTGGAGGGGTTATGGTCCATCGAAACGCATCTATATCGAATGAAACCATCAGCCGCGAACAGACGGTAGCCAAACTGAGGAAGCTCGCTCGCATCTGCAAATGGGCCACGATCTGCATTACCACCGCGCTCGCTCTGGGGCTCCTCGCAGTCATTGCGATTGACCTTCTACTCATATTGCCTGGCCTCTCCCAAGGCTCGTGTCTCCAATCCGTAGAACTTCAAGCCGGCGAAGGGCCGTGCCTTGCTATCGTCGGTACCGATGCGCAGGCCCCACTTATGCTCGTCGCACACGATGGTCACACTGCCATAGGGAGCCTCTTGATGACATGCCTCGCGCTTACCATCGCGATAAGCGTGCGCAGGCTTTTCCTCAACATTGAAAAGGAAGGCAGGCCCTTTGACCTTGAATGTAACCAGACACTTCGTCGAGTAGGACATTTATTCCTTATCGGCGGCGTTGCCGTGAGGCTTCTTGGCGCCGTAATCACGGGAATGATACTCTCAGGATTTGGCGGCAGCTTTACGGATGCGTTCGTCGGCCAGTTATTCGAGCCCTCCATGCTCTTTGCAGGCCTGATTATTTGCCTGATTGCCAGCATCTTCCGCTACGGGTATATCCTGCAAAAGCAAGATGACGAGTTGCTCTAGGGGGAATCCATGATTATTCTGCGGCTTGACCGCATGCTCGCCGAACGCAAGATCTCATCCAAAGAGCTTGCGGAACGCGTGGGCATCTCCCAGGTCAATATGTCACGCATTAAGACGGGCAAGGTTTCTGCCATACGTTTTTCAACTCTTGACGCGATATGCCGGGCACTCGACTGCCAACCAGGCGATGTACTGGAATATATATCCGACGATGAAGCCGATAGCCTTTTTGGGCTTAAAGATGAATAGTCATAATTAAGCCGTCAATCACGCCCTCAACGCAAAAAGCCCGCTAGAACGTTGTCCGTTCTAGCGGGCTCAATCAGGTAGATCGGTTAGCGCGCAGTAGTGCAGGCAAACCTTACGCAAACAGGCCGTAGATGCTGATGTTGGCCTTGGCGTAGAGGCCGTTCGCATACTCGGTCCACTTGGAGCTGGCGCTCGAAGCCTGCGAGGAATACTGCTGATAAGCAGTGTAATAGGCGGTCATGGCTTGCTTATAGGTAGCGCTATCGGCCGTAAAGGCATCGTCGGCGAAGGCCTTGGCATAGGTGCTGTCGGCATCCTTCCAGGTGCCCTTCTCGCTATCCCACTCGTCACCGGCAAGGTTGATGATGTAGTCAGCGTAGTCCTTGCTCGCGGTCTCCTCGTTGCCGTCAGCAGGCTCGGTCGGGGCGGTCGGCATGCTTGCGGAGCTGTCGCCGACCTTCTTCTTGTAGAGCTTCTGCAGCGTCGCGGACTGACGGACAATCTGCTTGGCCTGATCCTTGGACACGCCGTACTGCGTGGCCATGGTCTTGTAGTCGGAGGTGCCGATGGAATCCTCGGCGTACTTCTTCATCTCCTTGGAAGAGACGGTAATGCCCTCGTCCTCGGCAGCATCGAGCAGGATCTTGTTGCGCACGTAGGACAGGATAACGTCGGCAGACGGAGCGGTGTAGTTGCCATCGCTATCCTTGACGGTGTCGAGGCTGTACTGGCTCTCGATGGCCTCGCGCGCGGTGATGTCGCTCTTCTTGCCGTTGTAGCTGTAGCTTGCCACGGTCGAATCGAGCTGGTCCTCGGTGAGGGTCGCCGAGCCGACACCCTTGCCGCCAAAACCGCCGTTGCCGATAAAGAAGCCGGCCACGGCAGCGATCACGATTGCAACCACGAAGGCGGCAATCATCGTCTTCTTGTGCTTGGATGCATGGTCGTCTTCGTCGGAGTCGTCGTCCTCGTCTTGCTCCTCGGGCATCAGGTTCTCGTCAGCGGCATCCGCGGCAATCTGAGCCTCCAGGCGGGCGTCCTCCTCCTCGGCCGTCGTACCGGCAGCAATGTGCTCGGCAGACGTACCGGCGACCAGATCGATCTTCTCGTCCTCGTCACCGTCGGGGCCTTCGCCGCGCTCGATGATCTGGATGCCGTCGATCTCGTCCTTCTCGTCCTTCTTTTGAATCAGACCCATATCAGTTACTCCTTGTTAGGAAACATAGTCCGCAATAGAATACGCCCGACAGAGCGCCGGGCGTATTGATTCTCAGGTTATACGCAAACACTTAAGTACTATTTAGGCGTTTGCAGCGTGCATACCTTAGGCCAGGTGCGCGATAACGGCATCGGCAAAGGCCTGCGTGCCCACAGCACCCTCAACGGAGCCGGTCTGGGCACGACGAACGTCGCCGGTAACCTGCTCACCCTCGTCGAGCGTGGCAGAAACGGCGGCGCGAATGCGATTGGCCGCGTCGTTCTCGCCCAGGTGATCGAGCATCATAGCCGCAGACAGAATCTCGGCCGTGGGGTTAGCGATATCCTGGCCAGCGATATCGGGCGCGGAGCCGTGCGTTGCCTCAAAGATTGCGCAGTCGGCACCGATGTTGGAGCCAGGAGCCATACCCAGACCGCCCACTAGGCCGGCGCACAGGTCGCTCACGATGTCGCCGTACAGGTTGGGCAGCACCAGGACATCGAAGTCGTTGGGGTTCTGGACCAGGCCCATGCAGGTGGCGTCGACAATCTTGTCGTTGAACTCGATATCGGGATAGTTGGCGGCCACCTCGCGCGCCACGCGCAGGAACAGGCCGTCGGTCGCCTTCATGATGTTGGCCTTATGCACGGCCGTCACCTTTTTGCGGCCGCAGCGGCGGGCATACTCAAAGGCATACTCCACAATGCGGCGGCTCTTGGCGATGGAGATCGGCTTGATTGAAATGGCGGAATCAGCGGCGAAGGTCTTCTGACCCGAGCGCTCGACAAGCTGCGAGAGCTCCTCAACCTCGGCAGCGCCCTCATCGAACTCGATGCCGGCGTAGAGATCCTCGGTGTTCTCGCGCACGATGACCAGGTCGACGTCGCGGAAGCGCGAGCCGTCGCCCGGCTGCGACAGGCAGGGGCGCACGCAGGCGTACAGGTCGAAATGCTTGCGCAGGGCGACGTTAACGCTGCGGAAACCCGTGCCGACCGGCGTGGTGATGGGGCCCTTGATGGCAACCTTGGTCTCGGCGACCGCATCGAGCACATGCTGGGGCAGCGGCGTGCCAAACTCGTCCATGACGCCGGCGCCGGCCTCCTGGACGTTCCAGTTGATCTGGACACCGGTGGCCTCGACCACGCGGCGCATGGCCTGCGTAATCTCGGGACCGATACCGTCACCGGGAATCAGGACTACATCGTGCGCCATAATCTGTTACTCCTCGTCTTCGGCGGCCTCGGATTTTTTAACGCTAGCACGCTTCTTCTTTTTGGAGAGATCCAGGCCAAAACGTTTAACAAGCATTTCGCAAATCTCGCTCGAACGGGCCTTGAGATAGCTGCCCTTGCCGTTCTCGGCGTCGAACTTAAGGCGCAGCGCGAGCTTCTCGGCGACCTCGGCGTCGATCTCGCCCTGGCCAAACTCGTACAAGCAACCGAGCATATCGCGATACTCAAGGTCGCCGTGGTAGCACTGGATGGCCTCGTCCAGGATCGGCCAAGCCTCGCGCGAACGCTCGACGCTCGTGGCGCCCCACACGCACAGCAGGCGGAAGGCGGCATAGCGCAGCGTGGAGGAAATCTCGTCGAACAGCGCGGTCTCGGCGCCCTCAAAGGCATCGCCCAGCTGCTCGGGGCAGGTGGTGGCGAGCGCCGCTAAGGCATCGAGAGCCTCCCAGCGGGTCTGAGCCTCGGGGCGGTCGAGTGCCTCGATCAGCGCGGGTACGCAGGGCACGACGCGCTGCGGATCGCGCTCGGCAAGCAGGTGCAGCACGCGGGCGGCAAACTGACGGATGCGGCGCGTGGGGCAGCCGAGCTCCTTGACCAGACGGTCGACGGCGTTCTCGTTCTCCTCTGCCAGCTGAAGCTGTGCCAGCTCCTCATCGGTGAGCTGTTCTTCCTTGTTTTCTGCCATAGTTACCTCTTCTTACTATTTCTTAGCGTGCTTGCCAGCACCCTTGCTGTCATCGGTGACCGAGATGAGCTGTCGGTCGGCTGCACCATTGTGACGCGCGCGGCGGCGCTCCTCGGCGTCGCCCGCATCGGCGGCGGCGCGGTGTGCCTTGTTGACGTTAAAGACCTCGTCGTGCTTGCGCCACGGGCCGACGGACTCGCCAAAGCTCATCTTAAGGCCGGCGATAAAGCCGCCGAGCCAGCCGATCGGCGCAAACTGCACCAGCGGGAACAGCGAAAACACCCAGGTTAGCAGGACGACTGCCGCCGCACCTGCAAAATTGGCGATCCAGTAGTCGCGCTTGGTGATGACGCGCTTTTCGCACGCCCACTGGCCGCACAAAAAGCCGATGTAAATCGCAAAGAGAAAGAGCACCAGCGCGAGCACCACGAACGTCCAGCTCATGGGCGCTACTCCCCGTGATGGTGGCCGCAGCAGCACTCGTGGCCGTCGTCATGGCCGTGGCCGCCGCAGCACTCGTGATCCTCGCCATGGTGGTGGCCGCAACCGCACTCGTGGTCGTCGCCGTGCTCGCCGCAACCGCAGCCTTCCTCGTGAGCACCGTGCTCCTCGGGATGATACTGCGACCAGTCCAGACCGGCGGCAATGGCGTCGGCCTCCTCCTTATAGAGTACCGTGATGGCCTGGGTACCCAGCTTGGCGCCACCGATGGCGTCGAGCATGTCGTAGAGTGTAAAGGCCACGTCGGCGCCGGGCAGCGCAAGCTCGCGATCGTCGGCATAGGCGAGCGCCAAGCGCAGGTCCTTGATGAAGTGCTCGACCATAAAGCCGGGCTTGTAATCGCCGTCGAGCGCCTTGGGCGCCAGGCTCTCCATAGCACCGGACTTGCCGGTGCCGCCCAGGATCATCTGACGGGTCTTTTCCAGATCGAGGCCGCTCAGCTCGGCAAATGCCATGGCGTCTGCCATACCGACCATGCAGGCGCCCAGCGACACCTGGTTGGCGAGCTTGGCAGCCTGGCCCTTGCCGGCGCCGTCAAAGCAGCAGATGGTTGCCGCAAAGGTGGAAAGGATGTCGCGGACCGGGGCGATGTCGTTCTCGGTAGCGCCCACGATAGCCGTAAGCGTGCCAGCGATAGCACCCGACTCGCCGCCGGTGACGGGGCAGTCAAACGCCATGCGACCGGAAACCTGGGCGGCCTCGGCAATGTCGCGCGCCAGCTCAGGCGAGCTCGTGGTGAGGTCGATCAGGACCGCGCCGGGCTTAGTACACGCGAGCAGACCGTCGCCCGCCAGGTAGAGCTCCTCGACCTCGGAGGGATAGCCCACCATGGTAAAGACGACGTCGGCGTTCGCCGCGGCATCTGCCGGCGTATCGGCCCAGACGGCACCGCGCTCAACGAGCGCTGCAGCCTTGGACTTGGTGCGGTTGTTGACCGTGACGGGATAGCCAGCGTCCAGAATGTGGCCGGCGATGGGGGCACCCATGATTCCGGTGCCGATAAATGCGACAGAGAGCTTGTTTGCCATGAAACCTTTCCTTTTGGGTTGGGTGTAATTACCAGGTTGAATACTCGGTGCCAGCGTTTGGGCTGTGAGTTGGGATCAATTACGGCCGCATTACTTGCCTACTGGCCGCGCACGCGGCGGGCGATGCGGTCGGAAAGCGACGCCTTGTCGGCGCGGTTCTTGCCCCAAAACGCGCAGGCCACCATGCCGGGGCCCACGTGCGAGCCGATGGTGGGACCCACGGAGCTGCGAATGATCGTGACGTCGGCGCAGCCCTCCTCCTTGCGGATGGCGGTTTCGAGCCAGTCGCCGTCCTTCTCGGCATCGGCCGTCATGATGGCGATGGGCATGGTGCGATCGGGCACGTAGTTCTCGCGGAACGACTTGAGGATGGACTTGAGTGCCTTCTTGCGGCCGCGGTTGACGCCGATCAGCGACAGCGAGCCGGCCAAGTCGTAGGAGAGCTCGGGCTTGACGTCGAGCTTTGCCGTGAGCTGTGCCGCCGCGGGCGGAATGCGACCGCCGGCGGCCAGTGCGTCGAAGCTCTCGAGCGTAAAGTAGCCGTGGACATAAGTCTTTGCCTCGTTTGCCCAATCGACCAGCTGCTTGGCGGTCAGTCCCGCCGAACGCTGGCGCACGGCCTCGAGCGCCAAAAGCGCGCCGGTCGCGCAGGGCAGAGCGTTGTCGACCACGTAGAGCTCGAAGTTGGGATACTCGGCGCGCACGGCATCTGCCGCCTGGCACGCGGAGTTGTAGCTCGACGACAGCGCCGAGGTAAAGCACAGGTAGACCGTGGGCGTACCCTCTTTGGCGCACTCGGTAAAGAACTCGATATAGCGACCGAGTGACACGGCGGAGGTAGACACGCGAGCGCCGGCGCGCATGCGGTCGTAGAACTCCTTGGGTGTGATGCTCGACCAGATGTCATCCGTGCGCTCCTCGCCATCGATAATGAAGGGGAAACCCAGGATATCGACATCGAGGTTCGCGGCGACCTCGGGGCTAAAGTCGCAGCAGGTATCGACGACGATGCGGCAACGGTCCGAATGACCGGCGGATGCAGCTTTGTCCATCAAAGCGACTCCTTACGTAAAAAAGGCGGCCACCCGCATGGGATGGCCGCCAACCGTTAACTCATGCAAGTTAACGTATTTTACTCGTCAAGTGTTTCGATTCGGGGCTTGATGATGCCATATCCACCATTCTTACGGTGATACACCACATTGATGAGGCCAGTCGTCGCGTTCTCGAACACGTAGAAGTCGTGGCCCAGCAGATCTGTCTGCACCAGCGCCTGCTCCTCAGTCATCGGGGTGACGTCGATAACCTTCTCGCGGACGAGCAGGTCGTCCTCTTCCTCGGGCAGCAGCAGGTCGGCCAGATCCTCAACGCGCTCGACCGGTGCGACATCCGCGGCGCTGGCACCGCCCTGGCGGTTGTCCACGACCTTGGTCTTGAACTTGCGCAGCTGGCGGGTGACCTTATCGGCGGAGAGGTCGATGGCGGCGTACATATCTGCACCGTGCTCGGCAACGCGAATCACCGAACCGCGGGCACGAACCGTAACCTCGACGATTGCCGGGTTGGGGTTCGAGGGGTTCTTCTCATAGCGAAGTACAACGTCGACCGTCATGGGCTCGATATCGAAAACCTTGAGCGCCTCGCCGATCTTCTCATCCACATGCGCACGCAGAGCATCGGTTACCGTCGTCTTGCGTCCAGAAACCTTGATATCCATACGTGGCTCCAATCTGCCTCGGGGACTTACTGTACTGGCTATGTACCCATTGCCGTGCATTTAATCACGCGGATTCCTAAAGACCCGAATAACGATTGCTTGATACCGCATACCGAAGTCTCGCACTTTTCTGTGGCAAAGTGCGCTATAGGAGGGGGCCGGCGGCTTTGTATTTGGTCCCGAAAATTGGCTTTGACCTGCTAGTTTTATTGGGATGAAAAAGCCGGGCTCCCCCATCGGGGAAGCCCGGCAGTGCGTGTTGAAACCGTGAAGAGGTGTCCTTTCCAACGTATAGGAGACACCACCCCTAGCAATAACTAGCTATTGAGTTTGTTAATGTCGTCGTCGGTGATGGTGCCTTCCTGGCTGGACGAGTTGTCCTCGGAGGATGCGGTCTCATTGTTGGAATCGGAGGACTCGCTGCCGGAGGACATGGTCTCACTGGACTCAGAGTCACCCGGCTGCACGCTAGCGCCCGAAACCGTCTTAGTGGTGAGGTCGTAGGGCATCGTGCCATACCAGACAGAGTGGACCGCCTCGAGCGTGCCGTCGGCCGTAATACCGTCGAGGGCATCGCTCACGGCACGGCACAGTTCGTCATTGGACGAGGCGCCCGCAACACCAAGCGTCGAGGGCGCCTCGAGCGCACCGACATAGGAGACCTCGCTCATCAGGCGTGCAAGGTAGCCGCCGGCCGTGGAGTCGCAGATTACATAGTCGACCTCGCCGGACTCGAGCGCCTCAAAGCACTCGTTGATGTTGGAGTAGGTCTTTTGGTTGGCGGTGATGCTCTGCTTAGCAAGCGCCTCCTGCGAGGCCGAGGACGCCTGAACGCCCAGGGTGGACGTGTTAAGGGTATCGGTGGAAACGCTTAGCGACCCACCATCGCTAGTTTTACCGAACACGGAAGTGGCATCGTACAGGCAGGTGCCGAGCGAGCTAATGTCCCCGTCCGTGGAGTTAATCTCGCCGATAAAGATATCGGCCTTTTTGTCGCCGAGCGCGGAACCTGCCGAGGACGCATCGACAAAGGCGACCTTAAGGCCCATGCGGCTTGCGAGGGCGCGGGCGGCGTCAACCGCATACCCCGTGAGCTCGCCGTCGGCGTCCTGCATGGCCTGCGGCGCATCGGAAGTATCGAGGGCGACCGTCAGGGTTCCGGGAGTGACCAGGGCGTCGTCCGACACCGCCGGCGTGACGGTCTCGTACTCGATCTGGTCGATCGTGGGAGTCGTGAACGTAGACAGCGGGTTGAACGCGCATCCGCTCAGGCCCAAAACGGCGATGACCGCTGCGGTCCCAGCACCTAACCGAGCCGCGTGCATCAAGCTGCCCCTCACCATGTCCACTACCCTGCCTTCTGTGTCGTATACGATCCGTGCGTTGCGCGGAATATCAGGTTGTTCCCACCAGCTGACCTGGTATTTGACCCCACACTTGCGCACCGGGGTGTTTGCTCGGGAGGCCGCAGCCACCTTCACGACTGACCCGCTCGCCCGCGAGGCGGTATTGCCCCAAAGAAAGTAGAACGGACGGTGCGGCTTACATCTAGGACGCGCCATGATCGCGCCGCGCGCACGCGGTCGCTTACGTGGATCCCTTTGACCGCGTCTGTCTTGGACTAGGACGGGCATTTCGTCCGTCCGCAACCACAGCCTGGTAGGAACGAAGCGCATTATAACTAAGTTCAAGCTAAAGTTTAAGGTTAGGGGCGTCATTCGCATCGCGAGTACAGATTTCGCAGGTCAGGACGGGCCGCACGTGCTCTGATTGAGCCCGTCGCTCCCCTATGGAAAGCCCCAACACACCCGTCTTAGGGCGCCGTGGCCAAAAAATAGCAAATATGAGTACTGTTACCAATTTAGTAGCAGGAGTTTTTGGCTCTGCAAGCTGTTTTCACGCTCTATAACGTCAGATTGATGCCAGGATATTCCACATTTGTTTAATAGCTTGGTGGCGCGCGCAGACGTGGTGTAAGAGCGTCCTGAGGTCCGTCGCTGCAAGT